>JAFRPH010000011.1 GCA_017429205.1 Bacteroidales bacterium
GCCACGCCCTTCAGAAATGCCCTTCTTTTCATAGAAACAAAGATACGGGTTTTCAGCGGAAGAAGAAATAATCGTACCTTTGTAGGGCCGAACAGAAAAGACGAGAACTATGGATACCTATCGCTTCAGAAAACAGATACACAAGCTGCCCGGAAAGGTCATTCACGCGATTCCGCTGCCGGAACCGGACGTGACGGAAGGGCACGGCGCCCGCCGGCGGATCGGCGAAATCTGCCGCGAAAACGGCTATAAGCAGGTGCTGCTGGTCACCGACCGGACGCTCCATTCGCTGGGGTTCGAGCAGCCCGTCGTCGCCTCGCTGGAGGCGGCCGGGGTGGGCTGCACCGTGTTCGACGACATCCACTCCGAGCCTTCCATCGCCACGATCGAGGCGGGCCGCCAGCAGGCGCTGGCGTGCGGCGCCGACTGCATCGTCGCCCTCGGCGGTGGCTCGGTGATGGACACCTGCAAGATGGTGGCGGCCGGCGTGAAAATGCCCCACCTGCCGGTCAAGGCCCTGCTCCTGAAGTTCCTGCCCGTCCGGGGCGGCACGCTGCCGCTCATCATGGTTCCGTCGACGGCCGGCACCGGCGCCGAAGTGACCGTGGGCGCCGTGGTGATGGACGAGCGCGGCGTGAAGGGCAGCACCGTGCTGATCGGCCTGAAAGTGCCCCACGTCATTCTGGACAGCGAACTTACCGTCAATGCGCCCCGCGAGGTGACGGCCGCCTGCGGCATCGACGCCCTCAGCCATTGCATCGAGGGGGCGGTCAGCGACACGGAGGTGGACGAGGAGGACATGAAGCTTTCCCTGGACGGCATCCGGCTGATCCTGCAGCATCTGCCCACCGTGATGGAAACCCCGCAGGACATCGAGGCCCGCCTCGGTATGTGCCGGGCGGCGATGTACGGCGGCAACGCCATCAACACGCAGCTGGCGGGCTATGTCCACGCCTTCGCCCACAGCATCGGCGCGAAATACCACCTGCCCCACGGGAAGGCGATTTCCCTGATGCTCCTGCCCGTACTGGAATTCCAGAAGGCGGCCTGCCTCGAAAAATATGCGAAGATCGCGCGGTACTGCGCCCTGGCGGGCGAGGATGCCGCCGATGCGGACGCGGCCGAGCGCTTCCTCGCCGCCGTCCGGCACCTGCTGGCGCAGTGCGGCCTGGACGCCATCGCCTCGCCCGTGCGCCTGTGCGACCACGAGGAGCTCATTCCGATGATCGCCGCCGATTCCATCAACTACTCCTCCCCCGTCACCCTGAACAACGACCAGATCAAACAGGTCCTCGACACCGTCACGGCCACGCAAACAGCGACGGACGAATTCACCGAAGGAAGCATCCGCGAGATTGTCGCCGCCCAGCGGCGGTTCTTCCGCACCGGGGAGACGCTCCCGATTCGCTGGCGCATCAAGCAGCTCAAGCGGCTGAAGGCCGCCGTCCTCGCCCACGAGAAGGAGTTCGAGGACGCCCTGGCCGAAGACCTCGGCCGCAGCACCGTGGAGGCCTACCTCTGCGACATCGGCCCCATCATCGTCGAGATCAACGAGATGCTCGCCGGCCTGCGCCGCTGGGCGCGCCCGGAGTGCCATTTCAGCGGCCTGATGTGCTTCCCGAGCACGGTCACGAAGGTCTACAAGATGCCGTACGGCGTCTCGCTGGTCATCAGCCCGTTCAACTTCCCCATCCTCCTCACCATCGGCGTGGTGGCGGCCGCGATGGCCGGCGGCAACACCGTGGTCATCAAGTCCAGCAGCAAGTCCGCGGCTTCGACGGCGGCGCTCAAGAAGTTCTTCGCCGAGGTGTTCCCGTCGGAATATGTCACCCTCATCGACGGCGGGCACGACGTGGCCGACCTGTGCCTGGCGCAGCGCTTCGACAAAATCTTCTACACCGGCTCCCCGGCCGTGGGCAAGCACGTCCTCGCCGAGGCCGCCAAGAACCTCACGCCCGTCGCCCTGGAACTCGGCGGTGAAACCGGCAACTGGTGCATCGTCCGCAAGGATGCGGACCTCAAGGATGCCGCCCGCAAGATCGCCTTCTTCAAGCTCACCAATGCCGGCCAGATCTGCATCAACATCAACCAGATTGCCGTGGCCGAAGAGGTGGCGGAGCCTTTCCTCAAGGAGCTGAAACAAGCATTCGTTACCCAAATCGGGGAGCACGCCGAGGAGAATCCCGAGTATCCCAAGCTCATCACGGGCGGCGCCTACGACAAGTGCGCCCGTCTGGCCGACGAGTACCGCGACCGCATCGTCTTCGGCGGTGTCGGCAACCCGGAAACTCGCCGCTACGCCCCTACGATGATCTATCCCGTGGGCATCGACGAGCACATCGTCCAGCACGAACTGTTCTGTCCCCTGCTGCCCATCGTCCCGTTCAAGGACGCGGAAGTGGACGCGCTGATGGAAACCGTCGCCGGCCGCGAGCATCCGCTGGCGATGTACCTGTTCACCCGGGACATGCGGTGGGCGAACCGCGTGATGCAGACGCAGCAATTTGGCGGCGGCTGCATCAACGAGGTGTGCATCCATATGATGGTGAAGGGGGTTCCGTTCAACGGCACCGGCCATTCCGGCATGGGCGCCTACCACGGCGAATGGGGCTTCCGGGAGTTCACCCACCCCCAGACCGTCCTGAAAGGCCGCACCCGCTTCAACCTGCCGTTAAGGGAGCACCCCTACAGCGGAAAAGCGGGCGAGACGAAGATGAAGCTGCTGAAGCTGTTCGAGCGGTAGAAAGCTTTTATTTCTTAACGAACATAATCCGGCCGATCGCGTCGTTGAAGAAGACGTCGTAGGTGCCGGCAGAGAGCGTGAGGGATCCGTTGTGCGTATCAGAGTTGTTGAAATCCACGCTGGAATAAAGCTTATTATCCGTAATCTCGCCTTTATTCCATTGGACATACCAATTGCCGTTGTTGACTTTCCAGCCATACTTCGTATCAGCCGGGATGTTGGAATTGTTGCCGATTGTCACCTGGCCCTTCCAATTGTGACCAACCGGCTGTGACAATTCAACAGACGTTGTCCAAGTGCTAGAATCGGCTGCATAAGGTCCGAAGACAAGATAGAGATGGGCATGGTCATAGTCTCCGTACTCATCACGGGTTCTCCAGGACTCTGCGGTCCAATGATCGGCGCCCAATGTCAAGGTGACGCCATAGACTCGGTTATCCGAAGCCGGCAAATTCCCGACATTACCGTATGTGGCAGATGTGCTATTTTCATAAACACCGATGACCTTGTCCCAACCTGCCCCGGTATTGAATCCTTGGAGGATTTTAAAGCCATAGTCGGACCCTTGCCCGCTGTTGTCATAGCTATAGAGGGCGCCGATAAAAGTATTGTCACCCGATTGAATCATTCGGGCGTTCGTGTTCGCGTCTGACCATCCTGTCGCCGTGCCCGTCAGATAGAACTCCTTGCACTGGGGGTCGAAAGCGGGCATTTGAAGCAGATTCTTCCGCGCTGCCTCATACGGCGTCTTGATCCGGGATTTCTTGTAATAGATGAAGCCATCGGCCGCCTTGATGGAAACGGAGAACTGGTATGTGGCGGGAGGAAGGGCGAAATAATAAGGTTCGTTCACGGCCCAGGGCGCAGTGATTGTCGTCCCATTGTCTCCCGAGGCAGTCAGGGACAAGCCATCGACCGTGAACATACCGGAGATGGCGTTGCTCCCCTGGACGGAGAACTCGACGGACTGAGGTCGCTGGTCGTAACTCGGATAACTGGGGGTCTTGGAGAACGGAGCGACATAGATGATCGACGCCAGGAGCTGGAATGCCATTTTCCCTGCGTTGACGGACGCCTTCATCGGGATGCTGCGGTTCAAGGACTGGGCGGACGCATAGTTGGACAGAAGCTGGATATGATTCTCATCCACCGCGATGGACGCGGGATAATAGACCGTGGCGCCCTCGGCGATATAGTCGTCATCCTCCAGGGTGAAGGTAAACGTGGGGGACTCCGCACTGAAATCGCCCGTACGAATCTCTCCCTCTATCTTTTTCCCTTTGTGCGTAAACAAAGCGACCTTGTCATCCTCCGTCCAGGTCCATTGCTCATTACCGAGATCGAAGGACAGCCTCGTCTCCGGATCAAAAGTGGCCTGCAGAGAAACCGAGTAGGTCTTGTTCTGGGGGGTCTCTATCGGATCGGGCGTCTCGGGTAAAGCCTCTCGGGAGCATGCGGCCAGCAGCAAGGCTGCGGCGAGGTAAATCATTCTTTTCATCGCCTGTACCCGCTTAATCCCATTGACCCTGAATGATGTATGGTTTTTCCACGGACGTCGTTTCCCCTTGGGATTCATAATCGAGAAAACTACGGTCCAATCTCAATTCCAGCGACTCGCTTTCTGGGACTTCGTAAACGCTCTTCTGTTTCATTCTCCGAACCTGTTAAAACCGAATAACTGTGCAAAGTTAGTCTTTTTGGGAAAAAGATACACCCTATTCCGGCAGGAAGGTGACGGTGCAGGTGGTGATTTCGTAGGCGGTGGGATTTCGCCAGATTACTGGTTTATCTCCGGGAACACTGTCAGGCGCAGGGTCGTGCTTCCGTAAGGGACCAGGTCGATGTATTCGACGGGGCCTTCCGCATCGACCTTGTCGGGCAAGGCGGGCGTGTACCGGTTCTCCTGCAGCGTCCAGCCTTTCACACCGACGACCGGAACGCGGATTTTCATCGGCACGGACGCAGGGTCGAACGGGAAGCCCTTCGCACCGGTCGCCTGGATGCGGAGGCCGTTCAGCCGGTTCCGGACCAGCGCGTAGTTCCACTTTCCGGCAGGCGTCATACTCCAGCTCTTGAAATCCGGATTGGCCGATACCTTTCCAGCCAGATTCTCATACACTTTCGGGTCTTCCTCCACCTTCGCCGGGACGGGGAAGGCATACAGGATCGGACCGCGCAGGACAGAGGCGCCAGCCACGGGATTGTCGACAATCTCGATTTCCATCGGCAGGTCGACCGTCAGGACATCGCCGGTCTTCCAGGTCTTTCCGACCGTCTTGAATCCCGGCTTTTCCGCTTTGCACCACCCCGGAATCCGGTAGGTGAAGTCCATGTCGACAGGCTGGTCCGTCTCTTTGCCATCCTGGAGGAAGGTGAATCGGAAACGCACCTGCTCCTCGAACGGATAGCCCGTTTCTTCCAGGATCCGCACGGACAGCCCTGCTCCCAAGTCATACTCCACGGAGGAAGGGCCGTACAGTGCGGCGACCGGATGTCCCTTCCGGTCCTTCAGCCACATCCGAGCCACGTAGTTCGGCAGGAAACGATGCAGGTTGCCGATGCAGCACTCGGTCTCGTGGATGGGCCGGTAAGCCATCCAAGTCAGGCCGTGCTTGAAGCCGTTGTGGTTGGAATTGCCGGTGGCGATGACCTGGTTCGGGCAGGAGAAATACTGCATCGACTTGAAGTCCTTGGTGATCGACCCCAAGCCGCCGTTGAAGATGCCCTTCTCGATCCGGTCCGCCCATTGGCCGTCCCCGGTGGTCATCAGGTAATAGCCAAGGGTCCAGGTGTAATCGGAAACGTCGCAGGTCTCGTGGCTGGCGAGCGGATCGTTTCCGGCCAGGGCCTCGGAGGAGGAATTGATCCCGTCGACCAGCAGATTCGGTCCTTCCATCTTCTTCATCGCATGCAGGGCGGCGTCCAGATATTTCCGCTCTCCCGTATAGGAATAGAGGAGCATCGGAATCTTGAGCAGTTCGTTCATCGTCACCCCATGCATATGGAATTCACTGTCATCCAGGGCATTGGCCTGGGTGAGCTCGGAAGCGCCCTCCTCCCAGGCCGCGACGGCGCGGTCCAGGAGCGCCTTGTTGCCGGTCAGAGAATAGGTCCACAGCATCCCCTCCACGTTCACCACGAACCGGTTCATCGCCAGTTCCGGGACGGAATAGGAGAGATAGTTCTTTTCCAGGGCGGCCGGGATCCGCGGGTCGCCGGTGGCCTCATAATAGGCCTTGACGGCCCGGAAGAAAACGGCCCACGGCCAGGCCATAGAGCCCGTTTCCGGGCCGAGGCGGCCCTCCGGCCGGTCGGTGGCGGCGATGCGGTTTTCGCGCTCCCGGCGCGCCTGCATCTGCGCGGCCCGTGCGCGGGCCCGCGGATCGGCCGAAACCTCCGCATCGAAGTTCCGCCGAGGCCTCCCGGCCTCCCGCGCCGCCAGCTCCTCGGGCGTCAAACCGGCCTTGAACGGCAGCGGATGGGCGAGGACATAGTCGATGTTCTCCTGCCAGACATCCAGAAAATGCTGGTCGTCCAGCAGGAAACCCAGGCGGGTCAAGCCGTCCAGGTAGTACGCGGTCTGCTCGAACCGCCACCAGTCCGCACCGCGAGATTCGGAGTCCCGCTCCAGCTTACCGGCCCACAGGACGGAATTGTACGGATAGGCCATCGCCTCGGGGTGGCCGGTCAGTCCGTCGCGCTGGCGCTGGAGGATTTCCTTCAGCCAGCCTTCGGGCTGGATCCGGTCGATCAAACCCTCGGAGAAAACGGCGTAGGGTGCCGCCGGCACCTCGGCGGACCGAAGTTCCAGCACGTACACGCCGCGGGGCGCCATCCGGACGGTGGTGGTCAGATCGACCGACTCGCCCGTCACGACGTCGACACCGAAAGAATGCTTCCCGATGACGTCGGCGAAGCGGGCCATGTTCAGCTCTCGCTCGGTGTCGGAGCCGTTGAGGATGACGAGGACGGTGTCGTCGCCGGCGATACGGGCGTAGACGTAGCACCTGGTCTGGTTATCCGGCGTATAGTGGACCAGACGGCCTTCGGTGGCCGCTTTCGAGGTCCGGCGCCAGGTCAGGAGCTTGCTTGCGAAGTCCCAGCACTCGTTCTGGACGGGGGTGCGGCCGGCCGCCGTGAAGGCGCTCGCCGGGTCCTCCTTCCAGCCGCCGGGGAAGTCGCCGCGGAGCTGGTCGGGGCCCGCCATGGCGATCTCCGTCCCGTAATAGATCTGCGGGATGCCGCGGGAAGTAGCGAGGAACGCAAGGCCCTGTTTGAACTTCCACACGGGGTCGCCCGGCTGCATGAAGCGGCTGATGTCGTGGTTGTCCAGGAAGGTGAGCACATGGTCCGGATCGGGAATCAGGAAGTCCTGCGCGACGGTCTCGTAGACCTTGAACAGGCCGGCCTCGGAGCCCTCGGAAGTGTTGCTTTCCTTCAGGATCTCGCGTTGGATAGTGAAGGTCAGGTCGAAGTCCATCACCGTCTTCAAGTGCGTGTCGGACGGGTTCAGGGCCGATCCGCGCTGCCACCAGCCGGCGGCGGAGTTGCGGGGATACCACCCCTCGCCCACGATGTTGAAGTCCGGATACTCGTCCTCGATCTCCTGACACCAGCGGGTCATGAAATCATAGTCGGCATAAGGATACGTGTCCATCCGGATGCCGTCGATGCGGGCGTACTCAATCCACCAGACGCTGTTCTGGATCAGGTAGGTTGCAAGGTGCCGGTTGCGCTGGTTCAGGTCCGGCATGCCGCCCGAGAACCAGCCGTCCACGAGGACGTCCTTCTCGGACTGCGGCGCGTGCGGGTCCATCAGCACCCACTTGTAATGGGTCGTGGTCGTGAGCCCGTCGTTCCCGCGCGGCCCGCGGCGGAATCCGCCTTCCGGCGGCCCCTGCCGCTGCCGCTCCGACAGCTTCTTCGCATATGCGTCCTGGTTGAACCAGTCGTCGTCCGGAATGTCCTCGATCCACCAGTGCGAACTGCCGGAATGGTTGAAGATCATATCCATCACGACCTTGATGTTCCGCGCGTGCGCGGCGTCGACCAGGCCGCAGTACTCCTCGTTGGTCCCGAGCCGCGGGTCGATCAAGTAGAAGTCCGAGATGGCATAGCCGTGCGAGGCGTTACTCCGGTTGTACTGGACCGGATTGAGCCAGACGGCCGTGACCCCGAGCGAATCGATGTAGCCCAGATGGTCCCGGATGCCCTGCAGGTCGCCGCCGTGGTGGCCGCCCCCGTTCCGGCGGTCGGCCTTGAACTGCTCCCAGTCGTCATTCGCGGGGTTGCCGTTGGCGAAGCGGTCTGGCATAATCAGGTACAGCACGTCCTTGGTGGAGAAGCCCTGCGCGCCCGTCTTCGTGTTGCGCGGACGCAGCTCGAAAGCCTTCTCGGTGACGGTGCGGCCTTCCTTGAAACGGAAGGTCATCGTGCCGGGACGGGCCTTCTCCGTGACATCCAGATACACGATCAGGTAGTTCGGGTTCTTGACCTTGGCGACTTCCTTGACCTTGACGCCCGGATAGGATTTGAGGGAGAACTCCGTTTGGGCGATGTCCTTTCCATAGAACATCACCTGGAGTTCGTGATTCTTCATACCGGCGTACCAGAAGGGCGGATCCATGCGCTGGATGTCCGCGGCATGCGCGCCCGCCGCGAGGAACAGGGCGGCGAGCAAAGAGAGGAGTCCGTGTTGTTTCATAAGACGATGGGCCTATTCGGGCAGGAAAGTGACGGCCGCGCCGCCGCCCGGGGCGAGGCGGAGCGTGAGCGTGTCCTCGCAGGTGACGGTGCAGGTGGTGATTTCGTAGGCGGTGGGATTCGTGTCCCAGTGCGCGTCGGCGGCGTCGCCATAGACGGTGGCGGTGTAGCGGACGCCGGGGCGCAGGAAGGTCAGCGACTGGTCGAAGGTGCGGCCGGTCTCGTCGGTGGAAGCGCCCAGGAAGAAGCGGTCGCCGGCGCGGCGCACGACGCTGATCCACTCGCCCACCTCGCCCTGAAGGGCCTCGGAGGCGTCACAATCCGCGTCGAAGTCGCGGAAGAACTGGAAGGCCGGATGGCCCTCGTAGTTCTCCAGCAGGTCGCAGGCCATCTGCATCGGCGAGTACAGGATCACCCAGTTCGCCATCTGCTTCGCCAGCGTGGTGTGCTCGGAGAAATCGGAGCTCGGCCGGCCCCAGGTGCGGAGCTGCGGCTTGCCCTGGACACACGTGTACTTGATGTCGAACACGCCCGGCGTATAGTCCACCGGGCCGCTCAGCAGGCGCGTGTACGGGAGGATGACCGTATGGGACGGCGGATTGCCCGGGCCCCAGCCGTTGTACTCCATACCGCGGACGCATTCCCGGGTCATGAAGTTGGGCCAGGTGCGGCGCAGGCCGGTCTCCTTGATGACCTCGTGCCCGTCCACCATGATCTGCCGCTCGGCGGCCTCCTCGACCACCTTCTGGAAGTGGCGGACACCGGTCTGGCTGTGGCGCGGGGCGCCGCCGGACAGGCCGCCGCCGGCATAGCCGGTCTTCATCGCGTGAATGCCCAGCGAAGCGTCCCAATCCAGGGTGCGCTCCAGCTGGTCCTCGAAGCGGAGGTAATTGCCGCCAGTCTCGTTGTGGGTGATGAGGTAAATCCCCTTCTCGCGGGCGTACGCGGCCACTTTCGCCACGTCATAGTCCGGCGCCGGGCTCGTGAAGTCGAAGTCGGGCATCGCGTCGGAATTGTGCCACGCGTCGTTCCAGCCTTCGAACAGGACGCCCTGGATGTTGTTGGCGGCGGCAAAGTCGATGTAGCGCATCGCATTCTCCGTCGTCGCGCCGTGGCCTTCCCCGCCCCAGGACTCGGTGCCCAGGTGCAGACTCCACCACACGCCGATGTACTTCATCGGCTTGATCCAGGAGACATCCGCCAGGGCGCAGGGCTCGTTCAGGTTCAGGATGAGGGAAGAGTTGATGAGGCCCACGGCGCTATGGGCGATCTGGACCGTCCGCCAAGGGGTCTGGAAAGTGCCGGGGACCACGGCGACGAGATCCCCGGTCGGAGCCGGGGATGACGCGGCGCCCGGGCCGCGGCGACCGCGGCGGACCTGCTTCAGAGGAGCCAACGCCGAACGGAAGGTGAGGCCGTCCTCCTGCCGCAGCACCATCTCGGGAAAATCGACCAGCGCGGCCTCGTGGACCGCGGCGTACAGGTCGTCGGAGAACTTGAGGGTGAGCGGCGTATTCGCGTCGCGGAGTTCCGACAGCCGCATCTTGCGGTACAGGTGCTCGTAGGAGTTGAAATCGCCCGGAATGGACCACGTGTCGGCATCGGCGGCGAAGGCGAACTGCGTCCGCTCGCCATTGATCCGTAGCGTGTCGGCGCCCGGCGCCGCATAGGCGTACCGGAAGCCGAACCCGTCGTCGAACACGCGGAAAACGACCTCCAGGCCCACGCCGGCGTCATTTTTCAACTTGAGGGTGAGTTCCCGATGGTTGTCCTCCACCTCCTTGTTCTCGCCCCAGGGCTGGTGCCAGGTTTCCCGATGGCTGTTCACCTGGGAGGACTTGAGCGCGAACCCGCTTTCCAGATTCACGCCTTCCGCCTGGAGGCCCAGGGTGGACGGCGCCAGGAAGGGTTTTCCATCGACGTCCACCGCATAGGAGGGAACGCCTTCGGCATCCAACGCGAACCGGACGGAGATCCGGCCATCCGGCGAAGTGACGGTGGTCTTCGGGGAGCAGGCCGCAAGCAGGATCGCAACGGCCGCGAGAACGGTCTTTTTCATCGGAATCTGTATTTATTTGCGGCCCGGGGCCCGGCCAAAGGCCCCGGACCAGTCCTTACCCATTAACTAACTACACTCTAAGGAAAGGACAAGTTTCAACCAAATCAACTTTTTTCAAACAAGGGGCGGACTATCGGCGATAGTCCACGACCAGGGCGGTATACGGGGCGACCTCCGTCGCGTCGGAAACGGTCACCCGTTTCCCCGTCAGGACGTCGACCCCCTCGCCGAGACCGGCGGACATCTCGCGGAAACGGGTCCACGGGACTTTCACGGTCTGGTCGGAATTATTCAGGAACACGAACACCACTTCCCGGTCGTCATATCGGAAATAGCCGTACGTATTGTTCTCGGGGATGAAATGCAGGGTCTTGCCGTGCTGGACGGCCGACGAGCCCTTGCGCCACTGGAAGAGGGTGCGGGCGTAGTCGTGGAGGTCGGCCGCGTGGGCCCACGGACCGTCGGCCTTCGCCCGGCCTTCCGCGGTGAACAGGTTCACCGGATCGCCGGCCCAGCCGCCCGGGAAGTCCATCCGGAGTCGGCCGTCGTCCCGCTGCGGATTCCCGGTGACGAACATCATCTCGTCGCCGTAGAAGAACTGCGGGATGCCGCGGAGCGTCGCCAGCATCGCGAAGGCGATCTTCATCCGGCGCGGGTCATGGCCGAAGGTGTCGCCGATGCGCGCGATGTCGTGGTTCGACAGGAAGATGAGCATATGGCTCAGGTCGTGGTAGATGAAATCGTGCGACAGGGCGTTGTACACGGCGGAGATGTCCGGTCCCCCGCGGCGGCCGCGGCCCTGGGGCGGGCCTTGCCGCTGCTCCTCCCGGCCCGGGATCGGGGCCGTCAGCGCACCGGTCATCGCCGCCTGCAGCGGGAAGTCCATGATGGAAGGCAGGTAGGAGTTGAAGCCGTCGGAGTTGGGATTGTCTTTCTGCCAATAGGCGACGAAGTCGGGATTGGCCTGCCACACCTCGCCGACGATGTTGAAGTTCGGGTACTCGTCGGTGACGGCCTTCGCCCACTGGGACATCGGCACTTTCTCATTGTAGAACCAGGTGTCCACGCGGAAGCCGTCCAGGCCGGAATACTCGATCCACCACACGGCCCACTGCTGGAAGTATTTCAGCATAAATGGATTGTCCAGGTTCATGTCCGGCATGTTGCGCACGAACCAGCCTTCCTCCATGATGGCGAGGTCGGCCTTGGAAGCGTTCGGGTCCAGGGCCAGGCCCATCTGGTGGTTGGAGTTCACGTAGGGGTCGTTCATATGGACCCAGTCCTTGAACGGCATGTCCTGCATCCACCAGTGCTCGGTGCTGGAATGGTTCGTCACCACGTCCAGGATGACCTTGATGCCCTTCTCGTGGGCCTTCGCGACCATCTCCCGGTACAGTTCGTTGGAGCCGTAGCGCGGGTCGATGTGGTAATAGTCCGAGCAGGCGTAGCCGTGGTAGGAGCCGCGCGGGGCGTTGTCGCCCAGCAGCGGCGTGCTCCACAGGGCCGTCGCGCCCAGGTCGGCGATGTAGTCCAGGTGGTCGATGACCCCCTGGAGGTCGCCGCCGTGGCGGCCGAACGGCTCGCCGCGGTTCGCCTTCTCCGTGGCGTTGTCCACGGAATCGTTGGACGGGTCGCCGTTGGCGAACCGGTCGGGGACGATCAGGTAGATGAGGTCGGACGTCGTGAAGCTCTCCCGGTCGGCGGAACCCGGCTTGCGGGCCGCGATCTCGTAGGGATGGCGGACGACATCATTCCCTTTCTTGAACACGAGGGTGTAGGTCCCGGGCTTCGCCTTCGGGCTCACCTCCACGTCCACGAACAGGAAGTTCGGGTTGTCGGCCTTGTGGACTTCCTTGATCTTCAAGCCCTTGCCCTCGACAGAGACCGCATAGGCGCCGATGCCCGGCCCCTGCACGAGGAGCTGGAGGTCGGTCTTCATCCCGGTCCACCAGGACAGGGGTTCCACGCGGGTCACTTCGCCCGCCAGCAGGGAGGCCGCCATGAGAAGACCGGCGGCCAAGGTCAGGAAACGTCTCATAAGCTAGAAAGTCCAGATCTTGTATTCATACGCGCCGAAATCCTGCGAGGTGGGCACGCCGTTCTTGCCGGCGTTGGCCTTCGGGAGGGAGGCCTTGCAGGCCTTGCCGCTCACGTTCACGCCCACGAGGGCCTTCGGATAGGCCACATACACCACGCCTTCGGACTCGCTGGCGACCATCGCGCCGCTGCGGTCCACCTTGGAGAGGGCCTGCAGGGCCTGCTGGTACTTGGCCTTCAAGTCCGCATTGGCCGTCCAGTCCATCGTCTGGGTGTTGAAGAAATTGATGGTCTTGTTATAGCCCACCTCCTGGCTGCCGTACAGCATCGAGGAGCCGTTCAGGGTGGCCATCAGCACATAGGCGGCGAGGGCGCCCTCGTTGGACTTGAACTGGGTGGCCGGAGTCCCCTCGGTCGCGTCGTCGTGGTTCGTCACGAAGAAGAGCTTGGTCTTGGGGGCCGGAGCCGCGTCCTGATCGCTCTTGTACCAAGTGAAGAAACTCTTGGTGGAACCCGTGCTGCCGATGACTTTCCGCATCTCGCTCTTCATCTTCCGGTCGAAGATGATGTCGAACCCGTCGTCGAACATCCGGGTGAAATCGGACTCCGCCAGCATGATGAAACCGGGCTTGAGGGCCTTCAGTTTGCCGATGGCCTCCTTCCAGAAGTCGTCGCGCACGCCGTGGGCGTAGTCGCAGCGGTAGCCGTCGATGCCCACCTCCGTCACCCAGTACTGCAGGGCGTCCTCCATCGCGGCCCAGAGTTCCTTCTTGCCGAAGTCCAGCTGGGCTACGTCCTTCCACTCTCCGTCCTTGGTGGGCCAGGCGATGCTGCCGTCGGCCTTGTGTTCGTACCATTCCGGATGCTCGGTCAGCCACACGTTGTCCCAGGAGGTGTGGTTGGCCACCCAGTCGAACATCACTTTCATTCCCTTGGCCTTGGCGGCGTTCACCAGGGCTTTCAGTTCATCCAGCGTGCCGTACAGGCTGTTCACCTCCTTGTAATTCTTGATGCAGTAGGGAGATCCGAAAGGGTTGTTCCCGGGCATGCCCGGCAGAACGGTCTTTCCCTCGGCATAGACCGGCATCAGGTACAGGATGTCCGTGCCCAGGGCCTTGATTTCGTCCAGGCGCGCCTGCACCTTGCCGAAGGCGCCGGAGTTACCGTACAGCTTCAGGTTCACCTGATAGATCTGGTAATGGTCGCGGGCCGTCGCCGGGAGCGTGAGAACCTCCGTCGCATAGGTGATACCGGGCTCCGGGATGGTTTCCTTTCCGCCGGTGCCGGGCTCCTGCCCGGACGGGATGACGGGCAGCGTCTGCGGCTTCCCGCAGCCGCAGGCGGCGAGCACGAGAAGCGAAACGGCCAGGTATAAAGTCTTTTTCATCGCGTTTGGGTTTATTGGCAAGCCGGGGTCCGGTCAGGGGCCCCGGCCCGAAATAAAGGTTAGAATTCGTCCACGCCAGTGGCCGTAACCGTCAGGAAGTAAGGGACCTTCTCGAACTTGACGGCATAGTCGCCGAGCTGCGAACCGCCGTTATTGTTGTTGAAGATCAGGTTCTGGCTCAGGCCCGCGGCGCCTTCCACGACAAAGACTTTGCAATCCTTGCCGCCGACGGTCGCCGTCGTGCTCACCTGCGCACCCGGCCAACCGCCGCCGAGGTCGTTCACGTCACCCCACTGGTATAGGGCGAGCGCGTCCCAACCGGTCTGGTCGTTGGCGAAGATGACGGCGGCGTTCGGGGCTTCCTTGGGGGTCACTCCTTCGGCCGTCACCGTCAGGAAGTACTGAGGCTCATCGAGCTTCAGGGCGTAATCCCCGTGCTGCGTGCCGTTGCCGTTGTTGTTGAAGATCAGGTTCTGATTGAGACCCACAGCATCCTCGAACACGAACACCTTATAGGCGGTACCCGCGATGTTCACGGTGCAAGCCACCTGCGCGCCGGGCCAGCCGCCGCCCAGGTTGTTCACGTCACCCCACTGATACAGCGCGAGCCCCTCGGCCCAACCGGTCTGGTCGTCCACGAAGATGGTGACCTTCGGAACCGCGGCCTGCGGACGCTCCGTGATTTCGACACCTTCCGCCGTCACGAGGAGATAGTACTCGGACTGCTCGAACGTGAGGTTGAAATCAGAAAGCTGCGTGCCGTTGCCGTTGTTGTTGAAGATCAGGTTCTCGTTGCGGGTGAGGGCGTTGGGCACCTCGAAGACCTTCAGCGTGGTCTTGCCCACCGTCTCGGTGCGGGAGACCTGGATGCCCGGCCAGCCGCCGCCCAGGTTGTTCACGTCACCCCACATATACAGGGCGATGTCGTCCCAGCCGGTCTGGTCGATGACATACACGGTCACCGGAGCCTTCTCTTCCGGATCCAAGACGTACTGGATGGAGAGCACGTAGAACTCGTCCTGAGACAGGTTCATCGGAGCCTGGAAGCGGTTGTTGTCCGCATCCGCGTCATCGTGGAAGATGACCTCCACGTCCTTGCCCTTGAAGTCGTTCGGAACCAGGATCACGTCGTAGGTCTTGTCCTCGGCATAGCCGGGAACCGCAGCGATGCCGGGCCACTCGGTAGCGAGGCCTTCCTCGGCGGGCGCCCAGATGTGGGCGAACAGGTTGCCCGGCCAGCGGGACTCGTTCTTGACCCAGAGGCGCATGCCCATATCCAACTCCGTAAGGCCGTCGTTGGTCAGCTCATAGTAGCGGTCGGTATCCAGCGTAAGCTTCGTCTCGTAACGGTTAGTCTCGTCGTCCACGTCGGAATGGAAGATGATGCCCACCTCGCTGGCGATGTCCTTATGCAGGGTGGAGATCACCAGGAACTCCTCGTCGCCGACGGCGGCCGTCTCCTCGAACTGCGCTCCGGGCCACTCGGTACCGGAATTGCCCCAGTAGTGGGCGAACAGGTTGCCGCCCCACGTGGTGCTGTTCTTGATGTAGATCTTCGGACCGTCCACGGCTTCCGGCTCGGGCTGAGGCGGAGTCACGCCGCCACCGCCGCCAGGGCTGTCGATCAGCGTGGCGCCATCGGCAGTCACCTGGAAGAAGTAGTCCTGGACGCCGTCCTCGAAGGTCAGATTGAAGTCGGCGAGCTGCGTGCCGTTGTCATTGTTGTTAAAGATCAGGTTTTCGTTCAGGCCGTAGATATCGTCGCCGTACTCGAAGTACTTGTATTCCACGCCGCCGAGGGTCTCGGAGTCGCCGACCGCCATACCCGGCCAGTTACCACCGAAGTTGTTAACGTCACCCCACATATACAGGGCGATCGCATCCCAGCCGGTCTGGTCGTCCACCCAGACACGTACGCCGTCATGGGCCGGGATGACGATGCCGCCACCGCCGCCCGGAACATCGGCCTCGGAAACGCCGTCGGCCGTCACCAGGAGGAAATAGTCCTTCACGCCGTCCGCGAACGTCATATTATAGTCGGCGAGCTGCGTGCCGTTGTCATTGTTGTTAAAGATCAGGTTTTCGTTCAGACCGAAGATGTCATCGCCGTACTCGAAGTACTTGTACTCCTGACCGGCAGCCGTCCACGTTCCGGACACCTGGGCGCCCGGCCAGTTACCACCGAAGTTGTTGACGTCACCCCACATATACAGGGCGATTGCATCCCAGCCGGTCTGGTCGATAATGTACACGCGGACGCCGTCATGCTCGGGCAGCGACGGACCTGAAGGATCCACCGGCGGCTCGAAGTACTTGGCCCACTTGTCGGCATAGACATTGGCCCATTCGCCCGTGCCGATAGTCAGCTTGTGGGTAACGTCCTCGTTCTTGGGACCCCGCTCGAGGCCCTGCTGGACATTGTAGAAGGTGAAGCCGTCGGCGAGGGTCTTGCCGCCCTGGAAGGCCGAGGGATCCACATAGACACCCCACTTGGCGGGGATGGCCACGGAACGGGTGAGCCGGTAGGCGCTGTTGCCCACGGCGTCGATGCCACCGTTGAAGTCGCCGATGATGTACACCTCATCGTCGGCCGCGGTCGCCTGCGGGAGGATGGCCTCCACCAGGATGCGGTCGCTCCGGGTGTCGAAGGCCTGCTCCTCATGGGCGAATTTGATCTCTTCCTTCGGCGCGCAGGCGGCTGCGGCGAGGAAAAGGGCCGGTATCGTCAGATAAGATAAGATTCTTTTCATGGTCATTACTGAGCTACATAGTTAGGATTCTGCACGAGGCCGGGGTTCACCGTAAGGGCGGCCTCCGGCAGCGGGAACCACTCGTACTTGCGGTCGCGCTTGGCGGGATAGGCATCGTCACCCTCGCCGCGGCCGAAGAACCACCACTGGCCCTGGGTGAACTTGTCGAAACGACGGAGATCCGTGCGGCGGCGGCGTCCCTCGCAGAGGAACTCCTTGCCCCACTCGTTGAGCATCCAGTCGAGGTCGAAGGCGTCGAAGCCCGGACCCGGCTCGTTCTGGGCCGCCGTCCAGTCGGAGGCCTTGAAGTAGCGCTTGCGGACCTGGTTCACGAGATCCTTGGCCGCATTGGCGTCGCCCGCGCGGAGCTTGCACTCGGCCAGCATGTAATAGACCTCGGCCAGCCGGAACTCGACCTCGTCCGTGTCGCGGAAATCCACGCCGCAGACATCCGGGAGGATCGGGTAGCGGAGCATGCGGAAACCGGAGTTGGTCTCGCCCCAGTGCGGGGACATGACGTCCGCCAGCTCGCGGCCCTTATTCTGGAAGGTGCCCACCTGGTCCACATAGACCAGATTCTGGCCTTCGCGGTCGGCGTCGGCCGGCAGGGCCTCGCCCGTATAGTAGTCCACCTGCGGACCCATCAGGAAGAGACCTTCCCAGTTGCCCTTTTCGTCGGCGTGGTAGGCCTTCTTGCGGATGTCGCGGTTGTCGAAACGATCGTACACGGCGCCCAGCTTGTCGCCATAGTCGAACAGGAAGGACTTGCCGCCCGTGTCGGTGCCGCCGGTCGGGAGGACCGTACCGGAGTTGTCGTGGGACGGGGCGATGATCACGCAGTTCCAGCGGCCCTGGTCGTTGTTGGAGCCCAGGATGGAGAGCGGATCGCCGAAGGCGTTGTACGGAAGGAACGTGACGTCACGCATGTTGTAGGCGTTGCCGGCGGACTTGCCGTACTCGTAGGCGAGGGCGAAGACGACCTCGGGGCAGTTGACATTGTCCGGGTTGTAGATGTCCCGGTAGTCGCCCGCGAGGGCGTAGTTGCCGAACTCGCCGCTGATGATGCTCTGGCACAGGGTCGCGCACTCGGAGAAGTGGTCCTCCTTGATGAACACGGGGGCGTTCAGCAGCAGGCGGGCCTTGATCATGCGGTTCGTCGCCTGGTTCATCCGGTTCACGTTGTTCTTAGGAAGGTTCGAAAGGCTCTCGTCGAGCTCGGTCATCAGGAAGTCGTAGATCTTCTTGCAGGAAGTGTCGAAATCGGGATCGGCCGAACCGGGGACCTCGGAAGTCACCTCGGTGTTGAGCGGCAGGGCGCCGCCCCAGACCTCGAACAGGTTGTAGTAGCACCAGGCGCGGAGGGTCCGCATTTCACCGATATACTGGGCGGCATGCTCGGGAGAGACGCCGATGGCGTCGAGGTCCATCGTCTCCAGGTCGTGGATGATGCTGTTGACCTCGCCGATGGCGCCCCAGGTGTTGTTCCAGGCGCTCTGGATGATGGAGGACTGGGAAGTCCAGGTATGGGAGGAAAGGACGAACTTCTCGGCGTTGTCCCAGCCCCACTGGCCGCCGTTCCACACGCGCCAGGCGATCTGGTCGGCGGAGAACTCGTTCAGGTAGAAGAAATACTCGCCGAAGGAGCCTTCCGCCGTGTAGTACACGGAAGCGATGGCGCCCTTCACGCTGCCTTCGTTCTGGTAGAAGTTGTCGGCTTCGATCCGGTTGAAGGCCTGCTCGGTGAGGTCGAAGCAAGCGGTCAGGCTGAGCGCGGCCGCTGCAAGTGCGATAGTGTTGAATATCTTTTTCATGTCGCTCGCGGTTTAGAAGGTGACGGTCGCACCCAGGGTGACAACGCGGGTCTCGGGATAGCCCACGCCATTGTCCACGCCCGGCGTCAGTCCGTTGGTGGAAAGCAGGGCCGGATCGGTGCCGGTGTAACCGGTGAAGGTGTACAGGTCGGTCGCGGTCAGGAAGATGCGGAGGCTCCGGATGATGTCGCTGCTGGGATTCAGGGTGTAGCCCAGGGAGACGTTCTGCAGCTTCATGAAGTCGCCGTGCTCCAAGAAGTAGGAGGTGACGACGCCGCCGTATTCGCGGACATCCTTGTCGCGGGTGTAAGCGGTGCGGAAGACGTTGGCGTTACCGGAGCTCTGGAGGTTGCCGGCGCGGCGGTTGTTGTAGATCATGTGGCCGAAGGCGCCGTTCATGAACACGTTCAGGTCCCAGTGCTTGTAGCGGAACGTGTTGTTCCAGGACAGGAAGAGCTTCGGGATGGTGTTGCCGATGTAGCGCTTGAAGGCGGCGTTGGCGGAGGCGGCGGTGATGACGTTGCCGTCGTTGTCGTACACCATCATGTCGCCGTACTCGTTCACGCCGGCGGCCTCGTAGCCGTACAGGGTGCCGATGCGGCTGCCCTCGGTATAGCGGTAGTAGTAGGAGGTCTGTCCCAGGCCGCCGGTGCCCAGCATGTCGATGTAGGAGGCGCCGTAGATCTGGTTGGACAGGGTCTTGATCCGGGAGTAGCCGACGGACGCGTTGATGCCGGAGGTCCAGGTGAAGTCCTTCTTCTTGATGATGTCGCCGTCCAGGGCGAGCTCGGCGCCGAGGTTCTGGGTCTCACCCACGTTCACAAGGATGGAGCTGTGGATGAACGGCGGCTGCGGAGCGGTGTAGTTGTACAGCAGGTCCGGGCTGCGGCGGTCGTACAGGTCGAGGCTTCCGCGCAGGCGGTTGTCGAAGAAGACGAAGTCGAGACCGACGTTCACCGCGACGAGTTTCTCCCAGCGCAGGTCCGGATTCGCGTTGGAGGCCGGGCGATAGCCCTTCACCCACTCACCGTCCATGTAATACTGGCCGTGGCTGCCGTAGGTCGGGCGGGACACGTTGGAACCGCCGCGACGGCCGGTGACACCGTAGGAGACACGGGGCTTGAGGCTGTTGATCCAGCGGGCGCCCTGCATGAACTCCATGTTCGCCATTTCCCACGCGATGGAGGCGGCGGGGAAGTTACCCCACTTGTGATTCGCACCGAAGTTGGTGGCGCCTTCGTGACGGAGGGACAGGGACGCGAAGATGGTGTTGTTCCAGTTGTAGTTCACACGGCCCAGGAGGGCGATGACCTTGGAGAGGGACTTGCCGGAACCCATGCCCGTCTGGGCGGGATTCTCGGTCCGGGCGGTACCGGCACCGATGTCGTTCCATAGGAGGGAGTCGTAGGTGAAGCCGCGGTTGGTCATGTTCATGCTCTCCGAATTGTGGTCCTGGTAGGAGTAGCCGGCCACCGCGTTGAGGTGGTGGGCGCCCTGGTGGAAGGAGTAGTTGAACAGCCACTCGAGCTGGTTGCGCCAGTTCTTGCTGTAGCTCAGGGAAGCGGTGCCCTCATAGCCGTTCCAGTACTTGTCGTGGGACTCGATGGGGGTGTAGTTGTTGGACTTGTAGTCATTGTAGTCCAGGGAGTAGGTGACCGTGGAGCTGAGGTTGTGGACTTCGTTCTTGATGAAGTTCGCCTTCAGGGACACGGCGCCGGTGGTGTACAGGCGCTGGCCGTTCGCGGTCTTGTTGAGCATCGCCTCGACCGGGTTCGTGGCGCCGGTCGGAGCCGTCGGCTGGTAGAAGGAGCCGTCGTCGTTGTAGATCGGGAACGTCGGATTGATGGTCATGGCGGTGCCGAAGGAACCGTCGTTGCCGTATTCCTCGTTCACGCGACGGGCGTTCAGGCTGATGTTCAGCTGGAGGATGTCCTTGATGAGGCGCTGCTCCACGGCGGCGCGGGCGCCGAATTCCTCACGGGCGTCCACGAGGTCCACACCGAGGGAGTTCTTGTAGGACACGGAAGCGTTGTAGGAGCCCTTGTTGGTGCTGCCGTCCACGCCCACATAGTGGCTGTGGCCATAGGAGAAGTCGCGCAGGAGGGCGTGGTACCAGTCGGTGCGGGCGCCGTAGTCGGTGCCGCGACGGGAACGGACCCACTCTTCCGGAGTCAGGATCGCGATCGGTTCCTTCACGAAGTTCACGTTGAAAGCGCCGTCGTAGGTGACGTGGGCCGTGCCGGCCTCGTCCTTGGAGCCCTTCTTGGTGGTGACGAGGATGACGCCGTTCGCACCGGCCGTACCATAGATGGAAGCGGAAGCCGCATCCTTCAGGACGGTCATGGACTCGATGTCCTGCGGGGCCAGAGAGCGGATGTCGCCGCCCGGGACGCCGTCGATCACCACGAGCGGGCCGTTGCCGGCCTGCAGGGAGGTGGCGCCACGGATCTGGTAGTCGGAACCGGAGTTCGGGTTGGAGCCCTGGCTCGTCACGACGTTCAGGCCGGCGACCTTACCGGTGAGCATCGTCATCGGGTTGTTGGTGGTGCCGCGGAAGAAGTCCTTGCTGTCCACCTGGACGATGGACGCGGAAACCTCCTTCTTGGACAGGGTACCGTAACCGATGACGACCACTTCGTCCAGGAACTCGGTGTCCTCGAGGAGGAGCACCTTGGCCGGGACCTCGGAGGCCTTGAAAACTTGGGTGGCGTAGCCGATGCAGCTGATTTCCACCAGCGCATCCGCATCCGGGACGCGAAGGACGAAGTCTCCGTCCAGGCCGGTCGTCGTGCCGTTCGTCGTGCCTTGCTGCAAGACGGTGGCGCCGATCACCGGGCCCATCGCATCCTCCACCACACCTTTGACCAGGTATCCGCCCTGGGCGGACACCAGACCCGCTGCCAGAAGCAGGAGGGTCAATGCGGAAAGAATCCTTTTCATTGGGTTGGTAGTTGGTTATATTGGGTTACTGTTGTCAGTGTACCGCAAAATTACCGGGATTCTCACGCGCGTCCGAATAACATAGGGAAAATATAATTATAAAACATTTTAATACGCTGTGAACCAGCGCATTGACACCCTTCACCAAGGAGAAAAATATAACGGTTGTATTGGCCTTACCGGGCCCCGATCTTCATGATTTCGGCCTCGAACTGCTCGTTCTCCACCCAGGACTTGTTCTTCACCCGCGTCTTGTAGGTGTTGATGGTGTGGACGGAGTAGTCCAGGAACTTGGCGATGCGGTCCGTCTCGGAGATGCCGAGGCGGATGAGGGCGAAGATGCGCATCTCCGGGGTGAGGCCCTCCGCCGGGAACCGCTGCTCGGTTTCCGGGAACAGGGCGTTGTAATCGTTGACGAAGGTCGGGAAGATCTTCAGGAAGGTGTGGTCGAAAGAATCGTACATCTCGTCCCGCTCCTTGTCGATGGTGGACTCCTTCAGGGACCGGCGCAGTTCGTCGTACTGCCGGGTGACGATCATCCGGTCCACCATCTTGTACAGCTGGGCCATCTTGTCCAGGAACTCGGAATTGATGTAGAAGGAGTTGCCGATGTACTCCGACTTGATCTCGTTCGCCTCGGCGAGCTGCACGTTCGCGGCCTCGAGCTGGGCGTTCCGCTCCTCGATGGTCGCGCGCGCCTCGTGCAGGCGGCGGTATTGACGGCGGATGAACCAGATGGCGGCGACCGCGGCCAGGATGACCGCCGCCAGCAGCACGATGACCAGCGCCATCAGGTTCCGCTCCCGCTGCAGACTGTCGTAATGGTTCTTCTCCACGAGGGGCAGCACCGCGCCGACCTCCAGCTTGCGGAGGCGGGCGTTGTAGAAGTTCGCATCCTCGAAGGATTCGTGCACATAGCGCGACGGCCGCTCCACCTCGCCCCGGCGGGTCAGGTACTCGGCGAGCATCCGGAGCGCGGTCGTCTCCTTGGTGGAGGACTTGAGGTCGAAGATGGCCGATTCGCAGAGCGACTTGATCGCCTCGTCGTCCCGGCCCAGGCAGTGCTGGAGCCAGCCGGTGGACGACGCGAAAATGGCGCGCTGATGGTAATCGAGGTTCTCGTCGGAGAGCAGACGGCTGAACGCCGCGATGCCCTCCTCGTACTGGGCGCTCTCCATCAGGTAGTTCGCCCGGTATTCCCACCAGACGGGCGATTCCACCGGAACCATCTCCATGATCTTCCGGCTGTACTCCTCCCCCACCCGGGAATACTCGTCCCAATACGGGGCCGTCTGGGAATAGCCGCGGGCGGAATAGTTCAGCCGCACCTGCATCTTGTAGTATTCCAAGAGCGTCTGGGGGGAAACCCCCTCCACGTCCAGAGCGTCCATCACGTCGAACGCCTCCTTGTACAGGCCTGCGGAAATCAGGCAGAACGTCGTGGCGCAGCCGGCCTCGACCCGAGCGTCGGGCAGGTTCGCCGCGGCCGCGAGCCGGGCCATCTCCTGCGCGTACGCATAGGCCGAATCGTACTTGTAGCTCTGGTATTCCTCGTACAGTTCGCGCGTGACGCCGTAGCGCTCCCGGTCGTCCAGCGCGGCGCGGAGGCGGCCGCGCAGCTGCCCGATCCGGGCCTCCTTCCGCGCGTCATACTCCTCCTTCTTCGCCAGCTCAGCATCCAGTTCGTCCAGCCACGGCTCCCTTTCCCGCCCCTGCAGCGGAACCAGCGTCAAAAAAAGCAGCGCAATGATATGAAGCAACTTCATCATTACGCCGCAAGTTAGTTATTTTCAACGAAAAGCACAACCCCTGCCCGGGGTCTGTTCCCGTTACAGCTTGAACACCACGGAGGAGTTCGGGCCGAGGGTGAGCTTGTCGTGGTCGATGGTCGCCGTGCCGAGGAGGCCGACCGCGCGGGACATATCGTCCTTGACGGTGACATCCTTCGCCGAAGCGGCCGTATTGTGGATCACGAGGAGCTTCTGGCTGCCGGCGGTCATGTACCAGGACGCGATGGAACTGCCGCTGAGGTTGGCATTCGTCATCGTGCCTTCGGCCAGGGCCTGGTAGGTGTTGCGGAGACGGCTCCAGGTCATGTACACGTTCAAGAGAGAGTTCGCATCGGCTTTCTGGGCCTCCACGGAGATGGAGGAGGTGAGCATCGCATTGTCCACCTTGTTGTTCGGGCCTTTCTTCGCGCAGTCGCTGCCGCTCTTGTTCCACATCATCGGGGTGCGGACATACTCGTCGCCGCCGCCCTTCGTTCCGTAATAGCCGAGCTCTTCACCCTGGTACACGAAAGGCTTGCCGGGCGTGGTGAGCATCATCGCGGCCGCCTGCTTCTCCTTCGCCACGTTCTTCCCGAGGGCTTCCGCCGCGCGGTCCTGGTCGTGGTTGGTCATGAAGATGGACGTGATGGCGTCGGCGCGCTGCGCCTTGTGGTCGTCGATGAACTGGCTCACCGTGGACACATAACTGGACGCGTTGCCGCCGAGAGCCTGCTTCAGCGCGTCGAAATACGCGAACTCGAAGCAGGAAGTCAGGCTCCCGTAGTAAGTCTTTTCGGTATCGTGGCCGTCCCACTCTTCCGCCACCATGAAGATGTTGTCGCTGTGGCCAGCGGCCTTGTAGGCCGCGTTGCAGCGTTCATACCACTTTTTCAGCAGGGTCCGGTTGGAGGAATGGTTGTAGGAAGCGATGCCGCCGCAAATGTGCTTGACTGCATCCAGGCGGAACCCGTCCACGCCCAGGTTGATCCATTTGTCGGCCGAGGCGGCCAGGTCCAGGAACGTGGGATTGCTGTCGGCCGTCGCGGGATCGCCGTAGTTCAGGTCCGGCATCCAGTCGCTGAAGCAGCCCATGTAGTACAGGGTTTCCGTGGTCACGTTCGAGAGCTCGAACTTGTAGCGGCCGTTGCCGGTGAAGCTCATGTCGGCGCCTTCCGGCACCAGGTCCATCGCCTGCCCCTCCGTAATCGTGCCGTTACCGGAAGCCCCGAACTTGGAATTATCCCAGCTCATATATTTGCGCACCAGGATGCCCCACGTACCGTTGATGTCCATCACCAAATAGTAAGTGCCGTCGCCCTTGTTCACGAATTGGACAGCCTTGTCACCCGACCCGTCCCACATATACAGGTTCCAGCCGGCGGTGCCGTTCGTCACGGCTTCGGTGGTCTTGGTGACGGTCAGCTTCGGCGCGCCGGAAGTCGCCTGTTTCCACTCGCCGGACTCATACCGCGTCCCCTTCAGCATCGGGAACTTGGTATAGTCCGCCGAGGGATTGGCGCTAAGGAAATAGTAGTCGCGGTACGGAGAGGACGGATCGGCCAGGGCCTGCATGAACCAGGCGTTGTTCTTGCCGGAATGGTTCAGGACATAGTCCATGTAGATCTTGATGTTCTTGGCATGGGCCGCGTCGATCAGGTTCTTGAAGTCCTGCTCCGTGCCGAACAGCGGGTTCACGGCATAGTAATCATCCACGTCATAACCGTGATAGGAGGACGTCTTCTGCGCCGGCGACAGCCACAGCGCCGTCGCGCCCATCTCGTCCAGGTAGTCCAGCTTGTTCTGGATGCCCTTGAAGTCGCCCACGCCGTCGCCGTTGCTGTCGGCGAAGGAATAGACGAGCAGCTGGTAGGTCGTGGAAGAGCGCTTGTTGCCATCGAAGCTGTCGGGGTTCGCCACGACCGTGACGATGTTCTTCCCCTTCTGGGTCACGGCGATCGAGACGGTGCTCGACCCCTTGACGGAAATCGAACCGGAGCGGTCCTCGCCCGTGTTGGCGTCGACCTTCACCGCCAGGTTGGCCTTGCCGGTGCCGGAGGTTTTCTCCATATGGATCCAGGAGGCGGAAGGCGTGGCCGTCCAGTCCTTTTCGGTCGTGACGTACACGAGTTTGCTCGAGGCGTCCTCGGCTTCGAACTCGAGCGAGGCGGGGCTCACTGTCAGGGTGTCCTGAGGCTCCTGCTTGTTCTTCGTCGGGTCGCAGGAGAAGAGGACCAGCAGCGCGGCCAGGGAGGCCAGGATGGAGATGAGAGTCCGTTTCATAAGGCAGTCTTTGTGTTTGAGATTCCCGGCCAGCCGGGAATGACGGTTACTTGGCAGGCCGGGGTCCGGTCAGGGGCCCCGGCCCGAAAAAAGTTATTCAATGACGCCGGTTCCGGCGTTGAAGTCGAGGGTCACCTTGGCGCCGGCGGCCACAGACACGCGGGTCTGGTCACCGCCGTTGCCGCGGTAGGCGATCTTGCCGTCCAGGATGATGAACTCGCGGGTCCACCACGCGGTGGTCGCGATGGAGGAAGCCGCATAGAGGCGGAGTTCGTCCGCATTCGGGACGGTGATGGAGAGCTTGCCGTCGGCCGCCGTGAACAGAGCGCCTTCCATGGCCTCGTCCCAGCCGCCGAAGCAATTGCCGATGCCGTACACCTTGGCAGGCTCCACACACACCTTCTTGTTCTCGACGTCGACATAGATCATGTACACGCCGGTTTCGGCCACGAAGCAATTGCCGCCGTCCACGGTGTAGCCGGTGTTTTCATCCAGGCCGGTGAAGTCACCGTTCCACTCCTTGACCGCGCAGAACTTGAAGCCCTTGCCGGCCTCGATGTTGCGGATGGCCCAGAACTGGCCGGGCTTGCCGTTGACCGGAGTCATGTCCACGATGTAGTCGGCACCCCAGTCCCAGCCGCCGATACCGTCGCCGATGATGTACATCGTCTCCGGGAGCGTCGGGGCCTCGCCTTCACCGGCGATGGAGCCGGTGCCGGCGTTGAAGTCGAGGGTGACCGTCTGGCCGGCGAGCACGCTCACGCGGGCCTGGTCGCCCTGGCCTTCGTCGTCGCCGCGGTAGTCGATCTTGCCGTCCAGGATGATGAACTCACGAGTCCACCACTCGGAGGTGGAGATGGCGGAGGCCACGTACATGCGGAGTTCGCCGGCGGCCTGGGTGGTCGCTTTCAGCGTCTTGCCGTCCGCCGTGAAGAGCGCGCCCTCCAGGGCCTCGGTCCAGCCGCCGAAGCAGTTGCCGATACCGTAGACGCGGGCAGGTTCCACATGGACCTTCTCGTTCTTGAGGTCGATATGCACGAGGTAGAAACCATCCTCGGCCACAACGCAGTTGTTGTCAGACACTTCGTAGCCGTCATTGGTGGTCAGGCCATAGAAGTCGCCCTTCCAGTCGCGCACCGAGCAGAACTTGAAGCCCTTGCCGGCGCTGAAGTAGCGGACCGTCCAGAACTGGCCTTCGGAATGAGAGCATCCCTCGCCCCAGTCGGGCTGATACACGACCGGCGTCATCTCCACGACACCGTCGGAAGCCCAGTTCCAGCCGCCGAACTCCTCACCGATCATGTACAGATGCTCGGGATAGGCCACGGCGGAAATCACGACTTCCTTGGTCGCCGGGGTGAACTGGACCTTGTACTGGCCGGCCTCGGGAACGGCGATGTCGCTACCGGGCTGGACGGCCGTGAACGGCACGCCCACCGTGGGCGTGAAGCCCTCGGCTGCGCCATAGACGTTGGCATCGGCCCAGGAGAAGTCGAAGCGGATCTTGAACTTGCCGGCGATCTCGACCACCGGGCTCGTCCACACGCCATCCTTCTCGGTCATCACGATATCATTGTCCCAGCTGGTGCCGTTAATCTCGCCGATAAGCGAGTAGGCGGCCACGTGGGAGTCGATCTTGACGGTCTTGTTCGCGTAGTCGAAGGTGACGTCATAGGTACCGGCCACACCCACATGGATGTTCTTGTCGCCCGCCGCGAACGCGACGCCCAGTTCGGGCTTGTACACGTCGTACGGGTTCTCCGGATCGATGGTGCTGTGGTCGTTGGCCTCGGGACCGCCGTAGTTCTCGTCCCAGCTGTGGTCCGCGCGGATCTTGAACTCGTCGTTCGCGGTCAGGGTGACCAGGCGGGCGACCCAGATGTCTCCGGTGGTGTTCGTCATGTCGGTGTCGGTATCCCAATTGGTACCGCCGATGGTGCCGATGAGCGACCAGACGGCCGGCTTGCCGGGTTCGGGCGTGTCGCCGCCCACGAGCGGGCTCTTGCCGCCGAGGGACTCGACGACCTTGTAGACATTGGCGTCCGGATTCACGAGGAGGTCATAGGTACCGTCGGCCGGAACCGCAAGGTTCTTGCCGCCGCCGGCGCCTTCATATTCGGTGTCCAGCTCGACGACGAACGGCTCGGTGTCGCCCGTTGCGCCGATGTTGGTGTCCCAGCTGACGTCCTTGCGGAACTTGAACTGGTCGGCCGTCGTGAGGACCACGCCCTCGGCGACATGCCATTCACCGTCGGTGGTCATCTGGATGTCCTTGTTCCACTCCATCGGCACGCTCGGGATGTTGCCGATGACGGACCAGGTGCTGATCTCGTCGAAGCCCGGATAGGTCTCGAAGGCGTTGAAGAGGGTCAGGGTGCCGGCCTCGGTGTCGAGGAGGAGGTCATAGTAGCCTTCCTCGGGCACGCCGAGGTTCTTGCCGCCCGGAGTGGCCTCGATCGCGGTGCCGACCTCCATCACGTACGGCTCGGTGTCGCCCGGGGCGCCGAAGTTGGTGTCCCAGCCGCCGTCCTTGCGGACCTTGAACTGGTCGTTCGGGGTGAGCAGGACCTTCATCGCGACGTGCTTGTTGCCGTCCTCGGTCATATACATCGGGCCGTCGGCGTTCCAGTTGTTGCCGGTGCTGGCGATGGAGCCGATCAGACCCCAGGTGCTGGGCTGGGTGAATTCCTTCCAAGGATTACCCTGCGGCACCGGGATGGTGACGATGAAGCCGCGGACCTGGATCCGGCCTTCGGAATCGACATAGCCGTTGCGGCCGTTGTCCTTGGAGACTTCCTGCATGGAGGCGCGGACCACCATCTCGAAGTCGACGGAGTCGCCTTCGTTGTAGCCGAGGGTCATCAGGGCCTTGCTCAGGTTCGCGACGGTGGCGGTGGCCTGGCCGTCCTTGACGGAAGCGGTGACGGTCTTGGTGACGGCGTTGCCGCCCGCGGAGACGATCACGAGAGAGTGGTTCACCGGCATCTTCTGGTTGAAGCTCTGGTTGAAGACGCCAGGAGTGTAGGAAGCGGAGACTCCTTCTTCGGAGACGTCATACGAATTCAGCACCGGAGCGGTGGCTTTCGTCGCATCGAAGACGGTCATCTGCTCGCGCACGCAGGACACGAAGCCCAAGGCTACCAGACCTGCGGCCAATATGGAAACGATTCTTTTCTTCATGGTGTTCATCTGTTAATAGCCGGGGTTCTGGGCGAGGTTGGAGTTGGCCAGCCGGTCGCTGTCCGGAATCGGGAAGAGCTCGCGGTAGGAATCCACGTCACGGCCGTCCTTGACTTCGCCCTTCCACTGCCAGTTGTAACCGGAAGTGAACTGGCCGAAGCGGATGAGGTCGCTGCGGCGCCAGCACTCCTGATAGAGTTCGCGGCCGCGCTCGTCCAGGATGTCCTGGAGGCTCGGGTTCGCAATCGCGTTGAGGCCGGCGCGGGCGCGGACGGCGTTGAAGCCGTCGATGGCGCCGGGAACGGCCGCACCGCGGACCTGGCACTCGGCCGCCATCAGGAGGACGTCGGCATAGCGCATCATCGGGAAGTCGGTGTTCACGAAGCTCGGACCCGTCCACTTGGCGTCGTCCTCGTTGTAGGCCTTGTTCGGCACTTCGCCGTCGACGCTGTTCACGTTGCGGAACTTCATGAAGGCGATGCCGTGGGAGAACTCGCCGATGTCGTCGATGTCTTCCTGCTGGGTAGCGGTGTAGAACAGGTTGCGGGCGTCGTTCGCGGAGAACTTGTGGTAGAACTCGGGCGTGGTGCGGAGGCCGCCCCAGCCGGAGGAGATGCCCATGGCGAACGGATCCATCTCACCGCCCGTCGAGGCGAAGATGATGTAGTTGGTGACGCCGTAGCTCTGGGTGTAGAGGCCGTCCTGCTCCACGGAGAAGATGATCTCGTCGGTGCAGCGGTCGTTGTCGGCGCAGAAGAGGTCCTGGTAGGCGCTGAACGTGGTGCCGTTCGGCGTGGTGTGCAGGCTGTAGCCGTCGTCCATCAGGTCCTTCAGGACGTTGGCGCAATCGGCGAACCGGTCGGTGCCGGTGTACACCTTCGCATTCAGGTAGAGCTTCGCGAGGAGGAACTTCACGGCACCCATGCCGATGTGGCCGGCCTCGACGGCGGAGCGCTCGGGAAGGGCGCCGTTCGCGAGGATGTCCTTGAGCTCGCCCTCGAGCCACTCGAACAGGGCGGCGCGGGAAATCTGCTGGGGATTCACGCCTACGATGTCCTCGTCCGTGGCGAACGGGACGTTGCCGAAGCAGTCGATGGCGTGGTAGTAGGCGATGGCGCGCATGGCGCGGGCCTCGTCGATGTAACGCTTCTGGAGCGCGGCGTCGAAGTCCACCTTCTTCACCTCGCGGATGAACTCGTTGGCGGCGGAGACCTGCATCAGGATGCGGGAATAGAACGCATAGATGAAGGTGTCGTCCGTGGTCCAGTTCATATAGTGGAAGTTCTTGATGGTCTGGTCGTTCCAGCCGCAGACGCTCTCATCGGTGGTGAGCTCCTGCAGGTGGTACAGGCCGCGGATGTACTGGGAAGCACCGCCGTCCAGGCCGGAGATGGATGCGCCGCCGTTCGGGCCGTAGTAGCCGGAGGTGGCGAAACCGAGGTAGACGCCGGAGATGTAACGGTCCAGGGAAGCCTTGTCCGTCAGCACCTTGTCCACCGTATTGGCATTCGGGTCGATCGGGGTGACGTTCAGGTCCCAGACACAGGACGAGACGGCGGCCGTAAGCGCGATGACACCGAGGATATATTGAATCTTTTTCATTGCTTTTCCCTATTAGAAGTTAGCTTTCACACCGAGGATGAAGATTCTCGGACGGGGATAGACCGTGCCGTCGATACCGCCGAAGATTTCAGGGTCGATGCCCGTGTAGCGGGTGAAGGTGCAAATGTTCTGCACCGTACCGAAGACGTTCAGGGAGAAGGGACGGTCCTGCGAGACTTCGAAGAGTTTCGGGAACGTGTAGCCCAGGGTGAAGTTGTCCAGCTTGAGGAAGCTGCCGTCCTGGAGGTAGTAGTCGGAGAGGTACTGGGCCTGGGAGAACATCGACTTCGGAGCGGTGGCGACGCGGTTGGAGACGAACTGGTTCGTCCACAGGTCGGCGAGCATCTCGGTGTCGGAGGCGACGTTGTTGTACACCCAGTTGCCGAGGGAGGCGTGGCCGGAGAGGGCCGCCGTCCAGTTCTTCCAGTTGAGGGCCGTGTTGAAACCGAAGGTCCAGTCGGCGTCGGCGTGGTGGCCGAGGTAGCGGTCGTCCGCGGTGATCTGGCCGTCGTTGTTGCGGTCCACATAGACCCCGTTGATCGGGTTGCCCTGCTGGTCGTACACCTGCTGGTACAGGTTGAAGGTGCGCATCGGATAGCCGATCTGGATCATCTGCACGTTGTTGCCGGTACCGCCGGAGATGCCGCCGGTCTCGATGCCAGTCGCGTTCTCGTCGGAGGCCGTCAGCTTGGTGACGGTGTTCTTGTTGTACGCGGCGTTCACGCCGAAGGTCCAGCTCAGGTCACGGGTCTCGGCGAGGACGGCGTTCACGTCCACCTCGACACCCTTGTTGGTCATCGAGCCGATGTTGGTGTTCAGGTAGTTCGTCAGGTTCGAAAGGCCCGGCACCGGGATGTAGTTGAGGATGTCGCGGGTGTCGCGCTTGTACACGTCCACGGACGTGGTGAGGCGGTCGTGCCAGAAGCCGAAGTCCATACCCACGTTGTAGGTGGTGGTGGTCTCCCACTTCAGGTTGGCGCTGTAGCCGAGGGCCACGACCGGGGCGGTGTAGTTGCCGCCGTTCACGAAGTAGTAGGAACCCGGCGTGTTGATGGACAGGAACTGGGCGAAGGTCTCGTAGTAGCCGCCCACCTCCTGCTGACCGGTCTCACCCCAGGAGAGACGGAGCTTGAGGGTGGAGACGGGCTCCACGTTCACCAGGAAGGGCTCGTGCTTGATGTTCCAGCCGAGGGCCACGGACGGGAAGATACCCCACTTGTTGTTCTGGAAGCGGGAGGTACCGTCGGCGCGGACCGTGGCGGTGATCAGGTAGCGGTCGGCGAAGCTGTAGTTGGCGCGGCCGAAGAAGGAGAGCAGGTAGAGCTCGCCCTTGCCCTCGGTGTTCGAGAGTTCGACCTTGTCGCCGAGACGGTAGGTGTAGTTGTGGCTGTTGCTCCAGAAGTGCTGCCAGGAATAACCGGCCATCAGGTCCACGAAGTGCTTCTCCGCGAAGGTGTGGCTGTAGTCGCCGTAGAACTCCAGGGTGGTGTTGCGGCGGAGGTAGTCATAGTCGGTATGGCTGCCCTGGCCGGCCTCGGAGGTGTTGTGGTAGGAGGCCTCGGTGCCCTGCTTGTTCTCGGTGACGCCGTCGGACTTGGCCCAGTCGATACCGAGGTTGAGGTTCAGGCGCAGGTCCTCGAAACCGTGGATCTTGTAGTCGAACTGCGTGTTGCCGATGAAACGGAACGCGTCGGCCAGGTCCCGGCGGGAGTCAAGGAGGGCCACCGGGTTCACCGTGGCCATCGTGTTGATGTTGCCGGAAGCGTCATACCAAGTGGTGTAGCCGTTCAGGTTGGCGCCCGGGACGTTGTTGTACACCGGCTTGGTGGGATCGTAGTGGTTGGCGGCGCCGATCGCGCCCTGGTTGGCGTACCAGTTCAGGGCGTAGGTGCCCTTGCCGTTCACATTGACCGTGAGGTGGTTGTCGAAGAAGGACGGGGAGAGGTTCAGGCCGAGGGTGACACGGTCCATCTCGGAGCCCTTCAGGGTGCCCTGCTGGCGGATGACGCCGGTGGAGATGCGGTACGGGAGGAAGGAACCCAGGCGGCCGGTGAGGCTCATGTTCGCGTCCATCGTAGTCGCGACCTGGTAGATTTCCTTCTGCCAGTTGGTGTTGTACAGCTTGCCGCCCACGCCGAGGTGCTGCTCGGCGGCGGAGTTCGCGCCGTAGAAGTCACGGACGAGCTTGACGATGCCGTCGGCGTCCAGGAGATCGTTGTACTTGGCGATCGTGTTGATGGACGTCGTGAAGTCGGCCGCGACCTTCGGGGCGCTGGAACCGGTCCGGGAGCCCTTCTTGGTGGTGATCACGATAACGCCGTTGGAAGCGCGGGAACCGTAGATGGCGGTCGCGGACGCATCCTTGAGGACGGTGAAGCTCTCGATGTCCTCCGGGTTGATGGAGGCCATCGGGTCGGACATGCCGGAGATGCCGTCGTTGGACACCGGCAGGCCGTCGATCACGTACAACGGGGTGTTGGAGGCGTTGATGGAGGAGCCGCCACGGATGCGGACGGTCGCGCCGGAACCCGGCATACCGTCACCGGCGGTGACGACCACGCCCGCGCTCTTGCCGCGGAGGAGGTCGGTCGGGGAAGTGACGACGCCCTTGTTGATCTCATCGGCCTTGACCGTGGAGACGGAACCGGTGAGGTCGCTCTTCTTCACGGTGCCGTAGCCGATGACCACGACCTCGTCCAGGAAATGGCTGTCCTCTTCGAGGGTGACCGTGGCGGGCACTTCCGAGGCCTTGAAGACCTGGGTCGCGTAGCCGATGCAGCTGATTTCGATCAGGGCATCGCCGCTCGGGACATTGAGTACGAAGTCGCCGTCGATGCCCGTGGAGGTGCCGTTCGTCGTGCCTTGCTGCACGACGGCGGCCCCGATCACGGGTCCCACCGCGTCGACTACGACTCCTTTTACCTGATACCCGCCTTGGGCGAGCACAGTGGTGCTTGTCAGGCTGGCCAGCAAGACAAACACGGCAGTTAGAATCCTTTTCATTAGAGTGTAGTTAGTTTTTGATTGGATTTGGTTCTATTTCTTGATGAAGCGCACGCACACGGCGCCGACCACCAGGTAGATGCCCGCCATCAGGAGCATCGCCGGCTGGCTGTCGCCCACCAGGCGCAGCACCAGTCCGCCCGTGGCCGCCGCAACGATCTGCGGCAGGCAGATGGTGCAGTTGAACAGGCCCAGGTAGCTGCCCATGTACGGGCTGCCTTCCAGGGCGTTCGTCAGGAGCGTGAACGGCAGCGCGAGCATCGCGGCCCACGCGAAGCCGATGAGGAAGTAGCTCACGAACAACGCATACTGGTTGTGCAGGAACATCACCGAAGCGAAGCCCACGGCGCCGATCAGAAGGCTTACCACGTAGCCGGTCTTCACGTTCTTGAAGCGCGGCAGCACCGTGGCCCACAGGATGGAGCCCACGGCCTGGATGGCGAACAGGACGCCCACCCAGTTGCCGGCGGCCTGGAAGCCGGCCGAGGCGGCGGCGCCTTCCACGGCCATGTCCACGCCCCAGCAGTTCACGGCGATGGCGCCGTTCGTGTAGTTCCACATGTACAGGAACGCGGCCCAGCAGAAGAACTGCACCAGGCCCACGGTCCAGAAGGTCTTCGGCGCCTCCACAAGGAGCTTCATCAGGCCCTTGTCGGACTTCTTCTCCTGGTTCTGGAGGTCGATGCCGTGGAACTCGGCGTATTCTGCCGGCGGCATCTCCTTCACGCGCAGGAACGTATAAAGGACGCACAGGATGAGGATGGCGGCGCCCACGTAGAAGGAGTACACGACGCTGTCGGGGACGACGCCTTCGGGGGCCTCGTTCGCGATGCCGATCCAGGTGAAGAAGATCGGGAAGAGGTAGCCCAGGAGGGAGCCCGCGTTGCACAGGAAGCTCTGGATGGAGTAGGCGGTGGTCTTCTGCTTCTCGTTGACCATGTCACCGACCATCATCTTGAAGGGCTGCATCGCCACGTTGATGGAGGTGTCCAGGAAGATCAGGGAGAACAGGCCGAACCACATCGCCATGTTCAGGCCCAGGAACACCCGGGTGGAGAAATGCAGGGAGCCCGCGTTCGGCAGGAACAGCATCACCAGGACGGCGATGACGGCGCCGACGATGAGGTACGGCTTGCGCCGGCCCATCTTGCACCAGGTGCGGTCGGAATACTTGCCGATGAGGGGTTGGACGATCATGCCCATCAGCGGGGGGAGGATCCAGAAGAAGGAAAGCTGGTGGGGATCCGCGCCGAGGGTGGCGAAGATGCGGCTGATGTTCGCGCTCTGCAAAGCATAGGCGATCTGGACCCCGAGGAAGCCGAAGCTCAGGTCCACCATCTGCCGGAATGTCAAGTCACGTTGAGTTGCCATGGTTACTAATTTGCGGTTTCTTGCAAGGCAAAAATAAAATCTTTTTCCCGCAATTCCCTACGGGAATAAACCAACCCCCGTTTTTGGCGGACGGGCGGCTCGTTTTTCAGGACGAACGGAGGGGGCTGTTTGCGTAGTCCGGGGATTTTCGCTATTTTCGCATCGGCTATGAAACGGATCGGAACAGGCTGGATCATCCACGGTTTCGCGGCGCTGCACGTCGCGGTGGTCGTTGTGTGCGCCCTCCTCGGCTGGCCGGATTCCCTCCTGCTGACCGCCCTGACGATGTTCATGACCGTCGTCATCTGCCTGCGGCGGAACCTCACGGTGGAGTTCACCGCCGTGTGCGTCGTCCTCGTGAACATCCTGGGCTACCTGCTGGGGCACGTGGGCGCCGAACTCTTCAACTTCTCCCCGGAGATGGTCAACAACGTCCTGGCCACCATACTCACCACTGAGCTCATCGGCTGGGCGCTGGACCTGTTCGCCCGCACCTGGAACGTCCCGACCAGCGTACCGGGTTCCTGGAAGGAGAACCTCGGCTGGCTGGTCTTCGCCGTCATCGCGGTGTTCGCCCTCCGCCTGTTCATCGAACTGTTCATTTTCCGGGGCGCACCGTTCAAGGGCGTGGACATCTTCGGCGCCTTCCGGTCCTTCCTGGGCAATTCGCTGGTGGTCCTGGCGATGTTCGTCGGCACGCTCTTCTTCATCCGGACCGGGCACGACAAGCATTACAGCCTGGATGTCGCCACCATCGGCACGACCCTGTTCATCGGCCTGATCGCCGTCCTGGGCGCCCTGCTGCACTCCTTCGGCCTCCCCTTCCACTGGACTTTCCCGCTGGACCCGGCCGCCCTTTCGCGGAACATCGTCGTCGCCCTGCTCGTGGAAATGACCCTTTTCGGGCTCACATATATGGTCGAATACGCGGTGAACATCCGGCGCGAGCTGGGGACCCAGCGCGAGCGCCGGCACTTGGCCGAGTATCGTTACATGGCCCTCAAAAACCAGGTGAACCCGCATTTCCTGTTCAACTCGCTGAACATTCTGGACGCCATCGTGCAGGACGGGGAGAAGGAAGAGGCCAGCCTGTACATCCACAAGCTCGCCGGCATCTACCGCTATATGCTGCAGCACGACAACCAGAAACTCGTCACCCTGGGCGAGGAAGTCACCTTCGTGACAATGTATGCGGACCTGCTCCGCGTGCGCTTCCCCGAAGGTTTCAATGTCTATCAAATGATTCTCGATAAAGACCTTTCCCGGAAGGTCGTCCCGTGCACCTTGCAGCTCCTGCTGGAGAACGTGACCAAGCACAACGCCATCTCCGCCGACAAGCCCCTGCGCATCGGCGTCAGTACTGACGGAGAGTACCTGACGATGGAGAACGACCGCATCCCGCGGGCCTCGGCGCCCGTTTCCACGGGCCTCGGCCTCCCCTATCTCCGGAAACAATACATGGACCTTTCCGGCAAGGAGATCCTCGTCGAGCAGACGGAGGACACCTTCCGGGTCCGCATCCCCCTCTTATAACGCCTCTTGACCCAAACGCATATGAAAGCCCTGATCGTCGAAGACGAACCCCGCGCCCAACGCGCCCTCGAAAACCTCCTGAAGGCGAATTTCCCGGAAGTGGAAGTCGTCGGCCGCACCGCCTCGGTGAAGGAAACCGTCGACTGGCTCGCCGGGAACCGGCCCGACGTCATCTTCATGGACGTCGAACTCGCCGACGGCACCTGCTTCGACATCTTCGCGCAGACGTCCGTCGACGCCCAGGTCGTGATGACCACGGCCTACGACAACTACGCCGTCAAGGCCTTCGAGGTCAATTCGGTGGACTATCTGCTGAAGCCGGTGGACGTGGAGGAACTGAAGCGGGCCGTCGCCCGCGTCGCGCAACGGCTGGCCGCGGGGGGGCCGCATATCGACTTCGACGCCGTCCGGGAGGCCATCCGTCCCCGGGAGAAGTTCCTGATCCGGCTCAACGACCGCATCGTCCCGGTGAGCGTGCGGGATATCGCCTATTTCTATTCGGAAGCGAAGAGCACCTTCATCGTCACCCGCGACGGCAAGAACTACGTGCTGGACGATTCGCTGGACGCCATCGAGGCCGGCCTGGACCCGAAGGCCTTCTTCCGCATCTCCCGTGGCGCCATCATCGCCGAGAACGTTATCGACAGCGCCTCCAAGCTCCTTGGTGGTCGCTTACGGCTCACCCTGGCGCCCGGCATCCCCACCGCCACGGACCTCACCGTCTCCCGCGCCCGCGCTGACGCCTTCCTCGAGTGGCTGGAAGGCTAACCTTCCGGGTCCGACCTCTCCGGGCTTGACCCGGAATCTCCTCCGTAAAAGTGCAAAACACCCCTGTTTCGCACTTTTTTCGGCCGCTGCGGTGTCCGTCCGCTCGCCCGTGAGCGAAACCGGCCTTTATTGCTCACGAAGTCGGCCATTTACCCATCTGGTGAGCAAAATGCGCCCTGTTCGCTCACGAAACAGAGCAGGCGTTCATGACCGCATCCTTGTACTTGCGGGAGATGGGAAGTTCTATGTCATTGACGTAGAGAAGGTCCCCATCGACCCGGGTGATCGCCTCTTTGTTGACGAGGTAGGAGCGATGGATCCGGAGAAAATGGGGGCGGAGGATGGCTTCCCACTGGGAGATGGGGGTGATATTCTTGAAGCGGCGGTCTCCGGTCGCGACGACGGTGGTGGTGGCGTCGTTGGATTCCACGTACAGGATTTCCCCGAGGGGAAGGGTGACGGGTTTCCGGTCCGACGTGAAGGTGATGGGAGCGGGGGCGGTGGGGCGGATCCGGTCCAGCCACCGTTCGAAGAAATAGCTGCCGGCCGCGAGGGCGGTCAGGACGAGGGCGATGAAGATCGGGTTTGTCAGGATCTCGGGAAGGCCCATCCAGTCGGCGACGTTTTCCCGATAGCGCAGGATGTAGAAGTGGGTCACCAGGAAAAGGAAAATCTCCGCGACCAGGATGCCGAGGACGATGAAGACGGTGTCCTTGACTCCCGTCCGCCGGTTCCGGAAATCGACCTTCGGGAAAAAGTATTTGGCCGCCAGGGCGCCGGGAAGGAACACCGTGCTGATGAACACGGCCTCCATAAACCGGTAGCCCAGGCTGGTGAGGATGACAGCCACCAGGAAAATGGAGAGGACCCAATAGGATATGACCAGCGTCCGTTTCATTGCCATTACAAAAATAGCATAAAATCGGCATTCCCGTTTTCGTCAAAAGCCCAATTTGGGGATTCTACCGGCCCGTTCGGGGATTCGGCTTGGGCGGAAAACGGCAATCCGCTACTTTTGGGGCAGAAAGTTCAATCTTTAAACCATCTGCCTTATGACACAGTTCTTTACTTTTTTCGTAGAAGGAGGCATCGGATTCATGTCCGTCCTCACCGTCCTGCTGGTCGCCATCTTCTTCGCCGCCTGGAAGGCTCCCCGCTGGGTCAAGGAAATCGGCCTGTTCGCCCTCGCATTCGGATTCCTGGGACAACTGCTGGGTGTGTACCAGGTACTGTGCGTGTTGCGTGATGTGGGTTTCGAACAGGAAGGAGTTGCCGCCTTTTTTCAAAAGGTACCCCTTGGCGTGATCTTCGCCGGGCTCAAAGTCACGATGAACTGCTTCATCTACGGCGTCATCATCTACCTGGTTTCCCTGGTCGTCAGAGTCGTCAAGAAACCGCGGCTGTAGGTACGCGCCCAGATGTTCCCAAGCCCTCGGCTAGAACAGATGCGCGCAGAAGCCGATACCGGCGAGGAGGCAGAAGAGGAAGGTGGAGATCACCAGGAGGGGAAGCATCGGGTCGAGGGCTTTGCCCGTGCGCTGCCAAACGCCGCGGAGGTGCAGGACGTACAGCGGGAGGGTGACCACGAAGAGGTAGTGCCACCAGGAGAACATCCGCAGTTGACAATAAGCCAGCATCAGGATCCAACCTAAGACAATCAGGATGGTCTGGTAGATTTTCGCCTTCTTCTCACCCAGGCGGATGGCGGTGGTGACGCGGTTGGGCGCGTCGGTTTCCATGTCGCGGATGTTATTGACATTCAGCACGCCCACGGAGAAGCAGCCCACGGCGGCACCGGGCAGGAGGAGGCGCCAGAAGAGGGTGTGGCTCGCCACGAAATAGCCGCCCATCACGGCCACCAGTCCGAAGAATAAAAAGACATACACGTCACCCAGTCCGCGGTACCCGTAAGGGTTGCGGCCGAGGGTGTATTTCATCGCGCCCATGATCGCGCCGGCGCCCAGGAGCAGGACCAGGATCGGGGTCAGTTCCAGCAGGGTGCCGAAGGATTGGAGCGTCATCATCGTGCCGAAAAGGATGCACAGGCCCACGAACACGCCGATCAGGACCTTCATCTCCCCGATCGTGAGCACGCCGCCGTTCAGGCCGTACTGCGGGCCCTTCCGGTCCGCCGTGTCGGTGCCGTGGAGGACGTCGCCGAGCTCGTTCGAGAGGTTGGACAGGATCTGGAGGCAGACGGTGGTGAGGACGATGAGGACGGCCACCCACACGTCGACCTTGAAGTCGGCCGTGGCGAGGAGGATGCCCAGGAGGACGCCGCCCGTGGAGAGCGGCAGGGTGCGGAGACGCATGGACGCGACGGCCGCGCGGAACTTATTCATAAACAGACAAGTTATGGATCACGAACCGCCGGAAGGCGGAACGCAGGAAGTACCAGATGGCGGAGAACAGTCCCTTGGTCCGGAAGTCCAGGACGAAGTCCGTGGCCAGGGTGCGGTCCGGGTCCGGACGCACCGGGCAGGTGCAGGCGATCCCCGGCGCGATGACGCTGGGATAGCCGGCTTTGCGGGCCCGCATGCAGTAGTCGAAGCCAGCGAGCTGGCCGCGGTAGCGGCCGCCGAGCACGCCGATGCGCTTGTATACCGCCTGCGGCACGAGGGCGAACAGGCCGTCGAACATCCGGCAGGCGACGGGAATCACCGGGTCCGGCTGCATCAGGCGCCGGCTCCGGCTGAAGCCGCCACTGACGATGTGGCCTTCCCTGTCCTGGACCGTCCCCACGAGGAGGGCCCGGTCGCCGAGGAAGGACGAGTTGTCCAGCAGGCTGTAGAGGGCGCCCTCGACCGGGGTCACCAGGCCGTGGAGCCAAATGTAGAAATCCCGCTCCCCGGCGGCACGCCACGCCTCGTCCAGGTCGGGATTGACAAAGAGTTCGAAGGTGTACTCGTCGGACGGGATCAGGTCAATCTGCCGCCGGCATTCGGCGACGGTGGACTCGAGGGCCTCGGCGTATATGAGGACGGCGACGGTTTTCATCTAGTCGAGTTTCAGGACCGCCATGAACGCGCTCTGGGGCACCTGGACGGTGCCGATCTGGCGCATCCGCTTCTTGCCCTCCTTCTGTTTCTCAAGGAGTTTGCGCTTACGCGTGACGTCGCCGCCGTAGCACTTCGCCGTCACGTCCTTGCGGACCTGGCGCACCGTTTCGCGGGCGATGATCTTCGCGCCGATGGCCGCCTGGACGGCGATGTCGAACTGCTGGCGCGGGATGAGTTCCTTGAGCTTCAGGCAGATCTTCCGCCCGAAATCGTACGCGTGGTCCTCGTGGATGAGGGTCGACAGGGCGTCGGCTGGGTCGCCGTTCAGCAGGATGTCCAGCTTCACCAGGCGGGCGGGCCGGAAGTCCGTCACATGATAGTCGAAGGAGGCGTAGCCCTTGGAGATGGACTTGAGCTTGTCGTAGAAGTCGAAGACCACCTCGGAAAGCGGCAGGTCGTAGTTCAGCTCCACCCGGTCGGTGGTGATGTAGTGCTGGCCGATGAGGGTGCCGCGCTTGTCCATGCACAGCTTCATGATGGGCCCGTAGAAATCGGACTTGGAGATGATCTGGGCGCGGATGTAGGGCTCCTCGATATGGTCGATGAGCGTCTGCGGCGGGAGGCCGGACGGGTTGTGGACATCGATGACCTCGCCCTTGGTCGTATACACCTTGTAGGACACGTTCGGGACGGTGGTGATCACGTCCATGTTGAACTCGCGGAACAGCCTCTCCTGGACGATCTCCAGGTGCAGCAGCCCCAGGAATCCGCAGCGGAAACCGAAGCCCAGGGCCAGCGAGCTCTCGGGCTCGTACACAAAAGAAGCATCGTTCAGCTGGAACTTCTCCAGCGTGGCGCGGAGTTCCTCGAACTTGGAAGCATCGACCGGATACAGGCCCGCGAAGACCATCGGCTTCACCTCCTCGAACCCCGCAATCGCCTGGGAACAAGGGGTGTCCACATGCGTGATGGTGTCGCCCACCTTCACTTCCACGGCCGCCTTGATGCCGGAGATGATATAGCCTACGTCGCCAGTGCGCACCTCGCCCGTGGGGTTCAGCTTGAGCTTGAGATTGCCGATCTCCTCGGCCTCGTATTCCTTGCCGGTATTGAAGAACTTCACCTTGTCGCCCTTCCGGATGCTGCCGTTCACCACCTTGAAATAGGCGATGATGCCGCGGAAGGAATTGAACACCGAGTCGAAGATGAGCGCCTGCAGCGGCGCGTCGGGATCGCCCTTCGGCGCGGGAACCTTGTCCACGATGGCGTCCAGCACCGCCGGCACGCCTTCGCCCGTGCGGGCCGACACCCGGTACACGTCCTCCGGGTCGCAGCCCAGCAGGTCGCACACCTGGTCCGTCACCAGCTCCGGCTGGGCGGAATCCATGTCGATCTTGTTCAGCACGGGGATGATCTCGAGCCCATGGTCGATGGCCTGGTACAGGTTGGAGATCGTCTGCGCCTGGATGCCCTGCGAGGCGTCCACCACCAGGAGCGCGCCTTCGCACGAAGCGATGGACCGCGACACCTCATAGCTGAAGTCCACGTGGCCGGGAGTGTCGATCAGGTTCAGCCTGTACGCCTCCCCGCCCCGCGTGTACTCCATCTGGATCGCGTGGCTCTTGATCGTGATGCCCTTCTCCCGCTCCAGGTCCATGTCGTCCAGCACCTGGTTCTCCATCTCCCGGTCGCTCAGCGTACGCGTGAGCTCCAGCAGCCGGTCCGCCAGGGTGCTCTTCCCATGGTCGATATGCGCGATGATGCAAAAGTTGCGGATGTTCTTCATAACTTGCAAAGATACGCATTTTCTGGAAGAAACCCGCAACTCTACTCATCGGACGCGTGGGCGCGTACCTACAGCCGCGGCTTCTTGATGAGCCGGACAACGAGGGAAATCAAATAGATGATGACGCCGTAGAAGACCGGAATCAGGCCGATTCTCATCCCGCCGAACAACACGTCGGGGGAGACCAGGTCGAAGATGCCGCTGACCCCTTCTCCCAGGTCGGAGGCAACCTGCTGAAGCGCCTGGAACATCTGGTACAGGCCGATGAGGTACGTCAGGAATCCGAACACCAGGGCGAAGGATCCGATTTCCTTGATCCAGCGGGGCGCTTTCCAGGCGGCGAAAAAGATGGCGACCAGAAGAATGGTGAGGATGGTCATGAAGCCGGCTCCTCCTTGCATAAAAAGCTTGAACATGGGACTATGGTTTTAATAGGTTTGACTTTCTGTCACAAAGGTGTGCGGTGGTCCTCACCGGCCTCGGCTTCTGCGCGCTATAGCGTGTAGCAGATTATCGCGCGGTCGGAAGGGGAATAACAGTAATTTCTGCCGGCATAGAAGACGCCGAGCGGGAAGGTGTCGTACTCCACGACTGGATACTTCCGGTCATCGAGGTTGTAAACGAGCACATAGTCTTTCCCGTCCAACGTGAAGGCGAGGTAAATCTTCCCGGTGGTTTTCTGGATATTGGTGATGATGGGAGTCCGTTTTCCAAAGTTCCATTCATACCACGGGATAATGAAATCATCGCCTGTGTAAAACAGGATATCACCGGATCGGGGGCAAAAGCAGAAGGTGGAATCGTTACTGTGAAAAAAACGGCCGCTTTGGTAATCCACCGCTGGATAAAAGTCGTTTACAACGGTATAGAATCTAGCCTTTCCGATGAGATAACCGCAATCGTACGCCCTCCCGTTCAAAGATCCCTTCAGGTCGATGGTATCATCATCCACCCTGGCTAAACTCGTCAGGATCACCTCGTTGTCTCGGATTGGATAGGCTGTCAGGAAAGAACCGTCTTTTATATCATATTCTGAGATGGCGCCAGCGGTCAAAACATCAAGGACTTGGTCCTTGTACGCAGAAATGTCGATAATCTTCTCAGGCTGGTCGATGGTGGCCAGATAGTCCCCATCCCAATTGAATACACGGATTGCATTGTTCTCGTCGTCAAGAAGAAAAAAGCGATCCGCGGCAACCTCCATCACCGGCCGGCTTTCTTGTTCCAGGGTCATTCCTTCCGAAAAGCGGAGCGGAATGACCGTTGCCTCGGCGTAAAGTTCACGGGCATCGACCCGCTTTTTCAAGGCCTTGTCAATATCGACCTTAAGCCGGTCGGAATGGCTCCAGCAAGAAACGGCCGCCAGTCCAGCGGACAGGATGATGAAAAACCGTTTCATTACACCCGTGGCTTCTTGACGATCCGTAGGACGAGAGAAACCAGATAGATCATCATCCCGTAGATGACCGGAATCATGATCACTTTCCCGGCGAAAAGCACGCCTGGTGAGATCAGGTCGAACAGGCCGGTTATATCATTCCTGTCCGCGGCCACCTCCTGTAAGGTGGTAAAGAGCCGATAGAGCGGAAACATGGGGGACATAAGCCCGAATATCAGGGCGAACAAGCCGATTTCCTTGACCCAGGCCGGGGCTTTCCAGGCGGCGAAGAACAGGGAGACGAGGAGGATGGTGAGGATGGTCATAAAGCCGACTCCGCCCTGTAGGAAAAATTTGAACATGTTGCTATGGTTTTAACGGTTTGACTTTCTGTCACAAAGGTAGGAGCCGGCCGCCCATTTCCCAAACCGAAACCCCACGATTGCCCGTCGAATCCCCCTTTTCGCACCGGGGTCGCGCAGAAATGCGTTTTTTGTTATCTTTTCGATTCCTGCCAAGAAAGAAGAGGGTTGGCAGGGAACAAGATGTAGATCAATTTCTTACAGCGCTCCGTTCCGCTTGTTTCAAAAATGACGGGACAAAAACGGGACAAAAATCAGATTTATCAAATCAAAGAGCCGTCTGTCCGGATGCCCCGCTCAAATCACGTCTGCATCCTTCAATCACAAAGTTAACAATTAGTTCCGTCACAAGCAAGAGGGCCGATACGATTCCTCCCTTCCCCGGTTCTGACGCCTTCCGTCCCGCTGGGTCAGAGTACCATGAAAACACCCGAGATCGGGTACTCTGATACCCTCGCCGAAAAAAGTTGAAATTATTTTTTACTTTTTTTTTGATGGCACTTTCTTCTCCGACGTTGCCATCTTTCCTGTCGTGCATTGTACAAGACAGGACCTCTCCGTCTGCCGCCTGTTCTGCCGCGTTCGTTATGCCGGTATTGTACAACCGGCATCTCTGTCATGTCCTCAATCTCACTTGACTATCCGTTTCGACAGGTGCACCAAATGCCATGTTTCCGGAGCTTCCTTTGTACATCCGACTTGCCGTCCGGCTTCAGTTGGATTTGCCATGCCCACTCCGTAAAAGTGTCGGCAAAAGTGGTCTTTGAGCCACACCTAACACGCTGTGCGCCAACATTATACGCTTGTTTATTTAGAGATTTATTCCATATCTTTGCAGCAGAAATGAGACACGAAAACTCTAAAAAACAACGAATATGTCAGAAGTAAACGAAACCAAGAAAAGCCAGGCCGTCCATGAGTGCGACCGTAAGTTCACAGACCTTCAGTCGAGGGTCCGGACCCTGGAGAACCTCTGCTACTCAGCGAAGGAGGTTCTGAACCTCGAGGAAGCCGCCAGTTTCCTGGGCATCGCCAAGAGCACGCTCTACAAGATGACCCACGAGAACCGGATTCCGTTCTACAAGCCTGCGGGCAAACTGATCTATTTCGAGAAGAGCGTCCTGCTGGACTGGATCCGCAGCAACCGCGTCATGTCTGAGGCGGAAATA
>JAFRPH010000012.1 GCA_017429205.1 Bacteroidales bacterium
CTTCTCAAGCATCCGCTGTGCCAGAAGCGTCTTTCCCGTGTGGGATGCACCTGTAATCAGAATAACCATATGCTACACCCCGATCTTCTTGATAAGCGTCAAATCACCACTGGACAGCGCCTCGAAGTTGGCCTCAATCTTTTCGATGTCCCAGTCCCACCACTTCAGTTCCAGAAGGTAGGCAATGAACTCGTCATCAAAGCGTTTCCGGATTACCCGGCAGGGATTTCCGGCAGCAACGGCATAAGGAGGTATGTTTGACGCCACGACCGAATTGGCACCAATGATAGCTCCGTCTCCGATATGGACACCCGGCATCACAGTCACGTTCTGGCCAATCCAGACATCATTGCCGATAACAGTGTCACCTTTCAAGGGCAGTTCCTCTTTCACCGGAGCAATCGCGCTACCCCAATCTCCACCCATAATGTAGAAAGGATAAGTAGTCACGCCATCCATTCTATGGTTAGCGCCGTTCATCACGAACTCGATGCCTTTGGCAATGGCGCAGAACTTCCCGATAATCAGTCTATCACCGATGAAATCGTAGAAGTGCGTTACGTGCTTCTCGAACTGGTCTGCGCCATCAACATCATCATAGTAGGTGTAGTCTCCGACGACGATGCGGGGATTCTTCACCACATTCTTGATGTAGCAAAGGCTCGGAATCTTAGGATTCGGGAAGGCAGCGTTCGGATCGGGTCTTTTGGTGATATTGTCCATGGTGGTAAATCTCGATTTATAGATGTAAATATAAGTCAATTAGCCGAAAAGAAAAAGGGCAGAGGTCGATGCCGTGATGTACAAGTCTCGCTTGTGCACCAAAATGCGTATCTGGCCGGGGTTTTCTGCTCAAGTCTTCCGGAATCGGGCGGATAATCGGCTAAATCGGTGAGACTTGTACATGGAAACGACGTTCTGTCGATGTTTTCCTGTACAAGCGAGACTTGTACACGAGCCGAGCAGTGCAAACCAGCCAGGGCAAGCCCAAGGCCGATTTTATGAAATTCATAATATTAATTTATGATTTTCGTAAAATTGGCATTATCTTTGTCAATGGACACTGCAAAACATAAACTACAACGATATGAACAATTCAACGCAAAAGAGCATCCGTAAACTCTCCATCGCCATTCTCTTCATGGGTGGCTTGACACTTATTTATACTTATGTTCAGATGATTTCCCAGTTGTGGCTGAACAACTTTATCATACCCATAACCTGGAATCCGGAGATAAAAGGCTGGCAAATCTTCATTCTTGCGGCTCGTTTCATCGGTATTACGCTTCTTTTCGCCCTGTGCTGCATTTTCTTACACCGCATCAACCAGGGTCTGAAAGATGGAGAGATCTTCCCTGAATCCAACATTCCGATCATCCGCTGGACCGCACTGGTAGCCGCGCTTCTGGCCTTCGTCCACTGTAATTACGACGCTGTGGTTAAGGGCGAATCGGAACTGATGCTCGATTCCAACGTCATCCTTATCCCCCTCATCGTCCTCCTCTTCGCCGGACTCTATAAAATGGCTTTCCTGGCCGCAAAAGACAGCCAGCTTGCGATATGATTACCGTCAATCTTGACAAAATGCTCTGGGAGCGCCATATGAAACTCTCTGAGCTATCCGAAAAAGTCGGCATCTCCATGACCAACCTTTCCCTGCTCAAGACGGGGAAAGGACGGGCCATCCGCTTCACCACGCTCAACAAACTCTGCAGAGTGCTCGACTGCCTGCCGGGCGACATCCTGAACTACCAGCCCGATCCGGAAGGTACTGAGATGGAGGAGGATATCTATGCGGATTGAGTTGTCCCTGGCGGCCCTGCTGCTGCCGGTCCTGCTGTTTGCGCAGGAAAACGTCAAGATCAAGGGACGGATCGTCAATGAGCAAGGCGAAGCCGTGGAATATGTCCAGATCGGCCTGCCCAAAAGGCAGATCGGCACGATCTCAACCGTCGACGGACGCTTTGAGATGGACGTTCCTTGTGATACGCTGGAATTCTTCCACGTTTCCTATCAGCCGGCCTCCTATGTCGTCACGGGACCTTCTGACGACGTGGTCATCGTCCTGAAGGAACAGGAATTGCCCCCGGCCGTATTCATCGGCGGAGACACAAAAGAAAAATATCTCCTGCGCCCTGGAACGAGTTTGCTGAAGAGCATGGGAATCATTACTACGTCCCTGCGGAGCGAACACCCTTCGGGACGGGAAATAGGTTCCGTCGCCCAGGCCAAAAAGCCCTTCCTCGTGAAAGATATCCTGCTTACCGTCCGCAGCAACCATATCCCCGGTTGCGTCGCATCCATCAATATCTACCGCATCGAGGGAAAGAAAGAATCGTTTCTCAACGTGCTCCAAAAGCCCATCTACTTCGAGGTTGCCGTATCGAATGATCCGCAGAATTTTGACATCCGGCCAGAAGAAACCCTCCTGCTGGAGCCGGGTAAATACTTCATTGCCTTCCAGATTGTCGGATGCAATAGCGAAGCTCTACAGGCCTTCCTTGCCAAAACACAGGAGGAGCAGGAATTCTGGGAGATGAGTATGGACTTCAATATTTACCTCAAGAGCAGCTATGTTAGGGAGGTGGCCCTGGGTGAAATGAAATCGCTCCCAGTCAATATTGGAGTTGCCGTCAAAGGACTGGAGTATCAATGATATTCAGGATCGTGCTATTGCTCAGAGATACTCGTTTGAACCACCTTGACATTTGCCGTCTTTGAGAAAGAACTTATCTGCACGATCGCTTCACGCTTAAACGTGGACTTATTTTGCTCAATATTCAGGACTACAGCGGATGTCCAAGATAAAAGTGCCCTGGTCTGAGGGTAGTCTTCGATTACTTTGGAGACCCGGATCCAAGGCGCCGCAGGCGTGCGATCCCCATTGTCCGGATCGGTATTCCATCTATCTGAATAGCCAAGTTTTATAGTTACATCATCAATTCCCGTTGACGTGACTGGAATGGTGATTTCTCCACCATTAGAATCAACCAAATACTCTTCTTGGGCCACTGAAATGGCAGGAATGTCCCGCTTTGCGCATGACAAAACAATAGTTGTCAAGGCAAAAAAAACGAGAGCGTGTATCTTCATAATAATCGTTTTCATTACAGATCTGTTTAGAACAATATCTAAATGCGAGTATGCACGGAATCTTGCATTCAATTACGGTTTATCAATGTAAATATAAGTCAATTAGCAGAAAAGAAAAAGGGCATAGGCCCTTTCTCCATAACGTTATTTCACAATCTCATATTCATCGACGCCGGGGAGGAGTGCGATACCGGTTTCTTCGAGGTGTATCTGTCCGGCGGAGTCTATGAAGCGCACGGTGAAGACTTTTCCTTCGAGCCGCTTTGCCTGCCAGTCCATCCCGCCGGCGGGTTGGCGGAGAGTTGATTTTTAACGCATTGTCAGTTAATGAGTTGCGATAGGAGCATCCGCAGACACCTGTTTTTTTCGGGAGGTCTGCTGGTGGGCGCTTTGCAAGTGGGTTATAATCAGCGGGTTATGGACAAGTGCACCGCAGTCCATGGCGCACAAACAAAAACGCCCCGCAGGACTGCGAGGCGTTTGGAGCGGAAAACGAGACTCGAACTCGCGACCCCGACCTTGGCAAGGTCGTGCTCTACCAACTGAGCTATTTCCGCAAATATCTTTGCTATTTCAAAGACTCGTTTTCGTGGAACTGGACTGCAAAGATACGGCAAAAATCTGAATCTCCAAATATTTTTGCAATTTTTTTAGATTCCTCGACTTCACTGCGCTCCGCTCGGAATGACAGACCCTACCCGACATACTTCGCAATGAGCCGGACGAGGAGGTCGTTGAGGGGTTCGACTTGGAAGTCGCCGACGGAGGCTTCGATGTGGTCGCCGCCGACGCCGCTGTCGTCGGTGAGGAAGACGTAGGTGCCGCCGGTGAGGACGGAGAAGAAGCGGCACATGAACTCGCATTCCTTGGAGGGGCTGCTGCAGAAGACGGGGATGAGCTTGACGCCTTGCTTGGCGTATTCGCGGATGGAGGCCTGCAGGCTTTCCACGACGCCTTGGTGGTCCTGGTGGGCGGGGGCGTCCAGGACGAGGAAGGCGATGCGGGCGCGGGCGGAGGTGTTCCAGGCGAGGTTCTGGAGGCCGGCTTCCAGGGCCGTGTGAACGGCTTCCGGAAGATCGCCGCCGCCGTCGGCATACTGCATGGAGATGTACTGGATGGTCTTGCGGTAATCGTCCGTGAAGGGGGAGAACTTGGTCACGTACTCATCCTCCGTGTCTCGGTAGAAGACGGTGGCCGTGCGGAGTTCGATCTCGCCGAGGCCGCCTTTGGCGCGGTCCAGGATGTTGATGAGGTCTTTCTTGAGGAACTCGATCTCGTCGCCCATCGATCCGGTGGCGTCCACGATGAAGGCGATGTCGGCGCGCTTTTCGGGAGCCTTGGCCTTGTCCACGATGTAGAAGTTCACTTCGGCCTCTTCCTGCTGGACGTTCCAGGGGGAGAGTTTCGGGGCCGATGCCTGGGGCTTTCCGTCGATGGTGAGGACCAGGTTGTCCGTGCCCGCCTGGGCGTGGAACGGGTCCACCCAGAGGTCCGCTTCCCCTTGATTGTCGGTGAGGGTGCTCCACAGGACCTTCTGGTTCTGCTCCAGGGTGATGCGAAGGGCGGGGAGCCGCTTGCCGGCGGCGTCCGCGACGCGGACGGCCACCCGGCGCGGCGTATACATCCCCCAATATGTCGACATCCCACCGTAGTCCTGCGAACCCATCAGCCCGCTCCAGAAGTCCCAGTGGTCCAGGTCGTTCCATTCGCCGGCCGTGAGGACGCCGGCCTTTCCGCCCGGCCGGCCCTGGCAGCCGTTCGGCATCCCTGCCGGCCCGGCGCCCGACATTTTGTCCATGGAATACATCCCGTCGACCTCGCCCATTCTCACGTCGTAGACCGAGCAGGAAACCAGGCCCAGCAGGCCCGTAAGTGCAAGAAGTATCGTCTGTTTCATCATTTTCAATCAGTTAAAAACCGATAAGAAAATCCGGGATTGGCCCGAACCTTGCATCAAACGAAACGAAAAATTTGCGGATAACCGAAAAAAACGATATTTTTGGATGATTAATAAAACGGCAATAACCTTTTAAAACCATTTTCTGATATGAAGAAATTCGTTCTGATGTTCCTCTGCGGAACCATGATTCTGTCCGGCTGCGGCATGTCCAACACCGGTAAGGGCTCCCTCATCGGCTCCGGCGCCGGCGCCGCCATCGGCGCGGGCCTCGGCTATCTGATCGGCAAGGACGGCAAGGGTGCCGCCATCGGTGCGGCCATCGGTACCGCCGTGGGCGGTGGCACCGGCGCCATCATCGGCAACAAGATGGACAAGAAGGCCGAAGAACTGGCCGCCCTCGAGAACGCCCAGGTCGAGACCGTCGAGGATGTGAACGGCCTCAAGGCCATCAAGGTCACCTTCGACAGCGGTATCCTCTTCGACTTTAACAAGGCCACCCTCAAGGCCGACGCCAAGAAGAACCTGGACAAGTTCGCGGCTGAAATGGCCGACCTGCCCGACACCGACATCACCGTCCTGGGCCACACCGACAACGTCGGTTCTGCCGAGGCGAACCAGAAGGTGTCCGACAACCGCGCCAACGCCGTGTCCAACTACCTCCAGAACAAGGGCATCGCGAAGAGCCGCATCGTCGCCGAGGGCCACTCCTTCAACGATCCGGTCGCTGACAACAGCACCGCCGAAGGCCGCGCCCAGAACCGCCGCGTCGAGATCTACATCTCCGCCAACGAGAATATGATCAAGGCTGCCGAGAACGGCACGCTCAAGTAGGGATTCCCCTCCTGATCCAGAGCCCGGGCTCGAAAGAGCTCGGGCTTTTGTTTTTCCATCGTTCCATCATCCGTCCTTTGCCATGAGTAAACCATTGATTATTCGTGTGCTTCGATAAAGTGGCGCCGGGCCACGAGGCAGGCCCCCACGATGCCGGCGTCCATCCCGAGGGCGCTCCGGCAGATGCGGGTGTCCCGGCTCACCAGGTGGATGGCGTGCTTGTTCACGGCCATCCGCATCGGGTCCAGGAGGTAGTCGCCGGTCATGGCGAGTTCGCCGCCTACGACCACGAGTTCCGGGTTGAACAGGTTGATCAGGCCGGACGTCTTCTCGCCGAGGAGGATGCCGATTTTCTCGATGACGTCGATGCACAGGACGTCCTCCCGCGCGACGGCGTCCATGATTTCGCTGAACATCAGGGGTTTGTCGGATTCGAGGACGCGCTGGCTCAGGATGGAGGACTCCCCGGCACGGATGCGTTCCACGAGGTCCCGCTGGAGGGCTTGTCCGGAGATCTCCGTCTCGTTGCAGCCGCGCTTGCCGCATCGGCAGATGATCTGGTTGTCAAACCCGTACACGTGTCCGAGTTCCCCGGCATATCCGGATTTCCCGGAATACACCTGCCCGTCCATGACGATCCCCATGCCTAGGCCCCAGTTCACATTGATCATGAGCATGTTCTGCGTCCCGGCCCCGGCGCCCTTGATGTACTCGCCCACCGTCATGGCGCGGGTGTCGTTGAACAGCGAGAAGGGGACGCCCAGCTGCTCCTGCAGGCGTTGGGCGAGTGCTTTCCCCGGTTCGTAGAACCAGGTGTAGCTGTCGCCGGTCCGGTCGTCGATGCGGCCGGGGAGGGCGATGCAGATGCCCTTCAGGTCCTGCCCGGCTTCCCGGGCGAGCGACACCGCCTGCTGCAGGTTTTCGCAGAGCTGGAGGAAGGCCCCCTTGGATTCCAGGGCGAAATTCTCCAGGAGCCGGGTCTCGTGCCGGTTCCCCTGGAAATCCATCAGCCCCATATTGACATAGCGGTCATTCACGTCCACGCCGAGGAACCATCCGGCATCGGCCCGGAGGCTGTACCGGTGCGGGCGCCGTCCGGTGACGGATTCCGTCTTGCCGCAGTCTTCCAGGGCGCCCTCCTCCAGGAGGATGCCCACGTATTTGGTGGCCGTGCCGATGCTGATTCCCAGCGCGTCCGCAATCTGGGGAATCGTAGCCCCGTCCTTACGGGAGAGCAGGGCCAGGATTTGACTTTCCGGGGTGTTCATCAGGTTCAAGTTTCAGATTCAAGCGCCAAAATAAGCAATATTATAGAAATATGAAAGAAGTTCGTTTAAAAATAAATAATCTTACTAGAAAAAAGTTGCTTTTTGGCGAAAATCCCATTGGGAAAGCAAATTTTAATGCATATTTTTGCCCCGGAACAACCTTTATTAACCAAATAACCCAACTATGCGTAAATCACACAAACTGCTTGCAGTCCTTTCGCTGATCGGCATCGTGCTCCTGGGAGGAGGCAACCTCTTCGCCCAGAACCGCGCCTGCCAGGGTACGGTGAAGGATGCACAGGGCGAGCCGGTCATCATGGCCTCCGTCCTGATCAAGGGCGCCCCCGTCTCCACCGGCGTGGTGACGGACGGCGAGGGTAAGTTCGTCCAGCCGAATGCGAAGGTGGGCGACGTCCTCGTGGTCTCCTGCATCGGCTACGCCACCACGGAAGCCACCTGGAACGGCGGTCCCCTCACCATCGTGATGGCCGACGACCAGAACCTCCTCGAAGAAACGGTGGTCACCGCCTACGGCGGCCGCCAGTTGCGCACGAAGGTCACGAACTCCATCGCCACCGTCAAGAGCGAGACCATCGCCTCCGGTATGCACAATCAGGCGGCGGCCTCCTTGGCCGGTGCCGTGGCCGGTCTCTCCGTGACCCAGACCTCCGGCGACCCGACCTCCGAGCCGACGATCGTCCTCCGCGGCGGTACCGGCATCGACGGAACGGGCTCCCCGCTCGTGATCGTGGACGGCGCCCAGCGCTCCATGGCCGACCTCAACCCCAACGACATCGAGTCCATCGAAGTGATGAAGGACGCCGGTGCGACCGCCATCTACGGCGCCCGTGCGGCGAACGGCGTCATCCTCGTGACCACCAAGCGCGGCACCGAGGGAACGAGCGCCATCAACTTCCATGTCAAGAACTCCTTCAATTTCCTGAACTCTCCGTACGAGATCCTCTCCTCCGAGGATTACCTCTACTGGATGCGCACCGCCTACTGGCGTTCCGCCCATGTATATCAGAATCCCGACGGGACGTGGAAGGGTTACGGTTCCCTGACCTCCCTGACCGGTACCCAGGGTTACGGTTTCGGCAACCGGTATTTTGACAATAACGGCAACGTGCTGGACGGCAACAAGTCCGGCCAGGCTTCCTGGGGTGTTTTCACCGTGGACGACAAGGGCATCGACCCGTACGGCAACGACCTGAGTTTCCTGCTGACCAGCAGCGACTGGGGCCTCATGAAGGACCCGATCGCCGCCCTCGCCGCTCAGGATCCGGCCTATACCTACACCGGTCGCGGCAACCTCCTCTTTTGGAAGGGCAAGACCACCAAGGACGTTAACATCAACAACCCGGCGGCCTCCCGCGACTACAGCGTGGACTTCTCCGGCGGCAACAACAAGGGACGCTACTATGCCTCCCTCGGCTACAACCACACCGAAGGCTCCGCCGTGGACAACGACTACGACCGTCTGACCTTCGTGTTGAACGGCGACTACAAGATCCGTGACTGGCTGCACACCAGCACCTCCTTCAACTACTCCCGGACCGACCAGACCCCGATCCTGAACGGAAACAGCTCTCAGAACTATTTCGCGCGCGCCTGGTTCCTCCCGCCCACCATGCGGGTGTACAACTCCCGCGGCGAGTATAACCCGAGCCCGAGAAACAACGTCCAGGACAGCCCTGTGGGCATTGTCAACGCCGCCGTGGACTACCAGTATCTGGAGAACAAGTTCACGATGTCGCAGGTCTTCACCGTCTACTTCGCTCCCTGGCTGAACCTCAAGGTGAACGGCAGCTGGTACTACATCGACACTTTCTACGAGAGCTTCACGCACGACTACCTGAGAGGCCCGAACAGCTGGTACCGCACCCGCTCCAGCAACAACCAGTACACGAACCAGCTCCGCCAGACCTACAACGCCATCCTGAATTTCAACAAGACGTTCGCCAACTACCACAATACCTCCGCGATGCTCGGTACCGAGTACGTGGATGACTGGTACTTCGGCTTCGAAGCCAGCGGCCGCAATGCCCCCACCGACGAGTTCCAGGACCTCGCCCTCACCCGCACGGCCGACGACAAAGGCGACCTGGTGAACGAGCGCACGATGGACTCCTGGCACAACGGCAACCGCGTGCTTTCCTACTTCGGCAAGTTCGACTACGACTACGACAGCAAGTACCTCTTCTCCGCGGTGTTCCGCTATGACGGCTATTCCCGCCTCGCCAAGGAGAACCGCTGGGGCTTCTTCCCGGGCGTGTCCGCCGGTTGGGTCTTCTCCAAGGAGCCCTTCATGGCCCCGGCCCGTGACGTGATTTCCTTCGCGAAACTCCGCGCCTCCTACGGTGCGAACGGCGTCCTTGCCAGTTCCATCGGCAACTACACGGTGCAGGGCGCCTATGGCAACACCACCAAGTACAACGGCGCCACCGCCAGCTATCTCTCCACCCTGCCCAACGCGGGCCTCGTGTGGGAGAAGTCCTGGACGGCGGAAGGCGGTCTGGACATCAGCTTCTTCCAGAACCGGCTGAATCTGAACACGACCGTCTACAACCGCATCGTCTCGGACAAGATCGCCTCCATCACCACCCCGTCCCACTCGGGTATCACGGCCTTCACGTCCAACAACGGCACCATCCGCAACCGCGGTGTCGAGATCGAGCTGAGCGCCCGCATTCTGGACACTCGCGACGTCAAGTCCAACATCCGCCTGACCGCCGCCTACAACAGAAACAAAGTGATCAAGCTCCCGGACAATGGCGAGGAGAACAACCGCCAGGGTGCTACCCAGGTCTATGTTCCGAACTCCTACGATCCTTCCAAGACGGGTCCCCAGTACCTGAACAACAGTGATTTCATGTGGGTGGGCGGCTACCAGGAAGGCCAGACCCCGGGTGACATCTACGGCTTCCTCGCGGAAGGCCTGTTCACCGCGGAAGAACTGAACCAGGAGCCCTACGCCTCCCGCATCGACCGTTCCACCACCTCCACCTTCGGTGTCTCCGCGCCGCCGGTCCTCTATGGTCCCAAGGCCTGGGCCGCCCTGGAGAACAAGGGCAGCGCCCTCCCGATCCAGCCGGGCGACGTGAAATGGAAGGATGTCAACGGTGACGGCATCATCGACGACTACGACAAGGTGAAGCTCGGAAACTCCGTGCCCAAGTGGACCGGCGGTTTTTTCCTGGACTTCTCCTGGAAGGGGCTCACCCTCAGCGGCCGCTTCGACTACGCCCTCGACTACAAGGTCGTGGACCTGGCCTCCCCGCAGATCATGGGCTGTGCCCAGGGTACGTTCAACACCATCGGCAATGTCACCGACATGTATGACCCGAACACGGGTGCGAACAACAACCTGTACGGCCAGTACATCTGGGCGGACCAGCTGGGCAAGCGCAACATCTGCCGCGCCTGGAGTTCCGTCTTCACCTACGAGGGCTCCTACCTGTGCGCCCGCGAAATCTCCCTCTCCTACGCGCTCCCGAAGAGCCTCCTCAAGCACATCAAGGTGGAGAAGGCCAACATCTTCGTCTCGGGCCAGAACCTCGGTTACCTGACCAAGGCCGGTATGCTGGGTTCCCCGGAATACGGCGCCAACTACTGGGGTGTCTACACCCTTCCGCGCGTGCTCATCTTCGGTGGCAACATCACTTTCTAAAGATTGCAAGACATGAAAAAGATATATTCCATCATCGCCCTTTCGGGCCTGCTTGCCCTCTCTTCCTGCAACCTGGACATGTCCCCGGTGGACTACAATTCCGCGGGTAACTTCTGGACCAGCGAGGCCAAGGTCCAGACCTTCTACAATGGCCTGCTCAGCTACCTCCGGGCAGACTATACCTCGCCCTGCATCCTGGGTGAATTCCGGGGCGGCACCATCAAGTACGGCTCCTCCATCGAGGGCGTGGGCCTGAACTACGGCGGCCTCGCCCACAACGACCCCATTGACGCGGACAATCCGCAGATCTCCAACTGGAACGGCTATTACAGCCGGATCCTCCAGGTCAATGACATGATCGACCACCTGGAAGGGGCCTGCGAGTTCCTGGACGAAGCCACCCGGAACCTGTACCGCGGTCGCGCCTATGGCCTCCGCGCCTACTACTACTTCATGCTGTACCGCACCTACGGCGGCGTTCCGCTGGAGACCACGGTGAAAGTCGCCTCCGGCAAGGTGGACGTGAATGACCTGTACATGGCCCGCAGCACCGCCGAAGAGACCCTCCAGTTCATCAAGGACGACATCAAGCGCAGCGAGGATGGCTACGGCAGCAACCGCGACGTCGCCCGTACCGGATGGAGCTATTTCGCCACCCAGATGCTCAAGGCCCAGGTGTACCTGTGGTCCGCCAAGGTGACGACGAACTTCTCGGACAAGGAAGGAAAGACCACCGGCAGCCATACGGCGACCGCCAGCCAGTCCGAATTCCAGACCGCCAAGGAGGCGCTCATGAACATCGTGAACAGCCACAAGTTCGAACTCGAGCCCAACTTCGCCGACTTGTATGCCAACAACAACAAGGCGGGCAAGGAAGTCATCCTCGCGAACTCCTTCAGCTACACCGAATCCACGAACAGCTACATCGGCATCTTCTCGTACCAGGCCCCGATCTGGTGCAACTCCTTCTATGACGAGGATGGCAACCTGCTCTCCGACCCGCTTGACCTCTGCGGCACCGGCACCCACCGCGTGGAGTATCTGGAGTCCTTCATCAAGTCCTTCGACAAGGCCGATTCCCGCCGCGCCGCGACCTTCCACGAGTGCTACACCAGCGCCGATGAAAGCAAACGTCAGTTCGGCTCCGCGATGATCAAGTACCTGGGCCACAAGGAGGGAGACATCCGCTATGCCGACACCGACGTGATACTGATGCGCTATGCCGACGTCCTCCTGCTCCTCGCCGAGGTGGAGAATTCCCTCGGGAACTATTCCGCCGTCGCCGGGTATGTCAACCAGATCCGCGAGCGCGCCTACGGCAGCGACTATCCGGCGTTCACCGCCGGTTCCTTCGCCGAGAATGAGCTCGCCATCCTGAAGGAGCGCGACAAGGAGTTCGTGGGCGAGGGCACCCGCTGGTTCGACCTTCTCCGCATGCAGGACGCTTCCAAGCAGCCGCTCGTTTTCTCCGCCGCAGCCGCCTATCCGGAGGTGTACGGAGAGGCCGCCAAGCCGGTCTTGTCCACGAGCGAGCCCCAGAAGCTCCTCTGGCCCGTCAACGCCGCCGTCCTGGCCGGCGACTCCCTGCTCGCCCAGACCTATGGCTATTGATCCTTAATCTACGAACGATATGAAACAGACTATATTCAAACTCGTCGCGGTCCTCGCGCTCGCCGGCAGTCTCGCCGCCTGCAAGAAGGAAGTCTCTCCCTATGCCGACGAGGCGGTCCCTACCGTGACCCTCTCCTCGCCGGTCTCCACCTTTACCCTGGACAAGGCGAATGTCGTGCTGGAACTCTCCCACTTCATCCACAAGGATGTCAACGTAACCTTCGAGGTCACGGGCATCGAAGCGGAGGCGGTCGATTTCCCGATGGAGTACGTCATCGAGGCCGGCGCGTTGAAGAAGACCATTCCGATCGCCATCGACGAGGAACTGGCTTCGCTGGGTGACAAGACGGTCGCCATCTCCATCGCCAAGGTGGAGAATGCCGTCGTCGCGTCCTCCGCGCCCGTCAACATCGGCATCAACATCGAGGACGTCGCCATGGTCAATGTCTCCGCCACGGAGTTCGACGAGAACCTGGAGGCGACCCTCACCTTCACCCTCAGCAAGAAGGTGTCCAAGGACGTGACGCTGGGCATCGTCTATGACACGAAGGACGGCTCCGACCGTCTGGCCTTCCCTGCCGGGAAGCTGACCTTCGACGAGTCCGTCACCATCCCCGCCGGTTCCAAGGTCGGGACCCTGAAGGTCAAGGCCGACAAGGTCGGTGTCGAGGAAGGCGCCTACCAGGCGCATTTCACCGTGGGCAACTACGGTCCCAACGCCAAGGCGGGCACGACGCCGGACGTCGCCCTGATCCTGAACGTGGGCTTCCAGCCGACGCTGGTATCCACCAACGACATTTATTTCCAGTACAGCAGCGGCTGGTGGTATGTCAATTACGACAAGATCCACGACTACTACTTCATCTGGTCCGAGCCGGTCGCCGACGGCGATCCTTCCGACATGAATTACGTGAAGGCCGCGATGAAGCGCTGCCAGGCTTGGGTCAAGGATCCCGCGAACCAGTCTGCCTGGCTGAGCTACTGGGCCTCCTACGGCAGCGGATATGCCACCTATGTGATGAATTCCTGCCCGCAGAAGACGGCCGACAAGATCGGTTACGTGGGCTGGCCGATGATCATGATCAGCGGTCACATGGAGGACCTGGACGAGGTGAAGTATGGCAACCATACCTACCACTCCTTCCTCATCGGTTTTACGGCCGACTGCGAACTGCTGGAGACCTATCAGTATTACCTGCTTGAGAAATGATGATGGAAAAGATCGTCGGTTTGATTGACGCCCCGTTCACCCCCATGAAGGCGAACGGGGACGTCAACCTCGCGCCCATTCCGGCCTATGCCGCGATGCTGGCGAAGAACGGCCTCAAGGGCGTGTTCATCAACGGTTCTTCCGGTGAGGGCTATATGCTCACCACCGACGAACGGAAGCAGCTGGCGGAGGCCTGGATGGCCGCCGTGCCGGCGGGCTTCAAGGTGATTGTCCATGTGGGCAGCTGCTGCCTGCGGGAGTCGGCCGAGCTGGCCCGGCACGCCGCGTCCATCGGCGCCTGGGGCATCGGCGCGATGGCGCCGCCGTTCCCGAAGATCGGCCGGATCGAGGAACTCGTCCTCTATTGCGAGACCATCGCCGCCGCCGCGCCGGAGCTTCCGTTCTACTTCTACCACATTCCCGCCTTCAACGGCTGTTTCCTGCCGATGCTGGACTTCCTGAAGGCCGTCGATGGCCGCATTCCGAACTTCGCGGGCATCAAGTACACCTTCGAGAGCCTGTACGAGTACAACCAGTGCCGGCTGTACGGCGGCGGGAAGTTCGACATGCTGCACGGCCAGGACGAGACGTATCTCCCGTCCCTTGCGATGGGCGGTGCCCAGGGCGGCATCTGCGGCACGACCAACTACAACGGCCGCGAGCAGGTCGCCATCGGCGAAGCCTGGGCGGCGGGCGACCTGGAGAAGGCCCGCGAGCTGCAGAACTTCTCGCAGGAGGTGATCAACGTGATCTGCCGGTTCCGCGGCAACATCGTCGGCGGCAAGCGGATCATGAAGCTCATCGGCCTGGACCTGGGACCGAACCGCGTTCCGTGGCGCAATATCACCCCGGAAGAGGAAGTGGAGCTGAAGCGCCAGCTGGAAGAGATCGGTTTCTTCGAGCGCTGCAACCGGTTGTAGGCTATGACCACCGGACAAGCTGACTATTTGCGTTCGTGCCGGCAGCGTGTCGGCATGGACATCGGGGCCGACATTCTCCCGTTCTGGCTCGAGAACGGCCTGGACCGGGAGAACGGCGGCATCTTCACCTGCCTGGACCGGGACGGAACCTTGATGGACACCACCAAGTCCGTCTGGTTCCAGGGCCGCTGGGGCTACATCGCCTCGCTGGCCGCGCTGCAGCTTGGAAGCGACGAGTGCCTGGATGCGGCGGCTTCGGCCATCGACTTCATCGAGGCGCATTGCTTCGACAAGGACGGGCATATGTTTTTCTCGGTGACGGCCGACGGCAAGCCGGTGCAGAAGCGCCGGTACGTGTTCTCCGAGTGCTTCGCGGCCATCGCGATGGCGGAATACAGTCTCGCGGCCGACGATCCGGAATACGCGGAGAAGGCCGTGGCCCTGTTCAAGAAGATCCAGTGGATGCTTGCTGAGCCGGGCTTCCTGCCGCCCAAGTTCGACTTCGAGGCGCGGGGCCATTCCATCACGATGATGCTCATCAATGTGGCGAACGTCCTGAAGCAGGTCTCCGACGACCCTTGCCTGGACGCGCAGATCGACAAGAGCATCCACGAACTCAAGACCTACTTTATGAAGCCGGAGTTCGGGACCGTCCTGGAGATGGTTGGGCCGAATGGCGAGTTCATCGACACGCTCGCGGGCCGCGTCATCAACCCGGGCCACTGCATGGAGACGGGCTGGTTCATCCTGGACATCGCGAAGAGCCGCGGCTGGGATCCGGACCTCGTGAAGATGGGAACGACCATCATCGACTGGGCCTGGAAATGGGGCTGGGACGAGGAGTACGGCGGGATGATCAACTTCCGCGACTGCAAGGGCTTCCCGCCGCAGGACTACTCCCAGGACATGAAGTTCTGGTGGCCGCAGTGCGAGACCATCCTCGCGGGCCTGTACGCCTATCAGGCGACGGGGAAGGAGAAGTATCTGGAGATGCATCAGAAGGCCTTCGACTATGCCTACAAGGTGTTCCCGGACGAGCAGTACGGCGAATGGTACGGCTACCTCCACCGGGATGGCACCGTCGCCCAACCGGCGAAGGGCAACCTCTTCAAGGGTCCCTTCCACATCCCCCGTATGATGCTCAAGGCGGCGGCTTTGTATGATGAGATCTTGGGAGGAGGCGATGAGGTTTGAAACCCTCCGGTCGCTTTGCGACCTCCGTCCCTCCCATAAATGGGCCCCTCCCTCTAATAGTGCCGAGGGTGGCATAGGTTTCAAACCTCATCGCCTCCTCCCTACAACTGTAATCCTTCTTTTGGCTATCTTTTCTTGTAAAGTAAATACTTTGAAAACGAAAGAGTTAGCACCTATTCCGGACGCGGCGTATGCGAAAGGGGTGTCGGCGCCGTTCTGCGGCGTCGTGGGTGATGCGCTGGTGGTCGCGGGCGGCGCGAACTTCCCGGACAAAAGCCTCCTGGAAGGGGGCGCCAAGCGGGTTTATGCCGATATCTGGGCCCATACCGACGGGGAATGGGCCCACGTCGGCGTCCTGCCGGACTCCACGGCGTACGGGGCCACCTTTGCGGTGGACGGCGCGCTGGTGCTGGCGGGCGGCAACGTGTGCGGCACGACTACGGACAAGGTCTATGAACTGACGCTCCGGGACCGCGCGGCGGTCCTCCGCGCCCTGCCGCCGCTCCCGGTACCGATGGAGCAGTGCGGCTGGACGCGTGACGGCGACCGGCTCTACCTGGTCGGCGGCGTCGGCACGACAGGGGTCTATGCCTGCACCGTCGGCGAATACGTCTGGACCAAGCTGGCGGACCTGCCCGAACCCCTTGTCCAACCCGTCGCCTTCGCTTCGGCTGGCAAGCTCTACGTCTGGGGCGGTTTCAATCCCGAAACCCTGGAGGTTTCCGACAAGGGCATCTGCCTTCAGATTTCTCCACTCGCTCCGCTCGGTCGAAATGACAAGAATGAGGTTCCGAGCGAAGCGAAGGAATCTCTTTGGGCCGAAGCCCCCGCCATCCCCGACGGCGGCACCTTCGTCGGCGCCACCGGCGCGACCCTGCCCGACGGCCGGCTGGCCGTCGTGGGCGGCGTGAACCGCGCCATCTTCGCCCGCGCCCTCCACAACACCCCGGAGGACAGGATCCCTTACCTGTCCAAGGAACCGGCTGAATACCAGTTCCGGCAGGCGGTGTACGCCTTCGACCAGGCTTCCGGAGCGTGGACCCTCCTGGGCTCCGACCCGGCTTGCGCCCTCGCCGGACCCGGCGTCGCCGTCCGCCCGGCGGGCGGACTCTACGTTGCCGGCGGCGAGCTCAAGCCCGGCGTCCGCAGCCCTCGGATCTTCTCCTTGGCCTGGTAAACGCTACTTAACCTTATTACGATAAATGGTCCGAGGATTGGCGAAAGCGCTCGTGGGCTTGATCTTGCTGGTTTCCTGCGCAAGAGCGCAGGAACCGGCATTATTGCCGTTGCCCAAGCAGGTGGAGTACACCGGCGGGAGCGTGAAGGCCGATACCCCCGTCACGGAGACGCTGGTGGAGGCCATTCCGGAGGCGACGCTGAATGAGAACGAGGCCTACCGGCTTATCGTTTCCCGCAAAGGCATTACGATCGAGGCGACTACGCCGCAGGGGTTGTGGAACGGGCGGCAGACGCTCTGGCAACTTACGCAAAAGGGCCGGATCCCCTGCTGCCGCATCGTGGACTGGCCGAGCTTCCGGGTGCGGGGATGGATGATGGACGTGGGGCGGACGTATGTCAGCCTCGAGGAGCTCAAGCGGGAGGTGGAGATCTTCTCGCAGTTCAAGGTCAATGTGTTCCATCTGCATCTGACCGAGCACGAGGCCTGGCGGCTGGAAAGCAAGCGGTATCCGCAGCTCAATGCCCCCGAATCGATGCTCCGGCAACCCGGGAAGTACTATACGCAGGCTCAGATGCGGGAGTTGGACGCCTTCTGCCGCGAGCGGGGCGTCATGCTGGTGCCCGAGATCGACATGCCGGGCCATAGCCGCGCGTTCGAGCGGGCGCTGGGTTACGGTATGCAGACCCCGGAGGGGAAGGAGACCGTCAAGGCGCTGCTGGACGAGCTGATGGACACCTTCTCAAGCCCTTACATCCACATCGGCACGGACGAGGTCGGGTTCACCGATCCGGATTTCGTGCCCGAGATGGTGGCTTGGGTCCGGGCCCACGGGCGCAAGGCCGTGTCCTGGAATCCGGGCTGGAAGTACGGCCCCGGGGAAATCGACGCGACGCAGCTCTGGAGCTACCGCGGCAAGGCCCAGCCGGGGATTCCCGCCGTGGACTGCCGGCTGCATTATGTCAATCACTTCGACCTCTTCGGCGACATCATCGGCCTGCACACCAGCACCATCTACGGGCAGCAGGAAGGCTCCGACGACATCGCCGGCTCCATCGTTGCCCTCTGGAACGACCGCTATCTAACGAACGAGGAGAACATCCTCAAGGAGAACAACTTATATGCTTGCGTCCTGGCCCTGGCGGACCGCGCCTGGCGGGGCGGCGGCTATCAGTACTTCGATGATTTTGGTACCGTCCTGCCCGATGAGGGGCCGGCCCGGGAAGACTTCCTGGACTTCGAGCGGCGGATGCTCGCTTACCGGGAAACGGCCTTGAACGACGCGCCGATGGCCTATGTGGTGCAGGGGCAGGCCCGATGGGCCATCTCCAAGGCGTATTCCAACGACGGTGACTTGGCGCAGGCCTTCCCGCCGGAGCAGGGCGAATGGGAGACCGACCGGATTGTCACCGGTTCCGGCATCTATTTCCGCCACGTCTGGGGGCCGTCCATCGTGGCGGGCTACTATAAGGAGCCCCAGCCGAACCAGACTGTATATGCCCGGACGCGGGTCTGGTCCCCGAAGGAGCAGACCGTGGGCCTTCTCTTCGAAACGCAGAACTACAGCCGTTCCGAGCGCGACCCGATGCCGCCGCAGGGGCAGTGGGATTATCGGCACAGCCGCCTTTGGGTCAATGGTGTCGAAGTCTTGCCTCCCGCATGGGAAGGAAACGCGGAATTGGCTGATTACCAGGAGCCTTTCGGCAATGCCAACTGCGCGGGGCGCGCACCGCTTCCGGTTCCTTTGGACAAGGGCTGGAACGAACTCCTCATCAAATTGCCCGTCGGCGCGTTCTCCACGCCCGAGACCCGTCTCGTGAAGTGGATGTTCACCTGCGCCTTGACAACCCCCGACGGCCGAGCGGCCGCCGAGGTCAAGTATGAAACAGATTTCTCGACAAGCTCGAAATGACAAGGTAAGATATGGCCAAGAAACTTGAAAAGATTTATCCGTGGATTGTGGTGGCCCTCCTGTGGGTGGTCGCCCTGCTGAATTACATGGACCGGCAGATGCTCTCGACGATGCGGGAGTACATCGCAATGGACATCGCCCAGCTGCAGCAGGCCGAGGCGTTCGGCGTGCTAATGGCGATCTTCCTGTGGATTTACGCCATCGTGAGCCCGTTCGCGGGCACTGTGGCCGACCGGCTCAGCCGCAAGTGGCTGATCGTGGGCTCGCTGGCCGTGTGGTCGGCCGTGACGCTCCTGATGGGCTACTGCACGACCTTCGCCCAGCTCAAGTGGCTTCGCGGCCTGATGGGCGTGAGCGAGGCCCTGTACATCCCGTCCAGCCTGTCGCTCATTGCCGACTACCACTCCGGGAAGTCCCGCTCCCTCGCCGTGGGCATCCATATGACCGGCCTGTACCTGGGCCAGGCCCTCGGCGGCTTCGGCGCCAACCTGGCCGCGGCCCTGACCTGGCAGCAGACCTTCCACTGGTTCGGCATCATCGGCATCGTGTATGCCGTGATCCTCATTTTCTGCCTGAAGGAAGCCCGCCCGGCTTCTGTCATTTCGACCAAGGCCGAAGGCCACGCGGAGAAATCTCCCGAAACCGCCTCCATTTGGAAATCCTTCGCCCTCATCTTCTCCAACATCGCCTTCTGGGCCATCCTGTTCTTCTTCGCGTCCTCGTCGATGCCGGGCTGGGCCACGAAGAACTGGCTCCCGACCCTGTTCCAGGGCAGCCTGGACATCCCGATGGAAAAAGCGGGCCCGATCGCGACGATTACCATCGCTTTCGCCTCTTTCATCGGCGTTCTCATCGGCGGTCCCCTGTCTGACCGCTGGGTCAAGAAGAACCTCAAGGGCCGCATCTACACCAGCGCCATCGGCCTTGGGATGATGATTCCGGCCCTCGTGCTGATCGGCCTCGGCCACGGCATCGTCGCCGCCGTCGCCGCCGGCCTCATCTTCGGCATCGGCTACGGGATGTTCGACACGAACAATATGCCTATCCTCTGCCAGTTCGTCCCTTCCCGCCTCCGCGCCACGGCTTACGGCTTTATGAATACGGTGGGCGTGGCGATGGGCGCCGTCTGCACCCAGGTCCTCGGCCGGATGCAGGACGGCGGCCACCTCGGCGCGGCCTTCGCCGTCCTGGGCGTCGTCACCGCCCTCGCCCTCCTCGTCCAGCTCGTTGTCCTCAAGCCCACGACCGATGATATGGTATAAGAAATACGCCCTGACCCTGCTGGCCCTGCTGGCGGTTCTCGCGCCGGCCGATGCCCGGCAGAAGCCGAAGGAGGAGCCCAAAATCAAGGTTTCCTGCGTGGGAAACAGCATCACCTATGGGATGCGGCTCGACAACCGGGAGCGGGAAAGCTATCCGGTGCGGCTGCAGGAAATGCTGGGCGACCGTTATGAGGTGGGGAACTTCGGGAAGTCGGGCGCCACGCTGCTGCGCCACGGGCACCGGCCGTATTTCGAACAGGTGGAATTCCGGCAAGCGATGGATTTCGCCGGGGATATCGTCGTGATCCATCTGGGGATCAACGATACGGACCCGCGCAATTGGCCCCATTACCAGGACGAGTTCGTGGAGGACTATCTCGCTCTCGTCGACAGCCTGAGGAGCGTCAATCCCAAGGCCCGGTTCCTGATTGCGCGGATGACACCCATCGGCAGCACCCACAGCCGCTTCATCTCGGGCACGAAGACCTGGCACGGGCAGATCCAGGAGGCCATCGAAACTGTCGCTTACGCCGCCGGGGCGGAGCTCATTGACTTTTACGAACCCCTGTACCCCTATCCGTGGATGTTCCCGGACGCCGTCCACCCGGATGCGGAGGGCGCCGGCATCCTTGCCAAAACGGTCTATCAAGGGATTACGGGCGATTACGGCGGCCTGCAGGTCTCGCCGATGTTCTCCGACCATATGGTCCTGCCCCGGGAGAAACCCTTCTCCATCCGGGGGAAAGCCGATGCGGGGGAGGCGGTGCAGGTTACGGTCGATGGTGCTGTCTATCAGGCGGTTGCCGATAACCGGGGCCGCTGGAGCGTCGAGGTGGCGCCGCACCCGGCTGGGACGGGCGCCGAACTCCGCATCGGGACGGCCAAATCCTCGCTGGTGTACCGGGATGTCGCTTTCGGCGATATCTGGCTGTGCTCCGGCCAGTCCAACATGGAGTTCGAGGTCCGGCAGAGTTCCGACGCCGCGCCGCGGCCCGACGCCGGCCTGCGCCTGTATGACATGAAATGCAACTGGCGGACGGACAACGTGGCCTGGCCCGCCTCGGCGCTGGATTCCGTGAACCATCTGCAGTACTTTGCGCCTACGCGTTGGATGCCGGCCTCGGACGCGGCGATCGCCCGCTTCTCGGCCGTCGGCTACGCCTTCGGCCAGATGCTGCGGGACAGTCTGCAGGTTCCCATCGGCCTGATCTGCAACGCTGTAGGCGGTTCCACGGCCGAAAGCTGGGTGGACCGCGAGACCCTCGAAACCCGCTATCCGGCCTTCCTCCGCGACTGGCTGCACAATGACCTGATCATGGAGTGGGCTCGCGGCCGGGCGGAGAAGAACCTCTCCAACCGGCCCTCCTCCGTTGAGGGTTACGGCATCGTCCCCACCCGCCACCCCTACGAGCCCTGCTACAACTTCGAGGCGGGCATCCTGCCATTGGACCATTATCCGATTACGGGCGTCATCTGGTACCAGGGCGAGTCCAATGCGGAAAGGGTGGAGGTTCACGAGAAACTCTTCCCGCTGCTGGTGGACTCCTGGCGGAACTACTTCTCTGTCATTCCGAGCGAAGCGAAGGAATCTCTCTTGCCCTTCTATTACGTCCAGCTCTCCTCCCTCGATCGCCCCTCCTGGCCCATTTTCCGCGATTCCCAGCGGCGCCTGCTCGAGTGCCGGCCGGGCCTCGGGATGGCCGTCACCTCCGACCTCGGCGACCTTTCGGACGTGCACTATCGGCAGAAGCGGCCTGTCGGCGAGCGCCTGGCGCTGCAGGCCCTGGAGAAGCACTACGGACACGCCGTGAAGGCCGATGGCCCTTTGGCCAAGGAAGCCGCCCGCGTCGGGCAGGACGTTTTTGTTGATTTCTATCCGCAGGATGCGCTTCGCTCCGCGGACGGCGGCCCCATCGTCGGCTTCGAGGTTCAGGATGCCGCGGACGGGCTTTTCCACCCGGTCGCGGCCGAGGTCTCAGGCGGCCTGGTCCGCCTGGACTGCGCCGCGCTCCGCGCCCCCAAGGCCGTCCGCTACGCCTGGCAGCCCTACACCCGCGCCAACCTCGTGAACGCCACCGGCCTCCCCGCCTCCACCTTCCGCCTCCCGGTCCGTTGAGGCCCATCGTAAGAAACGCATAAATACCCCCTGAAATAACACAAGTTATCAACAGCTTGCGTCGTTTCGGGGGTTTTTCGTGTATATTCGTATCCCACGGCAGCGGAGGAAATTATATTTTTCGGAAGATTATTTTGAAATTCGGAACAACCTGATTATCTTTGTGGCGAAGGACATGCGGATCTTTACAGAACAGACCTTGAAGGAATACATCGGGAACCATCCCGATGCGCGAGTGGCCCTGCAAGAATGGGTCAGTATCGTGAAACGGAGTGAATGGACTTGTTTCGCCGATATCCGGCAGACATTCGGCACCGTGGATGCCGTAGGAAACCAACACTTTGTATTCAACATCAAAGGGAATCGGTATCGGTTGGTCGTCGTCATCAAGTTCACCATCCGGTTTGTGTATATCCGGTTCATCGGGACCCATGAGGAGTACATGAAGATAGACTGTGCAAACATTTAGGATATGGCCAAGATAGAGCGGGAGGCCCAATATGAATGGGCCGTCAAAAGAGTGGAAGCGCTGCTTCCCCTGGTTGGAGATGATGCGCCGGAAGACGACCCGGCTCGCATTGAGCTGGAATTGTTGTCCGAACTGGTCTCCGAATACTCCGAGGAGCATTTTTCCATCGGAGAGCCTTCCTTGGTGGATATCCTGAAACTGCGGATGTACGAGATGGGCCTGACACAAAAAGGGCTGGCCGACCTGCTCGGCATCAGCCCTTCCCGCCTGTCCGACCTGCTGGCCGGCAAGTGCGAACCGACTATCAAGACCGCCCGCACGATCAGCCGTAAACTGGACATCGACGCCGCCATCGTCCTCGGGGTCTAGAAAAAGAACCGGACACCTTGGCAGAATTTTTGCTATCTTTGGCTGAAAACACTGAATGACTATGCGTAAATATCTCGTTATCCTCCTGGTGGCCCTGACCGCCGCCAGCTGCGCCACGCTCCGGGCGCCTGCGAAGCTGGAGCGCTTCGTGGACCGCGTCGAGCGCAATGCCGACCGCTACCGCCCCTATCAGTGGGACCGTGTGAACCGGCAGTATGAGGCCCTCCTCCGGGAGTACTCGGCCAATTACCGGATGTATTCCATCGCCGAGAAGCAGCAGGCGATGGCCGCCATCGGCCGTTATCACGGCATCCTGGTGGACCACGGCATCAAGAAAGGAATCGGCTTCCTGGGCGGCCTGGGCGCCTACGCCGGCGGCTTGCTCGATCTGCTCAAGCAGGACGTGGGCGCGGTGTCCGACTTCCTCCAGAGTGTGCTGGGGCTGAAGGGCGCCGAAGTCAACAAGTGGATGGACCAGCTGAAGAAGTACGCAGAGTAACGCGCCGGATGTTGCATCCGACGTAGTTGCCCAGCACGATCAGCGGGTAATACCACAGCAGCGCGGGGCTCCATTTCCAGGCGGCGACGATGTAGGTCACGTCCGCGATGGAATGGTAGAATCCGCAAACGATGAACAAGGGGACGCCGAACAGGATCGGGAGGATGGACCCCTTGTTTTTATATAGCCAGACGGCGATGTCGATGATGAGGCCGCAGCCGACGGCCCGCAGGAAGCTGCGCCAGGGGCCCTGGGCGATGCGCCCGGCGACCATGTCCTGCGCGCGCTCCACAGGGGCGCCGCCGAGGGAGAACACCAGCAGGCCCAGCAGGGCGCAGCCGATGATGTTGAAGAGCCAGATCCGTACCAAGGCCGGGATGTCGTTCGTGACACCGGCCTTTCCCGTATAGAGCGGAACGCCGAACAGCACCACGCACACGAGCCCGAACGCGAAGATCACGGCGCCCGGAATGCCTCCGAGCGCCAGGTAGCCGGTGGCCCCCAGGCCGATCAGGATGCCTGAGAAGAGAGATTCGCGGTTCATCGGGCCATCGCGTTTTCGACGTCGTCGGGGAAGATCGGGAGGCGCTGGGCGCCGAGCCGGCGGGCGCCGTCCTCCGTCACGAGGACGTCGTCTTCCAGGCGGATGCCGCCGAAGTCGTAGTAGGATTCCAGCTTGTCGAAGTTCACGAAGCCCTTTCCGGTGCCTTCGCGCTTCCACTGCCCGATGAGGGCGGGGATGAAGTAGATGCCGGGCTCGTCGGTGATGACGTGGCCGGGCTGCAGGCGGCGGGCCATCCGGAGGCTGCCGAGGCCGAGCTGCTTCGCGCGGGTCTGGTCCGGGTCGTAGCCCACCCAGTTCTCGTTCAGGTCCTCCATGTCGTGGACGTCCAGGCCCATGTTGTGGCCCAGGCCGTGCGGCTGGAAGAGGCCGGCGATGCCGAGGGCGACCATCTCGTCCAGGTCGCCGTGCACGAGGCCGAGGGCGGAGAGACCTTCCAGCATCTTGCGGGCGGTCGCGAGGTGCACCTCGCGGTAAGTGATGCCAGGCTTTACGAGGCTGAAAGCCAGCTCGTTGCAGTCGCAGACGATCTGATAGACCTCGCGCTGCTTCGGGGTGAACTTGCCGGAGGTGGGGTATGTGCGGGTGAAGTCGGAGGCGTAGTGCTCGTTGCTCTCCACGCCCGCGTCGATGACCATCAGCTTGCCCGGTTCTATGACCTTGTCGTGGATATGGTTGTGCAGGGTTTCGCCGTGCTGGGTGAGGATGGTGGGGAAGGAGACGCCCCAGCCCTCGGCGAGGGCCACGCCTTCCATCTTGCCCACGATGTCCTGCTCGACGATGCCGAGGCGGATGCTGTCGCGGGCCACGGAATGCATCTTGAAGCCCAGGTCGCAGGCGGCGTCGATGGCGGCGATCTCCACCGGCTCCTTGATGAGGCGCATCGAAATGATGGCCTTCGTCAGGGGCTCGGAGACGCCCAGGTCAATGCGGGCGCGGCCGATCATCTCCATCAGCCGGAGCTTGTTGAAGTAGCGCGAAGGCGCGATGTAATGGACCTTCCGGCCGGCCTTGATGGCGGCCTTCACGGCCTTGTCCACCTGCGCGTACGGGGCGGAGTTGGCGACGCCCACGAGGGCCGCCTTGGACGCGACCGTGGGCTGCGGGCCCATCCAGATGATGTCGCCGATCTCGACGTCATCGGCATAGATGGTCTCCTCGCCGCTGTCGATGTCCAAGATGGCGGCGTACATCGGGTCGTCCAGGCCCATATAGTAGAGCCAGGTGCTGTCCTGGCGCCATTTGTAGCAGTTGTCCTTGTACTGGGCGGGCGCCTCGGCGTTGCCCACCAGCAGGATGACCCCGCTCTCGCCCGCTCCGCGCATCTTCTCGAGGAGCGTCCGGCGGCGGTTCACATATACATCTTTCGCAAACATATGGTAAGGTTTTTGTTTCCCACAAATATAATCAATATCTTCGCAAAGTGGAAACCTTTATCGCCATACTCGCCCTCCTGCTGGGCGTTGTCGGCATCGTCGGAAGCATCGCTCCCGGCCTGCCCGGTCCGCCCCTGAGTTGGGTGGGCCTGCTGCTGATCTATATCTGGGGCGGCGGCACCGACGGCGCCGGCAACGAGATGTCCTTGACCTTCCTCCTCGTCTGGCTGGCGGTCACCATCGTCATCACCATCATCGACTATGTGGTCCCGGCATACTTCACGAAACTCACCGGCGGCTCCAAGGCCGGCGGCTGGGGCGCCATCATCGGCCTGTTCGCGGGCCTCATCGTCCCGCCCGTCGGAATGATCGTCGGCTCTCTCCTCGGCGCCTTCATCGCGGAGCTCGTCGTGGCGCAGAAGGACACCGCCACCTCCATCAAATCGGCCCTCGGCGCCTTCCTGGGCTTCCTATTCGGCACCGGCGCCAAACTCGTCGCCGCAGGCCTGATGCTCTTCTACATCTTCGTCTACGCCTTCTAGACCGGCCCGCGGGTACCCGCCTGCAGGTAACGTCCCGGAAACAGGGACGTCACTGGCATTGACGGCCATTTTTGCTGGTAACGTCCGAAAAAACGGGACGTCACCCGCACTTGCGGCCAGCAGGGAGATTTGTCCGGTGTCCGTATCGGTCCCGTCGATGGACCGGTGCGAGCACCTGGATGCAAGGGGCGCCCATCGCTGGAGGGTTGAACCGTGTCAGGCCTCCTGCGGGATTTCTTTTCCGCCGATGAAGACGCGGGAGACGCGGACGTTGTCGTCGAAGAGGACGATGTCCGCGTCGCAGCCGGGGGCGAGGCGGCCCTTGGCGGGGAGGCCGAGGATGCGGGCGGGGGTGGCGGTCATCATCCGGACGGCGTCCGGGATGCCGGCGGCGAGACCTGATGCGGGGTCCGATGCGGTGCCCGCGGCGGGGTCTGCCGCGGCGCCCGCGAGGGCGCGGGCCATCGTGCGGACGAGGCGGTCCGTCGTCGCGACGGAGCCCGCGAGGCCGCCGCGGTCCGGCCGCAGCGCCACACCGTTTTCCACGATGAACTTCAGTCCGTTTTCCAGACTGCCCTGGATGTATTCGCCGTCGGGCAGGCCGGTTGCGCGGATGGAGTCCGTGCAGAGGACCACGCGGTCCGGGCCTTTGAGGCGGTACACCATCCGGAGGAGATCGTCCGGCAGGTGGACGCCGTCAGCAATCACCTCGATGTCGAAGTCTTGCAGATAGCCAGCCTCCACGGCCCCGGCGTAGCGGCTGTAGCCGCGCTTGGACACCGTGGACATGGCGCAATAGAAGTGCGTCATCAGGGAATAGCCGTGGCGGAAGGCCTCTTCGCAAACGGCGCAGGAGGCGTCGGTATGGGCGACGGCGGCGACGATGCCGCGGCGCTTCAACTCCTCGCCGAGCCCCATCGCTCCTTCCACTTCGGGCGCGGCGCTGATGCGGACGATTTCGGGATAGGCCTCCAACAACGGGAGATAGTTCTCCGGCAGGGGAAGCTTCAGCAGCGACGCGTCCTGCGCCCCCGCCTTGGACGGCGCGAAGAACGGCCCTTCGAAATGAAGCCCCAGGAACTGCGCCCCGCCGGTATTCAGCGGCAGCGCTTCACGATAGGCGCGCACGGCCCGTTCATAGTCCGCGAAGGAGGCCGTCGCCAGGGACGGGGCCATCGCCGTGGTTCCGTGCCGGGCGTGCCGCCGGGCCGGTTCCAGGTACGCTTCCACCGTCCCGTCCAGGAAGTCGTGCCCCCAGCCGCCATGGACATGCATGTCGATGAATCCCGGGGAGACAAACTGGCCCCCGGCATCGACCCGGAGCCCTTCCGGCGCGTCAGCCTCGGGGATGATGGCATCGATCCGGCCGTCCCGGACCACCAGCGCGAGCCCGGTCCGGACACCTTCGGGCAGCAGGAACCGCCCGCCTGTGAAAACGAGTGTCATTATTCCTTGACTTTCAGGACTTCGCCGGCCTCACGGGCGACGGTTTCTTTCCAAAGCTCGGTGTACCCCGGCTGCTCGACCTTGGCAGGCTGGCCCTGAGTGTATTCGGAGTGCTGGAAGGAGCCGTCTTCGTTCTGCGGCTTCACGTTGCCGTCGATGAACTTGACGAGGAGTTCCTCTTCCAGGGCCACCCAGGCGTCGAACTGGTCCTGCGCCGTCCGGACGGAGTAGTCCGTGACGTAGCGCGCCACCTTGGCGAACGGCTTGCGGGACACCATCACGTCGCGCTTGGAGGACAGCTTGTCCTGCAGCTTGACCGCGATCTGGTTGTACAGCACCACGGCGGCGCTGTCCACGCTGTGCGTCTTGCGCTCCATCTGCTCGGTCTCGAACGCGTCGATCTTCTTCCGCACGTGCGGGGCCATGATGTTGTACATCTTGTAGCAGGCGTTCGAGATGCGGTTGTTCATCCAGAAGGAGGCGGTGGGAGAGTAGTGAAGCAGGTCGCCGTTGCCCACGCGGAAGCATTCCGGGACCTTGGTGATGGAGGTGTAAATCGGGGTCACATAGGAAGTGGCCGCATCGTCCGTGCCGAACCAAAGGATGCCGCCCACCTCGTCGGGGACGTAGTCGCGGGCCTGGCCCACCATCCAGAAGCCGGTCTGCTGGGTGGCGATGGCGCGCTCGTTGAGGTAGGTGCCGCCCTCGGCCTTGTACTCCATCGGACGCCAACGGTAGGGCAGGGCGTTGCCGCCCGCGCCGATGTCCTGCGTCATATCCATCGGCGTACCCTCGTAGTGGTCGCGCATCACGTCGGCCACCGCTTTCACGGTGACCTTTTCCCGCGGGTAGATGAACAGGGGCAGGTCGCCGTCCAGGTTGTAGCCCATCGCGTAGTCCAGGAAGTCGGAGGCGTCCCGGGTGACGGCCTTCCCTTGGGCGTCATAGTAGGAGAACCAGCCGCTGGAAAGAATGTTGAAGGCGCTCCAGACGCGGGCGTCGCAGCCGCGGACGGTGCCGAAGTCCGCCGGCCCGTAGGCCTTCTTGAAGCTGAACTCCTCGTCGGCGCCGTCGAAATAGCCCTTGCGTCGGGCGAAGGAGATGACGTCCTTGGCATAGAGGCAGTTGTCCGGGTCGTTTAGGGGGAAGGCGCCGATGCGGGCCTGGTTGGCGTGGGCGCAGATGGCGCCGTCCGGCACGCGGAGGGCGACCCACACGATGCCCTTGTCGGCGTTGACCCCGTTGCGGATGTTCGTCCCCTTGCCGATGAGCTCCATAATCCAGGCCTCGTTCTTGTCGGCGACAGAGAAGGTCTCGCCCTCGGAGGCGTAGCCGTATTCATTCGCGAGGTCCACGATGACGGAAATGGCTTCCCGGGCGGTGGAGGCGCGCTGCAGGGCGATGTAGATGAGGGAGCCGTAGTCGATGCGGCCCCGGCGGTCCATCAGCTCCTCGCGGCCGCCCCAGGTGGTCTCGGTGATGATGACCTGCTTCTCGTTCATATTGCCCACGGTCTGGAACGTATGGGGGACCTGGTCGATGTCGCCGAGGTACTTCCCGCTGTCCCAGTCATACACCTTGAGCATCGACCCGGCCTTCCAGTCCGCGGCGGGATGGTAGTACAGCTCGCCGAACAGGTAGTGGGAGTCCGCCGCGTAGGTGACCAGGGTGGAGCCGTCCTTGCTGGCGCCCTTGGTGATGATGACATTCGTGCAAGTATTGCCTTCCAGCGCGGGAATCAGGAAAAAAAGCGCGGAAAGGAGGAGAGTCAGGTGCGGTTTATGCATCGTATTTGGGGGTTTGTTCAATTATTGTTAATTTTGCCTGCTTGCAAGCATTTGCAAATTTATGAAAATTTATCAAGGGATGAAACACATATGGATCCTGGCGGCGGCCCTCCTTCTCGGGCCCGTCGCCCTGCGCGCCCAGAACCAGGGGCCCCAGACGGACGAGCAGAAAGAGAAGCAGTTGCTGGAGTTCATCGACAAGGAAGTCAAGCGCCTGTCGGACCAGCTCCAGCTCGAATACTGGCAGGAGTTCTACGTGGACTCCACCCTCACCCACGACTATCACGCCCTCCAGGAGGAGCTGGAAGAGCTCCAGAAGACGAAGGTCGGCAACGCCGACATCTACCAGAGCGTGCAGGACAAGTGGATGCAGCAGATCGACGACTCCTACCACCGTTTCTTCAACGACGAGCAGTGGAAGAAATACTGGAAATCCACCGGCCAGCGCAACCAGAAAGCCCGCGACAAGCGCAAGGCCAAGGCGGAAAAAGCCTCGGCCGAGCTCAAAAACGCAGGAAAATAGTTATCTTTGCGGGATTTTAGACGAAAACAAGGTATGAAAGAAGCGATCGAACAGATCCAGAAAGAGCTGGCCGAACTCAAGGCCGCCTCGCAGAAAGAAGTGGAGGACGCCCGCGTCCGTCTGCTGGGAAAGAAAGGATCCATCACCGCGCTGATGGAGCAGTTCCGCTCCATCGCCCCGGAGCTCAAGCGCGAATATGGCCAGAAGCTCAACGAGCTCAAGAAGGCCGCCACCGCCAAGATCGAGGAACTCAAGGAGCAGGCCGCAGCCGCTGCCGTGGAGCTGGCCCCGAAGCAGGACCTCTCCATGCCGGGCGACCCCTTCGAGCTGGGTTCCCGCCATCCCGTCTCCATCGTCCGCCAGGAAATCGTGGACATCTTCCGCAAGTTCGGCTACGACGTGGCCGAAGGCCCGGAGATCGAGGACGACTGGCACGTGTTCGAGGCGCTCAACTTCCCGCCGAACCACCCCGCCCGTGAGATGCAGGACACCTTCTTCGTGTCCAACGGCCACCTGAATCCGCTCCTCCTCCGCACCCACACCTCTTCCGTGCAGGTGCGCACGATGGAATCCCAGCCCCTGCCGATTCGCGTGGTCTGCCCGGGCCGCGTGTTCCGCAACGAAGCCATCAGCGCCCGCGCGCACTGCATCTTCCACCAGGTGGAGGGCCTCTATATCGACAAGAACGTCACCTTCGCGGACCTCAAGCAGGCCATCCTCCTGTTCGCCCGCGAAATGTTCGGCCCGGACACGCAGATCCGGATGCGTCCTTCCTACTTCCCGTTCACCGAACCCTCCGCGGAGGTCGACGTGAGCTGCAACATCTGCCACGGAAAGGGCTGCAACATCTGCAAGGGCACCGGCTGGCTCGAGATCATGGGCTGCGGCATGGTGGACCCGAACGTCCTCGAGGCCAGCGGCATCGACTCCAAGGTCTACAGCGGCTTCGCCTTCGGTATGGGCGTGGAACGCATCGCGATGCTCAAGTGGCAGGTCAACGACCTCCGCCACTACTTCGAGAACGACATGCGCTTCCTGAAGGAGTTCGCTACCGCGACGGAAGTCTAGCGCGCTAGACTTCCTGTACAACCCCCGTCGCTGTCGCGCCTGCCCCCAGGGGCATACCGGGGGTGACCCCCGGACCCCCTCCCGGGTTACGTATGGAATGAAAATGTGCAAAACAGCATCGTTTTGCACATTTTTTGTTCTAGGTGAGGCATGAAACACTTCATCCTTTTACTGGCCGCTTTGGCGTTGCTCACGGCCTGTGGAACGTCCCGCCGGGTATCGGCGGCGGGGGGAACAGAACCGTGGGTGGGCCGGGAAACCGGGGACATCCTGGAGCGGATGGGCACGCCGGACCGCATCGACCCCGACGGGAAGGGCGGCAGCATCCTGGTGTACGAGTCCGCCCCGGACTACAGCAGCCCGGAGTATGACATCCTGGCTCCGGAGGCGGAAGCCCGGACGCGGAGATATGCCCATTTCTACCTGGACGACGAAGGCCGCTGCTACCGGGTGGACACGAACCGGCCCCTGCCTGTTCCGTCCCGCTTTTTCCATACCGGTGTCGCGGTCGAATTCTGGTTGGATCTCCTGTGGTCCATCCCCCTTCTCACCCTCATCGCCCTCCTCTGACGTTCTGTACACTGTAAAAAACGTCCATTGGACGTTTTTTACAGTGTAATGGACAATTCTTTCAAAGAGTTGTCCGTTTTTTCGTACCTTTGGACAGCACTAAAACCACTTGCCATGCGACTCCGTCATCCTTTCAGCGTTGTCTTCCTGCTGTCCGTTTCCATCGTCCTGCTGTGCGCCTGCGGCGCCAGGAAAACCATCCGCACCGTCGCGGATGTCCGGGTCGAAGCCCCCGAGGGCACGGCGCCCGTGCTGCCGTACCAGGTCTGGGTCACCTATGCGGACCGTTCCGGCGAATGGCGCCAGGTGAAGTGGACGAACTCGCTCCGGGAAACCGAAGAAGAGGAAGCGGCTCTGCCAGTGGGATCGGCCTATTCCGTCCCGGGATATGTCCTTGGAGACAATTCGACGGAGAACGGCTTTCCTGTGGAGGCGCAAGTGACGGTGGTGGCGGGGAAGCCCGCCGCGCCGGCCCCGGAGCCGGTCGCCCGGCCGCTGCCGCTCGGAAGCGTCCGGCTCATCGGCGACAACCGGCTCACCGCCAACCGCGACCTGGACGTGCAGAATCTTCTCTCGCTGGACATCACCCAGCAGCTGTATAACTATCGCGACACCTATGGCCTGTCCACGGAGGGCTACACTGTGGCCGACGGCTGGGATTCCCCGACCACGAAGCTCAAGGGCCACGGAACGGGTCATTACATGTCCGCCCTCGCTTTCGCCTTCGCGGGCACGGACGATCCGGCCCTCAAGGATGAAATCCGCAGCCGCATCCGCCGGATGGTGGACGAGCTGCGCGCCTGCCAGGAGCTGACGTTCGTCTGGGACAAGAAGCTGGGCCGGTACCGCGAGGCGCGGGACCTTGTCCCGGAGGCCGAGTTCGCCAAGCTGGAAGGCACCTGGGCGGCGTTCGACAAGTACAAGAAGGACTGCCGGAGCTATGGGTACGGCTATCTCAACGCCATCCCGGCGCAGCATCCGGTCCTCATCGAGAAATACGCTCCCTATAACAATGAGAAGGGGGTCTGGGCTCCGTACTATACCATCCACAAGCAACTGGCGGGCCTCGTGGACATCGCCACGAACATCGACGACCAGGAGATCGCCGCCAAGGCCCTCCTGATTGCGAAAGACATGGGTCTATGGGTGTGGAACCGGCTGCATTACCGCACGTATGTGAAGATGGACGGGGACAAGGCGGAGCGACAGGCCCGGCCCGGCAACCGCTACGAGATGTGGAACATGTACATCGCCGGCGAGGTGGGCGGCATGCAGGAAGTGCTCTCCCGGCTGGCCGGTATGGTTGCCGATCCGGAGGAGAAGGCGCACCTCGTGGAAGCCGCGGGCTGCTTCGACTCGCCCGCATTCTACGACCCGCTCTCCAAGAACATCGACGACATCCGCACCCGCCACGCGAACCAGCACATCCCCATGATCGTGGGCGCGCTGAACCTGTACCGGGCGGGCGGAAATCCCTACTATTATCAGATTGCCAGCCACTTCTGGAACCTGGTCCAGGGCCGGTATGCCTATGCGATGGGCGGCGTCGGCAACGGCGAGATGTTCCGCCAGCCCTACTCCCAGATGCTGTCGATGAATACCAGCGTGCAGTCCGACCGGCAGCGGAACCTCTTCCCGAACCCGGACATCAACGAGACCTGCTGCGCCTACAACCTCGCGAAGCTCACCAAGGACCTGAACGGGTACAATCCGGACGACGCGCGGTATATGGACTATTACGAGCGGGTGCTTTACAACCAGCTCGTGGGTTCGGTTAATCCGCACGAGTATGGCGTGTGCTACCAGTATGCCGTGGGTATGAACGCGACGAAGCCGTTCGGTAGCCCGACTCCGCAGGAAACCTGCTGCGGCGGCACGGGCGCGGAGAACCATGTCAAGTACCAGGAGGCGGCGTATTTCGTCTCCGACAACACCCTCTGGGTGGCCTTGTACCTGCCTACGGTGGCGAATTGGGACGAGAAAGGCGTCACCCTGCGCCAGGAATGCGCCTGGCCGGCGGAATCCTCCGTGATCACCGTAGAAAAGGGCGGCACCTTCGCCCTCAAGCTGCGGGTCCCTTACTGGGCCACGGAAGGGTTCGGCGTGAAGGTCAATGGTCGTAAGCTCAAGGCCGATTATCAGCCCTGCTCCTATGTGGAGATTCCCGAGCGGGAGTGGAAGGCTGGTGACAAGGTGGAGGTGTCGATGCCGTTCACCAAGCACTTGAACTTCGGTCCGGACAAGATGGACCTGGCCGCCACGGGCGTGAACGAGGCCCGCACCCCGTTCGACCCGATGTGGGAAGGCGTGCTGATGTATGGTCCCCTCGTGATGGCCACCCCGGACATCACGGTGTGGGAGCAGGCGGAGTTCGACCTGGACCCCGACCTGGGCGACATCGTCCTGAAAGGACATACGACGGATGCCGGCACGGACGGCAACGTCTATACCCTCACCCTCGGGGACAAGACCTTCTATCCCGACTATTACATGACGGACCACAGCACGCACTATCTGCGTCTGAACGTCCTGAATGGCAAAAAGAACACCTTGAAAACCTTATAATTTCCCATACCATGACCGGAAAGCTGTTTTTCCCGCTCGTCGGCCTGCTGGCCGCCGCCACCCTTGCCGCCCAGCCCGCTTCGGGCGGCTATCCCATCGACCCCGTCCCCTTCACGAGCGTGAAGGTGGCCCCCGATTCCTTCTGGGGGCAGCGCCTGAAAGCGTCCCGCGAGGTCACGATTCCGCTCGCTTTCTCCAAGTGCGAGAGCGAGGGCCGATACGAGAACTTCGTGAAGGCGGAGAAGCAGATGCATTCGCCGGTGAACCTCGGGTATGAGGTGAAGGGTTTCTCCTTCGACGACACCGACGTCTACAAGACCATCGAAGGCGCCTCCTATGTGCTCCAGACCTATCCGGACAAGAAACTGGAGGCGTATATCGACAGTGTCCTCGTGATCGTCGCGGCGGCCCAGGAGCCGGACGGCTACCTGTACACGGCCCGGACGATGAACCCGGAGCATCCGCACGAATGGGCGGGTGACAAGCGCTGGGTGAATGACGAGGAGCTGAGCCACGAGCTCTATAACCTCGGCCACATGGTGGAAGGCGCCGTCGCGCACTGGCAGGCCACCGGCAAGCGCAACTTCCTAGACATCGCCATCCGCTACGCGGATTGCGTCGTCCGTGAAGTGGGCGCCCGCCCGGGCCAGGCCCGCGTCATCCCCGGCCACCAGATCGCCGAGATGGCCCTCGCGAAACTGTACCTCGCCACCGGGGAGAAGAAGTACCTGGACGAAGCCAAGTTCTTCCTGGACGAGCGCGGCAAGACCGGCCATAACGACGAGTACAACCAGTCGCACGTCCCGGTGCTGGAGCAGGACGAGGCCGTGGGCCACGCCGTCCGCGCAGCTTATATGTACGCCGGCATGGCCGATGTGGCCGCCCTCACGGAGGACCAGGGCTATATCGACGCCATCGACCGGATCTGGGAAAATATCGTTTCCAAGAAGCTCTATATCACCGGCGGCATCGGCGCGACGAACCAGGGTGAGGCTTTCGGCCGGAACTACCAGCTTCCGAACATGACCGCCTACTGCGAGACCTGCGCCGCCATCGGCAACGTGTATGTCAATCACCGGATGTTCCTCCTGCATGGCGACGCCAAGTACTATGACGTGCTGGAGCGCACGCTCTACAACGGCCTCATCAGCGGCGTGTCCCTGGAAGGCAACGGCTTCTTCTATCCCAACCCGCTGGAGTCCGCCGGCCAGCACGCGCGCAAGGCCTGGTTCGGCTGCGCCTGCTGCCCGTCCAACATCTGCCGCTTCATCCCGTCGGTCCCGGGCTATGTCTATGCCGTGAAGGACAACGCGCTGTATGTCAATCTGTTCATGCCCAACACGATGACGCAGAAGGTCGCCGGAAAGGACATCACCCTAACGCAGAAGACGGGCTATCCGTACGGCGGCGACATCGAAATCACGGTTGACAAGACCGCCCTCAAGAAGGAGATGGCCCTCAAGGTCCGCATCCCGGGCTGGGTGCGCGGCGAGGCCGTCCCTTCGGACCTGTACACCTTTGCGGATGATGTCAAGACCGGCTACACGGTCACCGTGAACGGTGTTCCGGTGGAGAGCGCCCTCGAGCAGGGTTACTTCACCATCACCCGCAAGTGGAAGAAGGGCGACAAGGTCGTCGTCCATTTCGACATGGAACCGCGTGTGGTGAAGGCCCATTCCGAGGTGAAGGCCGATGAAGGCCGCATCGCGGTGCAGCGCGGCCCCGTCGTGTACTGCGCCGAATGGCCGGACAACCCCGGCTTCTCCGTGCGTGGCACGATCGTGAACCAGAAGCCCACCTTCCGGGTGCAGCCTTCCAATGACCTCTATGGTGTCGACAAGATCGTCACGCCTGCGCAGACCTTCTCCTACGGCGCGGACGGCCGCGTGGCGGTCCGGGACGTGGAACTGACGCTCATCCCGTACTATGCGTGGTGCCACCGCGGCAGCGGCGAAATGACGGTGTGGCTGCCCCAGACGGTGCAGGCGACCACCGTCCCTACCGGTCGTTAGCGGAATCCGGCATCATCTGCTCCCAGTCGTGCGATTATCATTGTAGAAAGCACCTGCGCGTTATGATAAGAAAACTTTTCCTTGCCGCCGCGGCGGCGCTCCTCTCCGGCCTTTTCGCCGGGGCCCAGGACTTCGACCAGGCGTATCGCGCCACGGAGTTTGCGTCCAAGTTCGGTACGGACCTGTACTACGGCTCTGTCCGCCCCGTCTGGACGGGGGAGGACACGTTCGTCTTCGAGACGAACGAGCCTTCCGGCAAAGTCTGGTACAAGGTGTCCGGGACGACGAAGACCGCCATTTCCGAAGACGAGTTCAAGGAGGCCATGAAGCGGCCCCGCCCGGGCTATTACGACCCGTCCGACGAAAGCCAGTTCGCCTTCAAGCGCGACGTGAAGCGGTTCTCTCCGGACAGTTCGCTTGTTGCGTTCGTCCGGGACAACAACGTCTGGCTCTCCAAGGCCGATGGTTCCGAACCCTGCCAGCTGAGCTTCGACGGGACCGATGCCGAAGCCTACTCGGAGATCCAGTGGTCGCCGGACGGCAAGAAGCTCGCGGCCCTGAAGAAGGAAGTGCTGAAGGAGCGCCAGATCCTGCTCCGCGTGTCCCGTCCCGACGACCAGGTGCAGCCTCGCTACCGCTGGCTGGACTATGCCAAGCCCGGCGACCGGCTGCCGCAGTGCACGCCGGCCCTGTTCGACGTGGAGGCCCGGAAGGCCGTCGCCCTGGACCGGGCCATCCCGCGGGACCAGTATTTCCTGACCCTGGGCGAATGGTCTTCGGACTCGGAGTTCTTCACCTACGAGTACAACCAGCGCGGGCACCAGGTCTATGAGCTCGCCGCCGTGGACGCCGCGACCGGCAAGGTCCGCACCCTGGCGAAGGAAGAGACCGACACGTTCGTCTATTATTACGATCTCTGGCGCTATCTGTTCAAGGACGGGAAACACGTCCTCTGGATTTCGGAGCGCGATGACTGGCGGCACCTGTATGTCATCGATACGCATACCCTGGCCATGCGCCAGCTCACCCGCGGGGAATGGAACGTCCGCGAAATCCACAAGGTGGACGAGGAGGGCGGCTTCATCCTGGCCTATGCCAACGGCCTTGCGGCCGCCTCGGGAGAAGACCCGTACAACAAGCACATCATCAAGATCGACATCGCCACCGGCAAGGTGACGGACCTGACCCCGGAGAACGCGAACCACGTGGTGAGCTTCAACAAGGATTTCACGGCTTTCGTGGACAACTATTCCCGGCCGGACCTGCCGTCGACCACGGTGCTCCGCTCCGCCGCCGACGGGCGCGTCCTGCTCCAGATTCAGAAACAGGACATCTCCAAGGCCCTGAAGCAGGGATTCACGATGCCGGAGGTTTTCTGTGCCAAGGGCCGCGACGGCGTCACGGACATCTGGGGCACCATCTACCGCCCCTTCAAGTTCAATCCCAAGAAGAAGTATCCGGTGGTGGAGTACATCTACGCCGGCCCGCACGATTCCCACGTGACGAAGGACTTCTACGGTCCGATGCGGTTCTCCCGCCTCCTGGAGCTGGGCTTCATCGTGGTCACCATCGACGGCATGGGCACGGACAACCGGTCCAAGTCCTTCCAGGACGTGGCCTGGCGCAACCTCAAGGACGCCGGCTTCCCGGACCGCATCCTTTGGATGCAGGCCGCGGCGAAGAAATACAAGTACATGGACCTTTCCAAGGTGGGCATCTACGGCTATTCCGCCGGCGGCCAGAACGCGATGGCGGCCCTGCTGTTCCACCCCGAGTTCTACAAGGTGGGCGTCGCCCTGTGCGGCTGCCACGACAACCGGATGGACAAGATCTGGTGGAACGAGCAGTGGATGGGCTATCCCGTCGGCCCCTGGTACGGCGAGAGTTCCAATGTCGACAACGCCTGGCGGCTGGAAGGGAAGCTCTTCCTGATCAATGGCGAGGTCGATGACAACGTGGACCCGGCCTCCACCCTGCAGGTGGTGTCCGAGCTCATCAAGCACGAGAAGGACTTCGAGCAGCTCTACGTCCCCGGCTATTCCCACAACCTGGGCGCTGACTGGATCACCCGCCGCGTCTTCGAATTCTTCTGGAAAAACTGCCGCTGACGGCTTTTTCTTGTCCCCGAAAATGCGTATTTTTGAAGACTGCAAAACTAATAACCACAAACTGATATGAACAACGCAATCCTGAACTTCCCGGTGCCGGCCAACGAGCCGGTGAAAGCTTATCTCGAAGGCTCTCCGGAGCGCATCGCCCTCGATGCCGAACTCGAGCGCCAATGGAACACCGTCGTGGACATCCCGATCATCATCGGCGGCAAGGAGATCCGCACCGGCGACACCGGCACGGTCGTCTGCCCGCACGATCACAAGCATGTCCTCGCGACCTTCCACAAGGTAGGTGAAAAGGAAGTGGAAATGGCCGTGGAGGCCGCGATGAAGGCCCATAAGGTCTGGTCCGAGACCCCTTGGACCACCCGCGCCGCCATCGTCCTCAAGATGGCCGAGCTCCTCGCCACGAAGTACCGTCCCATCATGAACGCCGCGTGCATGCTGGGCCAGAGCAAGAACATCTACCAGGCCGAGATCGACAGCGCCTGCGAGACGATCGACTTCTTCCGCTACAACGTGCACTACGCGTCGAAGATCTATGCGATGCAGCCCAAGGACGGGTCCATGAACATCAACCACACCGAGTACCGTCCGCTGGAAGGCTTCATCCTGGCGGTGACCCCGTTCAACTTCACCTCCATCGCCTCCAACCTGTGCATGACGCCGGTCCTGATGGGCAATGTCGCCCTCTGGAAGCCGTCCACCACCGCCACCCTCTCCAACTACTACCTGATGCAGCTGTACAAGGAAGCGGGCCTTCCGGACGGCGTCATCAACTTCCTCCCGGGCAGCGGCGCCCTCATCGGCAAGGTCGCGACCGCTTCCAAGTGGTTCTCCGGCATCCATTTCACGGGTTCCACCAGCACGTTCAACAGTCTCTGGCGCCAGGCGGGCGAGAACCTGGGCAAGTACGTGAGCTACCCGCGCCTCGTCGGCGAGACCGGCGGCAAGGACTTCATCTTCGTGCACCCGAGCGCCGATGCGAAGGCCGTCGCCACTGCCGCTTTCTGCGGCGCCTATGAGTTCCAGGGCCAGAAGTGCTCCGCCGCCTCCCGGATGTACATCCCGAAGAGCCTGTGGCCGGAAGTCCTCGGCATCATGAAGCAGTACGCCTCCGAGGTCAAGATGGGCGACGTCCGCGACCATACGAACTACATCAACGCGGTCATCGACGAGAAGTCCTGGGACAACATCGACAGCTACATCTCCTACGCCGAGAAATCCGCCGATGCCAAGATCGTGATGGGCGGCGGCCGCGACAAGAGCGTCGGCTACTTCGTGGAGCCGACGGTCATCGAGACCACGGACCCGCATTTCAAGTCGATGGAAGAGGAGATCTTCGGCCCGGTCCTCACCGTCTTCCCGTACGACGACGACAAGGTGGACGAGGCCGTGGAGCTCTGCGACACCACCTCCCCGTACGGCCTCACCGGCGCCGTGTTCGGCAAGGACCGCCTCGCCGTGGAGAAGATCACGGACGCCCTCCGCTATGCGGCCGGCAACTTCTACATCAACGACAAGCCCACGGGAGCGGTCGTCGGCAACCAGCCGTTCGGCGGCGCCCGCGCCTCGGGTACCAACGACAAGGCCGGCGGCGAGTTCAACCTCATCCGCTGGATCATCCCCAGAGTCATCAAGGAAACCCTCGTTTCCCCGACGGACTACCGCTACACCTACATGAAGTAAGCGGATGTTCAGCCGGGAAACCTACGTCATTCGCCGCGCCCGCCTCCGGAAGGAGGTGGGCGACGGTGTTCTTTTGTTCTTGGGGAACGCCCTCGTGGGCATGAACTACCATGACAACGAGTACCCGTTCCGCCAGGACAGTTCCTTCCTGTATTTCTTCGGCCTGGACCAGGCCGGCCTCGCCGCCGTCATCGACATCGACAACGGGGAGGAGGTCGTCTTCGGCGACGAGCTCACCATCGACGATATCGTCTGGACTGGGACGATGCCTTCCCTGAAGGAGACCGCCCGGCTCGTGGGCGTGGAGAGGACGGAGCCGTTGTCGGCCCTGAAAAAGCATCTGGAGGGCCGCAAGGTCCGGTTCCTGCCCCCGTACCGCGGCGACCACCAGGTGTGGCTGCAGGCGCTGCTGGGCCTCGCGCCGGAGGCGCAGGCGGCGCGCGCCGACGTGGCCTTCATCAAGGCCGTCGTCGGGATGCGCAACCACAAGACGCCGGAGGAGGTCGCCGCCATCGAAGAGGCGGTGGACATTTCCACGCGGATGCACCTGATCTCCTACCGGATGGCCCGTCCGGGCGTCCACGAGGCGGAGATCGCCGCGGCCGTCCTGCAAGAGGCCACCTGCCGTCCGGGCTGCGGCCTCGCGTTCCCGACCATCGCCACGACGCACGGCCAGGTGCTCCATAACCACGGCTTCATCCACACCCTCCGGGAAGGGGACATGTTCCTGCTGGACGCGGGCGCCGAGAACGCGCTGCACTATGCGGGCGACCTGTCTTCGTCCATGCCGGTGGGCGAGCGCTTCACGGAGAAGCAGGAGCTCATCTACAACTTGTGCCTCAGGAGTTTCTATGCCGCCGTGGACCAGCTCCGTCCGGGCAATCCGTACCGGAATGCGCACCTGGCGGCCGCGGAAACCATCGCCGAAGGCATGGTGGACCTGGGCTTGATGAAGGGCAATCCCCGCGATATCGCGGAAAGCGGCGCCTACGCCCTGGTCTTCCCGTGCGGAACGGGCCATATGATGGGCCTGGACGTGCACGACATGGAGAACCTGGGCGAACAGTATGTCGGTTATGCCGACGGCATGGTCAAGAGCAAGCAGTTCGGCTTCAAGTCCCTGCGCCTGGCGCGTCCGCTGGAGCCCGGCTTCGTGTTCACCGTGGAGCCCGGCATCTATTTCATGCCGGAACTCATCGACTACTGGAAGGCCGAGGGCCGCTTCAAGGAATTCATCAACTACGACAAGTTCGAGGCTTGGAAGGGCTTCGGCGGTCTCCGCAACGAGCTGGATTACCTCATCACCGAGGACGGCTGCCGCGTGCTGGGCACGCTCAAGAAGCCGATGACCCTGGATGAGGTCTATTCGGCAAAGAGTATGTCATTATGACCTTCACCATCAAACATCCCGAAAATGACGGGGGAATGAACCCGCGGATCAAGCGTCTCCGGGAGGAGAGCGTATCGACGCCTGCTACTTTGACTATCGAACGCGCCCTCATCGAGACGGCGTTCTACAAAGAGAACTATGGAAAATACTCGATTCCGGTGCTCCGCGCGAAGAACTTCTACGAGATTTGCGCGAAGAAGACGCTGTACATCGGCCCGGACGAGCTGATCGTGGGCGAGCGCGGTCCCAAGCCGAAGGCGGTCCCGACGTTCCCGGAGCTCACCTGCCACAGCGTGGAGGACCTCCACGTGCTGGACACCCGCGAGCTGCAGACGTACCACATCAGCCAGGAGGACATCGACACGTACGAGCGCGAGGTAATCCCTTACTGGAAGGGCAAGACGCAGCGGGAGCGCATTTTCAATCATGTGTCCAAGGAGTGGGAGGAAGCCTACCACGCCGGCGTGTTCACCGAGTTCATGGAACAGCGCGCCGCGGGCCACACGGCCATGGACGGCCGGATGTATCGCGAAGGCCTGCTGGACATGAAGGCCCGGATCGAGAAGAACATCGCCGCACTGGATTATATCAACGATCCCGAGGCGACGGACAAGGAGCAGGAGCTCGACGCGATGCGCATTTCCTGCGACGCCGCGATCCTGCTCGCCGAGCGCCATGCCGCCCTCGCGGAGGAAATGGCCGCTTCCTGCACGGACCCGGTCCGTAAGGCGGAACTCGAGAAGATCGCCTCCGTGTGCCATTGGGTCCCTGCCCATGCCCCCCGCGACCTCTGGGAGGCCATCCAGATGTACTGGTTCGTCCATCTCGGCACCGTGACGGAGCTCAATGGATGGGATTCCATGAACCCCGGCCACATCGACCAGCACCTCTATCCCTTCTACAAGAAGGGCGTGGAGGAAGGGACGCTGGATTACGACAAGGCGAAGGAACTCCTGTGCTGCCTGTGGATCAAGTTCAACAACCAGCCCGCGCCGCCCAAGGTGGGCATCACCGCCCGCGAGTCCGGCACCTACAACGACTTTACGAACATCAACATCGGCGGTGTCGACAAGTACGGAAACAGCGGCGTGAACGACCTCTCCTACATGATCCTCGAGATCCAGGAGGAGCTGCACGAACTGCAGCCGGGCCTGTCGATCCACATCGCGGAGAACACCCCCGACGAGTTCCTCGCCGCGGGCATCAAGGTCATCCGCCTGGGCCACGGCTATCCGTCCGTGTTCAATCCCGACACGTATGTGAAGGAGCTGGTTCGCCAGGGGAAATCGCTGGAGGACGCCCGCGAGGGCGGCTGCTCCGGCTGCATCGAGGTAGGCGCCTTCGGCAAGGAAGCCTATCTGCTGACGGGCTACCTGAACACGCCGAAGATCCTGGAAATCACGCTGAACAACGGCGTGGACCCGGAAACCGGCAAGAAGATCGGCCTCGAGACCGGCGACCCGCGCGGCTTCAAGACCTTCGAGGAGCTGTACGACGCCTGGCACAAGCAGATGGAGTACTTCGTGAACCTGAAGCTCAGCGTGAACAACTACATCGAGCGGATGTTTTCCCTGTATGCCCCCGCCACCTTCCTGAGCCTGTACATCGAGGATTGCATCGACAAGGGCAAGGACTACTACAGCGGCGGCGCGCGGTACAACACGACTTACATCCAGTGCACGGGCCTCGGCACCATCACGGACTGCTTCACCACCCTGAAGAAGCACGTGTTCGAGACCGGGCGCTACACGATGGACCAGCTGCTGGCCGCGGTGGCCGATGACTGGAAGGGGCACGAGCCCATGCGCTTGTACATCCGCAACCACACGCCTTTCTTCGGCAACGACGACGCGTATGCCGACGACATCGCGGTCCGCGTGTACGACGACCTGGTGAAAGCCATCGAAGGCCGGCCCAACACCCGGGGCGGCAAGACGCAGCTCAACATGCTCTCGACCACCTGCCACAACTATTTCGGCCAGGTGTGCGGCGCCTCGGTGAACGGCCGCTTCGCGCATTTCGCCATCTCCGACGGCACCTCGCCGGCCCACGGCTCCGACACGAAGGGCCCCACCTGCGTCGTGCGTTCCCTCGGCAAGCTGGACCAGACCAAGAGCGGCGGCACCCTGCTGAACGTCCGCTTCATCCCGGCCCTCCTGAAGACCGACGCCGAAGTGGCCAAGCTCGGCCAGCTCATCCGCGAATACTTCAAGCTGGGCGGCCACCACATCCAGTTCAACATCGTGGACACGGAAACGCTCTGCGACGCCCAGCAGCGCCCCGACGAATATCGGGACCTCCTGGTCCGCGTGGCCGGCTACTCCGACTACTTCAACGACATGACGGCCCAGCTCCAGAACGAAATCATCGCCCGCACGGAGAACGACGACCTGTAATGGCGCTCATCTTCGATATCAAGCGGTACGCGATCCACGACGGCCCCGGAATCCGGACGACCCTCTTCCTGAAGGGTTGTCCGCTCCGGTGCGTCTGGTGCCACAACCCCGAAAGCTGGAGTCCCCAGCCGCAGAAGCTCTACAAGAAGAGCAAGTGCATCGGGTGTGGCGGCTGCGTGGCGGCCTGCCCGCAAGATGCGATTGAACTGACGCCCGACGGCATCGTTCCCACGGAAAACACCTGCCTCCAGTGTGGCCGGTGTACGGAAGAATGCCCTGCCACCGCCCTGGAAATGAGCGGCCGGGCCTGGCCGATGGACGAGCTGATGGCGGAAGTGGAGAAGGAGCGCGGCGTGATGGAGGACAGTGGCGGCGGTGTCACCCTGTGCGGCGGCGAGCCGCTGATGGACCCGGATTATGCCCTGCAGTTGCTCCGAGAGCTGGGACGGCGGGGTTTCCACCGCACGGTGGATACGACCCTGTTCGTCCATCCCGACATCGTTGCCGCGGTCGCGAAGGAATGCGAGCTCTTCCTTGTGGACCTGAAGACGATGGACTCCGAGGTGCACCGCAAGTTCACCGGTGTTCCGAACGAAAGAATTTTGGAAAACATCCGTTTGCTTTCCGGCCTTGGCGCCCGGTTCTTCATCCGTATTCCGCTCATCCGGGAGGTGAATGCCGGCCGGGACAACCTGGAGGCCACCGCCCGCTTCCTTGCGGCGCTGCCTACGCCGCCTGAGGAGGTGGACCTGCTGCCGTACCACGACATCGGCAGGGGTAAGCACGAACGGATGTGGTCCGTGTACAACCCGCTGGGTTATATCTTTACTACCCCCACCAAGGAAGAACAGGAGGCCGCGGCGGAATTATTCCGAGCCCACGGCCTCCAGGTTCAAATCGGCGGATAAACGTCCGTTATCCTTTGTTCACCGCTTCGACCAGCTTCCTTCCGAGTTCCAGGAACGCGAGGGAGTCGGGCCGGGTGCCCAGGGCGACGGGCTCGCCGTTGTCGCCGGCTTCGCGGATGGACTGCACAAGGGGAATCTGGCCGAGCAGGCCGATGCCCAGGCGCTTCGCCATTGCGGCGCCGCCGTCGTGGCCGAAGATGTAGTATTTCTCGTCCGGATGCTCCTCCGGCGTGAACCAGGCCATGTTCTCCACCAGCCCGAAGATGGGCCGGTTGATGGACGGGTTCTGGAACATGTTCACGCCTTTCTCCACGTCGGCGAGGGCCACGGGCTGGGGCGTCGTGACGATGACGGCGCCTTCCACCGGAATGTCGTTCACCAGGGAGATGTGGATGTCGCCGGTGCCCGGGGGCAGGTCGATCAGGAGGTAGTCCAGCGGACCCCACTTGACTTGCAGGATCATCTGCTTGAGGGCGCTGCAGGCCATCGGCCCGCGCCAGATGAGGGCCTGGCCCGGCTGGGCGAAATAGCCGATGGACATCCACTTGACGCCGTATTTCTCGATCGGGATAAAGAGTTCCTTGCCCTCTTCCTCGCCGGGCTCGGCTTCGGGCTGGAGCTCCTCCGTGCCGGTCATGATGGGCACGGACGGGCCGTAGACGTCGGCGTCGGCGAGACCCACGCGGTAGCCCAGGCGCGACAGGGCGATGGCCAGGTTCACCGCGACGGTGGACTTGCCCACGCCGCCCTTGCCGGAGGCGATGGCGATGATGTGCGCCACCTCGTTCACCTGGTCCAAGCCCAGGTCCAGCGTCGACTTCTTCGCCGCCGGCGCCTCTTTCACGACGGTCTTCACCTCGACCTCGGTGCCGCCGGGCGCGTTGCGGTAAACCGCGGCCCGGACGGCCCCGACGAGGTAGTTCTTGAGCGGATCCGGCCGCTTGCCGAAGCCCAGCGTCACCGTCACTTTCCCGTCCGCCACCGTCACCTCCTCGACCATGCCGAGGCTGACGAGATCCTTGTCATCCTTCCCCGGGTGCTGTACCTGGGAAAGCCAGTCGAATACTTCTTTCTCTGTCATTATTTCGCAATGTCCAGTTCAGCGATGATGTTGGACGCGCCGCCGAGCTTCTCCACGAGGAAGAGGACGTAGCGGATGTCCACGCAGATGCAGCGCTGCAGGTCGGGCTCGAACATCACGTCGGAGGACATGGACTCCCAGTTGCCGTCGAAGGCGAGGCCGATGAGCTCACCCTTCGCGTTGAGGACCGGGGAACCGGAGTTGCCGCCGGTGATGTCGTTGTTCGTCAGGAAGCACACGTGCACCAGGCCGTCGGAAGGATCGGCATAGGGGCCGAAGTCCTTGGCCTCGATCAGGCTCTTGAGCTTGGCGGGGACGATGAATTCCGGGTTGGTCGGGTCTTCCTTCTCCAGGACGCCCTTGACGGTGGAATAGTGCTTGTACAGGACGGCGTCCTTCGGGGAATACGGGAGGACGTGGCCGTAGGTCAGGCGCATGGTGGAGTTCGCATCCGGATAGGACGGCTTGCCCTTCTCCCATTCCATCAGGCCGGCGGTGAACGCCTTGCTGCCCTCGCGGAGGGCGCCCTGGGTGGCCTGGCGGCCGGGATAATGCTTCAGCATTTCGTTCGAAAGGGCGTTGCCCAGGCGCACGGCGGGATCCTCCCACAGCTTCTCCCAGTCACCGGCCTTCACGCGTTCGGAGAGTTTCTCGAACGAGGTGAAAGCGGACTCGTCGAAGAGGTAGTTCACATAGGCGGGGATGTCCATCGTGGCGAAGTTCTCGAAGTCGACGCCGAGGCCCTTCGGATAGTCCTCGGCCTTCGCGCGCTCGCGGTAGAACTCCAGGAGGGCGACGGCTTCCTTGCGGTCCAGGTCCGCGACATAGTCCCGGTAGGTGGACTCCATCGCGCTGAGCACTTTCGGATCCTGGCCCTGACGGGAAACGGCCTGCGCCAGGCGGCTGGCGATGCCCACGAGCTCGATGCGGGAAGGACCCTCGCTGACGAGGGTGATGGCGGCCTGGTCGGCGGCGGAGGCGTTGATGGCGTCCTCGATCTGTTTCAAGGCGTTGCCGTAAGCCTGGACACGCTTGGGATTCTGGTTCACCCAGGCCATGAAGTCCTTCTCCTTCTGCTCTTCGCGGCCGATGATGTTCAGCTTATCGAAGGCGAGCTCCTCGCCCTGCCACTTCTTCCAGCCGTTGGCGGAGGAGGCGTACTTGTTCGCATACTTGAGCTGCACGGAAGGATCGGCGCACATCGCCTCCCACATCAGGTCCTGACGGACGGTGCGGGCGTCGATGGCGATGCGGTTCCCCGCGATCATCTGCTTGAGCTGGGCGGCCGTCTGAAACCGCTGCGTGCGGCCCGGGTAGCCCATGATCATCGCGTAGTCGCCTTCCTGAACCCCCTTGAGGGAGATCTTCAGGTGGCCCTTGGCCTTGTAGGGACGGTTCTCCGGGCTGTAGGCGGCGGGCTCGTTGTCGGGGCCGGCATACACGCGGAACATGGAGAAGTCGCCGGTGTGGCGGGGCCACATCCAGTTGTCGGTCTCGCCGCCGTACTTGCCGACGGATGCCGGGGGAGCGCCCACGAAGCGCACGTCGTTGTAGGTCTTGGAGACGATCAGGTAGGTGACGTTGTCGTTGTAGAAGCTCGTCAGCTGGGCGCGGCAGTTCTTGTTGTCCTTCAGGGCCTTGTCCACGAGGGCCTTGCGCTCGGCCTCCAGGAGCTCCGCGACCTTCTTCTCGTCGGTCTCGTTCTTGCGGATCTTCTTCTCGGCCTTCTCCAGGACGGCGGTGACGTCCGTCATCGACTGGAGGAAGGTGATGCTCAGGCCGCGGGCCGGGAGTTCCTGGTCGCGGGTCATCGCCCAGTAGCCGTCCATCAGGTAGTTGTGCTCGTCGGTGGAGAGCGCCTGGATGCTGCTGTAACCGCAGTGGTGGTTCGTGACGATGAGGCCGTCGCCGGAGATGATTTCACCGGTGCAGCCGCCGCCGAAGTGGATGATGGCGTCCTTCAGCGAGCCGTGGTTGATGCTGTAGATCTCTTCGGGGGTGAGTTTGCAGCCCGCTTCTTTCAGGGCTTTCCCGTTCATTTTCTGGAGGAGCGGCAGGAGCCACATTCCCTCGTCGGCGAAGGCGGTGAGCGAGAGGCCCAGGGCCGCCACGATAGCTAAGATACGTTTCATATTCAGTCGATATTTATGCAAATGTAGCAATTATTCCGCATTAGAACAAAGACGGCTCCAGCTCCTTGACGTGGAAGGATTTCCGGTGCCAGGGGGTGTATCCGTACCGCCGGATGGCGTCGATGTGCTCGGGGGTGGGATAGCCCATGTTGCGGTCCCAGCCGTATTCCGGGTACTCGGCGGCGAGCTTCCGCATGAACTCGTCCCGGTAGGTTTTCGCGAGGACGGAGGCCGCGGCGATGGACGCGAAGGTCGCGTCGCCGTGGACCACCGTGCGGTAGTCCTTGAAGCCGTAGCGGCCGAAGGGCCGGAACTTGTTGCCGTCCACCAGCAGGAAATCCGGCGCCGGATCCAGCCGCAGGACGGCCCGCTGCATCCCCGTGACGGAGGCCCAGAGGATGTTGAGCTTGTCGATCTCGTCGGGCTGGACGGCCTCCACGGCCCAGGCGACGGCCTCGGCCTCGAGGAGGGGCCGGAGCTCCTCCCGCGCCTTCTCGGTCATCTGCTTGGAATCGTTCAGGAGCGGATGGTAGAAGCCGGGCGGCAGGATGACCGCCGCGGCGTACACCGGCCCGGCGAGGGGTCCGCGGCCCGCCTCGTCGCACCCTGCCTCCAGCCGTCCCGGCTCCAGGCAGACTTGCAGTCGGATTTCCTTCATATAATCAAAGGTACGGATTTTTTATTGTAATTGTACGAAAAATGGCTATCTTTGCGGACTACGCGCAATTTGTGCGGCCCAAAACGCTTAAAATAGTAATCCAATATCATTGCAATGAAAAGCTACACTACTGACAAAATCCGCAACGTGGTCCTCATCGGCGCCTCCCACTCCGGTAAGACCATGCTCTCCGAGGCGATGCTCTTCGAGGGCAAAGTAATCGACCGCCGTGGCAGTGTCGAAGAGAAGAACACGGTCTCCGACAACACCGAGTTCGAACAGACCAACCAGAAGTCCATCAACGCGACTCCCCTTTACGGCGAGTTCAACGGCTGCAAGATCAACTTCATCGACGCGCCGGGTTCCGATGACTTCAGCGGCGGTGCCCTTTCCGCTTTCAAGGTTGTCGAGAGCGCGGTCATGGTGATGAACGGCACGACGGGCGTCGAGGTCGGCACCACCATCTTCTCCCGCTATGCGGACCAGTACGGCAAGCCGATGGTCATCGCCGTGAACCAGATGGATCACGACAAGGCCAACTGGGAAGGCGTCCGTCACGCCATCACCGAGGAGTTCGGCAAGAAGGCCATCATCTGCCAGTTTCCCGTGAACCCGGGTCCCGGCCTGGAAGGCTTCGTGGACGTCATCACGATGAAGTTCTACAACGCCAAGAACGAGGAGCTCGACATCCCCGCCGCCTATGCCGACGAGGCTGAGGAACTCCGCGCCGAACTCATGGAGAAGGCCGCCGAAGGTTCCGACGAACTGATGGAGAAGTTCTTCGAGACGATGGAGCTCACCACCGACGAGATCCGCGAGGGTCTCCGCGCCGGCCTCGTCAAGTGCGAGACCATCCCGGTGTTCTGCGTGTCCGCGAAGGCCAACATCGGTGTCCGCCGCCTCATGGAGTTCATCGTGAACGTGTGCCCGAGCCCGCTCGGCACCGTCCAGAAGACCGTCGACGGCGGCGAAGTCCGCTGCGACCCGGCCGCTCCGACCAGCATTTTCATCTACAAGACCGCCGTCGAGCAGCACCTCGGTGAAGTGTCCTACTTCAAGGTGATGAGCGGTACCCTCAACGAGGGCGCCGACCTCGTGAACCCCGAGACCGGCAACGGCGAGCGCCTCAGCGCCATCTACGCCGTCGCGGGCTCCAAGAAGGAGAAGGTCGCTTCCATCTGCGCCGGCGACATCGGCTGCGTCATGAAGCTCAAGGCCGGCAAGACCGACGTCACCCTCGCCGCTCCCGGCCAGGAGGCCATCGAGCACATGGTGTTCCCGGATGCGAAGTACCGCTGCGCCGTCAAGGCCGTCGACAAGAACGACGAGGCCAAGGTGGGCGACGCCCTGAACAAGATCGCGGCCCAGGATCCGACCATCACCGTCGAGTACTCCAAGGAACTCCGCCAGACCATCCTTTCCGGTATGGGCGAGCAGCACATCAACTACGT
>JAFRPH010000013.1 GCA_017429205.1 Bacteroidales bacterium
GGAGTAGGCGTTCTTGTAACCGTCGGCGACGGCCTTGGAGAAGCCCTTGCCCGCGGCCAGTTCTTCCTTGATGCGCTCATAGATGATCACGTTCGCATCCACGGCCATACCCAGGGTCAGGATGAGACCGGCGATACCCGGGAGGGTGAGGACGGCGCCGAAGGACACGAGGGTTCCGAAGAGCAGGAGGACGTTGCACAGGAGGGCGACGTCGGCGATGAGACCGGCACCCTGGTAGAAGAACACCATGTAGATGAGCACCAGGACGAAGGCGATCAGGAAGGAGATGAGACCGGCGCGGATGGAAGCGGAACCGAGGGACGGGCCCACGACCTGCTCCTGGATGATGGATGCCGGAGCCGGAAGCTTACCGGATTTGAGGACGTTCGCGAGGTCTTCCGCCTCCTGGACGTCGAAGTTGCCGGTGATCTGGGAGTTGCCTCCGGTGATCTCGTTCTGGACGTTCGGATAGGAGTACACGAGGCCGTCGAGGACGATGGCGATCTGCTTGCCGATGTTGTCCTTCGTGAGGCGGGCCCAGATGGAGGCGCCCTCGGCGTTCATGGTCATGGAAACGGACGGGGCGCCGCCGTTACCCTGCTGGCCGCCGTTGAAGTCCACGCGGGCGTCGGTCACGGAGCCGCCGTCAAGCGGGGCCTTGCCGTCACGGGAGGTGGCCTTGATGGCGACGAGCTCATAGATGTTGCCGCCCTTCTCGACGAACTCGGACGGTTTCACGGTCCAGAGGCCGCGGAATCCCTGCGGAAGGACGTCCTCGGCCATGGCGAGGTAGCGGTTCACGGTCACGGTGTCCACACCGTTGGCGAAACCGATGCAGGCGTTGTTCCAGCCGCTGGGCTGCAGGACGCTGAGAAGCGGGTTGGCGACGGCGGTGCTGTCGCCCAGGTTCGCGAGGATCTCGGAAACACGGGCATCCACGGCGTACAGGTTCACCTCATTGGCGGTGAAAGTGGGCCAGAACTCGAGGGAAGCGGTGCCCTGCAGGAGCTTGCGCACGCGCTCCGGGTCCTTGACGCCCGGGAGCTCGATGAGGATCTTGCCGCTGTTCTCGATGCGCTGGATGTTCGGCTGGGTGACGCCGAAGCGGTCGATACGGTTGCGCAGGACGTTGAAGGAGTTGTCGATGGCGCTCTTGGCTTCACCCCGGATGACCTCGATGACCTCGCGGTCCGTGGATTCGGGCTTCACCTTGTCGCGGAGCTCGTAGGTGCCGAAGATCTCGGCGAGCCGGCGGCCGTTCGCATTCTCGGCCCAGGCGCTCTCGAACAGGGCGATGAAGTCCTGGCTGGAGTTGACGTTGTTCTTCTTGGCGGCATCGATGGCCTTCAGGAAGTCAGGGTCGGCGCTGTTGCCCGCAAGGGCCTTCACGAGGTCCTCAAGCTGGACCTGCAGCATCACGTTCATACCGCCCTTGAGGTCGAGGCCGAGATTGATCTCCTTTTCCTTGGCGCTCTGGTAGGTATATCCGAGATAGACCTTTTCGTTGCTGATGGAGTCGATGTAGGCGCGGTTCCGGATGGCGGCCACCGAGTCGAGAACGAATTCCCGGACGTCGGCGGCGACATTGTTCGCGTCCACGAACTGCTGCGCCTTGGCGGCAGCGGCCTTGGCAGCCTTGTTCTCCTGGATGCGGGTCACCGCCGTGAAGGAGAGCTGCCAGATGCTGGCCAGGGCAAGCAGGATGGCGAAGAGCCTGATTAATCCTTTGCTTTGCATTTTTAACTCTATTTATTATTAGTTTATCCACATCAAGCCGCGCCGGCAAGGGCCGAACCTTGCAGACCTCGGCAAAATAAGGGTACAAAAGTACAAATTTTTTCTGATAAATGAAGATTCTCACAAGGATTTCTTAATTTTGCATACTCGAAACGAACGATTGAGGTGAGAAGAAGGCTTTTTTCCATCTTTTTTTTACTCCTGGCGGCAACGCCCTGCCTCCGGGCCCAGACGGATTCCCTCCTCCGGGAAGGAGACCGCCTGCACCGGGAGTACCGTTTCGAGGAGGCGATGGACCTGTACCGGGAAGCGGTGGCGACCGCCCCGGCCGACACGGTCCCGCTTCTCCGCGCCCGGATTGACAATTGTCAGAACGCCCTGGTAATGACGGACTTCTGTGAGAGTCCCGTCGTCATCGCCCGCCAGCGGTTCTCCCGGCAGGATTTCTTCCTGTATTACCCCCTCAAGAACCAGGGGTGGCGGCAGGGGCCCAATGTCCTGGATCCCTCGACGGACGAGGATTTCCCCATTTACGCCCCCAAGGGCGGCCACACGGTCTGTTTTTCCGCGCCCGACGCCGTGGGCAGCCGGAACCTGTACATCACCCGGGACCAGGATACCCTGTGGTCGGCACCCGAACTGCTGGGTGAGCATCTCCTGTCCTTTGGAAACGAGGTGTTTCCGATGCTTTCGGAAGATGGGAAAACCCTGTATTTCTCCTCGGACGGCCTGTATGGAATGGGCGGATACGACCTTTACCGGTCGACGTGGGATGAAGAGGCCCTCACCTGGGGCGTGCCGGAGAACCTGGGATTCCCTTACTCCTCCCCGGCGGACGACTTCCTGCTCTCCGACACCTCTGACGGCCGCTATACCCTTTTCGCCTCCAACCGGGACTGCGCCCGGGACAGCGTCTACATCTATGTGCTGGAAAAGCGGGCGGATCCGGTCCGGACACCGGTCCGCGACCCGGTCGCCCTGGCCCGGATGGCCTCGCTGAACCCGCTGGACGACCCTTCGCGGCTGGACCACGGTTCCGCCGTCTCGGAAGCCGCTCCTTCCAACGACGACACCCGCCTGTATATGGAGAAGATGGCGCAGGCGCGGGCGCTGCGGGATACGATCTATGCCTATGAACAGCGGGTGGACCAGCTCCGGGCCCGGCTTTCCGCCGATTCCGGGGAGGGCAGGACCGCCCTGACGGCCGCCATCGTGGAAAAGGAAACGGCCCTTACTCCGCTCCGGAACAAGCTGGAAGAAACCACCCGGGCGATCCGCCAGATCGAGCAGTCCTTCCTCCGGAGCGGCGTGGTGTCCTCCTCGGAGCGGGCCGACCGCGAGGTGGTCGGGGCCCGTTCCAGCTATACCTTTACGAAGAACTCCTTCGGGGCGAAACTGCGGATGAAACTGGCCGCCCCTCCCGCCACGACGCAGAATTCCTACAAGGTGGGGCCCGTGGGACGTTTTGCCCAGGATACCCGGCTGCCGGAGGGCGTCATCTACCAGATCCAGCTTTTCCTGTCGGCGCGCCATGCCACCCTCGAGGAGATCGGCGGCCTGGATCCCGTGTATGAGCGGTTGACTTCCTCGCTGAAGTATACCTACAGCGTCGGCGTGTTCCGGACGTTCCGGGAGGCGCTTGCGCAGCTCAACCCCATCCGCAAACTCGGTTTCCCGGACGCGGAGATCACGGCCTTCATCGACGGGAGGCCGGTTCCCCTCGCGCTGGCCCGTCGCGCTGAATAAGGCAGCACAGGCCGAGGAAGGTCAGTCCGGCATTCATCACCAGCAGTTCATAGCTGAACCGGTAGCCGTTGAACCACCGCTCCGAATTGAGCTGGAGGACCAGGCAGAGGACCGGTGCCGCCAGGGCCACGAGCGGGACATAGCGGTCTTTCACCTTTTTCCGGGTCAGGATTCCGAAGGCAAACAGCCCCAGAAGGGGGCCGTATGTGTAGCTGGCCAGCTTGTACACCGCGTCGATGGCGCTGGTGCTGTTCAGGGCGTTGAACGCGATGATGGTGACGGCCATCAGCACCGCCATCATCAGGTGGACGCCTTTCCGGACCTTCACGTCGCCGGCCTTGTCCAGGATATCCACCGTGAAGGAGGTCGTGAGGGAGGTCAGGGCCGACCCGCCTGCGCCGTAGGCGCTGATCATGAAACCCGTGACGAAGAATACGCCCACGATGGCGGGCAGGCAGCCGCCGGTAGCGACGGCCGGGAATAGACGGTCCCCGGTCTCGGTGATGCCGTGCGCGGCGGCGAACTGGTACAGAAGCGAGCCCAGGCACAGGAAACCTGCGATGACAACCGTCTGCAGGAGGCTGCTCACGACCAGGTTTTTCTGGGAGTCCCTGTAATTCCTGCACGCGAGCGTCCGCTGCATCATGTCCTGGTCCAGGCCGGTCATGGCGACCACGGTGAACAGTCCGCCCAGCAGCTGTTTCCAGAAGTATTGCGGGTGGTTCAGGTCATCGAAGAAGAACACCTTCTCGTGGATCCGGACGGCCCCGAGGTCCTTCCCGATAAAAACGATGGCGAGGATGACCGCCACGATCATGCAGGCGGTCTTGACGACGTCCACTCCGATGACGGACTTCACCCCGCCGCGGAAGGTGATCGCCAGGCAGACCGCCACGTTGCCGAGGACGTTCAGCCAGAAAGGGAGGCCCAGCGGATCGAAAAGGAGCAGCTGCACGGTCAGGCACACCAGGAACAGGCGGACCGCCGCCCCCAGCATCTTGGAGATGAAGAAGAACCAGGCGCCGGTCTTATAGGAGGCCCGGCCGAAGCGTTCCTCCAGGTACTGGTAGATGGAAACGACATTGAGCCTGAAGTACAGGGGGGTCAGGACGAAGGCGATCACCAGATAGCCCAGGAAGAAGCCGAGGCACATCTGCAGGTAGCCGAATCCGCTCGTGCCCACCATGCCCGGGACGGAAACAAAGGTCACGCCCGACATGCAGGAGCCGATCATGGCAATGGCGATGACGGCCCAGTGCGTCTTGCGGCCGCCGTTGTAAAAGGAGGAGTCCTGACTTCCCTGCGGCTTCATCTCAGGTTCTCTTTATGGGCCCGCCCGACCGGGAGGGGGGTCTCCACGCCGATCAGTTTGACGGAGGAGGCCTTCTTGCTCTCGATCCGGTGGAGCGGGACGATGTAGGAACGGTGGATCCGCACGAACTTGCCTTCGGGAAGCATCTCCAGCAGGGATTTCATCGTGATCTGGGAGACGATGTCGTCCTGGTGGTCCAGGTGGATGCAGGCGTAGTTGTTCCTGGCTTCGATGTACTGGATGGCCCCGAGCGGGATGGTCACATCCCTGTAATCGGCCTTGACCGTCACGGTCTCCCCGGCGACGGCCGCGGCGGCGCGGGTTTCCACCGCCGCCCGGACGGCCAGCGATTCCTCTTCCGCGCTTCGGAGGCCTGCCTGCTCGCGGAGTTTCCTGGCCAGCAGTCCGGTGGCCAGTCCGCTTCCCATCGCGGAGATGTACAGGACCCAGATTGCCTGCTGGTACAGATACAGGCGTGCAGGCCGGTCCGCCCCGCTTTCCTGCGGGAAGGGTACCTGCCTCAGGGTCATCAGGAAGGTAACGACCACCGTCAGGAACAGGATGGCGATTCCGCTCCAGCGCCGTCCTTTCCCCGCCGCGAACATGCCCGGCAGGATGTGCCGGCCGAGATACCAGCACAGGTAGGTCCAGGCCAGGCAGAGGACAACGTCCGTTGCCCGCCATCCGATCCATTCTTCCAGGGGAAAGACGGCGGCCAGGCCCGGAAGGACGAGGAGGCAGACCAGCAGGTCCGCCCACGTCTGGGTCGATATGTTCGGCGTGTGCTTTGCCATAACGACTGCAAAAATACGGATTATTTCGTTTATTTGTCGATGGAACGCGAAAAAACGCCGTTCACCCCTGAAATTGAATGCGCTAACGGGTTGATTATTTCCCGGTTAAACCGTATCTTTGTACATATGGTTACCGAATGGATTGTCACGGAGATAGACGGACGGATCGCGTCGGTCTCCGCCGATTACGGCCACTTCGCGCAGATCGCCGCGAAGGTTGCCCAGCTGCCTCCCTCGAGCGTGGGCGCCGTCTCAACGCACAAGATTTCGACGGAGGAGCTCGTCGCCCTTTCCGGCCGTGTCCAATGGGAGGACTTCCGTCTGTTCGGCACGAAATTCCAGCTGCGGGTCTGGGAGACGCTGTTCCGCCTGGAGCCCCGGCTGTACAGCTACACCGACCTCGCCGTCCTGTGCGGCAATCCGCAGGGCGTCCGTCCGGTGGCGCATGCCGTCGCCGTCAATCCGGTCGCCTACCTGATCCCCTGCCACCTGATCGTTCCCAAGGAGTCGATGGACAAGGCCAGGGACATCCGCGCCACCGCCCAGTCCACCCTGTTCAAGGGGAGCGACCTGTACCTGCTGGACAGCATCGACGTCGGGGAATACGCCTATGGCTCGGAGACCAAGCGGGAGCTGGTCAAAATCCACCTGAAACACTGAGATGGCGCTGCTGGAAGTCTGTTGCGGCGGCTTGGAAAGCGTCGATGCGGCCGTAGCCGGTGGCGCGCGGCGGATCGAACTGTGTTCGGCCCTGGAAGTGGACGGGCTCACCCCGCCCGTGGATTGGCTGAAAGCGGTCAAGGGCCGCTATCCTTCCCTGACCGTCCATGTCCTCGTCCGTCCCCGTGCGGGGAATTTCGTCTATGCCCCGGACGAGGTTGAAACCATGGCCGTGCAGGCTGGACAGGCCCTGGAGGCCGGTGCGGACGGGATTGTCGTGGGAGCCCTGACTCCTTCCCGCGACGTGGACGAAGCCGCGATGGAACGGCTGCTGGCGTCCGTAGACAAGCCGGTCACTTTCCACAGGGCCTTCGATGCATGCCGCCGGCCTTTCGAAGCCTTGGAGAAGATCATCGGCCTGGGGTGCCGCCGCATCCTCACCTCCGGCCAGGGGCCTACCGTCACGGAAGGGGCGGACATGCTGCGCGAACTCCGGAAGCGTGCCGGGGAACGGATCCTCATTTTGCCCGGCGGCGGCGTCACGCCTGCGAATGCAGCCCGGACCCTCCGCCTGACCGGCTGCACGGAAATCCATGCCTCCGCATCGGAAGTCATTGACGGAAAAAAGATTACCTCGGCTGCCCGGGTGGCGGCCATCCTACAAGCAATACAGAAACCATGAAACCCATCAGCACCTCCGCCGCACCTGCGGCCATCGGACCCTACAGCCAGGCTGTCGACAGCGGCATCGGCCTTGTCTTCGTTTCCGGCCAGTTACCGATCGACCCGGCTACCGGGGCCTTTCCGGAAGGCGGCGTCGAAGCACAGACCCGCCAGTCGCTCCTGAATGCGAGCGCCATCCTGGAGTCCGCGGGTCTTTCGCTTTCCCATGTCGTGAAAACCACGGTCTTCCTGGCCGATATGGGTGACTTCGCCGCGATGAACGGCGTCTACGCGCAGTTCTTCTCCGAGCCCTTCCCCGCCCGCTCGGCCGTCGCCGTAAAAACCCTTCCGAAGGGTGCCCTCGTGGAGATCGAGTGCATCGCTTCGAAAGGGTAAAGGGTAGGAAAATCCCTCTTTACTTCTTCTTGAACAGTTGTCCTGCGCACCAGCACAGGGCGGCGACCGCCATGCCGTTGATGGAGGCGAAACCCCAGTGCACGAGGTTCGCGACCACGGCGCCGGCGATCACGCCGATGACGGCGCTCCAGTCCACGACGGGTTCCCGGACATCCTTGCCCCGGTTGAAGAAATAGTGCAGGATGAGGATGATGCCCACCGGCGGCAGGGTGCAGTTCAGCACGTTCAGCCAGTCGCAGAAGTTCCAGTACAGCCACACGGCGGCCACCGTGCCGATGAAGCCGGAGATGATGACCCACGTTTTCTTCGACAGGCCGAAGATGTTGGAAAGCCCGAGTCCCGCCGTGTACAGGGCGTTGTCGTTGGTGGTCCAGATGTTCAGGCCCAGGACGAGGACGGCGAGGTAGAACAGGTTGAGGTTCAGCATCACCTCGAAGATGTCGTTTCCGCCCACATAGATGCTGGACACGGCGCCGAAGAGGAACATCAGCGAGTTGCCGATGAAGAAGGCCACGACGGTGATCCAGAGGCCCACCTTCCCGTTCTTGGCAAACCGCGTGAAGTTCGGCGTGGCCGTGCCGCCCGACACGAAGCTTCCCACGACGAGTCCCGCGCCGGCGATCACCCCGAGGTCCTTGGTGCCCTTCGCGAACTGCTCCACGAGGCCGGCGTCGCCCCGCTGGACGGCCATGACCATCGCCACGGTACCCAGGATGGCGACCGCGGGAACGGCGATGTAGCTGATGATCGTGAGGCTCTTGATGCCGAAATAGGCGCTGGCGGTCATCAGGACGCCCGCGATCGCGACCAGCAGGTATCCCTGCCAGGGCATCGAATCCGGTGTCACCTCCAGGCCCATCAGTTCCTTGGCCACAGGGATTGCGAACATGGCGAGACCCACGCCGAACCAGCCGGTCTGGGTGAAGCTGATCATCGCGCTGGGAAGCCAGCTGCCCTTGGTGCCGAAGCTCCGGCGGGCGAGCATGTCCAGCGACAGGCCGCTTTCCGCACCGATCCAGCCCAGGGTGCCCGTATAGGCCGCGAGGATGAGACCTCCGAGGAGGAGGGCCCAGACGAAGCCCCACCAGTCCAGTCCGGAGGCCAGTTGCTGGCCCACCCACATGCTGGCGGAGAAGAAGGTGAATCCGAGCATGACCATGAACATGCTCAGGTTGCTTTTGCGGCCGGCCTTGTCGACCGGTGAGGACGTGTAGTCGACGTCCGTCATCTTTTTGTCACTCATATTGTTGAAGGATTGTAGTGATCGAGTTGATCCGCTGCATCGCGATGGTTTCCAGCGACAGGGCGGACGCGTTCTCCAGCAGTCCCGTCTCTTCGTTCCAGAGGTCCAGGAGCCCGGTTTCCGGGAGCTCCTTGAAATGGGTCACCTCCAGCCATTCCCCGTAGGAAAGCGGCCGGTCGTAGCCCAGTTTTTCGGCAACCAGCTTCTCCGGGTCGATGCGGTCGGCCCGGCCCCAGAGGCCTTCCCAGTATTCCAGCGCCTCGTGGAAATGGACCGGGATCTCGTACCGCCGGGCACCCCCGTCGTAGATGATGCACTTTTCGAGCAGGGCGTAGGGATGCCCCAGCACGAAGCGTCGGAATTCCGGGGCGATGACCCCGCCCTTCCAGCCGAAGTCGATGTCCGGGACGTTGATCCCGGAAACGCCCTTGTCCTCGTAGACGGTGAAAACGCCCTCGTAGAAGAAGCATTCGAAGCCCTCGAAATCCGGAAAGACCGCCCGGATCTCCCCGGTCATCTTCTCCATCAGGTCGATGGCGCGGGTGCCGCCGATGGTGAAGAAGATGATCTTGCGGATGCTGCCGCCCCGCCGGCGGAAACGGTCCACCACCTGGCTCAGGCACAGCCGGAGGGTGTCCCCCGTCGCAATGATGTCGCCGATGACGAGCGTCCGGTCGCGGGTGACCCGGATCTTTTCGTACTTGATGTCCAGTCCGGTGATGATGTGGTCCTCGATGATGCGTTCGCAGGAGACGAAATGGATGTCCCGCACCCGGATGCCGTTCCGGGCGCACGCCTCCTCCACCGGATAGTTCAGTCCGCCGCGGAGGATGGTGAGGATATCGACATCGCCGCCCGAGCCAGGGAAAAGGAGGCGGAGGGCGGCGACGGTGGCGGGCAGCATCGACAGGTATGAATCGAAGCCGACGACTTCGGGAAAGGCCATCAGCTGGCGGGTTCCGGACCCGCTCAGGATGTAATAGCGGTTGGTGAAATGCGGGCCCTGCAGTTCATACAGGCTCGTTTCGTAGTGCAGGCCGACGAAGCGCAGGCTCACGTCCCGCAGGCAATCCCGATTATTCCCGGACATAGGACTTCAGCTCCTTCCAGGGGACCGTAACGGAGATGACGCCCAGGTAGTAAGGGGCGATGTCGTAGGGCTGGTAGTACCAGGTGACGCCCTCCTTGGTCACCTCGTACAGGCCGTTGGGGCCGACGAGGTCGGGTTCGAAGAGCTCGCCCAGGGTTTCGTCGTCATTCTCCAGGGCTTCCGGAAGGTGCGCCTGGATGAGGGCGGCGACCGGTGCGCGGTATCCGTCGGCGAAAAACTCTTCCTCGGGGACGGTCTTTCCGGTCTTTTTGTCGAAGACGACCGGGGTCATCGTGTTGATTCCGTGCGCGCCGCCCCGGAAGCTGTAGTACTCCACCATGTAGGAGACCAGGTTCCGGTAGCTGCCGGAGAAGTAGCCGTTGACCTGGTCTTCCCAGGAGAAGAAACCGTCGGCCGGCTCACCGGTCAGGGCTTCGCTCTCGTTGAAATACTCGTCCTGCAGGTTTTCCTCATAGCGGAGGGCCGTTTCCTCCACGGTCCCCGGCTCTTCTTCCAGGTCGAAGGCGGAATTGAGGATGCTTTTCGTAATGGCGGCGAGCGCTTCTTCCCCGGTTCCCTTCACGGGATACTCGAGGGAGATGTACAGGGAAAGCGAATCGGTCCGCCCCTCCTCCAGGGGCATCGCCTGTTCATCGGTGAACGTGGCGGTTTTCAGGGCGCAGCCGGTGACGAGCAGCAGGAGCGCCGGAAAAAGGAACAATCTTTTCATGGTCGTATCAGTCATTATTCAATTCTTCAATGTCGACGGGACGTTCTCGCTTGTCGCCGATCAGCCAGCGGGCATAGTGGTCGGCCATCTTCCAGAAGAACCACTCGTTCATGTCCCCGAATCCGTGGCGCTGGCCCGGCAGGAGGACGTATTCGAACCGCTTGTTGGCCCGGATGAGGGCGTTCGCCACGCGGATGGAGTTCGCCGGGTTCACGTTGTTGTCCGTATCGCCGTGGACCAGCATCAGGTGCCCCTTCAGGCGGGCGGCGATCTGCGGGTTCGTCTCGATCTTGTACACGAAAGTGGTGTCGCCTTTCTCGATCTTCTCGGCGACGCCGTGGTGCTGTTCGCTCCACCAGCGGTTGTAGATGCGGTTGTCGTGGTTGCCGGCGCAGGAGACGGCCGCCTTGAAGAAGTCGTTGTACTGGAGGATGGCGGCCGTGGACATGAATCCGCCGCCGGAGTGACCGTGAATGCCCACGCGGTTGATGTCGATGTACTTGTGCCGGGCGGCCAGCTGCTGGATGGCGTATTTCTGGTCCTCCAGGCCGTAGTCGCGGAGATTCCCGTAGCCGTAGTTATGGTACCACTTGGAGCGGTTCGGATGGCCGCCGCGGTTGCCCACGGTGATGACGATCATCCCCAGCTGGGCGAGGCGGTCGGTGCGGGTCATGCCGCTGGACCAATAGACGGTGTTGGCCTCCACCTGCGGGCCGGGATAGACATAGTCCGCCAGGGCGTACACCTTCGTGGAATCGAAGTCGAAAGGCTTGTAGATGGCTCCGTGCAGGTCGGTGATGCCGTCCGCGGCCTTCACGACGAAGCGTTCCGGGAACTTGTAGCCGGCGGCGAAGAGCTGGCTGAAGTCGGCCTCCTCCAGGTCCGTCCGCTTGCCGGCCGCGGAATACAGGACCGCGAACGGCTTGCAGTCCACGCGGGAGCAGTTCGCCACGAAATACCGGGCGTCGTCCGACGCGTCGGCGGCCACGTACATGTCGTCCATGTCCAGCTGCTGCATCGCACCCCCGGCGAGGGGAACCCGGAAGGTATGCATCTGGTACGGGTTCTCCGTCTTGTTCACGCCGCAGGCCGAGAGCAGGACATAACCGTCACCCACCGCGAGGACGTCGTCCACGTGGAAGGCCCCTTCGGTGAGGTTGCGTTTGAGCGTGCCGTCAGGGCCGTAAAGGTACAGGTTCGCCCAGCCGTTGCGCTCGGACCACCAGACGAAACTGCCGTCCGGAAGGAAGCGCGGGCTGCGGTACTCCACATAAGTGTTCATCCGTTCGGAAACGATGGTTTTCGTGGAGTCGGAACCCACGTCCACCCGGCACAGGTCCAGCCGCTTGAGGTCGCGGCTCTGGCGGACCAGCCAGAAATGGTCGTCATCGCCCATCCACTTGGCTCCCCGGTATTCCAGATAGGCGTCCTTCGCCTTCCTTTCGGCGCTCAGGATGCTGCATTCCTGGTCCTTGAAGGCGATGACCTTCACCGCCTGCCTGTTCCCTTCCGTGTCCATCACGTACAGGAACGGGGTGGGACCGGGCTCGCCCGGCATCTGGTACTTGTAGGTTTCCAGCGTGGGACGCGGCTCCGTGACGGAATTGATCACCCAGAAAGGCTTGACCATGGACATGTCCCACCGGAAGGTCGCGAATTTCTTTCCGTTCGGTGACCATTCGACGGCCGCGAAGTGACGGGCGGTGGAATCCGTCTCGGTGTCACCGGAATAGTTGTTTCCGTCCCAGGAAAAGTCGGCCGTGCCGTCGGTTGTCAGGGCGATTTCCACGAGGGTGCTGTCCTTCTCGTCCTTCGCCGCCTTGCGGAGCGAGGTGGAGTCCATCAGGTACAGGTTGTGGTTCTTGACATAGACGCCCTTGGTCCCGTCGGGGGAGACATTGGCCCACATCGGGTACTTCCGGTTGTGCTCGTCGGTGTCCCAGGTGAGCTTTTTCGTGGCGATGTCGTAGTAGAACCGGTAGGTCACGAATTTGCCCGTTCCCTTGCCCGTGGAGTCTTTCTTCTCGGTCTTGGAGGTGATGTCGAACTGGAAGTACTTGTCCTCCTTGAGCTCCAGCCGCAGCGGAAGATGGGCGGCGTCATAGGGGTCGCGGGTGATTTCAGTGACCTGCATCGCGAGCTTTTCCAGGTCGAAGATCTCGCTCTTGCGGCCGGCGGCCGGGTCTACGAGCCAGTATTTCGTGCCCTCGGCGGTTTTCCAACTGTACCAGAAGCGGTCGCTGCCGGCGAACCAGTGCGGGGTGATGCGGGTGGAGTAGACCATCTGGCCGACCTTCTTCTGGGAGAAGCGTTCGGCGAGGTCGTAATTGGCCGTCGTAACCTTGTTGGATTCGTGCCCGGGCTTTTGCGCGGCGGCGTACAGGCCCGGCAGGAGGGCGAGGAGGAACAGGATCTTTCTCATTTCAGGATGATTTTTTCGGATTTCAGGTCCTTGGCGGTGACGGAGACGGTGACGGGACCGGATCCGGTGCGCCGGACGATGGCGGAAGCGAGACCGTGGAAGGCCCGGATCTCAGGGCTGTGGAAAGGCGTATGGGAGGTGGGGTCCCCGGCGTCCGTCGCGACGAGGACGGCGGGACCATCCACCTTGAAAGTCAGCAGGTTGTCCGCATCGGGGACGGCCGTTCCGTCCTTGTCGACGATCCGGGCGGTGACGAAGGTCAGGTCCTTGCCGGCGAAATCGGTCTCCAGAACGGCCTGTTTTGCCGGTCCGGCGGTGCGGAGGGATTCCGTGGCCCAGGTCTTGCCGTCCTTCCAGGCGACGACCGTCAGTTCGCCGCTCTCATAGACCACGTCGTCCCAGACGATGCGGTAGCCCTCCTTCGCCTTCCTGCCCTGGGATTTGCCGTTGACGAACAGTTCGGCCTCGTCGCCGGAGGTATAGACGTGGACCGGGGTCACCTGGCCTTCCCGGCCGGGCCAGGTCCAGTGCGGCAGGATGTGGACCATCGGCAGGTCCGGACGCCAGCGGGCCTGGTACAGCCAGTAGCGGTCCTTCGGGAATCCGGCGAGGTCGATGATGCCGAAATAGGAGCTCCGCGAGGGAAGCGGGACCTCGGCGATCGCCTGGCCCCAGCCCGCGACCATTTTCTTGAAGGCCTCCTTCTCCTCCTCGGAGTGGAAGTTGGTCAGGACGGAAGGGTCCATGTTGAAAGGCGTGGGTTCGCCCAGGTAGTCGTAGCCGGTCCATACGAACTCGCCGGCGCACTGCGGGACCACGTCCTCGTATTCCCATTCGTAATCGGGCTTGGAGGCCCATCCGGGGGCGTACAGGTCGTAGGAACTCACCTGGAAGGGAGCGTCCATCGACCAGCCCTTGCCCTTTTCCTGCTCCACCGGGAAGCGGTAATAGCCGCGCGTGGAGATGCAGGAGGCCGTTTCCGAACCGTAGACCGGCTGGCCGGGGTGGCTTTTCACGAACTCCGCGTACAGGTGCGGCTTGTAGTTGAAGCCGTAGACGTCGATGGTGGCGGCGTAGCCCTGGCTGGCGGCCCAGGGGTTGTCGTTGCCGGCGGTGGTGGGCCGCGTCGGGTCCTCCCGGTGGCAGAGGTCGGTGAGCATCTTCGGGATCCACCATTTGGTGCTGTCCCCCTGCTCGCCGCATTCGTTGCCGATGGACCAGGCGATGACGGATGGGTGGTTGCGGTCGCGGTGGATCATGGCCGTGAGGTCTTTCTCCACCCACTCGTCGAACAGTACGGCATAGCCGTTTTTCTTCTTGGGAACCGTCCAGGTGTCCGTCAGTTCGTCCAGCACCAGGAAGCCCATCCGGTCACACAGGTCCAGAAACTCCGGCGCCGGGGGATTGTGGGAAGTCCGGATGGCGTTGCAGCCCATCTTCCTGAGCATTCCGAAGCGGCGTACCCAGGCGTCGTCGTTCCAGGCGGCGCCGAGCGCGCCTGCGTCGTGATGCAGGCAGACACCCTTCAGGAAGTATTTCTCCTCGTTGAGGTAGAATCCGTCGGCCTTCCATTCGGCCTTGCGGATGCCGAAGGGCGTCTCGTACTTGTCCAGCACTTCGTCGGGCGTTTCCACGGTCGTACGGGCCAGGTACAGTTCCGGATGTTCCGGGCTCCAGAGGTATGCGTTCTCCAGGTCGAAGGTCTGGATGACCGTCTTCCCGTCTTCGATGTATTCGATGCTCCGGGTTTCGGCGACGACGCGGTCCACGACGAGGTCCTTCGCGTCGGGGCTGCGGTAATGCTCCTGGCGGATGATCTGCGTCCGGACCATGCCGACGGTCTTTTCACCGGCGTGCTTGAGGGTGACACGGAGGGTGACGGCCGCGTCGGCCACCATCAGTTCGGACTTGGTGGCGATCTTCGCGATGTTCCGGATGTTCCGGGGTTCCGCCGTGATGTAAGTCCCCCAGTGGGCGACGGAGGTCTTGTTCGTCTTGGTGAGCCAGACATTCCGGTAGATGCCGCCGCCGGGATACCAGCGGGAGGATTCCTCCGGATTGTCGATGTGGACGGAAACCGTATTCTCACCGGCTCTCAGGGCCGGATTCAGGCGGACGGCGAAGGAGGCGTAACCATACGGCCAGCCGCCCAGGTCGACCCCGTTCACGGACACCGTCGCGTGCGACATCGCCCCGTCGATTTCCAGGTCGATGTCCTTGGTGAGCAGTTCTTCCAGGCCGACGGTCACCTGCTTCGTATAGACGGCCTTCCCCCACCAGGCGAGTTTGCCGGATTCGCCAGGGTATTCCTGCCGGAACGCCCCTTCTACGCCCCAGTCATGGGGCAGGTCGACGGTCTTTTGGACACCGTCTTTTTCAAAGGTCCAGCCTTCGTTGAAAAGGACTCGTCCGGCAGGCTGGGCGGAGGCGGCAAGGGAGAGGGACAGGAGTATGGCCACGGTGAAACCCGCGGCGGGGAGGCATAGGAACGGTTTCTTGGTCATAATATGCGAAGATAAGGATTCTTCGGCACTTCGACAATACTTTTTGACGGAAGGAGCGGGAGAAATGATTATCTTTGCTCCATAAAAACTTGGATTATGCGTATTGCAAAGATGTCTGTCTTAGCTTCCCTCCTGGTCGCTGCGGCCGCCTGTGCGCCGAAGCAGCAGGAAACGGCGGAACCTTCCGCTTTCGAGGTCATCTTCTCCCGCAAGAGCGTGCGCTCCTACACGGACCAGGCTGTGTCCGACCAGCAGGTCGAGCAGATTCTCCGGGCGGCGATGGCCGCTCCGACCGGCATGAACCTCCAGCCCTGGCGCTTCGTCGTGGTCCGCGACCAGGCGGTGAAGGAGGCCCTGGCCGGCGGATTCAACAAGATGATCGCCCAGGCCCCGGTCGTATTCGTCGTCTGCGGCGAGACCGCGATGATGCGCAAGCCGTGGGGCCAGCCCGATGCCGAAGAGGTGGAGATGGAGAACGGCAACTGGACGGCCGACTGCGCCGCCGCGACGGAGAACCTGCTCCTCGCCGCCGAAGCGCTGGGCCTCGGTGCCGTCTGGACCGCCTGCTACCCCTATGAGGACCGGATGGGCCCCGCCCGCGAGGCCCTGGGCCTTCCGGACAACGTCTCCCCGTATTGCATCGTCCCGTGCGGCTATCCCGCCGGAGACGACCGGCCCAAGGACAAGTGGAAACCGGAGAACATCCACTACGATAAGTGGTAGGGGATTGTCATTCCGAGCGGAGCGAAGGAATCTGTTTCCCGGTCCGGTTCCGTATCCGTTCCGCCATGCCGTCCGACCTCCCTGCCGTGCTGCCTGTCTTCGAGGCCGCCAAGGCCATCATGCGCGCAGACGGCAATCTCGAGCAGTGGTCCGCCCCGGGTTTTCCGGGGGAGGACCTTCTCCTGCGTGACATCGACCGAGGCGGCGGGTACGTCATTTTAAGTGACGAGATCTCTCCACGCGCTTCGCTTGGTCGAGATGACAGGAATGTCATTTCGAGCGGAGTCGAAGGCGGAGTCGAGAAATCTATTGTCGCCTACTTCGCCCTCCTCCCTTCGCCCGAACCCACTTACGACCATATCGAGGGCGCCTGGCTCACCGACGAGCCTTACGGCGTCCTCCATCGCATCGCCAGCTACCCGGACGTGCATGGGGTTTTCTCCGCCATCATCGACTTTGCCGCGGCCCGTTTCCCGCATCTGAGGATCGACACGCACCGCGACAACCGCATCATGCAGCACGTCATCGGCACCGTCGGGTTTGCCTACTGCGGCATCATCTGGCTGGACGACGGAACCGAACGCCTTGCGTACGAGCGTTAGACAGGCAGACGCGCAGCACAACCTTCTGGCGGGGCTGCAGGGTGAAGGTGTAACCGATGAGCGCGGTTCCCGGGTTGGGAACGTCGGTCGGGTGGAGGTATTGCATGCCCTCAAGGTCCGGAGCCTCGGCGTCGTAGGTCGTCGGCCAGAGATGCGGCGTGATTTCAGGTGTGGACCCTTCCGTCGTGACGAACAGGCTCCGGCATTTTCCATCGGCACGCAGCAGGAACCGGCCGTCGGAAAGGGTGGCCTCGGCCTCCGTGCACATGGCCCAGCGGATAGTACAGGTGGAATCCCCGGCCTGCAGATAGTCCACGACGTGAAGGTCCTCTCCGTCGAAGAGCACCTCCCGCCGGTAATCGGCGAGGTCGTCGTCATAGGCCGGACGCAGATACAACTCCGCTCCGGCGGGATCCGCCGCGGACGGAACGTCAGGCTTCCGCGTCCGGAGTAGATTGATGACGCGGTTCACCTTGGGAACTTTCCCGTTGACCGTCAATATGTTATGGGAGAACGGGCCGATACGGAAAACCTCCCAGCGTTCGCTGTCCTGGGTCATGTCCCAAAGGTCCACGCCGGCCGATTCCAGCGAGTTGTAGTCCTGCATCCCGAGGTCGGTCGCCCAGGTGACACCGTCGGATTCGAAGTAGAAAGAGCCCTGGTCGCAATGCGAATGGCTGGACATCGAGAGACCGCCCTTGACGCCCAGATAATCGTCGTTCCGGGAAGTCCAGCCGCTGCGGTAGACGAAGACAGGGGTTGTGCCGCCGCACTCATAGTAATGTTTATCGGGCGGGGAAATCTCGAAATGGGGCATCCGGCCCAGTGAAATAAGGAACATCGGGAACAGCCTTTCCTCGCACAGTCGCTTGTAACCGGTGTCTTCCATGATCCGTATTTCCGGATACAGGAGCGAGGGGTCGCCCGTGCGGGTCATCATCCAGGCCTGCATGTACTGCCCGCTGGCCTTCCGGTAGGAGTCCGAGAAACTGTAGCAGTTTCCCGCCGGGGTGGAGGTGAAGCGGACGAAGTCGGCGGAGGCGAGGAAGTC
>JAFRPH010000067.1 GCA_017429205.1 Bacteroidales bacterium
GCTTCCGTCAGTTCATTGGACAGGGAAGGATTCACCCGCAGGGCCTTGTATTCCACGAAGGGGATGGAGATGGTCTTGACGTCGGACTGGATGTTCGTGCCCGTGAAGGAATAGATTCCACAGGAAACGGCCGCGAGGGTGGCGGCGAGGAGCGAAAGGATCTTCTTCATTTCTTGCGGTATTCGGGGGGAAGTTTGCGGTAAAGGGTACGCTCGGACATCCCGAGCTCCTCGGCCGCCAGCTTGCGGTTCCCATGATGTTTCTCGAGGGCCTTGCGGATCATTTCCGCCTGTGTCTCGCGGAGGGAGAGGGTCGGCTCCTCCTGCGGGGGCTGTTCATCGGTCTCGGCCTCCACCATCCGGCCGGACGGGGCGGCGAAATCCGTCCCCTGCCATTCGGCCTCCTGCTCCCGGACCGGAGCGGCCTGCGGAGCGGGAAGGGAGCGGCGGCTCACGACGGCCTCCAGGTCGTCGATACGCTGGTTCAGGTCGAAGATGGCCTTGATGATCGGCTGCAGGTCCACGTTCATCCCGGCACCCGAAGCCTGGCTGGGGGCGCCGTCCATCACCACCGGGAGCGGCTCGCCTTCCTCGCGGGGCATGAAGGGCGCGAGCTCCGCCGCACTTAGTTCGATGCGCTGGAGGGTTGGCGTGACCTTGCGGGAGACCTGGGCCGTCAGGGCCTGCGTGAAACCCTTCAGCTGGCGGACGTTACCCGGCCAGCGGTAGGAGTTCAGCAGCCGGATGGCGTCCGGGCGGAGGGAAATCTTGCACATTCCGCTCGTCTCCGAAAAGTCGGAAGTGAACTTGCGGAACAGCAGGTAGATGTCTTCGTGACGGTCCCGGAGGGCGGGGATGCGGACCTGCGCCGCGCTCAGGCGGAAATACAGGTCCTCGCGGAACTTGCCGCGCCGGACAGCCTCGTAGAGGTCGATGTTCGTGGCCGCGACGATGCGGACATCGGTATGCTCGATCTTGTTGGATCCCACCTTGCGGTACTCGCCGGACTGGAGCACCCGGAGCAGGAGGGCCTGCGATTCCAGGGGCAGTTCGGCGATCTCATCCAGGAAGAGGGTGCCGCCGTTGGCATCCTCGAAATAGCCCTTGCGGGTTTCCGTGGAGCCGGTGAAGGAGCCTTTGACATGGCCGAAAAGCTCGGAATTCACGAGCTCCTTGGCCAGGGCGCCGCAGTTCACGACGAAGAAACTGTTGTTCCTGCGGGCGGAATACTGGTGGATGATCCTTGCGAAGTTTTCCTTGCCGACACCGCTTTCCCCGAGGATCACGACGCTGAGGTCGGTCGGGGCGAACTTCACCGCCGTCTCCAACGCCTGGTTCAGCGCCGGGTCGTTGCCGATGATGTCATATTTGTTTTTCAGTGCCTGTAAGTCCATAGTTCTGCAAAAATACTAAAAAAATGCTATATTTGTGTGTTTGTACGTAAACAACATTATTTACCGATATGATGAACAGAACTTTCAAAATCCTTGCTGCCGCCGCGATGCTCGCCGCGGCCGTCTCCTGCGCCTCCGTTGAAAAGATGGCGAAAATGGCCGAGAACGTGAAGGTCACCTGCGACCCCGGCGTCCTCGAAGTGGTGGGCGGAGCCATCGACCCCGTCGTCACCGTCACCTATCCGGCCGACTATTTCAACCCGAAGGCCATCCTTGAGGTCACGCCCGTCATCGTCTACGACGGCGGTGAGGTCGCGATGAAGCCCCTGGTGTATCAGGGCGAAAAAGTCAAGGACAACTACAAAGTCGTCTCCTCCGACGGCCAGACCGTCACCGAGCGCCTCCACTTCGACTATGTCGAGGGCATGGAGAAGAGCCGCCTCGAGCTCCGCGCTGTCGCCCGCAAGGGTGAGCGCAGCATCGCCCTCCCGACCAAGAAGGTCGCCGACGGTGCCAACACCACCTACATGCTCGTCAAGCGCTCCGGCTTCGTCACGCCCAAGTCCGACGCCTACCAGGATGTGATCTCCAGTACCGCCGAGGGCCAGATCAAGTACCTGGTGAACAGCTCCGAGGTCCGCAAGTCCGAGCTCAACGGCCAGTCCATCAAGGACTTCCTTGCCGCCATCGACCAGATCAACGCCGACGAGCGCACGACCATCACCGGCACCGAAATCCTCGCCTACGCTTCCCCGGAAGGCCCGGAGAACAAGAACAACCAGCTGGCCGACGCCCGTTCCTCCTCCGCCAACAAGGCCATGAAGGAGATGGGCAAGAAGCACGACATCGCCACCCCCACCGTGCAGAGCCTCGGTGAGGACTGGGAAGGCTTCCAGCAGCTCGTCCGCGAGTCCAACATCCAGGACAAGGAACTGATCCTCCGCGTCCTCTCCATGTACAGCGACCCGGCCGTCCGCGAGAGCGAAATCCGCAACATGTCCCAGGTGTTCACCGCCCTCAAGGGTGAGGTCCTCCCGGAACTCCGCCGCGCCCGTCTCATCGCCAACGTCGAGTACCAGAACTACACCTCCGAGGAACTCCTGAACCTGCTGGACAACAACGCCGACGTGCTGGATGAGGAAGCCCTCCTGCGCACCGCCACCCTCGTGAAGGACAACGGCCAGAAGGAAGAGATCTACAGGCGTGCCGTCAGCAAGTACGGCAGCGAGCGCGCCCAGTTCAACCTCGCCACCCTCTACCTTAGCGAGAACAAGCTCTCCAGGGCCGAGGATGCCCTCGCCAAGGTCCACTCCGACGATCCTGACGTCCTGAACGCCAAGGGTGTCATCGCCCTCCGCCAGGACGACCTCGCCACCGCCGCGAACCTCTTCCGCCGCGCAGGCACCGCCGACGCGAAGAAGAACCTCGGTATCGTCCAGCTCCTCACCGGCCAGTATGACGACGCCGCCAAGACCCTCGCCGACGTGGACGGCTGCTGCCACAACACCGTCCTCGCCTACATCCTCACCGACCAGCTGAGCAAGGCCAAGAGCGCCGTCCACTGCAAGGACCAGAAGGTCGTCTACCTGCAGGCCATCATCGCCGCCCGCCAGGGTGACGCCGCCGGTGTCCGCGAGTACCTCGGGAAGATCACCAACCAGGCCCTCCTCAACCGCGCCAAGACCGACGTCGAATTCGCCGGTTACGAGTGGTAAGCCGCTGAGCCCCCGGCTCTGGGCCTCTGGGTACTGGCCTCTGGGCTCCAGGCCCCCGGCCCCCGGCTCTCGGTTCTCGGTTCTCGGCTCTGGGCCTCTGGACCCCGGCTCCAGGCCGTCCGGCCCCGGGTCAGGCTCTGGGCTCTCGGTTTTGGGCACTCGGCTCCAGGCCGTCCGGCCCCGGGTGAGGCCGAAGAACGGCCACCCATTGACGGCCACCCATCTAAAAAAGTGTGCAGAACGGTTCGTTTTGCACACTTTTCCTGTTTATTGCCCGAATATTGTGCAGAGACGGCCGTTTCGCACAATTATTTGCTTTTTTGGCCGATCATTGTGCATACGCCCCTTCTTTGCACAGTTATTCATCGTTGGCGCCAGAGGAAGGCAAGTATCTGAAATCCCTGGATTGATAGTCAACGGCCACCTATCAACGGCCACCTATCAACGGCCACCTATCGACGGCCATCCATCCAACGGTCACCCATCGAAAAAAGTGTGCAGAACGGTTCGTTTTGCACACTTTTTCTGTTTATTGCCCGAATATTGTGCAGAGACGGCCGTTTCGCACAATTATTTGCTTTTTCGGCCGATCATTGTGTATATGCACCTTCTTTGCACAGTTTTTCATTGCTGGTGCCAGAGGAAGGTAAGTATCTGAAATCCCTGGATTGATAGTCAACGGCCACCTATCAACGGCCACCTATCGACGGCCACCCATCCAACGTTCACCCATCTAAAAAAGTGTGCAGAACGGTTCGTTTTGCACACTTTTCCTGTTTATTGCCCGAATATTGTGCAGAGACGGCCGTTTCGCACAATTATTTGCTTTTTTGGCCGATCATTGTGCATAC
>JAFRPH010000068.1 GCA_017429205.1 Bacteroidales bacterium
AATACAAACGTTTGTATCTTTGCAGCCGACACGAAAGAAAACCGTTAAATTTTCAATAAGATGACCAATCCTTTCTCTCTCGAAGGCAAGAACGCCTGGATCACCGGCGCCTCCTACGGCATCGGGTTCAACATCGCCAAGGCCTTTGTCGCCGCCGGTATCAAGAACATCATCTTCAATGACATCAACGAGGCCGCCCTCGAGCGGGGTCTCAACAACTATAAGGAGGCCGGCATCGAGAACGTGCACGGCTATGTGTGCGACGTCACCGACGAAGTGGCCGTCAAGGCCCTCGTGGAGAAGATCCACGCTGAGGTGGGCCAGATCGACATCCTCGTGAACAACGCCGGCATCATCAAGCGCATCCCCATGCACGAGATGAAGCGCCAGGAATTCCAGCAGGTGATCGACGTGGACCTTGTCGCCCCGTTCATCGTCTCCTCCGCCGTCCTTCCCGAAATGATGGAGCGCCGTGAGGGCAAGATCATCAACATCTGCTCCATGATGTCCGAACTCGGCCGTGAAACCGTGAGCGCCTACGCCGCTGCCAAGGGCGGCCTGAAGATGCTCACCCGCAACATCTGCTCCGAGTACGGCGAATACAACATTCAGTGCAACGGCATCGGCCCCGGCTACATCGCCACGCCGCAGACCGCTCCCCTTCGGGAAATCCAGCCCGACGGCAGCCGCCATCCCTTCGACAGCTTCATCTGCGCGAAGACCCCGGCCGGCCGCTGGCTCGACCCGTCCGAACTCGGCGGTCCGGCCGTCTTCCTCGCCTCCCACGCCTCCGACGCCGTGAACGGCCACATCCTCTATGTCGATGGCGGTATCCTCGCCTACATCGGAAAACAGCCCAAGTGATATGAGTAAAGTCAATTGCACCGTCCGTCAGGCATCCAGCAACGTGGATGCCAGGCATTATGACACCGAGCGTATCCGGAAGGAGTACCTCGTGCAGAACATCATGGTTCCCGGTGAGATCAACATGGTGTATTCCATGTTCGACCGCATCATCGCCGGCGGCGCCGTCCCGGTCGATGAGGAACTTGTCCTCGAAGCCCCGGAGATCCTCCGCGCCGACTACTTCACCCAGCGCCGCGAGGTCGGCATCATCAACGTCGGAGGTACCGGCATCGTGAAAGTGGGTGACGAGGAATACGAGATCCCTTACAAGGAGGCCATCTATATCGGCCGCGGCAACCGCCACGTCTCCTTCCGCAGCGTCGACCCCGCGAAGCCCGCACACTTCTACTTCTGTTCCGCCACCGCACACAAGGAGACCGGCGTGAAGAAAGTGTCCAAGAAGGATGCGGTCGTGATGCACCTCGGTTCCCTGGAGGAGAGCAACGAACGCACCATCAACCGCCTGCTGGTCAAGGAAGTAGTCCCCTGCTGCCAGCTCCAGATGGGCATGACCGAACTTGCCCCGGGCAGCACCTGGAACACGATGCCGGCCCATACCCATGACCGCCGCATGGAGGTCTACTTCTACTTCGAGCTTCCGGAAGACGCGGCCGTGTGCCACTTCATGGGCGAACCCCAGGAAACCCGCCACATCTGGATGCACAACGAGGAAGCCGTCATCTCCCCGCAGTGGAGCATCCACTCCGCCTGCGCCACCCGCAACTACACCTTCATCTGGGGCATGTGCGGCGAGAACGACGACTACAATGACATGGACTGGTGCGCCACCAAGGACCTGAAGTAGATTCTTCGCTGCGCTCAGAATGACATCGACAACATGAAGAAGCTTTTCTATGCAATGCTTGGCCTCATGGCCCTCGCCGCCTGCACGCAGGCGCCGGAGAAGAAAGTCATGGCCCGCTTCGTCCCGGAGCGTTCCGATGACTTCGTCTTCGAGAACAACCTCATCGCCGGCCGTTTCTACGGCAAGGCGCTGGAAGGGAACCCCACCTCTCCGGGTCTCGACATCTGGGTGAAACTTCCCGGCAAGCTCGTCGCCGACGAGTGGTACAAGGGATACGAGACCCAAAGCGACGAATACTATCACCACGACCACGGCGGCAAGGACTGCTACAAGGTTGCGGTCTCCCTGGGCGGCGGCGCCTCGACTCCGTTCATCGACGGACAGCTCCGCTTCCCCGCCACGAATTACCGGAGCTACGACATCGTGGAGGAAACGCCCGAAAAGGTGGTCTTTACCCTCCATTATCCCGAATGGGAGGCCTGTGAGGGCGTGAAAGTCGCCCTGGACAAGACCGTCACCGTCGTACCCGACACCTATTTCTGTGACGTGGAAGACGTCTATACCTTTACCGGACGGGATTCCCTGGTCATTGCGGCCGGCATCAATGTCCACGCCGCCCAGAACACGGTGGAACGGCAGCTGGTACTCCCCCATGGCGTCGCCATCTGGGAACACGCCTCCGACCAGACCTTCGAGCCCGAGGAGGGCATGCTGGGCGTCGCCGTCGTCATGCCCGAGGCCGACGTCACCTTCATCACCGACGACGGGACCCATCTCGTCACCTGCAAGCGCATCGTCTCCGGACAGCCGCTCCGCTACCGCTTCGGCTCCTGCTGGTCCAAGGG
>JAFRPH010000014.1 GCA_017429205.1 Bacteroidales bacterium
TTTATGGCAACAACAGCTGACCTCAAGAACGGAATGTACATCATGTTCAACGGCAAGCCCTGCGTCGTGGTGTATTTCCAGCACGTGAAACCCGGCAAGGGTCCCGCCTTCGTCAAGACGAAGCTCCGCAACCTCGAAAACGGCCGCATCCTCGAGAACACCTTTACCGCGGGCGTCAAGCTCGACACCATCACCGTGGAGCGCCGCCCCTACCAGTATCTGTACGATGACGGCGAGGCCTTCAACTTCATGCACGAAGAGACCTACGAGCAGATCACCCTCCCCCACGACGTCGTGGAGAACGCCGACCTGATGAAGGAAGGCCAGCGCGTGGAGATGATGTTCCTCACCGAGCCCGAGGAGCGCTGCCTCACCTGCGAGCTCCCCACCTACGTGACCCTCGAAGTCACCTACAGCGAGCCCGCCGTGAAGGGCAACACCGCCTCCACTTCCGCCCTGAAGGAAGTCACCTTGGAGACCGGCGCCAAGATCATGGTCCCGCTCTTCATCGAGACCGGCGAAGTCATCACCGTCAACACCACCGACCGCTCCTACGGCCAGCGCGTAAAGTAAGGTCTTCCCGGAGAAAAAGAGAACCGGTCCCATTTCGGGGCCGGTTTTTTTGTCTAGATCACGTAATCCTCGATGTCCTTCACGCTCACGGGGTTGTTGCCCAGGATGAGGAGGCGCTCGACGACGTTGCGGAGTTCGCGGATGTTGCCGGTCCAGGATTTCTTCACCAGCAGGTCGATGGCTTCGGGGGAGAATTCCTTGCGAGGCATCGCGGTCTCGGAGCAGATCTGATCCAGGAAGTGGTTGATCAGCAGGGGGATGTCGTCCTTCCGTTCGTCCAGGGTGGGGACGCGGATGACGATGACGCTGAGGCGGTGGTAGAGGTCCTCGCGGAAATTGCCTTTCTTGATCTCTTCGGCGAGGTTCTTGTTCGTTGCGGAGACCACGCGGACGTTCACGGTGATGTCCTTGTCCGAGCCGACGCGGGAGATCTTGCGCTCCTGCAGGACGCGGAGGACCTTCGCCTGCGCGGCGAGGGACATGTCGCCGATCTCGTCCAGGAAGAGCGTGCCGCCGTCGGCCTGCTCGAACTTGCCCTTGTGCTGCTTGATGGCGGAGGTGAAAGAGCCTTTCTCGTGGCCGAAGAGTTCGCTTTCGATGAGCTCGGAGGGGATGGCCGCGCAGTTCACCTCCACATACGGCATCATCGACCGTTGCGAGAGCTGGTGCAGGCTGCGGGCGACGAGTTCCTTGCCGGATCCGTTCGCGCCTGTGATGAGGACGCTGGCGTCGGTGGGGGCGACCTTGTCGATCATCTCGCGGATGTGCCGCATGCCCTCGGACTGGCCCACCATCTCCTGCCCGTAGACCTTCTTCTTGAGGATCTTGGTCTGGGTGACGAGGTTCGCCTTGTCGGTGGCGTTCTTGAGGGTGATGAGGATGCGGTTCAGGTCCAGGGGCTTGCCGATGAAGTCGAACGCGCCCTTCTTGATGCAGTCGACGGCCGTGTCGATGTCGGCGTGGCCGGAGATCATGATGACCGGGGTCTCGACCCCGTCGGCGACGAGCTTCTGGAGGACTTCCGTGCCGTCCATGCCCGGCATCTTGATGTCGCAGAAGATGGCATCATACTTCTCCTTTTCCGCCATTTCACAGGCGTCGGCGCCGTTTTCGGCCATATCCACCTGATAATCTTCCATCACCAGGATCTCTTTCAGGGAATACCGGATGGAACGTTCGTCGTCAACAATCAGAATCTTCATACGCTCGAAACATTTGTGCAAATATACGGACTTTTTTTTCTACATTTGTAAGGCCGGTTCCAAACGGCCTTACAAATACGACTATGAACGTTCCTGACATCATCATCGCCGTCGACGGCTTCTCGGCCACCGGCAAGAGCACCTTCGCCAAGATGGTCGCGAAGGAATTCGATTTCCTGTACCTGGACAGCGGTGCGATGTACCGCGGCGTCACCCTCTTCTCGATGGAGAACGGGATGATCGCGGAGGACGGAGCCATCGACGAGGCGGCCTTGAAGGCCGTCATCGAGGGCCTCGACCTGCATTTCCGCAATGACGACGGCAAGACCTGCCTGTACCTCGGCGACCGCTGCATCGAGACGGAAATCCGCACCCTCGCCGTGTCTTCGCACGTGAGCCCCGTATCGGCCATCCCGTTCGTGCGGAACTATGTCGACGCCCGCCTGCGCGCCTTCTCCGAGGGTGGCCGCGTCATCATGGACGGCCGCGACATCGGCACCACCGTGTTCCCGAACGCGGAACTGAAGGTCTTCATGACGGCGGATCCGGAAGTCCGCGCGCAGCGCCGTTTCGACGAGCTGGTCGAAAAGGGCGAGAACCCCGTCTTCGAGGACGTCGTCAAGAACCTCGCGGAACGCGACTACATCGACTCCCACCGGGAAACCTCGCCCCTGCGGCAGCCGGAGGACGCCTATGTGATGGACAACACCCATATGACCCTGCACGAGGAGCTCGTCTGGTGCCTGGGCGTCGTCCAGGGCAAGTTCGGCATCCTCGAGGCCCCGGCCCTGTCATGGTGACGGTCGAGACAGACAGCCGGTCCGGCTTCTGCGGCGGCGTCATCCGCGCCATCTCCCAGGCGGAGCGCTTCCTGCAGGAAAGCGACCACCTCTATTCCCTCGGCGCCATCGTCCACAACGAAGCCGAGCTCGACCGCCTCGGGGCGGAAGGGCTCCGGACGGTCGCGTCAATTCCGGACGTCCCGGAAGGCGAGACTGTCCTGATCCGGGCCCACGGCGAGCCGCCGTCCACGTACGCCGCCGCCCGCCGCCGCGGCCTCACGGTCATCGACTGCACCTGCCCGGTGGTGCTCAAGCTCCAGGAACACATCCGCGAAGCCTATGTCCGCCTGCACGCGGACGGGCGGCGCGGAACGCTGCTCATCTTCGGGAAAATCGGCCACGCCGAGGTCCTGGGCCTGCTGGGCCAGGTGGACGGCGACGCCATCGTGGTGGAGAACCGGGCGATGCTGGAGGAGGTCCTCCCCCGCATCGACTTCTCCCAGCCCGTCGAGATCTTCTCCCAGACCACCAAAAGCCCCTCCGAATACGCCGAGATCTGCGACCGGGTGCGTTCCCTCACCGAGGACGTGACGGTCCACGACACCATCTGCGCGCAGGTGGCGAACCGCCACGAGCACCTGGCCGACTTCGCCCGCACCCACGACCTCATCCTTTTCGTCGCCGGCGAATCCAGCTCCAACGGCCGCGTCCTCTTCGACCTGTGCCACCGCGAGAATTCGCGCTCCTACCGCATCGGCGCCCCCGCCGACATCGACCCCGCCTGGGTCCGCGACGGCGACCGCGTGGGCGTCTGCGGCGCCACCTCCACACCGAAATGGCTCCTCGAAGCCGTCGTGGAGCGTCTCCGGGGTCTCGGTTCCAGCCCGGCGAGCGTGAAGGGTGCCGAGGAGTCCGCAATCTAGGCGATTCGGGACGCGTTTTTTTGGGGGTATTGCACAGAAATATGGTTTTTTCTATCTTTGCAAAAATGTAATTGTAAATAGCTTACGATGCAAAACCGCACTATGAAATCGCAATTTGAAGGCGTCCTGCCGTATGCAACGCCCCTCTGCGAAGTCTTCGAGATTTCCACGGAGAAAACGATTTTGTCCAATCAGCCCGGCAAGCCGGGCGACTACAACAGTGACGACGACATCGTCGATGATGAATTCTAACAGGAGGATGACGATGAAAACGAAGCTGTTTACCCATTGTTCTGCCGCCCTGGCCATGGGCGTGGCGATTGCATTCGCTTCCTGCAACAAAATCGAATCGGAGCTGCCTGTCGATGACGGAACCATCACCATCGAATTCCAGCAGGTCGATCCCGACTCCGTCGCCGAAGGAGCCACCCGCACGGAGTTCCACGAAAAGACCATCTGGTGGTCGAAAGGCGACAAGGTTCGCTTGTTTCAATATGCGTCGGTCAATGGCACGATGAAATGTGTGACTACGTCAACAACACTTTCATCAGCCAAAGAATTACTCTCTGTTTCAGTCGGTAGTTTCAATACTCCGGATGAAGGAACTGATTCATATTATTTTGCCATCTTCCCTTATGCATCCTACTCGTCTTACAATTTATTAGATGGCCATGCAGTTGCGAAAATCAATACTCCCGACACTCAGACTCCTACGGCTACCAGTTTCGACCCTGCCGCCGACTTGCTCATCTCGAATTATCCTGAGAACTTGACAAAGAATTCGGAAGGAAAATACATCGTCAAACTCTCTTATTATCGTCAGGTGGCCCTCGGCAAAATGCACCTGAAGAATCTTCCTTCCGAAAGCGAGATTGCATCCGTGGAGTTTTCAGCGGAGCACGATGGTGCAGCCGTGACATTAGCGGGCTCAAAGTGGTATGATTTCACGACGCAGGCTCCCTACTCTGTCACTTCTCGGAAATACAATCTTATCCTCGACTATTCAACGCAGGAAATCGCCGGCGACATGACCGCCTATTTCTGCTGCTATCCGTTCGAACTGGACGCCGACGACACCTTCACGGTCAAGGTCGTCACGAAAGCCGGCGAGGTATTCACCCGTAAAGTCACGCTCCCCGCTTCTCGGACCCTCTCTTTCGAGCCCGATCGCGGCACGCAGTTCACGGTGGATATGTCCACGGCGACGAAGACCGTCAACTGGTTCACTGTCAACGAATATTCTTCTTCCTCGTCCACCAAGACGACCAACAAGATTTACTATACTTTCAAGACTTCCGCCAAGAATGTGGTTTCCGGCAAATTCATGGCCGTATCCGAGGAGGTCTTTGCCGGCATCACCGATATCGGGGCATATCTTGACGAAAAGGGTACCAGCATCAGCGATGCTTCCATAGAGAGCATCAACTCGTCGGGAACATCGTATATTACGAATACATCCAAACTGACTGGCGATTCCTGGTATGTCGTGATGTGCAAGTTGGTTCTTGACGACGAGACCGTTGGTGTCGCCATCACCCGTATCAAGACAGACTGGTTCACGCTGACTGCAGAGACTCGTGCCGAAGGCGGTATCTCATTCCGATTATACGGAGCGAACATCTCTTCTGCTACTCGCAATAGCCGCATTATAGCGACTGACGGTCTCCCGGAAGGTACGACCTTCGAGAAGTACTATACTTCCACGCTTGCGCCGGGAGGTATTCCGACAGCGACACTCGAGTCGATCAACCAGAAGGCGGGCGTCACAGGCGCCGGCTACTATTCGACCAAGTATTATACGGGCAAATCTACCCAAGTGGACATGGTTCCCGGCGCCAATTATACGGTGATGATCAAGGTCGTCAACGAACGTGGTGAGACCAGATTCGTCACAGCCAACGCCAATGCCGGCGGTTCTGCCGAATAAGGGACATCGGTCATTAAAACGATAGAGGCGGGTCTTGCGACTCGCCTCTATCGTACCTTATAACTAACCAACTTTAAAACTAACCGGTTGGCTATAATGCAAGGGGTGTGCCAAACTATTCGGCGGAATCTGGATTATCGGCAGATTCCTTCGCTTCGCTCGGAATGACAGCGGGCTCTTCGCTCGGAACGACAGGGGCTTCCGCGGCGGCTCGGGCGGCGGCTTCGGCCTCCGCTTCGCGGCGGGCGCGCTCGACGGAGACGGAGCGCTTGAGCCGGAAGCCGGAGCCGAGGTACTTCGTACGGACGTCCTCGTCGGCGGCCAGCTCTTCCGGGGTGCCCTCCTGGAGGATCGTACCTTCATACAGGAGGTAGGCGCGGTCCGTGATGGCGAGGGTCTCGCCCACGTTGTGGTCGGTGATGATGACGCCGATGTTGCGGTACTTGAGCTTGGCGATGATGTACTGGATGTCCTCCACGGCGATCGGGTCGACGCCGGCGAAGGGCTCGTCCAGGAGGATGAACTTCGGGTCCACCGCGAGGGCGCGGGCGATTTCGCAGCGCCGGCGCTCGCCGCCGGAGAGCTGGATGCCCAGGGACTTGCGGACCTTGGAGAGGTTGAACTCGTCGATGAGCTGCTCCAGGCGGGCCTCCCGCTCCGCTCGGGTCATCTTGGTCATCTCCATCACGGACATGATGTTGTCCTCGACCGACATCTTGCGGAAGACGGAGGCTTCCTGCGGCAGGTAGCCGACGCCCTTCTGGGAACGCTTGTACATCGGAAGGCCGGTAAGCTCGTCATCGTCGATGAAGATGCGTCCTTCGTTCGGGACGATCTGGCCGGTGATCATATAGAAGCTCGTGGTCTTGCCGGCGCCGTTCGGGCCCAGGAAGCCGACGATCTCGCCCTGGCTCACTTCCATCGAGACGCCCTTCACGACCGTGCGGACGCCGTATTTCTTCACAAGGTTTTCTGCGCGTAACTTCATTTGCGGGAACTATTTTGTGTCAAGGCCGAGGTCGGCCACGAACGCTCTCACTTCGGGATGCTTGTCCATCAGGTCCTTCGCCTTCTCCTCGGGCATATAGGGTTTCTTCTCGCCGGGTTCCTCCTCGGGGATGTCGTCCACGTGGAGATTGACCTTCCGGCAATTCAGGATTTCGCGGAAGGCGCTCTCCATGTCGCGGAGGATCTTGTCCTCGATCCATTTCTTCTGCGCAGCATTGGAGACCGAGAAGAACACGGACTTGACGCCCGCTTCCTCGGTGATCCGGAGTTCCGCCTTGGCGAGGGCGCTCGCGAGGCGCGGCTGGGATTCATACCGGGGGCTGAGGTCCTTCCAGTGGGCGCGGATGGTGTCGTCGTCGGGCAGGGCGGCTTCCACGACGGCGGGCGCCTCCTCCACTGGCTTCTCGTCCTTCTCCTGGATGATGGCGTTCATCGAAAGGGCCGATCCGGTCTTCGGCGCGCGGCGCTGCCGGGCGGGAGCCGCAGGCGCGGGAGGAGCGGCGACAGCCGTCTTGTCGGCGGGCGCAGGGGCCGGAGCGGGAGATTCCTTCGCTTCGCTCGGAATGACAGGGGCCGGCTGCGGAGTGGCAGGGGCGGCCTGCGGAGCGGGATTGTCATTCTGAACCTGCGGAGCAGGGGAAGGAACCTGGACCGGCCGAGGCGCGGTGGACACTTCCGTGCGACCCGTCAGGAAGCTCAGCTTCATCAGGGCGAACTCGATGTGCAGGCGGGGGTTCACCGCCGCCTTGTAGCCGGCCTCGCAGGCCGTGGTGACGTTCAGGGCGTCGTACAGGAACTGGAGCGGACAGCGGGCCGCCTGCTCGCGGTAGCGCTGCTTGAGGGAATCCGGGAGCTCCAGCAGGGCGTCCAGCCCGGCCGTGCGGGCGACCACGAGGTCCCGCAGGTGCGAGCTCAGCGCGGCCACGAAATGCAGGGCGTTGAAGCCCTTGGACAGGATTTCGTCGAAGGAGGACAAGGCGGCGGCGTAACTTCCGGACAGGAAGTTCTCCACCATCTTGAAACTGTAGTCGTAATCGAGGACATTGAGGTTCCGGACCACGTCCTCGTACTTGACGTCCGTCCCGCAGAAGGCGACGGTCTGGTCGAAGATGGTGAGGGCGTCGCGCATCGCTCCATCGGCCTTCTGGGCAATCAGGTGCAGGGATTCGTCGTCGATGGAGACGCCTTCCTTGGAGGCGATGCCGCGAAGGTTCCGGACCATGTCGGGAATGCCGATGCGGTTGAAGTCGTACGTCTGGCAGCGGGACAGGATCGTGGGCAGGATCTTGTGCTTCTCGGTGGTGGCGAGGATGAAGATGGCGTGTGCCGGCGGCTCCTCGAGCGTCTTGAGGAAGGCGTTGAAGGCCGACGGGGACAGCATATGGACCTCGTCGATGATGTAGACGCTGTACTTGCCCACCTGCGGCGGGACTTGGACCTGCTCGATCAGGGCCTTGATATCGTCCACGCCGTTGTTGGAGGCGGCGTCCAGCTCGTGAATGCAGTAGGAGCGGCCTTCCTGGAAGGAGACGCAGGACTCGCACTCCCCGCAAGGCTCCATGTCCGGCCCGGGATGGGCGCAGTTGATCATCTTCGCGAAGATGCGCGCCGTGGTGGTCTTCCCCACCCCGCGCGGGCCGCAGAAGAGATAGGCGTGGGCGAGCTGCCCCCGCTTGATGGAGTTCGACAGGGTCCGTGCGATGTTGTCCTGGCCGAGCAGGGTCTCGAAGGAGTCCGGCCTGTATTTGCGTGCCGATACGATATACTGACTCATAACTCACAAAGATAATCATTCCTTGCGGAATTCGCAGAAATAAAAGATTTATTTAAATTTTTTGGTAATTCCGTCCTTAATCCATATTTTTGCATAAGATAGAGCTCTTTCGGCCCTTTCGGGGGACTGGAACGGGAATTGAAACACTTTAATCGACATAAGCGATGAAACTGACTTACGCTTCCCCGGAAGTGCAAGTGGATTACTTGTACATCGAAAAGAATCTCCTAGAGTCTGATAAGAATAGCCAGACCGAAATCGGATCTTTGGACAACCCGGAAAACGCTAATCCATGGACAATTAAATAAAAAGGACCGGATTATGAGAAAACAACTGCTGCTCGGAGCATCCTTTCTGCTGCTCGCCTTCCCGGCCTGCAACCGCCTCGAAGAAGAAAGTGTCCCCGCCTTCGGCTCCGTGAAGATGAGTTTTACCGCCGTCATGGACGAAGGTGACACCCGAACCGCCTACCAGGACGACAAGACCGCCTCCTGGGTGGCCGGCGATGCCATCAGCGTCTACGTCACCAACGGGACGAAAGGCAAGGTCGTCACTTTCACGGCCAACCAGTCTTTGCGTTTCGTAGGTGAAGTACCCGACGGTTATAGTACCATCGTCGCCGGCGCCTACCCCGCCGACGCAGCCCATACCTTCGGCGCCAAAGGGGTCAAGACCCTTCACTTGCCCGCCTCCTACACCCTTGCCGAGGGTGCCGATCCGGCCTCCATCCTCCCGCTCGCCGGGACGTTCACCAACGGTGTCATGAGCTTCCGTCACCCCGCCGGTGCGCTGAAGTTCACCATCAACAACGTCCCCGCCACGGCCACCCGCTTCCGTTTCACCACCGCCGGCCAGAAGGTCAATGGCGACTTCGCCCTGGATCCGGTCCTGGCCACTTCCAAGGTGGAAGCCGAGCAGTCCGTGGACATCAACTTCCCCGCCGCGCAAGGCACCCGCTCCTTCTATGTGCCGATGCCCGCCGGTGAACTCGCCGCCGGGGCCTCCATCGCCCTTTACGACGCCGATAACAACATCCTCTTCCAAAAGACCGTCCCCCAGGCGATGACCGTCAAAAAGAACGTCATCAAACGCATCGCCGCCGTGTCCGTGGACAACTGGAGGAGGAACGAGGAATGGCAAATCAACTACTTGTGGAACACTTACTCTGCCGAAATCGACCTGATCCAATCCGAAATGGAAGTCACCGGAACGACGGGGCTCTTCGATTTCGCCGTGGTCGCCAAGGGGGACTTCGAGACCCATTACGGCACGGTGGAGCAGTTCCTCAACTCCAGCTACATCGCCGACCAGAAAGCCGCCGGAGCCTATGCGAAGGAGTATATCGGCACGTACGAAATCAGCCGGCTGAGCCCGGGCGAATATACGGCGGTCATTTACGGCCTGGACCAATACTACAACTCCACCGGCGAATACAACGTCGTCGAGTTCGATGTGATCGAATTCGTCACGCCGGCAGGATGGTCCATCTCCTTCCTCCCGAAGGCTACGATCGGCGGGCAAACCGTCCAGGCGGCCACCGTCAAAGTCTCTGCTGGAACGAGATGGGGATTCAGCTACACGACCAAGCAGAAATACGACGAAATCTACGGAGGCGACCCGGCCGTCTTCATCGGCAGCAAACGGACGGGTACTGGCTCCCTGAACACCAGGACGAACGCCACGGTCAACCTCGGCAATCTAGCTCAGGACGAGTGGGTATTCTTCGTCTATGGAATGTACGATCGCACGGAAGAGGGCGGCCTCCGCACGCCTTCCGGGGCGTATTGCATGCTGGATTACAAGTATTTCCTGCCCACGGAGGCCTTCGCCTACTGGCTGGGCGAATGGGAGGTGACCGAAAATGATGGCACCATTCCCCATACGGATTACTGGACCATTGAAACGGACGTCCTCAACGAGTCGTATATCGTGACGGGCCTTTGCAACAATACGGCCAATCCCAAGGAAATCAAGGCCACGCTGGACGGGACCACGCTCAGAATCCAGAGCCAGTTCGATTTGGGGACCGTACAATCCACCAACGGAGACATTTATCATATTTCGCTTGTCGGTGCTTCCGACACAGGGGCTTATGATTTCAACAATTATACACCTTACGACCTGATGTCCGCCCAAAAGACGGATGAAACGAAGGCCGCCCTCACCGGATTTGGATATCCCAAATACAACCTGCTCGGCAGGGTGACCCACGAGTCCGACCTCAACAACTACGGCTCCGTCCGACGGCTTCCGGCGACGATGACTCGCGTCACCAGCGACAGCGTCATCGTGCCTGATGACGAGGCGGTGGATGTGATCGTTCCCTAGACGGGACCTCCATCCCGCCTTGGGAGACTCGGAAACCATAGAGGCCGAATCGATATTTTGTGAAATAAAACTAGGACAAATAGATATGAAAAAGACTTATCTAATTCCCGATGTCCGGGTAAAAGACCTGAAACTTGAATGGAACTTTCTGCAGTCGGGAGGCTTGAACCCCGGCATCAATCCATTGGATGATCCAGAGGAGGAGAACCCCTGGGGAAACTAAGGAGGGGCGCCTTATGAGAAAGATTACCGTCATCGGAACTTCCTTGCTTCTCCTCGCCATAGCTTCCTGCTCCCGCGAAAAAGAAACCAGCCTTGCCGACGGCATCGTGAAGATGCGCTTCACCGCTGTCGTGGCCGACGGTTCCACCAGAACCGCCTACGAGAATGACAAGACCGTTTCCTGGTTGGTCGGCGACGCCCTCAGCGTCTACGTCACCAACGGGACCGACGGCCAGGTCGTGACCTTCACGGCCGGCGAAGACCTGGCCTTTGAAGGCAACGTCCCCGCCGGGTACACGACCATCGTCGCCGGCGCCTACCCCGCCGACGCCGCCCATACCTTTGACGCCACCGGCGTCAAGACGCTTCACTTCCCGGCCTCCTACACCCTGGCCGAGGGGGCCGATCCAGCCTCCATCCTTCCGCTCGCCGGCACCTATGCCGACGGCGTGATGACCTTCCGCCACCCGGCCGGTGCGCTGAAGTTCACCATTGACAATGTCCCCGCCACGGCCGTGCGTTTCCGTTTCACCGCCGCCGGTCAGAAGGTCAACGGCAGCTTCGCCATGGACCCGGCCCTGGCCACCACCGAAGTGGAAGCTGAGCAATCCGTGGACATCACCGTCCCTGCCTCAGAAGGCTCCCGTTCCTTCTACGTGCCGATGCCCGCCGGTGAACTCGCCGCCGGCTCCATCGCCCTCTACGACGCTGAAAACAACCTCCTCTTCCAGAAATCCGTTCCCCAGGCGATGACCGTCAGCAAGAATGTCATCAAGCGGATTGCCGCCGTGGAAACCTGGAAGAAGAACGAGGCGTGGCAGGTCAAATACGTGTACGACTTATACAACAAGACTGCCCAGAAGGTCTATTCCTATGTCAATCTTTCCGGAACGACCGGTTTATATGACATTTCGCTGTCTACGAAGAGTTACTTCGATTCTCACTTTGGATCCATTGAAGGATTCCTCTCCTCCGACTTCATCTCCGGCAGACAGGCCAGTGGAACCACACCCAAGTCGGGGGACAAGAATTACTATTATAACAGGCTCACTCCCGGCGGCACGTACGTTATGGTTGTCTACGGCGTGGACGAAAACTACAACTTCACCGGCGAATACAACATCGTTGAATTCGAAGTACCCGAATTCACCCAGCCGGAAAACTGGCACTTGACGTTCAGGCCCAGCTATAATGTGAATGGCGAACTCCACCCGGCCGTCCATATCCAGGTCCCCGAAGGAACATCCTATTCGACCGCGAACTTGAAGAAAGAAACCTTCCTGAACAATTATGGCGGTGATGCCGCGGCTTACATCTGGACCCGGGTCAATCCCACCACCTCCGTTACCATCCGGACGAGCAAGGACATCAACCTGTATTTCGGCTCGCTGGATGAAACGGACTATGTCTACATCGTCTATGGTGTTCGCGAAGCGGAGCAAACTGGTGGCAATCGGATACTCACCTATGAGTACGCCCTGTTGGAGTACACCTATGTCAAGCCTTCCGACGAGCCCACGGAAGCCTATAGTGCATGGATTGGTAAATGGACCGTTACGGAAAGTTCCGGTGATGCGCCCTTCACCGACACTTGGACTATCTCTGCCAAGAGCAACAATGCCTCCTATAAGATTACCGGACTCGTAAAAAGGACGTCTTGGGAAGTCCTCGGGTTGTTCGAGGAAAATGGAACCCTTCTCATCAAGGCACAGAAGGATATTGCCAAAACAACCTCCGGTGACTATGAGGTCTCTGTGAACTTGTATGGAAAGAAAGCTGACGGAAAAACCACTCCCGGCACCTATGACCTGATGCGAGCGACGATGGATCCTGCGAACCCGGGCCACGCCGTGCTTGCACCGCCTTCGTCTTCGTCTCTCTATGTGTCTTACCTGTTCTATGGAACCTATACGAACAGTGAAGGTACAAACATGGCGGTGACGTGGAAGAATGGCACACGGTCCAATTCCGCAGCCATGACCCGTGCGGCCGAAGAAGAAGTCATGCATCCCGACGATTGGGATGTCGCCGAGGATTTCACCCAGGGCTCCGAACCCGTGGTGATCATCGACGCCCTCCCGGGAGAGTAGCCTCTCCTTTCTGAACAGGGCGGCCGGGACCGGAGGGTTCCGGCCGCCTCTTGTTTCCGCCCGCGATTTTGAAATGATGGGCCATAGCATTATCTTTGCAGCGCAAAGAAGTATGAATATGAAACGACTGACTATATTTTTCGCCCTGCTTGTGGTGAGCACGGCCCTTTTCGCCCAAGGCAAGGTCACGACCCGGAAGCATCTGTTCTCCGACTTCTCCGACAAGATCACGAAAGTCGTGATGAGCGGGAACGAGATCCTGGACGGTGCGCTGCGCCAGGAGGTGGTGGACTTGTGGACCCTCTCCCCCTTCGAGTTCTGCTCGATGGCCGAGTACGAATCCCTCAAGAAATCGGACACGTATTACTTCCTCCTTGTGACTGCCGGCCAGGCCAAGGGTGAGGAAGAGCCGATGGTCCGTTTCCTGACCCTCGAGAAGGGCGGGGCCGACAAGGGGGACAACATCGCCCTCCGCACGGAGGTCATTTCCCTGCCGCTGTGCCCCGTGGACGGCGGTTCCGGGCGGGAATTCGTGTTCCTGCCGGCCCTCGTGAAGGGCGTCCAGGAGTTCACCGCCGAGGCCATGGAATCCGAAAAGACGGCCTACTCCGGCATGGCCTGGTTCAACGGGCATTTCGACAAGAAAGGCGCGATTAAGCGCATCTACCTGGCCAAGGAAGACATCTCCGAGTCCGTCTCCACGAAGGAACGTGAAAAGTATATGGACGAGGACATCATCCTCTGCGACGAAGACGAGGCCGACAAGGCCTACACCGACAAGACCTACAACACGTTGGTCAGCTATACCGTCTCCGCCGGCACCTGGAGCTACAAGATGCTCGTCGAGGCCGATACGGACACCGTCTACTACCTCCGCAAGCACAAGGTCAATGCGAAGAACGCCCCCGGCTTCCTCACGGACGACCTCAAACGGATTTCGAGGAAGCGGTAATGCGGAGCGGAACGGCACCCTGCGGACTCCGGTACGCCGTCCGGCGCGGCGGGTCCGCCGTCGGCTACTGCGCCCTGAGCCTGCGCTGCGGGACCCGGGACGAGGCCGATTTCCCCAATGGCATCGCCCATTTCGCGGAGCACACGATCTTCCGCGGCACGGCGCGCAAAAGCGCGCCCGTCATCAACAGCTACCTGGACCGCCTGGGTGGAGAACTTAACGCCTACACCACCAAGGAAGAGATCGTCCTGCACGCCACCGTGCTGAAGGAGGATCTCGGGAAGGCCGCCGGCCTGCTTTTCGAGCTGGCGACGGAGGCCACCTTCCCCGACGCCGAAATCGAGACCGAACGGGGCGTCGTCCTGGACGAGATCATCTCCTACAAGGACAACCCGGCCGAGGACGTGTACGACAAGTTCGAGGGAATGCTCTTCGAGGGACATCCCCTGGGCCTGCCCATCCTGGGCACTTCCGCCTCCGTCCGCCGCATCAAGCCGGAGGACCTCCGCCGCTTCGCCCGCACCTTCTTCATCCCTACGCGCATGGCCTTCACGGTCGTCGCGGACCTGGACGAGAAAGTGATGGAAAAACGGGTGCTCAGGCTGGTGGAAAAGCTGTTCGGAGAAGAGATTCCTTCACCGGCTCCGCCGGTTCGGAATGACAACGCCCCCGCCCCCGGCGCCGCACCGTTCAACAAGACCGTGGACAAGCGGAACCACGAGGTGAACGCCGTCATCGGCAACCGGGCGCCGTCGCTGTACGAGCCCGAGGACCGCATCACGGCCGCCGTCCTGTGCAACATTCTCGGCGGACCGGCGTCAAACTCCCTGCTGAATAAGGTCCTGCGCGAGAAGAACGGCTGGGTGTACGGCGTGGAGTGCACGTACACGCAGTACGCTGACAGCGGCATCGCCGCCATCACCTTCGGCTGCGACAAGCCCAACCTGGAGCGCTGCCTCACGGCCCTGGACAAGATTCTCGCGCGCATCCGCGAGGTCCCGTTCTCCGAGCGCACCCTGAAGGCCTACAAGAAGCAGCTCCTCGGACAGCTCGCCATCTCCTCCGACAACGGCGAGGCGCAGTGCCTGTCGATGGGCAAGAGCCTTCTCGCCTGGGGCCGCATCGACACGAGCGCCGAAATGCGCGCCCGGATCGAGGCCGTCACCCCGGTCGCCCTGCAGGCCATGGCCCGGCGGCTCTTCGCCCCGGAGACCCTCTCGCGGCTGATTTACCTGTAACCAATCAAAACACACAGATATGCAAGCGACAAAAACCATCAATCCCCGCAAGTTCTCCATCGGAAAGGCCACCTGGATTTCCCTTGGCGTTACGATTCTCGCCATCATCCTGATGGCCTCCTGCTGCACGACCATCGACTCGGCGGCCGTGGGCATCAAGTTCAAGAAATGGTCTTCCAACGCGGAGCTCCGCGGCGGCGTGGAAGGCACCTGCCGCGGTTGGGTGTGGTACAACCCCATCACCGAGAGCATCTTCGAGTATCCGACCTACATCCAGCGGGTCACCTACGAACCCTTCACGGTGAACCCCAAGGACGCGGCCATCTTCTCGATGACCCCGACCCTCGCCTACCAGATCGACGAGAACAAGGCCGTGGACATCTTCGTGAAGTACCGCAAGCCGGTCCGCGAACTGGAGATGGGCTACATCAACACCTGCATCTTCGAGGCTTACCGCACCTGCGCGAACAACTACACGTCCGACGAGCTGATGGCGAACCGCGCCAAGTTCGAGACCGAAGTCCGCGCCCGCCTGGACGAGTCGATGAACGCCGAGGGCTTCATCGTCCGCGAGTTCACGACGAAGATCGACCCGCCGGCTTCCTTGACCGAAGCCATCAACGCCAAGAACGAGGCCGTCCAGAACGCCCTCAAGGCCGAGAACAAGGTGAAGGAGGCCGAAGCCGAGGCGAAGATCGCCATCGCGAAGGCCAAGGGTGAAGCCGAGGCGCAGAAGATTACGGGCGACGGCGAGGCCTACTACAACCGCGTGGTCGCCGCGTCCCTCAACGCCCTCCTCGTCCAGCAATACGCCATCGAGAAGTGGAACGGCGAGCTCCCGCAGTTCAACGGCTCCAGCGCCCTGCCGTTCATCAACCTGAACAAATAGGCGTCCCGCCCAAGTAGTTCAGCCTCAACGGGTTAAACGAATCTCCCTGGTGCAAGTTGCACCAGGGAGAATTGTTTAATACGCTAAGTGTCAAGCAGTTGAGCGAGACGGCTAACCGATGGTGGCGCCGTTGGCGACGGCTTCCTGCGGAGTGATGAAGCGCATCTTGCCATCGCCCTGCTTGGCCATCAGGATCATGCCCTTGGACTCGATGCCGCGGATGGTGCGGGGAGCGAGGTTCGCCAGGATGCAGATCTGCTTGCCCAGCATATCCTCCGGGCTGTAGTACTCGGCGATGCCGGAGACGATGGTGCGGGTGTCGATGCCCGTGTCGATGGTGAGCTTCAGCAGCTTGTCGGTCTTGGGGACGCGCTCGGCCGCGAGGACCGTGGCGGTGCGGATGTCCATCGCGCCGAACTGGTCGAAGGTCACCTCGGGCTTCTGCGGCTCGACCTTCTTCGCGGCCTCCTCGGCGGCCTTGGCGGCCTCGGCCGCTTCGCGCGCGGCCTTGATGGCCTCCAGGCGAGCGATCTGCTCGTTCACCACGCTGTCCTCGATCTTCTCGAACAGCAGCACGCTTTCGCCGAGGGCGTGGCCGGCGGGCAGGAGCTCGGGCGTGCCGAGCATCGACCAAGACAGGACGATGTCCTCCGAAGGAACGACGTTCGTATGCAGGGCCTTGCCCTCGCCCGGCTTGTAGAAGTTCACGGTCGGGACGCCTTCCCCGGCGCGATGGTCGGTGCCGGCGTCGATGCCCACGCGGAGGATCGTGCGGAGCTTCTCGGCACTGAAGGGCGTGAAGGGTTCGAAGGCGATCGCGAGGTCCGCGCAGATCTGCAGGCAGGTGTACAGGATGGAGGCGGTGCGGTCCATGTCGGTCTTCGCCACCTTCCAGGGCTCCATGTCGGAGATGTACTTGTTGCCGATGCGGGCGATGTTCATCGCCTCCTTCAGGGCCTCGCGGAAGTGGAAGGTCTCGATGTAGTTCTCCAGGGCCTCCTTGCAGGGAAGGATGGACGCAAGCGTCTCGGCGTCGATGGGCTCGGGCTTCCGGTTCTCCGGCACCATGCCGTTGAAATACTTGTGCGTAAGGACGACGGCGCGGTTCACGAAATTGCCGAACACGGCCACGAGCTCGCTGTTGTTGCGCTGCTGGAAGTCCTTCCAGGTGAAGTCGTTGTCCTTGGTCTCCGGGGCGTTCGCGGTGAGGACGTAGCGCAGCACGTCCTCCTTGCCCGGGAACTGCTCCTCGTACTCGTGGACCCAGATGGCCCAGTTGCGGGAGGTGGAGATCTTGTCGCCCTCCAGGTTCAGGAACTCGTTGGCGGGGACGTTCTCCGGGAGGATGAAGTCGCCGTAGGCCTTGAGCATGGACGGGAACACGATGCAGTGGAACACGATGTTGTCCTTGCCGATGAAGTGCACGAGGCGGGTCTCCGGGTCCTTCCACCACTTCTCCCAGCTCTCCGGGAGAAGCTCCTTGGTGTTGGAGATGTAGCCGATGGGCGCGTCGAACCAGACATAGAGGACCTTGCCTTCAGCGCCCTCGACGGGCACCGGGACGCCCCAGTCCAGGTCACGGGTCACGGCGCGGGGCTGCAGGCCGCCGTCCAGCCAGGACTTGCACTGGCCGTACACGTTCGTCTTCCACTCCTTGTGCTGCTCCAGGATCCAGTCGCGGAGCCAAGGCTCGTACTGGTCCAAGGGCAGGTACCAGTGCTTCGTCTTCACCTTCACGGGCGTGGAGCCGCTCACCCGGGACTTCGGGTCCAGCAATTCGTCGGGGCTCAGCGTGGAGCCGCAGTGCTCGCACTGGTCGCCGTAGGCGTGCGGCTGGCCGCACTTGGGGCAGGTGCCCTCGATGAGACGGTCCGTCAGGAACATGCGGGCCTGCTCGTCATAGAGCTGCTCGCTCTCCTGGGTGATGAACTTGTCGCTGTCGTACAGTCTCCGGAAGAACTCCGAGGCGGTTGCGTCGTGGATTTTCGAAGTCGTGCGGGAATAGATGTCGAAGTTGATGCCGAGACCCGAGAAGGCGTCCTTCATGACGGCATGGTACTGGTCCACGATGTCCTGCGGGGTGACGCCGCGTTCGCGCGCCTTGATGGTGATGGGCACGCCGTGCTCGTCGGAGCCGCACACGAAGACGACGTCCTCCCCGCGCATGCGGAGATAGCGGACATAGATGTCTCCGGGAATGTAGGCGCCGGCCAAGTGGCCGACATGGACGGGACCGTTCGCGTACGGTAGCGCGCAGGTCACCAGGGTTCTCTTGTGTTCACTCATTTCAGTCTTCCGAGTTTGATATTGATTCTTTTCTTGAGTTCGTTGATGCGCTCCAGCGTGGAGAAAATCTCGCGCTGCCGGTCGGGGCCGGCCGTGGCGAGCTCCCGCGTCAGGGCCGTCTGGTCCGCCTGGAGACGCTTGATATGATAGGCCAGGATGGCCTTGGGGACAAAGTTCGACAGCCAGGAGTCCCGGGTGGTCAGGGCCTGCCGGAAATGCTTGACGGTCAGTTCGTACTTGTCGTCGGAGAGCTGGGAGACGACGAAACGGACGGCGTCGTCGGCCCCGTTCAGGAGGTCGCGGACAATCTCGTCCTGCCCCTTGCCGGCGTCGTACAGGGCGAAATATGCCTCGTAGGTGCGCCGGTAGGCGTCGTTCGCGAATTCGATCTCGTCGCCGGCGAGGGCCGTGTCGATGAACTCCGCCACGGTCTGGGGATTCTCCGAATAGAATTCAGAGTCGGTCTCGAACGTGAGCGGCGTGCTGCCGTCCCGGAGAATGAATCCCAGGAGCTCGCGCTCGGACGGGGCCAGGATCGGGCTCTGCTTCTCCAGGGCGCCGAGTTCGTTCACCGGAGGCGTATAGGTCGATTCGGGCGTCTGCTGCTGCGCCTCCTCCTCCCGGCGGGCGCGCACGGCCTCGCGCTGCGCCTGCGTCCGCTCCTCGCCCTGGATCTTCTCCCGGGTGCGGCGGACACGGTCCGTAAGGATGTCCGCGTCGATGCGGAACTTCGCGGAGATGGCGTCGGTATACACCGACCGTTTCACCGCGTCGGGAATGCCGGCCACGGTGTCCGCGATGTCGTTGATGAGGTTCGCCCGCTTGAGCGGGTCGTTCCCCGCCTCGCCCAGCAGAAGGTCCGCCTTGAAGGCGATGAAATCCTGCTCGTTCGCGGCGATGAAGGCTTCCACCTCCTCCAGCGTATGCTTCCGGGCATAGGAGTCCGGGTCGTCGCCGTCGGGGATGAGGACCACCTTCACGTTCATACCCTCCTTCAGGATCAGGTCGATGCCCCGGAGGGCGGCGTGGATGCCGGCCGAGTCGCCGTCGTACATGATGGTGACGTTCTCGGTGAACCGCTTGATGAGGCGGATCTGCTCCACGGTCAGGGAGGTGCCGCTGGAGGCCACCACATTGGTGATGCCCAGCTGGTGCATGGACAGAACGTCCAGGTAGCCTTCCACCAGGTAGCACTTGTCGGCGCGGGAAATCGCGGACTTGGCGAAATAGATGCCATACAGGGAGCGGGACTTCACATAGATCTCCGACTCCTTGGAATTCACGTACTTGGCGACGGTCTTGTCGGTGAACAGGGTGCGTCCGCCGAAGGCGATGACGCGGCCGCTCACCGAATGGATCGGGAACATCACCCGGTCGTAGAAACGGTCGTGCAGGGAGCCGTCCGTGTCCCACTGGGCGCAGAGGCCCGTTTCCAGCAGGTATTCGTCCTTGTAGCCCTCCTTCTTCGCCGCTTCCGTGAGCGCGTTCTTGGACTTCGGGGCCCATCCGAGGCCGTACTTGGCGATGGTCTCGTCCTCGAGGCCGCGGGAATGGAAATACTGGACGGCGACGGCGCGGCCTTCGTCCGTCGCGAGCTGGTCCTTGTAGAAGTTGAAGGCGAACTCCGAGACGGCGAGGAGGCTCTCGTTCCGCTGGCGCGCGGCGATGTCCTCGGCCGATTCCTCCTTCTCCTTCACCTCGATATGGTACCTGCGGGCGAGGTACTTGAGGGCCTCCGTGTAGGAGAGCTTCTCGTACTCCATCACGAAGCCCACGGCCGTGCCGGACTTGCCGCAGCCGAAGCACTTGTAGATGCCGCGGGAAGGCTCCACGTGGAAGGACGGCGTCTTCTCATTATGGAACGGACAGCAGGCCCACAAGCTGCTCCCGCGGCGCTTCAGCGTCACGAAATCGCCCACCACGTCTTCGACGCGGGCCGTGTCCAGAATGAGTTGTACCGTCTCCTGCGGAATCATTGCCTATTCTTTCTCGAAATCCACTTCCTTGGCGCCGGACAGGTCCGTCACCTGGATTTTTCCGTCGTCCACGACGGGAGCGTCGTCCGGGCGCCGGGGCTCGGAAGGGCGTTCCACATCACGCCGGGATTCTTTCGTCTGCCCCAGCTGCTTGATCCGGAACGAGAAGTCCCGACCATACCAGAGGAGCATCAGGCCGCCGACGACGGCACCGAAAAAACGCCCTTTCACGATGAGGAAAACGCCCAGCAGGAGGAACAGCAGGTCCTTGCCCAGGACGAGGAGCATATGTTGTTTCTGCGTCATGTTTTCTCGCTCAGTTATAACTTGCAAATATACGAAATCTTCCCTACTTTTGTGTTCCAAATTCAGTTTTGATCATGTATAACCCTAAGTCCGCCCACGCCGAGGAATTCATCGACCACCAGGAAGTGCTCGACACCCTCGAGGAAGCCGCCCGAGAAAGTGGCAATCACCAGCGTGTGCTTGAAATCCTGGAGAAGGCCGCCCTCTGCAAGGGCCTGACCCACCGGGAAGCCGCCATCCTGATGGACTGCAACGAACCCGGACTGGAAGAGAAGATCTATTCCCTTGCCGCGTCGATCAAGCATCGGTTCTATGGCAACCGAATCGTGCTTTTCGCGCCCCTATATCTGTCCAACTACTGCATCAACGGGTGCACCTACTGCCCCTACCACGCCAAGAACCGCACGATTCCCCGCCGGAAGCTTTCCCAGCAGGAAATCGAGGAGGAAGTCCGCGCGCTGATCCGCATCGGGCACAAGCGCCTCGCGGTCGAGGCCGGCGAGGACCCGCGCCACAACCCGCTGGAATACATCATCGACAGCATCAAGACCATCTACAGCGTCCGCGAAGGCGGGAACAGCATCCGCCGCGTCAATGTCAATATCGCGGCGACGGACGTGGACTCCTACCGCAAGCTGCACGAAGCCGGCATCGGCACGTACATCCTGTTCCAGGAAACGTACAACAAGGAAAACTACCAGCGCCTGCACCCCACCGGCCCCAAGAGCAACTACGAGTGGCACACCGAGGCAATGGACCGCGCGCAGGAAGGCGGTTGCGACGATGTGGGCATCGGCGTCCTGTTCGGGCTCAGCAGCTACCGCTACGAGCTCGTGGGCCTGCTGATGCACGCCGAGCACCTCGAGGCCCGCTGGGGCGTCGGCCCGCACACCATCAGCGTCCCGCGCATCTGCCCGGCCGACGATATTTCCGTGGGTGACTTCGACGCCCTCCCGGACGCGATCTTCCACAAGCTGGTCGCCGTCCTCCGCATCGCGGTCCCCTACACCGGTATGATCGTCTCCACCCGCGAATCCCAGCGGATGCGGGAGCAGCTCCTGAACTGCGGCATCTCGCAGATCAGCGGCGGCTCGCGCACCAGCGTCGGCGGTTATACGACCGAGGAACGCCACGACGAGACCGCGCAGTTCGACGTCTCCGACACCCGTCCGCTGGACGAGGTGGTCCGCTGGCTCCTGGAGCAGGACCACATCCCGTCCTTCTGCACCGCCTGCTACCGCGAAGGCCGCACTGGCGACCGCTTCATGTCCCTGTGCAAGAGCGGAAAGATCACCTACTGCTGCACGCCAAACGCCCTGATGACCCTGAAGGAGTACCTGATGGACTACGCCTCCCCCGCCACCCGCGAAGAAGGCGAACGGATGATCGCGAAGAGCCTTACGGACATTCCCGAAGGCCGCATCCGCGAGATCGCCATCGAGCGGCTGAAGCGCATCGAGAACGGCGAACGCGACTTCCGCTTCTAATATGGACCGGCTGCAAATCGCTTTCTTCGGGGCGACGAACAGCGGCAAATCCACGCTGGTGAACGCCCTGGCGGGACAGGAAGTCTCGCTGGTGAGCGACTTGCCCGGCACGACTACGGACCCGGTCCGGAAAGCCATCGAGCTTCCGGGACTGGGTCCTTGCATTTTGGTCGACACGGCCGGCTACGGCGACCCCGGCGCCCTGGGCGCCGAGCGCGAACGCCGCAGCCGCGCCACCATCGACGCCACCGACATCGCCGTCCTCCTCCGCTCCGGCCACCCCGAAGACGACCGCTGGCTCCAGCTGCTGAAAACAGCCCAAGTCCCCGTGGTGGAAGTCCGCTCCCGGGCTGAAGCCAATGACCAGGCCGGTCTGCTGCAGCGGCTCCAGGCCGCGCGCCCCGACGAAAAGCCCCGCCTCCTCACCGGCGGGCTCGTCGGCAAGGACGACGTCGTCGTCCTCGTGATGCCGCAGGACAGCGAGGCCCCGAAAGGCCGCCTCATCCTCCCGCAGGTCCAGGTCCTCCGCGAGCTCCTCGACCTCGGCTGCATCCCCGTCTGCTGCCAGCCGGAAGGCCTGCAGCGCGCCCTGGACGGACTCAGCGCCCCGCCCGCCCTCACGATCACCGACTCCCAGGCCTTCGCCAAGGTCAATGCGATCCTCCCGGCGGACTACCCCCTCACGAGCTTCTCCATCCTCCTCGCCGGCGCCAAAGGCGACATCCGCACCTTCGTGGAAAGCGCCAAGGCCATCGACACCCTGAAGTCCGGCGACCGCGTCCTCATCGCCGAAGCCTGCACGCACGTCCCTGATACAGAAGACATTGGCCGGGTAAAGATCCCGAATCTCCTCCGCAAGAAAGTGGGCGGAGACCTCGCGGTCACCATCGCCGCCGGCAACGACTTCCCCGACGACCTCACCCCCTACCGCCTCATCATCCAGTGCGGCGGCTGCGTCGCCAGCGAGCGCCTTCTCCGCTCCCGCATCAAAAAAGCACTCCTTTCCGGAGTGCCCATCACCAATTACGGCATCGCCCTCGCCGCCCTCACCGGCATCCTCAACCGCGTCGTCATCCCGGGCTAAGCCCCGATATTCTCGTGGATGAGTTCGGTGAGGCTCTGGATGATTTCGTAGTTGTTGAGACTCATCCCTTCGAAGACTTCCTTGACTTCGGCGGTGGAGAGTTCGAAGGTGTCGTCGTCCGTGATGTAACGGATGATGAAGTTGATGTCCTGGTACTGGCAGATGAAGTTCGCGAAGCAGCCGGAGAGGTCGCCCTTGGGCTGGAGGTCGATGTGCGAGCGCTGGTAGGAGGCGTAGATTTCCGTGCCGACGCCCACCTTGGACTTCAGGTAGAACTGCCCGTTGCACATCTCGGAATGGAACTTCAGGAGCGCGATGCCCATCCCGATCTTGCGCTCCTTGCGGCAGGAGTAGAACCGGTCGTTGATGGCCTGGATCATGTCCTCCGGCATACCGCAGCCATTGTCGATGATCTTGATGGAGAGGAGGTCGCGCGCCGCGCTGTCCTCCATCTCGATGGTGATTTCGGTGGCACCCGCCCGGATGGAGTTGTGGGTGATGTCGATGATGTGCAGGTCGAGACTTTTCACGTTACAGAATCACTTGTTCGCCCTGACGGAGGGCATCCTTGAAGTTTTCGAAACTGAAAGAGGGCATCTCCAGGACACTGTAGATCTTGCCGATGTCCTCGACATAATGGGCGTCGCTGCTCTGAATGAAGTTGAAATCGCTGAACCAGGGGCAGTCGTCCAGGAACTTGTAGTTGTTCCGCTTGCAGTAGTAGCTCAGTTCCATCGCATGGAACTTGAGGCCCGACGGGACGAATCCCAGCTGCGAGCTGAGGCTGAAGGTCGGGCGGTCGATATGGGCGGGAATGAAGATGCCCCCGAGTTCGTACACCTTCTTCTGGAGTTCCAGCATCGGCAGGTCGAGGGCGTTGATCAGCAGGTGCGGGACCTCGTCCAGGACGTTCTCGTCCTCGTCCACCACCAGCTGGTAGCCGAACTTGTCCACGTCGTTCTCGAAAAAGATGACCTTTGAGTCCAGGAAAGCCTGGAAGTCGGCGAGCTTATCCACCGTGGGCATGAAGCCCAGGCAATGGACCTCCTCCTTGGTGGTCACCTCCGCGCCCATGAGCACGTGCAGGCCCACCTTCTCCCCGATGCGGCGCGTCACGTCCGCGTTCAGGGTGGAGTTGTGGTCGGTCAGGCCGATGATGTCCAGCCCCTTCGCCTTCGCCTGCGCGACGATGGCGGAGGGGCTCATCTCGATGTCCCCGCAGGGGGAAAGCACCGAGTGGATGTGCATATCGGCCCTAAACTGCATGGGCGCTATCCGATGAGGGCATAGAGCTTGCCGCAGACCTGGTAGGTGGCGTCCTTGCTGACGAGGATGCAGATGTCCTCGTCCTTGGCGTGCTCGAGCATGTCGTCGTCCGGCTGGCCGCCGCGCACGAGGATCACGGCCGGGATGTCCTTCAGGGAGGCGATGGCCGTCACGTTCTTGTGGGTCTGCATCGTCACCCACACCTGGCCGGAACGGGCGTTGCCCATCACGTCGCTCAGAAGGTCGGAGGCGTAGGCCCCGGAGACTTCCACGTCCAGATTGGCCTCGTTCAGGCACTGCAGGTCCAGTTTTTCGATGATTTCCTTGACTGTCATATCACTTGTCTTCTTTGTTTTCCTTGTTGATTTCCTTGGTTTTCACGCGGTCCCCCCAGATGCTCCGGATGGCGTCCTCGGAGGCCTGCGAATGGCGGTTGATGAAGATGCACGTGTCGATGCCGGCGTCCCCGCGGACGATGTCCTCGGCCAGGGCGGCGCAGGAAGGCGCCCCGCAGGCCGAGCAGTTCACGCCCGGCAGGGCCTTCTCGATCTTCTTCATCCGTTCGGCCATCTTGAAAGCCTCGGCGAAGTTGTCGTTGAGTTTGAAGATGGACCGGGGCTTGATCTCGGGGATGGTCATCACGTCGATCATCTCCTGCGTCAGGGTCTTGTCGTCCCCGGTGGGCGTCCGGAGCTTGCTGCGCTCCAGGCGTTCGAAGAGCCGCGCCCGGTACTCCAGCCGCTTGCGGGCCACGAACCGGTTGTTGATGGACAGCACGCCGCCCACGCAGCCCTGGTCGCACATCCGCATCTCCACCAGGCCCGGGGCGTCCACGGCGTCGTCTTCCAGCTTCTCCAGGAAGTCCAGGACGTTCTTGAGGCCGTCCACGGCGTAATGCGCGCCCTTGAAGTGGGGCGCCTCGCCGCCGGAGAGGGACCACAGCACGTCCTTCGACGTGAGGGCGTGGTTGATGGGCTGGGCGTTCTTGTCCGAATCGTGCAGCATCAGCAAGACCTTGTTGTACAGGAAGTCCATGTTGATGACGCCCGAGACGTAGGTCTCCTTGCCGCTCACCGGGTACTTGACCGCGGCGATCTTGGCCGCGCAGGGCGTCACGTAGAAGACGCCGATGGACTGGCGGCTGGCGCCCTCGTCCATGAGGCGCTTCGTGATGACGCGGGAAGCGAGCTCCAGCGGAGCGCGCACGTGGATGACGTTGTCCACCAGCGACGGGAAGCGCACCTGGATGAGGCGCGTCACCGCCGGGCAGTACGGGGAGATGAAGGTCGTGATCTCGGGGTGGTCGTCCATATACATGTTGTAGAGCTGGACCATGCGGCTCATCTCGTGCTCCACTTCATAGATATGGGTGAACCCCAGCTTCATGATGCAGGAGTAGATCGCCTTCGTGTTGTACTTCTCCTCGAACTGGCCGATGAAGGTGGTGGGCACCAGGCACACCCGGTACCGGTAATTGAACAGCCGTCCGAAGTCATCCTGCTTGATGTAGATGGCCTTGTGCGGACACACTTGCATGCATTCGCCGCAGTCCACGCACTTGTTGTCGCTCACGACCGCCTTCCCGTTCCGGATGCGGATCGCCCCGGTCGGACAGGCCCGCATGCAGGTGGTGCACCCCTTGCACAGGTAGTCGTTGACCTTGAGCGAATGTCTGAAATAAGGTTCTCCGGAAGCCATGGTGTCAAGTCAGGTAAACGGTCATGGTAACGGTGGTTCCCACGCCCACCTGGGTGTCGATCTTCAGGTCGTCCGTGTTCTTCTTGATGTTGGGCAGGCCCATGCCGGCACCGTAGCCCATCTCCCGCACCTTGGCGGAAGCCGTCGACCAGCCTTCCTGCATCGCCAGGTCCAGGTTGGGAATGCCCGGGCCCTCATCGGCAACCACCATCACGATCTTCTCCCCGTCGATTTCCACGTCGATCGTGCCGCCGTAGGCGTGTGCCACGGCATTGATCTCCGCTTCGAAGAGGGCGACGACCGTGCGTTTGATGTTCGCAGGATCCACGCCCAGCTGCTTGAGGGTGCGCTTGACGCTGCTGGAAGCCTGTCCCGCATCGGTGAAATTGCCTCGTTCTATGTTGAAGGTGTAATGCATAACTAATAGAGGGGTGCTATTCCGGCGCCATAGAGTATCCCGCTGATCTTGAAGATACTGTATTTGCACTTGATGATGGTGATGCCGCTGTCCTCGGCCAGTTCCAGCATATCCTCGTCCGGCTGCTTGTCACGGCCGATGACGACCACGCGCAGGTCGGCCATTTCGCTGGTGCGCATCGTCTGGTTGTTGCAGAGTCCGGTGATCAGCACGGTCTCCTCCATCGAGAAACGCAGCACGTCGCTCATCAGGTCCGAGGCGAAGGCCTTTTTTACTTCGTAGAGTTCATCGGCGGGAGCTCCCACGATCTCGCCGTTGACAAGGGTTGCAATCTCCTTGATGGTCATTGTTCAGGAATTCTAATCGGGCCGACCCTGATGAGCCGGCCCGAAACGTTGTCGTTCAAAGGGGTCTTATTCCGCGTACTCGGCCAGGATTTCCTTGACGTGTTCGGGAACCAGACGTCCGTAGGTCTTTCCGTTGATGGTCATGACCGGCGCCAGGCCGCAGGCGCCCACGCAGCGGAGGACATCCAGGGAGAACTTGCCGTCTTCGGTGACACCGCCTTCGGAAATCTTGAGTTCGCTCTTGAGCGCATCCAGGATCTTCTCGGCACCCTTGACATAGCACGCCGTACCCAGGCAGACGGAAATCGCATACTTGCCCTTCGGCTTCATGGTGAAGAAGCTGTAGAAGGAGACGACCCCGTATACCCGGCCCACCGGGATGCCCAGACAGTCGGCCACGACCTGCTGGACTTCCTCGGGAAGATAGCCGAAATGGCTCTGCGTCTGGTGGAGAACGTTGATCAGCTCACCCGGATTGTTATTGAAGGACTCGCAGATCTCCTTGATTTTCAAGTAGCTGTCCTCGGTAATTTTTATTTTGGGTCCAACCATGGTTCAAAGATTTAGTCGATGTCAAACTTGATTTTCTTGTCGAAGTAAATGGTGTGCAGCAGGTGATGCGACTTCTCGGAGCAAGGTTTTCCGTAGAACTCCTTGTAGATCGCCTGGATCTCGGGGTTCTCGTGGGACTTGCGGATGGGCATGTTGCGGTCCGCCTCGTAGATGGCGGCATGGCGCGCCTTGACGATGGAGGCGTCGCCATGGTGATAAGGCTGACCGGCGCCGTCGATGCAGCCGCCGGGGCAGGCCATCACTTCCACGAAGTGGTAAGGGCACTCCCCTGCCTTGATCTGTTCCATGATGGTGCGGGCGTTCTTCAGGCCGTAGACGACGGCGACCTTCAGGTCAGCGACACCGGGAACGGGGATCGTGGCCTCACGGATGCCGTCCAGGCCGCGGACTTCCTCGAAATCGATGCGGGGAAGGGTCTCGCCGGTCAGGACCTCGACGGCCGTACGGAGAGCCGCCTCCATCACGCCGCCCGTGGCGCCGAAGATGACGGCGGCGCCGGTCGATGCTCCGAGCGGAGAATCGAATTCGGCATCGGGAAGGCTGTTGAAGTCGATGTTGCAGATCTTGATGAGGCGCGCGAGTTCGCGGGTGGTGATGGAGTAGTTCACGTCCGGATCGCCGTTCACACCGAGCTCCTCACGCTCGCACTCGTACTTCTTCGCCACGCAAGGCATGACGGAAACACAGATGAGATTCTTGCGCGGGATGCCGATCTTGTCGGCGAAGTAGGTCTTCACCGTGGCACCGAACATACCCTGCGGGGATTTCGCCGTGGAAGGATAGTCGCGGAGCTCCGGATAGAATTTCTCGTAGAAGTTGACCCACGCGGGGCAGCAGGAGGTCATGATCGGGATCTTGACGTCCTTGTCGCCGGCGAGGTAGGCCTTGAGGCGGCCGATCACTTCCGTGCCTTCTTCCATGATGGTCAGGTCGGCGGACCAGTCCGTATCGAACACGTAGTCGAACCCGATGGCCTTGAGGGCGGCGGCAATCTTGCCGGTGACGATGCTTCCCGGAGGCATGCCGAATTCCTCGCCCAGGGCCACGCGCACGGCGGGAGCCACCTGGACGCAGGTCTTCACGTCCGGATTCGCGATGTCGCGGAGGATCTTGCCGGTGTTGTCCACCTCGGCGAGGGCGCCGGTAGGGCACACGGCGACGCACTGGCCGCAAAAGACGCAGTTGGTGTCCGTGAGGTTCTTTCCGAAAGCGGTGGAAACCACGGCCGGGAAGCCCCTTTCAACGGCTCCGATGGCACCGACGCTCTGGTACTCATGGCACACGGACTCGCAGCGGCGGCACATGATGCACTTGTTGGCATCCCGGACGATGGAAGGCGAGAACTCCTTCGCATACTGGGACTGCTGGCCCTTGAAGGGAATCTCGCGGATACCCATGTCCGCGGCCAGGGCCTGCAGCTCGCACTTCCCGCTCTTGGGGCACTGGAGGCAGTCGTTGGGATGGTCGCTGAGCATGAGCTCAAGGACGGTCCGGCGCGCATTGAGCGCCCGGAAAGAATTGGTCTTCACGACCATGTCCGGCATGCATTCGGTGATACAGGCCGGAGCCAGATTCCTGCGTCCGACAACCTCCACCACGCACACGCGGCATCCGCCGGGGCGGTTTTCGAGGGCGAGGCCATCGAGTTCGAAATGGCAGAGGGTAGGAATCCTGATACCCATCTGCTCGGCAGCTTTCAGAATGGTTGTACCGCGCGGCACTTCCACTTCCCTGTTGTCTATGGTCAATTTGATAGTATCCATGTATTGTTCCTCCCTTATTGAATGCTGATTGCTCCGAATTTGCACTTCTCGATACAGGTGCCGCACTTGATGCAGTCCAGCTGGTTGATGACGTGCGGGTTCTTGACGGTGCCGCTGATGGCGCTGACGGGGCAGGCCCGGGCGCAGGCCGTACAGCCTTTACACTTGGCGGGGTCGATGACGTACTTCTTCAGGGCCTTGCACTGGCCGGCACGGCATTTCTTGTCGACGACGTGCTCCACGTATTCGTCCCAGAAATTGCTGATGGTGGACAGAACAGGGTTCGGGGAGGTCTGGCCCAGGCCGCAGAGGGCCGTGTCCTTGATGACCGCAGAGAGGTTCTTGAGCTGTTCGAGGTCCTCCATCGTGCCCTTGCCGTCCGTGATCTTGGTGAGGATCTCCAGGAGGCGGCGGTTGCCCACGCGGCACGGGGTGCACTTTCCGCAGGACTCGTCCACGGTGAAGCCCAGGTAGAACTTGGCGATGGCGACCATGCAGTCGTCCTCGTCCATGACGATCATACCGCCGGAACCCATCATGGAACCCGCGGCCACGAGGCTGTCATAGTCGATGGGGGTATCCAGGTGCTTTTCCGTAAGGCAGCCGCCCGAAGGACCGCCGGTCTGGACGGCCTTGAACTTCTTGCCGCCCTTGATGCCGCCGCCGATCTCGTAGATGATCTCCCGCAGGGTGATGCCCATCGGGACCTCGATGAGGCCGACGTTGTTGATCTTTCCGGCGAGGGCGAAGACCTTCGTTCCCTTGGACTTCTCGGTGCCGATGCTGGCGAACCAGTCGGCGCCCTTGTTGATGATCACCGGGATGTTCGCATACGTCTCCACGTTGTTCACGTTGGTGGGCTTGCCCAGGTAACCGGACTGGGCGGGGAACGGAGGTTTGAAGGTAGGCTCGCCGCGCTTCCCTTCCATGGAATGGATCAGGGCCGTCTCCTCGCCGCAGACGAACGCACCGGCGCCGTAGCGGAGTTCGATCTCGAAATCGAAACCGGTTCCGAAGATGTCCTTGCCCAGCAGACCGTACTCTTCGGCCTGCTGGATGGCGACCTGGAGACGGTGGATGGCGAGGGGATATTCGGCACGGATGTAGATGAGACCCTTGCTGGCCCCGATGCAGTAGCCGCAGATGGCCATGGCCTCGAGGATGGAATGGGGATCACCTTCCAGGAGGGAACGGTCCATGAAGGCGCCCGGGTCACCCTCGTCAGCGTTGCAGACGACGTATTTCTGCTCGCCGGGACGGCTCTTGGACGCGATCTCCCACTTCAGGCCCGTGGGGAAACCGGCACCGCCGCGTCCGCGGAGGCCGGACTTCTTGATCTCGGCGATGACCTGTTCGGGGGTCATCTCGGTGAGGCACTTGCCCAGGGCGGCATAACCGTCACGTGCGATGGATTCCTCGATGTTTTCGGGATCGATGAAACCGCAGTTGCGCAGGGCGATGCGGAGCTGTTTCTTGTAGAACTCCATGTGCTTGGAGTCAGGAACGCTCTGTTTGGTGTCGGGGGCAACGTAGAGCAGGCGCTGGACCTTACGGCCCTTGATGATGTGCTCCTCGATGATTTCCTTCGCATCGGACGGCTTGACCCGCGTGTAGAAGGTGTTGTCGGGGATGATCTTCACGATGGGGCCCCGTTCGCAGAATCCGAAGCAGCCGGTGACGACCACCTTCGCGAAATCGGTCAGGTCGTGGGCCACGAGTTCCTTGTTGAGTTCGGCAACAATCTCATGGCTGGCGGATGCGGAGCAACCTGTTCCACCGCATACCAGAATATGCATTTTTACTGCCATAATCGCGCTGTAGGGAGGTTAAGGTTAGATGGATCTGTAATTGGCGGGCAGGATGCCCTCTATCAGTTCACCCCCGATGATATACTTTTCGATGATTTCCTGCGCGCGCGGGATCTTCACGTCCCCGAAAACGACGGGGTCCTTTCCGGGGATGGTGACTTCGACCGTGGGCTCCGCATAGCTGTAACCCATGTCGCCCACCTGCATGACCAGGGCCTTGATCTGGCGCTTGTCCAGTTCGGTGATGAGGTAGCTCATCGTTTCCTTCGCGCCCGAAGCGATGCCGCTGGTAGCCATTCCGACCTTGATTTGAATGATCGCATCGGGGGAATTGCTGTTCTCACGCAGCGACATCCTCGACTGCATACCCTCTTTCATCTTGCGAAGGTCCGCAAGATTCCTGATTTTATCCATAGGATTCCTCCAGTTTAATAGTGTTAATGAAAGATAATTATTGTTGGTTAATGATTCTCTTTTCAATTGGCTAATATACATAATAGTTTTTGAAATACAAAAAAAAGGAGCCGGCTCATCACTGAGTCAGCTCCTTGTGCCTTGATTCCGCGTTCCTAGAACGGGAGGTCTTCCTCGCCCTGGGATTCCGCGGGCATGTCCTCGAGGGTGGGGGCCGGTGCCTGCTGGAATGCAGGGGCCGCCGCCTGCACGGGTGCAGGAGCGGCCGGTTGGGCGCCGGCAGGAGCGATCTTCCAGATCTGGAGGTCGTTGTACCAGCGGCCGTTGTATTCACGGCTCTTGAGGTTGAAAGACACTTTCACCTTATCCCCGACCTGGTACTTGGAAAGCTCCTGGACCTTGTCCGAACCCCAGGCCGTAAAGCAGGCCTTGGCGGTGAAGTTGCCGTCGGGATACTCCAGGATGAACTCCTGCTTGGCCCAAGGGCCGCGCGCGGAGTTGCCGGATGCGACCGGGAGTTTCTGGAAGAGGGTTCCCTCGATCTCGAGTGCCATAGGTTACTTCTTTCCGGGTTTGGCGGACTTGGCAGGCTCCTCGGCGGGGGCGACGAAGGTGCCGACCTTGTTCAGGGTCACGTCGAACACGAGCGTGGAGTTGGGCTCGATGCCGCGGGTGCCATACTCGCCGTAAGCGAGTTCACCGGGGATGACGAGCTTGACCTTGCCGCCTTCGCCGATGAGCTTCATGCCCTCGCTCCAGCCCTTGATGACACGGTTGAGGGTGAAGTTGATGTTCTCGTTCTCGTCGAACACGGTGCCGTCGAGCAGGGTGCCCTTGTAGTCGACCCAGACGGTATCCTGGTCGGCGACGGCCTTCTTGCCGTTACCGGCTTCGATGATCTGGTAGGCGAGACCGCTCTCGGTCTTCTGCGCGCCCTCTTCCTGGAGGAACTTCTCGATGTACGCGGCACCCTTCTCGTTGTTCAGGGCGCCGGTGTAGGCACGACGCTTCTGGATGAAGCCGTCGAGGACCGTGTTCATCTCGTTGGGATCGATCTTGAACTGCTTGAAGAAGGTGGAATCCTGGGGCGTGCCCTCGGCCTTCATCCAGTCCTTGATACCCTTGATCATCTGGTCGTAGTTGACCTCACCGAAATTGTTGCCCTTGATCCAGGAACCGAAGTTCACACCGATCAGGTAGCTGGCGGAGTCGACCTGGGCCTTGTTCGGAAGAAGGTCACGGACTTCCTGGCTGCCCTCGACCTGGGAGGTACCGCATGCCACCATCAGCACAGCGGCCGACGCGATGGCGAAAATCTTGGAAATTCTCATCGTATAAAATTTTAACAAGTTTCAAGTCCAGAGGCTCACTATGAGCCGCTATCCTGCAAAGATAGCGTTTTTTCTTGAAATAACACGAAATAATGTCAATGTTCGAAAGAATGCTACAAAAATGAAATTATTTCTGCAGGATTTTTCGGGAAAAGGAAGCGACAAATTTGGTTTTTTCCTTCCTATTTGTTAAATTGTGGCACTTAACACGCGGACTATGGCCTTCGACTCCTCCATCCTTCAGTCCAAGTTGAAGCAGTTTTTCGGCTTCGACTCCTTCAAGGGTGACCAGCTGCGCATCATCCAACATCTGGTTGAAGGGGGGAACGCGTTTGTCCTGATGCCCACCGGCGGCGGAAAATCCCTGTGCTACCAGCTCCCCGCCCTGGTGATGGAAGGGACCGCCATCGTCATCTCCCCCCTCATCGCCCTGATGAAGAACCAGGTGGACGCCATCCGCGGATTCGTGGAATCGAATGACGGAATCGCCCATTTCCTCAACTCCTCGCTGAGCCGCCAGCAGGTGGCCGACGTCCGGGAAGACCTCCTGAGCGGGGTAACCAAACTCCTGTACGTCGCCCCCGAATCCCTGACCAAGGAGGAAAACATCGCCCTCCTGAAGGAAATCCACATTTCCTTCTACGCCGTGGACGAAGCGCACTGCATATCCGAATGGGGGCACGATTTCCGGCCGGAATACCGGAAGATCCGCTCCATCATCGAGGAAATCCAGCCGGCCCCGGTCATCGCCCTGACGGCGACCGCGACGCCCAAGGTCCAGAGCGACATCCTCAAGAACCTCCGCATTACGGACGCCACCGTGTTCAAGTCCTCCTTCAACCGCCCGAACCTGTATTACGAGATCCGGGACAAGGTGGAACCGGAGAAGGACATCATCCGCTTCATCCGCCAGAACCCCGGGAAGTCGGGCATCATCTACTGCCTGAGCCGCAAGAAAGTGGAGGAACTCGCCCAGCTGCTGTCCATCAACGGCATCCGGGCCCTCCCCTACCACGCCGGACTGGATGCGAAGGTCCGCGCCGAGAACCAGGACCGCTTCCTGATGGAGGACATCCAGGTGATCGTCGCCACCATCGCCTTCGGCATGGGGATCGACAAGCCGGACGTGAGGTTCGTCATCCACTACGACATCCCCAAGAGCATCGAGGGCTATTACCAGGAAACCGGCCGCGCCGGCCGCGACGGACAGGAAGGGCTGTGCATCACCTACTACAGCTACAAGGACATCCAGAAACTGGAAAAATTCATGCAGGGGAAGCCGGTCGCCGAGCAGGAGATCGGACGCCAGCTGCTGGGAGAGACCGTCGCCTACGCGGAATCCAGCCAATGTCGGAGAAAACTGCTGCTCAATTACTTCGGCGAAGACTACCCGAACGACAACTGCGGCTGCTGCGACAACTGCCTCCACCCCAAAACCCGGTTCGACGGCCGGGAGGAGATGTCCCTCGTGATCGAACTCATCGGCTCCCTGCGCGAGCATTTCAAGATCGAGCACATCGCCGGGATCCTCGCCGGGGTTCCCAACGCCCTGATCAAGTCCTACCACCACGACCGGCTGGAGCTCTTCGGGGCCGGAAAGGACCACGACGTCCGCTTCTGGTCGGCCGTCATCCACCAGGGACTGGTGCTGCATTTCCTGGACAAGGACATCGACAACTACGGGCTCATCCGGGCCACCGACGCCGGCCTGGACTTCTATATCCATCCCCACGAACTGATGCTGGTGGAAGACCGCACCTTCATCGGAGACGGTGACGACGAGGATGACGACCCGGCGGCGGTCCGGGGCGGCGGAGGCGGCGACCAGACGCTCCTCGCGATGCTCAAGGACCTGCGTAGGGACGAGGCCCGGAAACGCGGGCTCCAGCCCTGGATCATCTTCACGGACCCGTCCCTGGAGGACATGTCCATCCTCTACCCCGTCACCGTGGAGGAACTCCGGGGCTGCCAGGGCGTCGGCGAAGGAAAGGCCCGCAAGTACGGAAAACCGTTCCTCCAGCTCATCGCCCGCTACGTGGAGGAGAACGAGATCCTCCGTCCCGACGACTTTGTCGTCAAGTCCGTCGCCCCGAAGTCCGGCAACAAGGTCTACATCATCCAGAGCATCGACCGGAAAATGGCCCTCGAGGACATCGCCGCCACCAAGGGCCTGGACCTGGACGACCTCCTGTCCGAGATCGAAGGCATCGTCGCCACGGGGACGCGCCTGGACATCAACTACTACATCGGGGAGAAACTGGACGGGGAAGTCGTGGACGAAATCTACACCTGGTTCAAGGAAGAAGCCACCTCCGACTCGCTCGAGGAGGCCCTCGCCGCCCTCCGGAACGACTACGAGGACCTGGAGATCCGCCTGGTCCGCATCAAGTTCCTCTGCGAAGTGGCGAACTAGCGCAGGGGGCCGGGTTTACCATTTTGAAGAGAATACACTGGGGGAGATGGCCAGGGAGAACCAGCCCCAGCGGGCCTGTTTGCTGTCTCCTTCCTGTTTCAGGCGGGCCATCGTGTCGGTTCCGGACATCTGGGTATAGCCGGCGGAAAGGGAGATGTCCTTGCTGATGGCATAGCTCAGCTTCAGTTCCACGCTGTGACCCAGCGTGCGGCTCAGGTCTTCCAAGTGGGTGGCCACGGCCAGATAGTGGTAGGTCAATCCGCAAGTCAGAGAGGAGAAAGGCTTCCCGAAAGCGCCGATGAAAGCATTCTGGAGGCCGGGCGTGAAACCATTGGTGTAAGCGCTCGCGTAGAAATAGTCCATGATCCCGTAGAATTTGTTCCGGGAACCGTACATCGGCGAGAATCCTCCTTCCACCTCGTGCCGTGGCAGACCGAACTGGCCGCCGTAGGTCACCGGCACGTAGTCGTCACCGCTGAGGTAGTCGTAACCCAGCTCGAATCCCCATCGTTCACCGGGCTTGACGGTCGCCTTCGCGCTGGCCATCCAGGCCTTGATCGGCATGGCCTCCTTGTCCGTGTTCACCACTTGGCCGGTCTGCCGGTAATAGGAGGCTTCGAACGTCAGGAATTTGGGGTGATAGTTCAGATAGCCGCCCGTCATCTGCTGGTACTCGATGCGGGCGGGATCGGCCTCGCTGTCCGGCTGTCCGGCCTGCTGGCCGATGTTCATCAGCAGCAGGGACGCCCCGAGCGGGAACTTGGGAATGTCATAGTGGTACCACACCGTCTGCATGGCCTTGTAATACTGTGCGCCGCCGTCGTAATAGGTGCCGGAATACATGTTGTCCGCGTTCTGGTTGTAGGCCAGGATGGCGTGGAGCTTGTGACCATGCCCCTCGTAACCCAGGCGCAACACATCGTGGGAATAGGCTGCCGTAGCGAAGTCATTGGTGCCTATGATGCGTTCGTCATCATAGGACAGCGCCACCCGGCCCGCCTGGGCAAAAAGGCCATGCCGGGAACACAGCTTCACCCAGCCTTCATAGAGGTTGACACCCTGGTTCCCTTTCATGCCCCAGATCGCCGTGTTCTGAAAGACGGTATGGACCTGGAGGGCCGAGCGCTCGTACCCGACGATCAGGCGGTTTCGCCCGTAGAGAAAGTGGGACACGTCTTCCGTAGAGGCGGCGGCCCTGGGCATACCGCCGCCGCAGGTTTCCCCGTGCGTGACGGATTGCAGCCGGATGCTCAGTTCGTTCTCCAAAGAATCCGCCTGAGCGTACACGGGGTCCGGAAAAAGAGAAAAGGATGCGGCAAGAAACAGCAAAGGCCAATAGCGTCTGACCATATTTTTATTCTATTCGGTGGTAAAGGTGATGTACTGGTAATCGCCCGTGGCGTACGGGTTCCCCGTGACGCCCACCATGAAGCCCACTAGGTCCTTCTCGCTGCCGGAGTAGCCGGACGACTTGGGCGTCGCGCCGTAGTGCGAGGCTCCGGAGAACAGGGCCCAGGCCATCGTGCTGTAATCGGTGTAGAAAGTGGGGCTGATGCCGTTGTAGTAGTCCTCCAGGCCGGCGTTCCAGTCCTCCAGGACTTGCTGCACGTAGGCGGGGTCTTCCGGATCCCCGGCCGAAGCCGGCACGGTGATGAATCCGTAGTTCCCCTCCACGGCCCGCACGTAATAGTAGCCGCTGTAGTACTGGAAGGTCCAGTCCGTGCGGCGGTTGGGCACGATCTTCCGGTTGCCGATGAGGATGTCGAAGGAGATGTACCTCCGTTCCATCATGTAGTTGGAGGCGTACAGCGGGTCGTCGACCGTCAGTTCGAAGGAGTAGCCGACCTGCTCCTGCGCCTTGGGGAAGCGGATGGTCAGGGTGCTCTCCGCCTGTCCGTCGTCAAAGTGGAGGAGGTCCACCTCGAAAACGTCCGGGGCCGAAGCCTCGATCTTCACGGGAACGGTGATTTCCCCGTCCGTCCGTTCCCGGACCGCCTTGTAGGTCAGGGTCCGGGGAGAGGAAGACCGCAGCGCCATCTGTCCGTAGCCCGGCTGTTCCGGGAAATAGACGCGGTAGCAGCCGGCGGGGTCCTCCGCACCCGGGGTGTAAGGGGTTTCCCGGGTGCAGGAAGAAAGGACCGGAAGAATCAGGACCGGAAGGAAAAGCTTTATTCTGTCCATAAGGTCATCGTATTGGCAGGGTTGGGATTGTTGTAGCCTTGGATGGCAGGGTTGCCCAGCAGTTCGCTGCGCGGGATGACGAAGTTCCAGGTCGGAGCCACGCCGGTCACGTTGTAGCGGTACCTCGCCAGGGCGTTGGTGCCGGCATAGCCCAGGCGGATGCCGGTGCCGAGCCGTTTGCAGTCGTAGTAGATGAGGCCTTCGCCCCAGAGCTCCACGCGCTTCTGGAAGAACACTTCCTGCTGGAAGTCCGCGGCCGAGCCGATGGCATCGCAGGAGTACGAAGGGTTCCGGGTGGTCATGAGCTGGGTGAGCACCTGCTTCCCGCCGGCGAGGTCGCCGGCCATCGCCAGGGCCTCGGCCCGGATCAGGTACATCTCCTCCACGCGCATAAGCGGGATGTCGATGGCGCCGCCGCTCTTGTAGTCGCTGTAGTTTCCGCCGGCCGGGCGGAACTTCAGGGAGGCGTAGGCAGGGAGGCCCTTCTCAGTGCTGTTCTGTTCGCCGAACACGTTCCGGTTCGTCTGGTAGGCGTAGTGGAACTCCCCGCGCGGGTGCAGCCAGGCGTTCTTCCGCCAGTCCGTATCCGGAATGCTCTCATACACGGACCGGTTGAGGCCGCGGGCGGAGCTCCAGCCGTAGGAAGTCCACGTTTCTTCATTGGCCATGTTGGACACGAAACTGCCCAGGTTGTGCACATGGTCGGTGTCCACCGGGACATACCACATCCAGGAGTTGCTGTTCGCGAGGTAATTGTTGAATCCGGTCGTGGGGTTCTCCCACTGCTCCCGGGTGAGGGGGGATCCGCCGAAGGCCGTGATGGCCCTGAGAGCGTATTCGGCCGCCTTGTCGAAGGCGCCTTCCACCCCGGCGGAGCCTCTTTCCAGCCAGGCCCGGGCCTTGAGGCCGTACACGACCGCGAGGTCGGGATGGACCTTGCCGGCGGCCGTCTTCCCGGTGAGCATCTCCTCGGCCTTGTCCAGGTCGGAGAAAACCAGGTCATAGCACGCCTCCACGGTGGCGCGCGGGTTGCTGCGCGTCTCCTCGTTCCCCATGTTCTCCTTCACGATGGGTACGGCGAGGCCCGTGATGTCGTTCTGGGGCTGGTAGGTGCTCTTCACCGTCGGGTCCGTGGGGGCCTTGAACTCATACATCCGCGTGAGGTTCAGGTAGAAGAAGGCCCGGTAGGCGAGCGTCTGTCCCAGGATGACCTGGCTGCTCTCCCGTTCGGGCGCATACCCGAGGATGCTTACGATGTTGTTGCAGGAACGGATGTACTTGTAGTAGTCCGTCCAGGGGACGGAGGCTGGGCCGGAGGTCTCGCCGATGTCCGAGACGTTCCGCATCCAGTACAGGAACCAGTCGTAGTTGTCCCGCCCGTTGAGGACCAGCTCGCCCGCCACGGTGTCCAGGATGATCATCAGGGACGGGTAGGAGAAGTCGTAGTCGTTGCTGTTGCGGGAACCGTAGCAGAAGTAAGGCGTCACCATCTGGGCGGGAATGCCGTTGAGCATGCCCGCAAGGGCTTCCGGCGACTGGGAGATCATCTCCTCGGTGGCCGTCGTGGTGGGGAAGTTTTCCTTGAGGCATCCGGTAGCCAGGAAAAGCAGAGGTAACAGGGTGTAAATCAATCTTTTCATGGCACTAGAATTTAAGGGTGACACCCAGGGAAGCCGTCCTCACGGGAGCGAAGTTGGCCGTTCCCGAGTTTCCGGTGAAGGAACCGCGCGGGTCGAATCCCCGCCGGCGGCTCCAGTACCAGACGTTCTCGCAGGAGGCGTACAGCCTGAGGGACTGGAGGCGTATCCGGGACGTGAGCGTGGAAGGGAAGGTGTACCCGATGTTGATGTTCTCGATGTTCAGGTAGCTGGCGTCGGTGATGAACCGGTCGGACGTACCCGCCCCGTACGTGTCGCCGAAGTTCCAGCGGGGGATGTCGCTGCCCGGGTTGTCCTGGCTCCAGGCTTTGAGCACGTCCTTGTGGAAGTTCGCCCCCGAGGTGGATCCCGGCGGGGCCATCAGCGAAGCGTATCCGCTGTCATAGGTCTTTCCGCCAATCTGCCAGGAGGTCTGGACGGACAGGTCGAAGCCCTTCCAGGAGAGGTTCGTGCCCAGTCCGCCGTACACTTCGGGGATGGGGTCGTTGCCCAGGTAGTAGGTGCCGCGGGAGTATTCCTTCGTGGGCTCCCTGCCCACAATCTCGCCCGCGTCGTTCTTCACGTCCATCCACCAGGTGGATTCGCCGGTCTCGGGGTCGGGCCCGGCGTAGGACTTCATGTAACGGGTGTACAGGGGCAGTCCCTCGCCGTAGAAGTACGAACCGCTGGAGTAGCCGGAGAAGCCCTCCACCGTGTCCGTTTTGTGCTGCTCGTGGAGACGCGTAATCTTGTTCCGCACCCGGGTGGCGTTCATGTCCACGGTCCAGCTGAGGTCGCGCTTTTCGAGGATCCGGTACGACAGGGAGAACTCCAGGCCGTGGTTCACCATGTCGCCCACGTTGTCATAGAAGCCGGCGTAGCCGTTGGACGGGGCCACGGTGAAGTAGAAGAGCATGTCGGAGGTCTTCCGCCAGAACCATTCCACCGAGCCGTCCAGCCGTCCCCGCCAGAGGGTGAATTCCGTTCCGGCGTTCACGTTCATGTTGGTCTCCCAGGTGATGTTCCTGTTGCCCACCTGGTACTCCGGCGTGGACAGCTCCCCGTTCGCGGTGGTGATGGAATACAGGTTCGCGTACTGGAAGCTGCCGATGGAGTCGTTGCCCTGCGAGCCCACGGAGGCCTTGAGCTTGAACATGTCCAGCCAGGTGGCCTTCGGGAACCAGGGCTCCTTGTTCATGATCCAGGCACCGCCCAGGGACCAGAAGGTGCCCCAGCCGTGGTCCGGATGGAAACGGGAGCTCCCGTCCCGGCGCAGCGAAGCGCTGGCGAAGATGCGGGAGGCGTAGTCGTACTGGATACGGGACAGGAAGCCCTCCGTGTTGTAGTCCGACGTGTAGGAATTGGCCGCCTGCCCGTCGATGAGGGCGCCGGCGAGTTCCTTGTTGTCGGCGGAGAACAGCTTGGTCTTGTAGCCGTACAGGTACACGTAGCCGTAGTTGTAGTACTCGTGGCCCGCCAGCACGTTCAGGTTGTGCTGTCCGAACTGCTGCGTGTAGTTCAGGAGCTGCTGGGTGTTGAGCGTCTTGGACCGTACGTGGGCGATGCCCACGGAGCCGCCCGATGGGGCGAACTGGCCGTAGAACATGTTAGACACGTAGGTGGACCGGTACTCGTCCACGTTCATGGCCGCGTTGACCGTGAGCTTGAAGTATTTCAGGAAGGAGAAGTCCGCCGTCCCGTTCATGTTGAAGGCGTTGCCCTTGCTGTTGTACGTGTTCAGGAGGTTGCCCATGAGGGCGTTTCCGTTCGGGAGGATGGTGCGCACGAGGCCCGCGTTCATCCCGTCGCCGTAGTCCATCATCTTATACCCGTTCTCATCGACCATGATGCTGCCGGTGGCATCCCTGAGGTACAGCGGGTAGATCGGGGCCAGGCGGGAGGTGAAGGCCCAGATGTTTCCGGTGTTGGAGCTGTTTCCGTTCTCCCGCAGGGAGTTGTACTCGTAACCGGTGTAGGACATGTTGCCCGTGAGCTTGAGCCACGGCTTGGCCTGCCAGTCCAGCCGGAGGCGGGAGGTGAGACGCTCCATGTCGGAGTTGAAGGTGATGCCCTGGTTGTCCAGATATCCCAGGGATGCATAGGCGTTGAGCTTGTCGCTGCCGCCCATCGCGCTCAGGTTGTATTCCTGGCGGATGGCATTGCGGTAGCCCGCCTTCATCCAGTCGTCCGGCATCAGGAGGTACTCCTTGCCGCCGTAGTTCACGAACCGGCCCAGGGTGGCCCGCGGGTTCAGTTTGCCGTCCAAGCCGATGAGGGCCTCGCCCTCGGGCACATTGTACACCACGTAGCCCAGGCTTCCGTTCGCCGTCGGGTCCATGATGGCCCGGTTCGCGAGGAGATTGGCCTCGCCCGGGTGGTTCCCCTGGGCGACGTAGTAGTTCTTGAGCGCCTCGTAGTGCGCTTCGTAGTACTGGCCGGGGTCGGTGATGTAGTCGTAGTTCTGCAGCGCCCGGGTGTTCAGGCCCACCTTGGTGTCCAGCGTGATCACGGCATCCTTGTCACGGGCCCGCTTGGTCGTGACGATGATGACGCCGTTGGCCCCGCGCGCCCCGTACAGCGAGTTCGACGCCGCATCCTTGAGGACCGACATGGACTCCACGTCCTGCGGGTTGATCATGTTCATGTCGTCGCAGGGCATGCCGTCCACGATGAACAGCGGGCTCTGCCCGGCGTTGATGGAGCTGAAGCCGCGGATGCGGATGGACGGGACGTCGCCCGCCGCGCCGGAGGTCGTGCTCATCTGCACGCCTGCCACCTTTCCGTAGAGGGCCGACGTCACGGCCGTGACCTGCGTCTTGGCAAGTTCCTCGGCCTTCACCACCTTCGCCGATCCCGTGAAGGATTCCTTGGTGGAGGTACCGAAGGCGACGACGATGGTCTCTTCCAGCATCTGCGCATCCTCCTGGAGGACGACGTCGATGGTGGTGCGTCCCTCGACGGGAACGGCCTGCCCGGCATAGCCGATGGAGGAGAATTCCAGGGTGGCGTCGGACGGGACGCCGGCGAGAACATACTGTCCGTCCACGTCCGTGACGGTACCCGTCGTGGTTCCCCGGACCATGACGCCGGCACTGATGACCGGAAGCCCTTCGGCATCCGTCACCGTACCCTTGACCGTCAGGTTCTGGCCCGCGGCCGCGATGGCGGCGGCGAGAAAGCAAAGAAGAAGGAAAAACTTTTTCATGGCTTATCTGACGGTTTTGTCCCGGAGGGGATCGTAGTTTCCGCCCACGGCGATGTCGTGCTCGAGGAAGGCCTTGAGGTCCTCCACGCTGTTCACGACGTCAAAGTCCGGATCCGTGCCCGACAGGCGCATGATCCGTTCGTAGATGAGGGCGCGGTCCCAGGTGCCGAAGTACGGCCGCATGTCGTTCATGGCACTGGTGCGTTCGGGGCGCCAGATGCCGCTGAAATAGCTCGCCATGCCGCCCTGGAACATCCCGATGCGCTCGTAGCGCGGATCGCGCTTGATGAGCTCGTCCCGGAGGTCCATGAGGTTCTTCCACGGGTAGTCCGTGGCGCTCACCGACATGTTCATCGCCTGGCGCGGGTTCTTCTCCTGCCCGGCGACGGTCTTGTACGGGTACGGCGTGGTGCTGAACCAGTACTCGTCCTGCAGGCGCCCGAAGCCGTGGCCGGCGCCCTCGTGCAGGAGGGTGTTCTTCCAGGTGTTCAGGTACCCCCAGGCGGAGCCGGAGTAATTGACATACCCCAGTTCCTTGAAGTCGAACTCGGTCAGGGTGTAGGTGTACGTGTTCCCGTTCTCGTCGGTGCGGGCCTCCAACGCACCGGCGTCGGTGTTGCCGCCCCACTGGGCGGGCACGACGCCCACCGGGAGCGTTCCCCACTGGTATTCGCCGGTGTAGTCCACCAGGGCGACGAAGCGCCCCTCGTACTGCGGGTCGGATTCGTTCCACTCGCACACGGCGCCGTAGTTCTTCCGTCCGTTCACCATGAGGAACATGCCCAGTTCGGCCGGGCGGATGGTCCCGTCCAGGATTTCCGGACACCGTTCCTGCACGAAGTTGCAGATGCGGTTCCGGACCTCGGTCGTCAGGCCCATGTAGTCCGCATACCAGATGCCCAGCCTGGTGCCGAAGGTCGTCCCCACGCCGGGCTCCGAGGCGGCTTTCCAGGACACATAGACCGTGAAATAGTCGCGCATGGACTTGTACGGTTCCACGTTGAAGATGTAGGCGGCCCCTTCCCGGCAGGCTTTCACGTACTCCTCGCGGGAGTTCGTGCCCACCCCGTCCACGAAGCCGTCCGGGACGAACACCAGGACGATGGGCTTTTCACCCTTTGTGGCGGTCATGATGGGGAAGATGTCCCCGCTATCGATGAGGGACGGGCCCAGGTACACGGTCCCGAGATCCGTCACCTCGCCGGCGCGGAGGGTGACGTGCTCCACCTTCGAATCGTGCTGGCCGCCCGTGCCGTCCTGCAGGGAAATCTGCACGGTGGCGTCGGTCGCGCCCGGCACCGCGGCGGCGTAATAGGTGCCGCCGGAGGTGAAGCGCCCGGCCATCTCGATGTAGTTGGTGGGGTTGGTCTCATAGGCCTGGACGTCGTAGAAGGCGCTCTCGACCGTTTCCGTATCGTAGAAGACGATGCTTCCGGACAGGGGGGACGAGCTCGAGAGGGTGGCTTTCACCACGGATTCCGCGCCGCCGCCAACGATGGTGAATTTCACGAGGGCGACGAGGGGCTTCAGGCGTACTTCCTCTTCCAGCGACCCGGTGCGGCCGGTGGAGAGCAGCAGCTCCGGCGCAAGGGCGCCCTGGACGGGCTCCTGCGTCACGGGAACCGTCCCGCGGATGCCGTCGGCCCCGAGGGTGACGGTCCCGTCGGCCGGGTACAGGAAGCGGTAGTCGGAGGTCTCCGCCACGCCGGTGGGGCAGCGGAATTCGGCCGCCGGCCCCTGCCCCTGCGTGGTGAAGACGTAGGAGGCGACGGGGCGGGTCCCGTCCATCGCGAAGGCGGAGACCTGCTCCCCTCCGTTCCAGCGGTCCTTGACCCCGTTCTCCCCGAGGGCGATGGTCACGCGGGTGTCCCCGAGCACGCTGTCCGGCTCGTAGAGCGAGCAGGAGGCGGCAAGGGCCGCGGTCAAAAGCCCGATGAGAAAGAATCTTCCGGTTCTCATAGGCTACTACTGCTTGGTATAGGTACCCAGCCAGTTTCCGGGCGCAGTGCCCCAGGTGGATCCGGTGAACCAGAGGACGCGGGTCACCCCTTCCATGCCGGAGGTGAAGGTGAGCGTTTTCCTATCGGCCGAGAGGGTTCCCTTGAGCACTTCGTCGCCCTTGTTCACATCGACTGCCGTATTGCCCTTGTAGGGGGCGAAGTAGTAGTAGGTGTTGTTTTCGCCGGTGCCGCACCAGCCGTAGTAGCCCCCGTCCACGAAGGAGGCGGTCCCGTCCGCGTTGAGGGTGAACTGGATGCCGAAACCGTTGAAATTGGAATCCGGGGCGTAGCACATGAAGTAGCTGCCGGACTCATAGAAGGTGATGCTGCCGTCGCCGCCCTTCCAGGTGCCGATCCAGTCGGCTTTCGTGACTGCCCCGGAAGGGTCGTCGCCGCCACCGCCACCGCCGCCGCTGCCGCCGCGGGTGAGGCCGCTCTCCACGTCGAACCAGAAGGTGCTGGTTCCCCATTTCCCCGTGCTGGTGACGTACGGACGGGCATAGAAGCCGTTGTAGTTGCTGTCGGCGGAGGTGAAACCGGCGTAATCGTCGCTCTGGCGGGCGATGGTGCAGATCAGGGCGCCCTGCTCGGGATTGATGCGGGCGCCGCTCTTGTCATACATGTTCAGGTAGTAGTTGGTGTCCCCGTCGGCGGAGGCGCCGATCCAGCGGTTCTCCGTCATCTTGAGGAGGAGGTTCCCCGTCGCGGTTTCGTACTCCAGCGGAATCTTCACGTCGGTGTTCCAGATGAGGGTGAAGTTGTCGCCGCTCTCTACGATTTCCACGTCGAACTGGTAACCGGCGGGGCCGATGACCCAATTCCCCGGCCAGTAGTCGCGGGGTGTTGCATCAGAGGGTTCGTCCTCCCCGGAGCCGCCCTGGCCGCCCTTGAGGTTGATCTTCACCTGGGTTCCGTCGATAAGGACCAGGATCAGGAAGTCCCCTTCCAGGGAGACGTTCCGGAAGAAAGCCTCCCCGCTGGAGGCGGAACCGAGGAGCGTCCAGGTGGCGCCCTCGTCATAGGACACGTACCAGTTCCCTTCCTCGATCTTGAAGTCGGGCGTGGCGCCGTCCTGGCCGGGTGCTCCCTGTCCGGCGTCGAGGGTCACGGGCGCAGTCCCGTCGGCGAAATAGATGGTGAACGTGCCGTCCCCGTGGTCCTTCACTTCGGAGATGAGGCGGCTTTTGTCCAGGAGGGTCTTGTAGGCGCCGAGGGCGTCCACGCTGTTCTGGAGATTCGCGACCTGCGCCTTGAGGGCGCCCAGTTCGTCCTTGATCCAGGTGTCGTCGTAGGGCTTGCACTGGGTCAGTGCGCCCAGGACCGCCGCAAGGACGGCGAAAGCGAGGAGGATTCTTTTCATGACGGTGGATTATTCAGCTTTGGTGTAGGTGCCGAGCCAGTTTCCGGGCAGGGTGCACCATGTCTTGATGGTCTGGTTGTACAGGGGCACTTTGTTGCACTCCTCGATGCCTGAGGTGATGGTGACGGTTTTCTTGTCGGCGGACAGGGTGCCCTTGAGGAGGGTGGCTCCCTTCGTCAGGGTCAGGTAGCTCTGCTGGCCGCTCTCGTCGACATGCTGGGCATAGAAGTAGAAATACTCATACGCCCCGTCCACCGTCCTGTAGCCGGCATAGCCGTTCTTGTCATCATAGACGGAGAAAGTCCATGTCCCGTCTTCCTCGTTGAAATCGAATACGACGCCGAAATCATTGAAGTTCGAGGTGGGAGCATAGCACATGAAATAGCTGCCGGCCTCATAGAAGCAGATCGTCGTCGGGGTGGACACGCCCTCCTTGTTCCAGTTGCCCATCCAGTCGGCCATCGTGGGGACGGTGGAGGTCTCCCCGCCGCCATCCGCCTTGATCAGTTGGCTTTCGTCGGTGCAATACATGTAAAACACGCTGCTGCCCCATTTCCCGGTGCCCCAGTTGTACGGACGGGCAAAGAAATAGTTGAAATTCTCCGGGTCGGCGGAGGTTGCCGTGGCCGCGGTCTTGTCTTCATTCAGGCGGAAAGTGGCGATGAGGGTCCCCTGGGCGGGATCCGGAGAAACCCGGGAACCGGCTGCGGTGTACAGGTTCAGATAATAGGAGATTCCGGTGCCGGTGGCGGAGTCGTAGTTGCCGCCGACGGCGCGGTTCTCCGGCATGGACAGGGTCATTTCGCCGGTCTCGGCGACAAAGTCGATGGGAATCTGGACATACGCGGCATTAGCCTGGTCATACCAGTTGATGAGGCAACGCTCGTCAGAAGATTTCGTGATGACGATATCCTCGGCGTCGTATTTCCAGTTGCCCACCCAGTCGTCGATGGTGGCAGGCTCCTCCTTCTTCAGGGGGATGCGGACTTCCGTTCCGTCGATAAGCACCAGCACGAGGATGTCGCCGTCCATATACACGTTCTTGAAGAAGAGGCTTTCGCTGGAGGAGGCGGAGCCGAGCCTGGTCCAGGTGGCACCCTGGTCATAGGAGACGTACCAGTCGCCGTCCTCGATCTTGAAGTCGGGCGTCACGCCGTCCTGGCCGGGAGTTCCCGGGTCGCCGTCCTTACCGGGGTCGCCGTCCTTGCCCGGGTCGCCGGGGGTGCCGGGATCGCCCTTGTCACCTTTGACGGTTTTGATGACGACCGGGGTGCTCTCGCCCACATAGTAGATGGAGAAAGTGCCGTCGCCGTTGTCGGTGATCCTGTCGATGACCTTGCCTTTCTGGAGGTTGTCCACGATGGTCTTGTAGGAGTTCAGGGAGTTCACGTTGGACTCCAGGTTGGAGAGTTTCGAGTCGATCTGCTCGAACTTGGACTTGATCCAGGAGTCGTCATACTCCTTGGAGCACTGGACGAGGGCCGGGACGAGGAGGGCGAGGCCCGTCAGGAAAGAAAGGATCCGTTTCATTGCTGTAAAGGTTTATGGGATTGATTATTCGTGTGCTTCGATAAAGTGGCGCCGGGCTACGAGGCATGCCCCCACGATGCCGGCGTCCATGCCGAGGGCGCTCCGGCAGATATGGGTGTCCTTGCTCACGAGGTGGATGGCGTGCTTGTTCACGGCCATCCGCATCGGGTCCAGCAGGTAGTCGCCGGTCATGGCGAGTTCGCCGCCCACGACCACGAGTTCCGGGTTGAACAGGTTGATCAGGCCGGAGGTCTTCTCCCCGAGGAGGATGCCGATTTTCTCGATGACGTCGATGCACAGGACGTCCTCCCGCGCGACCGCGTCCAGGATTTCGCTGAGCATCAAGGGTTTGTCGGATTCGAGCATGCGCTGGCTCAGGATGGAGGACTCCCCGGCGCGGATGCGCTCCACGAGGTTCCGCTGGAGGGCCTGCCCGGAGATCTCCGTCTCGTTGCAGCCGCGCTTGCCGCACCGGCAGATAATCTGGTTGTCGAACCCGTACACGTGCCCGAACTCCCCGGCATACCCGGACTTTCCGGAATACACCTGCCCGTCCATGACGATCCCCATGCCGAGGCCCCAGTTCACATTGATCATGAGCATGTTCCGCGTCCCGGCCCCGGCGCCCTTGATGTATTCGCCCACCGTCATGGCGCGGGTGTCGTTGAACAGCGAGGTGGGAACGCCCATCTGCTCCTGCAGGCGCAGGGCGAGCGCTTTCCCGGGCTCGTAGAACCAGGTGTAGCTGTCGCCGGTCCGGTCGTCGATGCGGCCCGGCACGGCCAGGCAGGCCTCCTTGATCCCGCACCCGTGCTCCCGGGCGAGGGAGACGACTTCCCGGAGGATGTCGCTGAGCCGGACGAAGGCCCCCTTGGAGTCGAGGAGGAAATCTTCGAAGATCCGCTGCCCGTGCATGTTTCCCTGGAAATCCATGAGGCCCGCGTTGATGTAGCGGTCATTCACGTCCACGCCGAGGAACCATCCGGCATCCGCCCGGAGGCAGTACCGGTGCGGGCGCCGTCCGGTGACGGATTCCGTCTTGCCGCAGTCTTCCAGGGCGCCCTCATCCAGGAGGATGCCTACGTATTTGGTGGCCGTGCTGATGCTGATCCCCAGCGCGTCCGCAATCTGGGGAATCGTAGCTCCGTCCCTGCGGGACAGCAGGGCCAGGATTTGACTTTCCGGGGTATTCATCAGGTTCAAGTTCCAGATTCAGGGGCAAAATAAGCAATATTATGGAAATATAAAAGAAGTTTATCCAAAAATAAATAATCACACCCGAATAAAGTCGTTTTTTAGTAAAAATCCCGTTGGGAAAGCGGATTTTAATGCATAATTTTGGACCTTCGGAACATCCTGGCGGGCCACGTGACCGACCGTACGCCCGAAGTGGTCCAGGGCAGTCCCTCCATTTCCATCCACGAACTATACTATCAGCTGGCTACGCTGACAACCGGTTCCCATGTCGGCATCTACAACGATGCCAACAACGGGAACGTATACCGGAACACCCTGAAGGAGTTCCTGCAATAACTCATTCGAAATCGAACAGGGATACAAATCCGGTCAGATCAAACACTTCGCGGATATCTTCCTGGACATTCCTGAGCACGACGCCGGACCCATTGGCCTTGCAGTGCTTGAGGATGCCCAGCAGGATCCGCAGTCCACTCGAAGATATATACTCCAGTGCAGCACAGTCAATGATGACAGGTCTTCCTTCACTGTCAAGAAGCGGCTGGAGAGCCTGTTCGGTTTCACGGGCGGCAGCCGTGTCCAATTCTCCGGACAAGGTAACGAAAAACTTGCCGTCCTGTTCCTGAATAGATGTTTTCATCCTATTAATTTCGTTAAAGATAATACATTCTGCCCGTCGCGGCGGGTATAGGAGATGGAGTCCATGAGCTTGCGGGTCAGCAGGATGCCCAGTCCGCCGATCGGCCTGTCCTGGGCGTCCAGGGTCGTATCGGCCTCCAGGACAGTCGTGGGATCGAACGGCTTTCCGGAATCGATCACCGTGAACCGCAACTGCTTCCGGTCGCTGTCTGCCAGGACCGTGACCTCTCCCCGCTCACCGGGGGCATAGGCATAATTGATGACGTTCACAACCGATTCCTCCAAGGCAAGCCGCAAGCCGTTTGCCATCTTCCCCTCCAGGTGCAGCGCCCCCAGGAACGCCTTGACAAAGGCATTCAGTCGTTCCACCTCATCCATCTCATTGACAAGGGTGATCCTTTCGCGCAGCACCTCCCCCGGAGCGAACTGCACGACAAGCAAAGTCAGGTCGTCACTCTGGGGCGCCTGTCCGGCAAAGGCATGCGCCGCCCCGCTCAGGGCGGAGACCAGGGAGGCAGGCGTCGGATCCGGGGACTTGATCGCGGTATTCAATACCTCCAGCACCCGGTCGCGCCCGAACTGTTTTCGCTGGACATTCTTGGATTCGGTCAGACCGTCGGTATAGAGGAGGAGCGAGGTCCCGGGAGACAGGGAGCAGCGCTGCCCTTCAAAACGCGTATCAGGGAACACGCCGAGCGGGAGATTGGCTTTGGCGGGCATCATGGACACTTCGTCAGTGAGGATGAACGGCTTGTCGTGACCGGCCGTCGCATACTCCAGTTCTCCGGAATACAGGTCCAGGCAGCCGACAAAGAAAGTCACGAACATATTGCTGTCATTGCCGCGGCAAAGTTCCCCGTTAAGCAGGGAAAGGATCTGGGATGGACGCTCTTCCGTCCTGGACACCATCCGGAACAGGGAATGGACGACGGACATCAGCATCGCCGAGGGGACGCCTTTTCCGGCGACATCGCCGATACAGAAGAACAGTTTGCCGTCGCGGATGAAGAAATCGAAAAGGTCTCCGCCCACTTCCCGGGCGGGCTCCAGGGATCCGTACACGAACGGGGGGAAGGACGTGGGCAGCATTTCCCGCTGGATGCGTTGGGCGACAGCCAGTTCTCCACCTATGCGGGCCTGTTCTACCGACGCCTTGTGCAGCTTGGATTCACTGCGGGCGAACCGCTCGATCATAAAGGCCAGGATGGCAAGGCCCAGCAGGACCAGCAAGACCTGCTGCCTCCGCATCCTCCAGATACGGGCGAAGACTTCCTGGGTGCGGTACACCTGCACGACCTGCCAGTAAGGTTCCCGGACCATTTGCACACTACGGATGGAAATACCCTTCCCGTCAGCGTCCGGCCCTCCCTGTCGAATCAATTCCAGCGCGGTTTCAACATCCTGCCGGGAAGCCCGGCTTTCCGGCGGAGCGGCCACCAGCATCCCTTCCTGCGTAAGCAGGAGGCCGTATGAGGAAGGAAAAGGTTGCCGGGCATTCAGCGTGTCACCCAGCCAGGAAACATTCATGTCCAGGCCGCAGATGGCGGCGATCCTCCCCCGCCCGTCCAGGACCGGGGCGGCATAGGTAATCAGGGTCTCCAGCGAATCCGCCGCATCGACATAGGGCTCTGACCAGAAGGGCCGCTTGGTCTCCAACGCACGACGGAAGAACTCATTCTCCGTATAATCATGGTCCTGGCCGGCAAACTGCGACAGGCTGACGGTTCCGTCGACCTTCTTGGCATAAGGTTCGAAAAGGCGGCCCTTGGAAGGGAAGTAATCCGGGACAAACGTGAGGAAGCCGCCCACCACGTGCGGGTTGTCGTCTACCAGGTAGCGCAGGGATGTATAGGAAGAGTCGGGATGAGACAGATCCTGTCTCACTTTCCAAAGGTTCTCCTTCATGGTGGCTTCCGTAAGCTCCATCATATGCTCGACCTCGGCGCCCATCGCACCCAGGACCACCCGGGCACGGGCGCCCATCTCATCCTCCATGGCCGTCTTGACACGCTCGTACTGGATGATGGAGATGACCTCCACCAGCAAGGCGGCCAGGACGACGACTCCCAGGCGGAACAACCTTCTCTTTTTGGCAGAATCCATAAAGGCGGAACGGTGCTATTCAAAGAAGCCGAAGGCCGCGATCTGGCGGATCATCTGGGTAATATACTCACTGGAGGTATCACTCCAGCTGAAGCCCAGCCGGTGCAGCACGTTGCAGGTATAGCGGTTGTCCCGTTCGATCGTCAGGGCACGCTGCCCGTGCGCCACGTCCTGATAGGCCAGCATGGCGGCCAGCAGCTTCGCCTTCTCCGGATCCTGTCCGGCCATGGCCACGGCCTGCTGGAACTCTCCGACCTCCACGAAACGCATGGACCCGCCCTCTTTCTCCATCACCGTCAGCACGTCGCCCAGGAGCTCCGTATGGTTGTTGAAGGGCTGGAACACCGTGCAATCCTTCGGCGTGGAGGCGAGGAGCACCACCGCCTTGGCCGTTTCGTCAATCGGGGACATTTCCGTGGGCTCGTCGTAGCTGTCGACGGGGCAGCAGCCCAGGATGTGGAATACCTTGAGCCGGCCCATGTAGCTATTGGAGTTGAAGTTGGCCTGGAACTCTCCGTCGGAGCTGCGCGGGGCCAGGTTGCCCACGCGCATCACCTTGGCGCTGAGTCCATGGTGGGCGACGGCTTCCAGGATCAGCCGTTCGGCCAGGAACTTCGAGTGGATGTAGCGGTTGTCCAGGAACTGGCCGAACCAGAGCTTCCTCTCGTCCAGCTGGGGAACCGGGCTGCCGTCCCCGCGGTCGATCCAGATTTCGCCCACGGAGGTGGTGGAAATGTGCACGAGCCGGGCGTGGTTGCGCAGGCAGAATTCGACGCAGCGCCGCGCGCCGCCGATATTCACGTCCTCAATGTCGGTTCCCTTGGAGAAATGCTTCACGTTGGCCGCCGAATTGAACACCGTGTCGATGGCCGGATACCCTTCCGGGATGGACTTGCCGAAATCGGCCGTGACATCACCGCAGACGACGAAAAGGCGCTTGCCGAACAGGTCCGGGAACGACGTCTCGAAATAGTAGAAGAGGAGGTTCTTGAGCCGGCGCTCGGCCGCCTCCTGGCTCTTGGACCGCACCAGGCAGGTAATCGTCGTCGCATCAGAGTCAATGAGTTCGCGCAGCAGGTGGATGCCGAGGTACCCTGTCGCACCGGTCAGGAGGACATTGCCCAGCGTCTGCCTTTCACCTTCCAGGAAGGTCTTCACGTTGTTCCGCGGCAGGATGGCGTCGATGCCGCTGTAGTCGAAGCTCTCCACGACGGTGTCGGTCCCCGCCGACGGGGCAGCTCCGCTCACGAACTGCGCCAGCAGGCGCGGCGTGGGATGGTCGAAGACTTCACCGTAGGCTACGTGCTTGCCGGCCTTGTCGGCTTCGATGATGACCTTGGTCACCATGAGGGACGTGCCGCCCAGTTCGAAGAAATTGTCGGTGGCGCCCACCTTGTCCAGGGAAAGGATGCCGGCGAAGATGTCGCAGAAGAGCTTCTCCAGCTCGCCTTCCGGAGCCACGTACTCGCGCTCCTCAACCTGAATCTGCGGGGCAGGCAGGGCACGCCGGTTCACCTTCTGGTTCTGGTTCAGCGGGATGGCGTCGATCTGCATCGTCGCGGCAGGGACCATGTACGGCGGCTTACGCTCCTTGATGAAGGCGTTCAGCGCCTGTACGTCCACTTTTTCATCGCTGACGATGTAGGCGGCGATGAACTTTCCGCCGTTGGGGTAATCGAAGGCCTGGACGGTCGCGTCCTGGATGCCCTTGAATTCCCGGATCACGGCCTCCACTTCCTTGAGCTCGATGCGGAAGCCCCGGATCTTCACCTGGCCGTCGCTGCGGCCCACGAACTGGATGTTGCCGTCCGGGAGATAGCGGACCACATCACCTGTCCGGTAGCAGCGGAGGCCGTTCCAATCAATGAAGGTCTCGGCCGTCTTTTCCGGAAGGTTCAGGTAGCCGCGGCTCACCTGGGGTCCCGATACCAGCAATTCACCCACGGCGCCGAGCGGGAGGCGGTTCATATCCTTGTCCACGATGAAGAGGCGCAGGTTGTCCAGCGGCTTGCCGATGGGGGCGTTCTGTTCGAACTCCTTCATCGGATAGGTGGTCGTGAAGATGGTACACTCGGTCGGGCCGTAGCCGTTATGGAACTGATAATTCGCCGGAGGGGTGAGCGGCAGCACCTTCTCTCCGCCCACGGAGAGGTGGCGGAGGGAGTGGTTCTCGCAGTTCATGGCGAACTGGCAGCCCACCTGCGTGGTCATGAAGGAGTGCGTAACCCCTTCTTCATCAAAGTATTTGTTCAAATCCGGGAGGTTCAGGCGGATGTCGTCGCCGACGATGACGACGGCCGCGCCCGTGGTGAGCGCCGGATACATGTCCATCATGCAGGCGTCGAAGCCGAAGGAGGCGTAGGCGGCCACCTTGTCACCCGGCTTGAGCCCATAGTAGCGCCGGTACCAGTGGCAGAAGGCCACGAGGTTCCGGTGTTCCAGCTGGCAGCCCTTGGGCTGGCCGGTGGAACCGGACGTGTACAGCAGGATGAAGAGGTCCTCCGGCCTGGGGTCGCGCCCCGCAGCACCGGATTCCGGCCGGACATCGGCCAGTTCCCGGGTCAGCAGCACCGGTCCCTGGTAATCGACCTTCTCCAGCAGTTCCTCCTCGGCGATGAGGAGCTTGGCGGAGGCGTCCTGCATCATGAAGTTCAGGCGCTCGGCGGGGTAGCTGGGATCCAGCGGCTGGTAGGCGCAGCCGGACTTGAGCACGCCCAGGGCGGAGAGCACCATCCATTCGCTGCGGCCGATGAGGATGGACACCACGGTCTCGGGGCCCTCGCCGGCGATCTTCCGGACCTGCGCCGCAATGGCATCGGTCTTTTCATCCACCTCCCTGTACGTGAGCCGCACGTCGTGATACACGACGGCCAGGTTGTCCGGCGTTTCGGCGGCCTGGGCACGGAACAGGGAGACGATGGTCTGCGCGGAGTCATAGTCCACGTCCGTGGCGTTGAAGCCGTCCAGCAGGGCCGCCTGCTTCCTGTCCACCAGGGACAGGCTGCGGAGCGGTGCCCCGGCATCGGCGGCAAAGGCGCTGACGGCCTTCACCACGCTCCGGGCGAGGCTCTGCATCATGGCCTCGCTGTACTTGCCGTTGTCATACTCGATGGCGACGGAAGGCTTACCCTCCACTTCGGTGATGTAGAAGGCGATCTTGAACTTGGGGACGCCCAGTTCCATGGTCTCATCAACCTGCACCGGTTTTCCGCCCACGCGGTAGTCGCTGAGGACACCGATCTGGTAGGCAAACATGATGTCGGCCTTGAGGTCGTAGTCGGCGGCGATGCGGGCGAAAGGATAGTTTTCATGGGCAAGGGTCTGCTCGAAGGTGGCGGCGCTCTCGTGCAGGAACTCCTCCACGCGCTGGCCGCCGATCTTCGCACGGAGCGCCAGGGTGTTCACGAACATGCCCATGGTATTGGACACCTTCAGGTTGCTACGCCCGTTGGAGATGGTGGTGATGCACACGTCGTCGCTGCCCGAGAAACGGGCCAGGCTGTAGAAGACGGCGCTCAGCAGGACGGCGGAAGGGTTGACGCCCTGGGCCTTGGCCAGCTGCTCGGCGTCCTTCCACACGAGCGGTTCGAACACGCGGCCGTTTTCTCCCTGCGGCCGGGGATTGGTCAGGTCCGGCGCCAGTTCCGTCACGCTCTCCACGTCGGCGAGGCGCTCCTGGAAGAAAGCGGCGGAGGCGGCGAAGTCTTCGCCCCCCTCGGCAGCTTTCTGCTCGGTGACAAACTGCGCATAGCTGCACATCTCGGGCTCGATTTCCTTGCCGTCCAGGAGGTCGCAGAGCTCGTGAATGAAAAGGTCGTAGGAATAGCCGTCGCACACCAGGTGATGGATGTCGCAGTACAGGTACAGGTCCTTATCGGTCTTGACGATGGCATAGCGGAAGAGGCGCTCCTTCGCGAGGTTGAAGGGACGGACGAAGCCCTGGCGGAAGGCGAGGGCCTCCTCTTCGGTCATCGTATACTCCTCCACCTCCACCGGCGCCTCGCGGTCGCCCATGACCTGGACGACGCCCGTTTCGTCGGTGACGAACTGGACGAAGAGGGCCGGATGGTTCGCCACGGCTTTCTGCACCGCCGTGCGCAGGGCATCGACCGTGACGCCCTCGGGAAGACGCAGGCACATCGGCGTGTTGTACAGCGTGGACATCGGGTTCTTCATGCACTCGAAATACACGCCCGTCTGGGAGTAGGACAACGGAACGGAGGCGGGAACTTCCGACGCGGCGGCCGGCTCCCGGGATGCGCCGGGGGCTGCGGCGGCCCCGGCCAGGACGGTCTGGGCGAGAATCTCATTCTCGATCGTCTGGATGCTTCCGCCGCCCGCTAGCAGCTTGGAATCCAGCTGGACGCCGAAGCGCTTGTAGATCTGCGTGGCCAGCTTGATCGCCAGGATGGAGGTAAGTCCGGCCATGCGGAGGTCCGTCGTCAGGCCGAAAGCGTCGGTATTCACGACGGAGGCGACCATGTCCTTAAGCTCCTGCTCCAGGACATTGAGCGGGGCGTTGGATTCCTCCTCCGCCTCGATGCCGGCGCCGATGACCGGTTCGGGCAGGGCGCGGCGGTTCACCTTCTGGTTCTGGTTCAGCGGGATGGCGTCGATCTGCATCGTGGCCGCCGGGACCATGTAGGGCGGTTTCCGGTCCATGATGAAGGCGTTCAGGGCCTTGACATCGACCTTCTCGTCGGACACGACGTAGGCGGCGATGTACTTGCCGCCGGTCGGATACTCGAAGGCCTGCACCGTGGCGTCCTTGATGAGCGGGAACTCCCGGATGACCGCCTCCACTTCCTTGAGTTCGATGCGGAAACCGCGAATCTTCACCTGGCCGTCCTTCCGGCCCACGAATTCGATGTCCCCATTCCCGCGGTAGCGGACGACATCGCCGGTGCGGTACACCCGCTTGCCGTTCCAGTCCACAAAGGTCGCGGCCGTCTTCTCCGGCTGGTTCAGATAGCCGGCGGCCACCTGCGGACCGGCGATGATCAATTCGCCCGAGGCGCCCCAGGGAAGCTGCTTCCCGTAGCGGTTGACGATGAACAGCTGCGCGTCGGCATTGGGTTTGCCGATGGGGATGTTGGGTTCGTTCCTGTCGACATAATGGCTGCACACGTACACGGTCGTTTCCGTGGGTCCGTAGGCGTTGAGCAGGGCATAGGACGGCGGATCCAGGCTCATGAGCTTCTCTCCGCCCGTTCCCAGCCACTTGAGGCCCGGGATGTCGGGGAAATTGAGCGCCAGCTGGGTGGCCATCTGGGTGGTCATGAACACGTGGGTCATCCCTTCCTTGACCAGATAGTCGTTCAATCCCGCGAGGTCGAAGCGGATGTCGTCCTGGATGATGTAGATGGTCGCTCCGGCCCAGACGCAGCTCCAGAGGTCCATCTGGAAGGCGTCGAAGCCGTAACCGGCATAGGTGGCGTAGCGCGAGCCGGCCTTCAGGCGGATGTTCCGGGTATTGAAGTCCACGAAGCTGCGGAAATTCTTCTCGGTGAGCATTACGCCCTTGGGCGTCCCCGTAGTGCCGCTGGTGTACAGGATCACGAGGGCGTCGTCGCCGTCATAGGCCGAGGCGTCCTCTTTCATGAAGGAAAGCCGCTCCTCGGGATAGCTGCTGTCCAGGGGAAGGGACGTGAGGCCAGCCTTGGCGATGGCGATGGGGGCCAGCACCATCTTTTCGTCGCGGGGGACGGAGAATCCCACCACGTGTTCGCCGCAGCGGACAGTATAGGACGGGTCGATGCTGTCGGTAAACCGGTCCACCTCCGCGAAGGTGAGCCGCTTGTCGCCGGCCACGCAGAAAATGTCATTCGGACGCTCGGCGACATGCTGCCGGAAGCGCTCCACGAGGGTCGGGAGGGCGTCCGGAGACTGGAGTTCGGGATTCAGGCCGTTCAGCCAACGGACCTGCTCCGGCGTGGCGTATTCCAGTTCCTTCACCTTCTCCGCCGTCATCATCGAACGGAGGACGGCCCCGTAACTCTTGGCCAGCTCTTCCATGAACGCATCCGCGTAATCGGCGCTGTCATAGGCGAACTTGAGGGAAAAGACGCCGTCGGTCTCGAACAGTTCGGCGCAAAGCTTCCAGCCCGGTGCCGGCTGCCGCAGATCCTCGTAATGCACGGGATCCTCCCCGAAGTGCAGGCCGCGCTTGCTGTTCAGGACGGAGCCCTGGTACACGAAGGCGACCTGGTTGTTCAGGCCGAGGTCCTTCACGGCATCCTGATAGGCGTAGAACTGCAACTCCTGGGTCTTGTTCATCTGGGCAGAGAGGGCGGAGAACACTTCACCCAGCGTCAGGTCCCCTCCCGCCTGGACGAACACGGGCAGGGTATGGACCATCATCGTGACGGTGGGCAGGGTCCGTCGCTCGCCGCGACCGAAATAGACGGTGCACCAGGAGGCCTTGTCCTCGGCGCTGTAGGCCGCGAGGAGCAGGCCCCAGGCCGCCTGCATCAGCGTGCTTTCACCGACATCCCACTTGCGCATGATTTCCTGGATGTCTTCCTTGGCGATGTCCAGCGGGAAGTGCGTGTAGTTCATCCGGGACGGCGTACCGGCCTGCGTGCTCTGCGGCAGCGGCAGGGAATCCGTCTCGACCGCATCGCAGAAGGTCTTCGCATACCAGTCCCGCGCCTCGGCCATCCGGGCCTCGTCCGCGCGCAGCGCCTCTTCCTCGAGGGCGAGGGTCCCGCCGTCCACTCCTTCGCCGGAGGGTTTCTTCCCGTTGAAGCAGCGCTCGATCTCCCGAAGCATCAGCACGAGGGAGAATCCGTCGCAAAGGACATGGTGGAAATCGACATAAAGCCAGGATTTCCCTTCGGCCCCCTGATAGACGGCGCAGCGGTACAGCCGCTCCCCGTAGATGTCCATGGCGGCGCCCAGGGCGGGCTCCACCTCGTCCAGCGTACGGACGGAGATCACCGGAACCGCCTCCTCCTTGGACGGGAAGCTACCGCTCTCCACACAGGGTGTCCCCTCCCCGTCCACGACGATGCGGGAGGCCAGGGACGGATGGGCGCAGAGAGCATCATAGACAGCGCTCCGCACTTTTTCCAGGTCCACGTCCGAGGGAAGGTCGAACAGAACGGGGTTCTGATAATTCGCCGGGGTGTCGGAAGACGTCACACAGGCATAGTAGATGCCCTGCTGGCTTTGGGAGAGGGGAAATCTCATGATTATCGGTGTCTAAAAATTAGCAGGTTAGTCGTCGTTGCGATGTATTATGTAAAAATAGAGATAAATTTTTATTTTTGCAATGTGATTTACCTGAAAGAACACCCGGAAGATCTGAATATCACCCTGGCACTCAACCAAGTAGGCCCGCAGCGTCGCGAAGCCGCCCTGCGTTATGTGCATGAAATCGACCGCAAGCTTTCCCTCGCCGCCTTCCTGCTGCTGATGGAAGGGCTGGAAAAGGAGTACGGCATCACGGAGCCGCCGGTCCTCGCCTTCGGCCCCCATGGGAAACCCTTCCTCCGGGATGAGCCCCGGATCCATTTCAACCTGAGCCACTGCCCCTGCGCCGCCCTCTGCGTGATCGGCGATGCCCCGGTGGGCTGCGACATCGAGCGGGTGGAAACGCCCCTGGACATGGATTTGCTCCATCATTGCTGCAGCCCTGCGGAACAGGCGTCCATCCTGGCTTCAGAACGTCCCGAAATCGCTTTCTACACGCTCTGGACCCGCAAGGAAGCCTTCCTCAAATGGAACGGAGAAGGGCTCACCGACCACCTTCCGGAACTGCTCTCGTCCCCCGGAGCCGCCTCGGCGCATTTTGAAAGCTTCCTCTCGCCGGACGCATCCTACGTCTATACCCTCTGCCGGATGACACAACAACCCCTGTTTTCTCCGGGTACTGACCGTACACGGTGAAAACAGGGGCGTGCGTGCAAAGTCAGGCTACACCAGCTCGTGGATGGCCAGACCGCTGCGGAGCTTGGGCTCGAACCAGGTGGTCTTGGGCGGCATGATGTTGCCGGTGTCGGCGATATTGATGAGCTGCTGCATGGAGACCGGGTACAGGGCGAAGGCGACCTTCATCTCGCCGGAGTCCACGCGGCGGGCGAGTTCGCCGAGTCCGCGGATACCGCCGACGAAGTCGATGCGCTTGTCGGTACGGAGATCCTTGATGCCCAGCAGTTTGTCCAGCACGAGGTTCGACAGGATCGTGACGTCCAGGACGCCGATCGGATCGTTGTCGTCATAGCGGCCGGGCTTGGCGGTGAGGCTGTACCACTTGTCACCCAGGTACATGGAGAAGTTGTGGAGGGCGGTCGGGGCAAAGGGCTTAGCCGAACGGCCGCAGCGTGGTTTGGTGGCGAGGCTCACTTCGAAATCCTCTTCCAGGGCCTTCAGGAAGTCTTCCGGCGTGTATCCATTCAGGTCCTTCACGACGCGGTTGTAGTCGATGATGGCGAGTTCACTCTCCGGGAAACACACGGCCATGAAATAGTTGTACTCCTCGTTGCCGGTATGGTTCGGGTTCTGGGCCCGCTTTTCTGCTCCCACGCGGGCGGCGGCGGCAGTGCGGTGGTGGCCGTCGGCGACGTAGAAGGCATCGACCTGCGTGGTGAAGAGTTCCGTGATGCGGGCGATGGTGGCGTCGTCGTCGATCACCCAGAAAGTGTGGGTGAACTTGTTCTCGTCCACGAACTTGTATTCGGGCTTGCCGGCGGCCGCCTTGGCGACGATGGCGGCGAGTTCCGCATTGTCCTTATAGGCGAAAAAGACCGGTTCGATGTTCGCATTCTGGATGCGGACGTGGATCATGCGGTCGTCTTCCTTGTCCTTGCGGGTAAGCTCGTGCTTCTTGATGATGCCCTCGGCATAGTCGTCGGTATGGGCGCACAGGACAAGGCCGTACTGGGTGCGCTTGCCCATCGTCTGCGCATAGACATAGTACATCGGCTTCGGATCCTGGACCAGCCATCCTTTGGCACGCCAGGCCTTGAAGTTCTCCACGGCCTTGTCGTAAGTACGCTGCTCGTGTTCGCCGGCGATGGGGGTGAAGTCAATCTCCGGTTTGGTGATGTGCAGGAGGGATTTTTCCCCGGCCATCGCGAGGGCCTCTTCGGAATTCAGGACGTCATACGGCGGGGCGGCCACTTCGGTGACCAGGTTTTTCGGCGGACGGATGGCCGCAAAGGGTTTTACTCTTACCATGTCGGTTTCGGTTTGTGTTTGGTTATTAGTTTTCAAAGATAGCCTTTTTTCTGCAATAATATGCGGTTTCCGCTGAAAAAAAGGAGGCCCCATCCGCCCTCTGCGCAGCCAGGATGGCGATTTGGAACCTTATCCGTCCGCTTTTTGCGTAAACGGCTGTTCCTCCTTACCTTGCCCCGTCACCTGCTGACCGGGGAAGCGGCGCCCCGCCATTCGTCCGCATTAACATTAAGTATCTGTCTATGAAGAGCTTTTTCCTGACACCCGAACAGTACGGGACCCTGAAAGCCCGTTATGCCAAGTTCAATGAACCCTGGACGGCCGACGAGGCCGACGAACTCCGCCGGATGGCGGAAGACGGGGTATCGCGCGAAGAAATGTCGCAGCAACTCGGCCGCACTCCCAACGCCGTGAAAATGAAGCTCCAGTCCCTGGGGCTTTACGTGCCGAAACCTGCCGCCAGGCCGTGGACGGAAGAGGACGACGCGTCGCTTGTCCGGCAATACATCGCCGGCACCCCCTTCTCCGAACTCGCCGCCGCCTTCGGCCGAACCGAAAACGCCATTATCTCCCGCCTCGTCCGCCTCCGCGCCGGACTGCGGACGGAAAGCGCGCCAGAGGAAGCGCCGGGCAGGGTCCCTGTTGCGGAGTAACTGATGCCTCCGGGAGGGTCTGCTTCGGAGAGTCCTATAATGCACTATAAATCAATGAGTTATATTTTATCTCCCGGCAGACCTCCTTTTTTTCCGGCAGGTCTGCAAAACAGTGTTTTATAACCATCTATCAATCAATTATTTCCAATAAACACCCCTGCAGACCCCAAAAGCGCAGGAAGAAGTATGCTCATCCGTTATTTCAAAGATCCCATCCCCGGACGGGAAGGAGTTTTTATGTTCACTTCCGACCATCAGCTCAGGCAGTTGATTTTCCGGTCGGCAAGCGATTTTTCCTATGGTGTAAATACGCTGGCAATCGGGACGCTGAAATACAAAGTCCGCGTCCTGTGCTATACCCTGATGAACAACCACCTGCACCTGCTTGTCTTGGGGCGCTACGAAGAATGTCTGGCTTATTTCCGATGGATTTTGCTCCGGCTGGCACAGATGCTGAAGGCCCGATACGGAATCAACGGCGTCCTGAAAGCGGACGCAGCCGATGTCCAATATGTCACGGACCGTCAGATGCTTTTGAACGAAGTGGCCTACTTGCTCAGAAACTCCTTCAAGGCACAGATCGACAGTCCTTTTTCATACCCCTGGGCACCCTTCGAAGTGTATTTCAATCCCTACCTGGACAGTATACGGGGCGAACGTTTTCCCAGTACCGACGTCGCCAAAAGGATTTTGGGGACCCATGCCCTCATACCGGAGGACTGGGAACACAGAAATGGAACGATTCTGAACAAATGCTTTGTTGATTACCGGACCGCCGAACGCTTGATCGGTTCCGGTTACGCACTGTTCAACCGGATCCGAAAGTTCGACACCGAGTCCATTATCGCCCAATCACATGGCATTGAAGAGTCGTTGACCTTCACGGACAACGAGTTGCAGGAGAAGATCCGGTCAGTCTGTCAGAATGAACTGCATGTAGACTCTCCGCATCAGTTGGGACGCAAAGACTTGCTCCGGCTGGCCCGGACCCTGGCCAACCGGTTTTCTGCCACAAAGAAGCAGATTTCCCGGCTGCTTGGCATCGCCTCTGACGTACTGGACAACATCCTGTGAAGAGGTCCGCGGAGTGACCTCTCATAACCCACTGATTCCCAACCGATTGCAAAACAGCCATCCGCAAACCCCTTGAAATAATGGCAGATCTGCGGGTTAGCCTTTCGTACTCATTTGATTTACAACGAATTACAAAAAGACCGTCCGCAAACCCCAGAGAAGGAGCGAGCGGACGGTCATAATCAGGCAGAGGGCAAAACTACTTGTTCACCTGGAACTTCGTGCAGCCGGTAGCGAAGAAGTCCGCGATCTGGCGGGCGGCGGCGAGGCCGGCATTGATGTTGGCCTCAGAGGTCTGGGCTCCCATCTTCTTGGGCGTGGCAAAGACGCGGTAGCCGAAGTTCTTGGTGAGTTTGTCGTAGTTGTCCGGCATGACGTCGGTGACGTACTTCAGGTCCGGACGCTCCTCCAGGGCTTTCAGGAGACCTTCTTCGTCAATGACTTCCTTACGGGCGGTATTCACGACCGTCGCGCCCTTGGGCATCTTCATGAGGAGGTCATAGCCGATGCTCCTGATGGTGGAAGGAAGGGCCGGGATGTGGATGGACAGGTAGTCGGAGTTCGCGTACAGCTCCTCCACGGAGTGGACGGGCTCGGCGCCGCCGGCGACGATCTGTTCGTCGGTGAGGAACGGGTCCAGGGCGTGGATGGTCATGCCGAGGGCCTTCGCCTTCTGGCCGACCAGCCGGCCCACGTTGCCATAGGCCTGGACACCAAGGCGCTTTCCCTGCAACTCGCTGCCGGTCGCCGGAGTGAAGTGCGTACGCGCCATGAAGATCATCAGGCCGAGGGCGAGTTCCGCCACGGCATTGGAGTTCTGGCCAGGGGTGTTCATCACGACGACGCCATGCTCCGTGGCCGCGGCGAGATCGACATTGTCGTATCCCGCGCCGGCACGGACGACGATCTTGAGTTTCGGGGCGGCGGCGATGACCTCGGCCGTCACCTTGTCGGAACGGATAATCATGGCCTCCACGTCCGCGACGGCGGCGACCAGGTCGCCCTGTTCCGCATATTTCTCGAGTTTCACGACCTCGTGACCGGCCTCGGTGAGGATATTCACGATCCCTTCCACCGCCTTGGCGGCGAAAGGCTTCTGGGTAGCAAGTAAAACTTTCATGTCAATTTATGTTTTGATGAAGAAATGTGAAGTTCCGGGACCTGTGTATCAGAAACCTGTGGCCACCCTCGGCCGCATAAGAGGGAGGGGCCCATCGAAGATGGGAGGGGTCGCAAAGCGACGGTTTCTGATACTCAGGTCCCGGAACGGAATCATTTCTTCAAAGCTTCAAATTCCTTCATGCAGTCGACCAGGGCCTGGACATCCTCGACGGAGCAGGCATTGTAGATGGAGGCGCGGAAGCCGCCGACGGAGCGGTGGCCCTTGATGCCCACCATGCCGCGTTCCTTCGCGAAGGCGAAGAATTCGTCCTGCAGGTCCTCGTGGCCGGGAGCCATCACGAAGCAGACGTTCATCAGGGAACGGTCCTCCTTCACGGCGGTGCCGACGAACAGGGAGTTGCGGTCGATCTCGTCGTAGAGGATCTGCGCCTTCTTCTTGTTGATCTCGTACATGGCCTCGACGCCGCCGATGCCCTTGAGCCACTTGAGGGTTTCGGTCATCACGTAGATGGCGAACACCGGCGGGGTGTTGAACATGGAGAGCTTGTCGATGTGGGTGCGGTAGTCGAGCATCGTGGGGATGTAGCGGCTCACGCGGCCGAGGGAATCCTTCCGGATGATGGCGAAGATGACACCGGCAGGGCCGACGTTCTTCTGCGCGCCACCATAGATAAGGTCATACTTGGAAACGTCCACCGGACGGGACATGATGTCGGAAGACATGTCGGCGATGAGCGGACACGGGACGTCCAGGTCCTCGTGGATCTCGGTGCCGTAGATGGTATTGTTGGTGGTGATGTGCAGGTAATCCAAGTCCGCCGGGACTTCGAAGCCCTTCGGGATATAGGTGTAGTTCTTGTCTTTGGAGCTGGCGATGGCATAGGCGTCGCCGATGCCCTTGGCCTCCTTGAGCGCCTTGCTGGCCCAGACGCCGGTATCCAGGTAGGCGGCCTTTTTCTCCAGGTAGTTCATCGCGACATAGAGGAACTGGAGGGAGGCGCCGCCACCGAGGAAGACGACCTCGTGGGTATCGGGAATATGGAGAAGTTCCTTCCACAGGGCGCGGCACTCATCCATCACGGCGTCCCACTCCTTCGTACGGTGGGAAATGGAAAGGACGGAAATGCCGGTGCCGCTGAAATCCTTCATGGCCTCGATGGCATGGTCGATGGCAACCTGCGGAAGAAGGCAGGGGCCAGCATTGAAAACGTGGACTTTTTTCATTGTTTTAAATTGTTATCAATTCACTTCCGAAAGATAATGATTTATTATTGATTTTCCTATTTTTCCTCAATAAAAGCAACGTTTCCCAGCTTATTCCGAAAATCCTCTTCCAAAGCGAGCCGGACGCGGACGTCCAGGGCGCACAGCAGGCCGAAATCCTGTCCGGACGGGGACAGGCCCATCTCCTTCAAGGCCTTCATCACATCGTTCATCGCCAGGTAGTCGAAGGAGAGGCGGAACTGCTTGCCGGCAACCTTTTCCACCACTTCCGCACGGGAAAGGGCGTCGGCCGTGGAGGTCTTGTACGCCCGGATGAGCCCCGGAATGCCCAGTTTGATGCCGCCGAAATACCGGACCACCACGACCAGGATGTCGCTCAGGCCCATCGAGTCGATCTGGCCCAGGATGGGACGCCCCGCCGATCCGGACGGTTCCCCGTCGTCGCTGGAGCGGAAGTGGTCGCCCTGATAGCCAAGACGATAGGCATAACAGTGGTGCCGGGCATCGTGATACTCCTTTCGCAAGGCCGCAAGGATTTCCTTGATCCCTTCCTCCGTTTCCACGGGATAGGCCAGGGCGATGAAACGCGATCCGTTGTCCTTGAACAGGCCTTCGCTGCGGGCGGCGATGCTCCGGTATGCGTCAAAATTATCCACGTCTACGAATGTAGCGTTTTTTGCGAAATTTTGCAATCGGGACGGATTTTTATTGTATCTTTGACTACCCGAAACAAGACTGACTATTTGATTATGGTATTCCGACTCAGAGTGACCTTGACCGGCATCAAGGGCTTTTTCCGAATCTACCACGTGAACGGCGCTACGACGCTGTACACCCTCCATAAACAGATGCGGGCCGACATGGAGTTCCCGCAGGACCAGCTCATCATGTTCAAGGCCCTCGACCCCGAGGGCGGCGTCGTGGGGCGCTACGGCCTGTTTGACCTCGGCTGCGGCACCGTGGACGAGATTTCCCTGGAAAAGGCCGTCAAGGCCGGCACCGGCAGTTTCGTCTACTTTTATGACGTCACGAACCGCAAGAGCGTGAACATCACCGTGGAAGGTGAACTGGAAGGGGCCGTCGTGAGTCCCGATTACCCGCTCCTCGCGGAAACCAAGGGCCCGAACCCCATCGAGTTCGAGAACGGCTATGTCGCCTATGAGGACCTTCCCGACGAGCAGCGCCACCTCCCTGGCGAAAACAAGGGCGGGATGGACTTCGACGACGAGGACCTGGATGACGAAGACCTCGAGGACGAGGAGGAAGAAGAAGAGGACGACGAGGACGGGAAGGAAATCTACGACGAGAACGAATGACGGATGGGCAGGCGGCTCCTGGTGATCCTCGGACCGACTGCCGTCGGAAAAACGGACTACAGCATCGAACGGGCGCTGGAGTACGGAAGTCCCGTCATCTCCTGCGATTCACGCCAGCTATATAAGGAAATGCGCATCGGCACGGCCGTTCCGTCGGAGGAACAGCTCGCGCGGGTGCCCCATCATTTCATCCGGGACCACTCCGTGACGGCGAATTATACCGCCGGGATGTATGAGGTCGAGGCCCTTTCGCTCATCGACCGGCTGTTTGCCGAAGGACATGAGACCCTGGTGGTGACCGGCGGGTCGATGATGTACATCGACGCCCTCTGCTACGGCCTGGACGATTTCCCGGAAGTGCCCCTGATGCTCCGGGAACACCTGATGGAATGCCTCCGGGACGAAGGTGTGGAAGTCCTTGCCGACCAGCTCCGGGAACTGGACCCCGTCACCTACGACGAAATCGACCTGTCCAACGGGCAGCGGGTCATCCGCGCCCTGGAAGTATGCCTGTACACCGGCCAGCCTTTTTCCTCCTTCAAGACGCGCTCGTTCAAGGAGCGGAACTTCGAAATCGAAAAAATCGGTCTCCAGCGCCCCCGCGAGGACCTTTACGCGCGCATTAACGCGCGCGTGGAGAAGATGATGGAGGAAGGGCTGGAAGAGGAGGTCCGAAGCCTCCTCCCCTATCGCGGCCTCCCTGCCCTCCAGACGGTGGGCTACCGGGAGATGTTCGACCACTTCGACGGCAAACAGGACCTCGGGACCACCGTCCGTCTGATCCAGCGCAACACCCGCCACTACGCCAAGCGCCAGCTCACCTGGTGGCGCCGCGATCCCACGATCCGCTGGATCGACGCGGAATAGATTCCTTCGTCGGCCTACGGCCTCCTCGGAATGACAATACGGCCTCCTCGGAATGACAATGGGGCGCCCTTTCGGCACCCCATTATCTTTGTCTGTCATTCCGAGCGAAGCGAAGGAATCTATCTTTCCACAATGTAGATCGCGAAGGTGAGCGGTTCCACGGTGGCGGAGAGGGTCTTGCCCTCGCCGGTGAAAGCGGCCTTCACGGGAGTGATGAGGTCCGGAGTATCCAGGGTATTGTCCTCATAAAGGAGGTCGGAATGGAACTTCACGCACTCGACGGCCTTCACGGTCTCTTTCTTCTTGAGACCGGAGAAGGCGAATTCCACCTGCCGGGGCTCCTCTGACGTGTTGATCACCTTCACGTACACCTTGTCACCGTCCTTGACGGCACTGGCGAAGAGTCCGTCCTGGCCGGCAGCGCCGGTAACGTTGGCACCGTCCATCTTGAGCGTCAGCGCGTTCTGGCCCTTGTACTGGCCATAGAGCTGCTGGACATGCCAGCTGGCGGTGCGCATGGAGCGGAGGTTGTCGTACCAGATGAGGTCCGGACGCCACTGCCAGCCCTCGATGTGGGCGAAGAGCGGAGCGTAGGTGGCCATGTGCACGATGTCGGCGTTGCGCTCGATGGTGGTCATGAAGGCAGCCTCGAGGAGGGAGGCGTAGAAGTGATTGTACTTCCGGCCCTTGGCATGGCAGGCATACTCGCCGGCGAAGACCTTCGGGCCCTTGCGGTCGTAGTTGTCATAGCGGGCGCCCTGGGCGAGGAACCAGTCGTAAGGACGGTAGAAGTGCTCGTCCACGAGGTCGGCGCCGAGGCGCTTCATCTCGGGCCACAGGTAGTCGAACTGCTTGCCCTCGGAGTCCGGGCCGCTGGTACCCACGATCTTGATTTCCGGATACGCGGCGCGGATGGCCTTCACGAAGGGCTCCAGGTGCTCGGGATAGATGGCGTCCCACTGCTCATTGCCGATGCCGATGTACTTGAGGTTGAAGGGAGCCGGATGGCCCATGTCGGCGCGGACATTGCCCCAGGTGGAGGTGACGGGGCCGTTGGCGAACTCGATGAGGTCCAGGGCATCCTGGATGAAAGGCTGGAGCTCGTCCACCGGGCAGTGCGCCGCGGGATCGTCATTCTGGAACTGGCAGGCGAGACCGCAGCTGAGAATCGGGAGCGGCTCGCTGCCGATCTCTTCGGAAAGCTGGAAGAACTCGAAGAAGCCCAGGCCGTAGCTCTGGAAATAGTCCGGATAGAAGCGGTGGGGGAAGGTGTATTCCCAACGGTTCTCGTTGATCGGGCGGTTCTCCACCGGACCGACGGTGTTCTTCCAGTTATAGCGGGTGGCAAGGTCGGCCCCCTCCACGATGCAGCCGCCGGGGAAACGGAAGATGCCGGGCTTGAGGTCGGCGAGGGCCTGTGCCAGGTCCTTGCGCATGCCGTTGCGATGACCCATCCAGGTGTCGGTCGGGAACAGGGAGATGTGCTCGAGGTCCACGGTCCTGCGGTCTCCCACCAGGAAGATGCGGAGGGTGCTCTTCGCCAGGGTCTCGGTGGGCGTGAGGATCACCTCATATTGCTTCCAGTCGGCGCCAGAGACCTTAAGGGGCTCCTGGCAGAGGGCCTGCTTCTCGCCCATGGAGGCGGTGTTCACCAGCTCGAGGCGGAGTTCGGAGGAGCCGCCGTCCGGGACGCGGGCCCATACGGTGAACCGGTAGGTTTCCCCGCCCTTCACGCCGATACCGAAGAACCCTTCATTGTCCAGGCCGGTCCATTTCTCCTTGTGACCGGGATTGACAAGCCGGACATAGTGCGGGCAGCGCTCGAACGGGCCGTCCTCCCGCACTTCCACCTTGCCGAAGGCCTTCCAGCCCTGGAGGGGGTCCTGCGGGAACTCGAAAGAGCGGTTCTTCACGAGCTCGGCGTACAGGCCGCCGTCGGCTGCGAAATTGATGTCCTCGAAGAAAATGCCGTACATCGTAGGCTGGATGGGTGCGCCGACCTTCTTGAGGTCGATGTCCATGCGGTGGGTCTGCGCAAAGGCCGCCGCTCCGACAAGGAGGGCCGCCGCCGTGAGAAGAACTTTATTTCTGGTCATAGATACGGTTGAAATTAGCTGTAGATTTTCAAATGTACGCAAAAATACGTAAGTTTGGAAAATGTTAGGTGGACAAATGTACTTTGGAGGTGTAAAATCCTTTTTCATCCTGGCCGCAGTCGTGGGCGGTCTGACCCTGTCCCTCCCCTCCCGCGGCCAGGCAGTTCCTGACGCTCACGGCGGGCGGCAAGACCGTCGTCGTGGTTGTCGCCCACGAAGTGGACTGGGAAGCCAGCCCGCGTGTGGAGACCGTCGTCTACGCCGGCACGGAGAAGTCCCTGAACGCCACCTGGTGGGGCAAGAAAGTCAATTAATCCAAACACACTGATATGAAAAAAGCATTGACCTTCCTCGCGGCGCTTGCCGCCGTCCTGACCGCCTCTGCGCAGGTCAAGGTCGCCGTCCACGAGACGGCCGGGGACCAGCCGACCATCCCGGCCGAAATCTACGGCCAGTTCTCCGAGCACCTCGGAAAGTGCATCTATGAGGGCATCTGGGTGGGCAAGGACTCCGCCATCCCCAACGTGGACGGCTACCGCACCGATGTGCTGAACGCCCTCAAGGAACTGAAGGTTCCCGTACTGCGCTGGCCCGGCGGCTGCTTCGCCGACGAGTACCACTGGATGGACGGCATCGGCCCGCAGGAGAACCGCCCGAAACTCGTGAACAACAACTGGGGCGGCACCGTGGAGGACAACTCCTTCGGAACCCATGAATTCCTGAACCTCTGCGAGTTGCTGGGAACTGAACCGTACATCTCCGGCAACGTAGGCTCCGGCACCGTGGAAGAACTCGCCAAGTGGGTCGAGTACATGACCGCCGACAACGGCACCATGGCCGAGCTCCGCGCCAAGAACGGCCGGAAGGAGCCCTGGAAAGTCAAATACCTGGGCGTCGGGAACGAATCCTGGGGCTGCGGCGGCGACATGACCCCGGAGTATTACTCCGACGTGTACAAGCGCTATGCCCTCTATGCCCGCAACTACAGCGACAACCGCCTCTACAAGATTGCCTGCGGCGCCTCCGACTACGACTACAACTGGACCAAGGTGATGATGCAGAATGCCGGCTCCAAGATGCGCGGCCTCTCCCTGCACTATTATACCTGCAAGGGATGGTCCGGCAGCAAGGGTTCCGCCACCCAGTTCACCAACGAGGAGTACTACAACGTCCTCGCCAAGTGCTGCGAAGTCGAGGAGGTCCTGAAGAACCACTTCGCCATCATGGACGCTTACGACCCCCAGAAGCGGGTCGCCCTGATCCTGGACGAGTGGGGTACCTGGTTCGACGTGGAGCCGGGCACCAACCCGGGCTGGCTCTTCCAGCAGAACACGATGCGGGACGCCATGGTCGCCGCCCTGAGCCTGAACATCTTCCAGAAGCACACCGACCGCCTGAAGATGGCGAACATCGCCCAGATCGTGAACGTGCTCCAGGCGATGGTCCTCACTGACGGCCCCCGCATGGTCCTCACCCCGACCTACCATGTGTTCCGGATGTTCAACGTCCACCAGAACGCCACCTACGTTCCCGCCGACTACGCTGCCGGGAACATCGTTTCCGCCGAAGGCCGGATCATGGACGACTTCAGCGCCTGCGTCTCCCGCGACGCCGCCGGCAAACTCCACGTTTCCCTGGCGAACCCGTACCTGGACAAGCCCGTCACCGTGGAACTGAACTTCGACCAGCTCAAGCCCAAGAGCGTCACCGGCGAGATCCTGAAGGCCGACCGCATCGACGCCTACAACGACTTCGGCAAGGCTCCCGCCGTCGCCCCCGCCGCCTTCACGGGCGCCAAGGCTTCCGGCAAGAGCGTGAAACTCACCCTGCCCGCCGCCTCGGTCGTCGTGCTGGAAATCCAGTAAGATGAAACACAGTTTGTTACTGCTCGCAGCCTGCCTCGTACTCGCGGCAGGCTGTGTTGCGTCCCGTGAGACGCAGACCGCCGTGAATCCGCTCACCTACACGGACATTCCGGACAATGACGTCATCCGGGTCGGAGAAGACTATTACATGGTGTCCACGACGATGTACTTCTGTCCGGGGGCGCCCATCATGCATTCCCGCGACCTGGTACACTGGGAGATCGTGAGCTATATCTATGATCTGCTGGAAGATGACGACATCTACAACCTCCGGGACGGGAAGAACGCCTATGGCAAAGGCCAGTGGGCCACGACGCTCCGCTACCACGACGGAACCTACTACGCCCTCTTTGTGGCCAATGACCAGCATAAAACCTACCTGTATCGCACCCAGGACATCGTGAACGGTCCCTGGGAGCGGAACGTGATCGACGGATACTTCATGCACGATGCTTCCCTGCTGTTCGACGAGGACCGCCTCTGGGTGGTCTGGGGCAACGGAGACCTGCACCTGGTTGAACTCGAGCCGGACGGGAGCGCCGTCAAGACCGGGGCGGAAGCCCGCACCATCATCCAGGCTCCGAAGGAAGGCATGGGCCTCCGGGCGGAAGGATCGCATTTCTACCACATCGGCGATTACTATTATATACTGGAGATTGACTGGCCGCAGGGCAAGCCCCGGACGGCTACGGTCTGGCGGAGCAAGAGCATCGAAGGGCCGTACGAGTCCAAGGTCGTGCTCCAGGGCACCCTGGGCGGCCGGACCGACGGTATCGCGCAAGGTCCCCTCGTCGAGACGCAGTCCGGCGACTGGTACGCCATCCAGTTCCAGGACCACGGCGCCGTAGGACGGATTCCCACCATCCAGCCCGTCACCTGGGTGGACGGCTGGCCGATCATGGGCGAAAACGGGGTTCCGCTGGAGGAAGTGACGGTGAATCTGCCGCCGAAGGGCCGTGACTATGTCTGGGACAATGACGAATTCGACAGCGACAAGCTGGCCCTCGTCTGGCAGTGGAACCACAAGGCTCCGGAGGGCTGGTCGCTCGAAGAACGGCCCGGCTGGCTGCGGCTGCGCGCCGCGCAGGCCACCGGACTCGCGGACGCCCGAGGTACCCTTACCCAACGCACCGTCGGCCCCCGCTGCGTCAGCGAAACCCTGCTGGACGCATCCGGGATGAAACCCGGTGACGAAGCCGGCCTCGCCGCTTTCCAGAGCCGGAGCGGCCGCGTAGGCATGCGGATCGATTCCGACGGAAGCCGGCAGATCGTGGTCCGTTTGGGTGAGGAAACCGTTTCTGAGGTACCGGTGGATGCGAATGAGGTTTATCTCCGGATCCGTTACGTCTTTACGCCGCAGGAAGAAGGCGACGAGCCTGATACGGCTTTCTTCGGCTGGTCTTTCGATGGAGAAAGCTGGACGGAAGCCGATTGCGTGCTCTCCATGCGCTTCACGCTGGACTACTTCACCGGCTATCGCAGTGCGCTATACAACTATGCCACCCTCGGGGAGGGCGGCATAGCGGATTTCGACTGGTTCCACCAGCGAGTGTATTAGCGCGTCATCTTCCACCAATCCCAGCGGAAACCGCCGGACTTGAAGACGAAATAGAGGTCGTGGACGCCAGCGGCGCCTTTCAGCCGGCAGGAGGCTTCCTGGAAGCCCTTGCCGGCTTTCGCCGTAAGAACCCCGCAAAGCGGGCCGTCCACCGCGTCCAGCCGGACTTCGATGGTCGCAGCGCCTTCGACTGAAGCCGTTAACTTGTGGGCTCCCCGGCCGAAATCGACCCCCTTGATCAGCAGATGCTCCCCGGCATCGATATCCCGCAGCACGATGCCGTGTCCTTCCACGACGTCTGTCTTGAGGCCATAGCCCCAGGCCATCGTCTCGGCCTCCACCTTGTGGAAGGGGTTGAAAGTCCCGACCTGCTCCAGGACATTGTCCAGCCAATACGGGACTTTCCGGATGGAGCCGTCCGGCTCGTAGTACATTGGCGCTGCGGAAACACTCCGCTGCTCAGCGTGTTTGAAGGTTTTCAAGTGCATCAGGTCGTAATTGAGACCGAACACGTACGACTGTCCCTTATACTCGATGATGCCGGGATGGTTGCCCCGGGTACGCCAGGTGCGGTCCATGATGGCGCCCATCGACTTCCACGGCCCGACCGGTGAATCACTCATCGCATAGCCGATGCCCTCCGGGCAGCAGGTAGATGCAAAAGCAAGGTAGTACTTCCCATTGTGCTTGTAGAACCAAGGCCCTTCCTGGTAAGTGTCGATGGGATAGTCAATCCGATGGATCTCTCCGTCGACGGAAACCATGTCCTCGTTCAGACGCACCCAGTACACATGCGGATTCCCCCAGTACATATAGGCCTGGCCGTCATCGTCGATGAACACGGACGGGTCGATGTCCTCCCAGTGCTCCTTCTGCCACACGAGCGGATGCCCGAGCGGATCCTTGAAGGGCCCGAAAGGCGAATCCGCCACCAGGACGCCGATTCCATGCCCGTGGATGGGGCAGTACATGTAAAACTTGCCGCCACGCTCCACGACACACTCGGCCCAGGCGCCGTTCTTACCGTCATACCAGGCAAAATCGTCCAGGGAGGCGACAGCACCGTGGTCCGTCCAGTTCACCATGTCCGTCGACGTATACAGGAGCCAGTCGAACATCTGGAAACCTTCGGCACCATCCTCGTCGTGGGTGGTGTACAGGTACACCATCCCGTCATAGACCATCGGCGCCGGATCCGCCGTGAATTTCGTTTGGATGAGCGGCATGTTCAGGTGGTGGTTGAACACCCACCAGTCCAGGTCGAAGAGTTCGTCGTCGCCCCCGCGGAACAGCAGGTACAGGTCGTGGACACCCACCGCCCGGTCGGAGACGGGAGCCTTGACCAGCATGTTCTCCCCATTCACCGGAACGGAAGCAATCGGACGGCCGTCCAGCGCGTCCAGGAAAAAGTCCACGGTGCCCGGATGCTTGAAATTCAGCATCTCCAGCGACACCAGCACGGCCGGTTCCTCGCCGAAATCCACATTCCGCACCTTCAGCCAGTCACCGTTGTGGACCGAGGTCACCCAGTGGCGGTCACCGGGAAGGCGGTCCGTCTTGAGTCCGTAGGAGGCGGCCATGGTCTCGGCCTGGGTCATTACGTAAGGATTCAGCGTCTGAAGCGGATCCACACCCTTTTCCGTGAAAGGGATGAAGGGAATGGATCCATCGGCCCCGAAGGTGAATTCCTCCACGCAGGTGGCCCTTCTGAATCCGCCGCCGTTAGGCAGTTTCCCATTGTGGTAGAACATGTAATGATGCCCCCGGAAGGTGATGTTGCCGCCATGGATGGTAAAGCTGTTCTCCGCCTCGTCCATGATCCGGCCGCGGTATTGCCAGGGGCCATGGATGGAAGTTGAGGTGGAATAGGCCATATGCTCTGGCACGCCCCCGGCAGGATAGACCAGATAATACAGGCCGTCCCGTTTCGTCAACCAGGGTCCTTCCTCATACCCGACCATCATCTTCTCCTTTCCTCCGTCGGACCAGTCCGGCTTCATCGATGCAGGGCCGAAGCACGCAGGGTCGTGAAAGCCAGGAACTTCCTGATAACCTTCCGGGAATGAGACCATGTCTTCGCCCAACTTGCCGTACCAGCAACCTTTGTTACCCCAGAAAAGCCAGGGAGTGCCGTCATCGTCGATGAAAACCGTCGGATCGATGAACGAGAACCCCGTCGCCAGCGGCCCGCCGATGGCGTCCTCGTAAGGACCCTCCGGCCGGTCGGCCACTGCAACCGCCAGGGCATCGGCCCGGGTAGCAGCCTCGGTGAGACACACGTACCAGTACCATTTCCCGTTCCGCTCCACGGCCTGCGAGGCCCAGGCGCGGTCGCCCTGGAAGGCCCACGGGAACGTAGCCGTGGAAACGGGCGTTCCGAGGTAAGTCCAGTTGACCATGTCTTCCGTACTGTACAGCTGCCAGTCCTTCATCTTGAAGTACACGGCATCGTCTTCATCGTGATCCACGAACAGATAGACCTTGTCCCCATGCACGTACGGTGCCGGGTCAGGCGTGTAGGAAGTACCGATGACGGGATTCTGGGCCCCGAGCGGCAGGAAAGCCACAAGGGCCAGACAGGTGCAGATCCTTTTCATAAAGCAGTGGTTAAAAAGCTTGTTTGAACGGCTCGTTTTCGCTCTTGAACATCCGCCTCGCGTCCCGGACCGTCATGCCGGTGGAGGCGTTCCCCAGGTCGGGAATGTTGAAGGACTTGAGATTATATTCGTAGAAGCGGGAGGACTTCTGCGGGAGGACGAAGGGCTTGGAGGGTACGCCGTTCTCATCCAGGTGGCTGAAGTAGGGCTTGCCATACATGCCGTCACCCCGTTTGCTCGCGAAGACGAACCAGCGGGAATTGGAGGACCAGCTGTGATAGGTGTCTGATTTATCGCCCTTTATCTCATTCAGTGGCCGGACTTCTCCAGTCTGGAGGTCCACCAGGTTCAGGGTGGATTCGGTATGGAAAAGCGGGAAGGTCCCGTAGTCGGAAACGGTGAAAAGAAGCCAGCGTCCATCCGGAGAGGCCTTGGGATGACAGGCGGAGGCATGATGGGCAGGTCCGCTCCAGACGGTGTCCACCTGTTCGCCGATCCGGCCGTCCGACGCATCGAACGGAGCCCGCATCAGCGAATACCGGACTTCCTGAATCTGACGCGGCAGCGAGACCGTGTCCGCCACGCAGTAGAAAACGGCGCTTCCATCCGCGGAGAAGCAAGGGAAAGTCTCCCAGGCATCGGCCCGGGCGACGTGCGGGACATTGACCATCACATTGTTGTCGAAGTCCGCGACGGTCAGGTCCGAGGCGGAATCGAACACTTCCATCCGGTTGCCCGCCATCGTATGGAAGCCCGGAAGGATGATGTTCGTGGAGAATACGCCGAAACGGCCGGACGGATGAAGTTCCCCGTACACGGTACCGGAGAGCATCCCCTCGGCATTCAGCGTGAGTTTGCGGAGCGCTCCGTCCTTGTTCAGGATCGCGCCTCCATGCGGCCCGCGGATATAGTACAGGGAATAGTCACCCCGCTGCTGACCGTGGACGTGGCAGTTCATGCAGGCGTTTTCCGTATGCTGATGGTCGCAGATCGTCGTCTCCCGGAAATCCTCTATGCAGCGTTCCTCGATGGAAACCTCGTTCCACATCTGGTACGCGGGTTCGATGAGGCGGTAGGTCAGGTATCCGTCGATGGAATCCGTGCTCACCCGGATGGACCAGGCATCCGTCACCTTCTTCCCGTCTACCAGAGCTTCCGCCTCCACGCGGATGGTCTTACCGGCCGCATCCGAGAGGAATTCCTTCCATTTTCCCAGGCGCCATTCCACCTCCAACCCCTTGATTTTAACAGATTTCCCATCCAGGACAAATGTCGTCGAGGCCTTCCGTACACCCTTCATCGCGTACCGGAAGTTCAGCGGAGCAATGTTCGCAGGGATGGTCACCTCCTTGTAATCGGGATAGATGACAAGGGGACCTTCGCTGCCGTCGGAAGCATCCGCCAGATCCCTCTGACTGCACCCCGTTGCCAGACACAAGGCGAGGAGGGTCAGATATCCAAAGAATCGTTTCATCATCGTTTATCCTCCTCCATGGCATTCAGATAATAGTACCAGTAGGAATCGCGGAAAGCGGAAGGATTCCGGAAGAACCGTTCCATCCGGTCCACGGCTTCGCGGTCCAGGCCGAAGGACAGCAGATGCTCCGCGTCCAGCCGGTCATGCAGGCTGAGCCAGATGAGGACGGCCTCCCGGTAGATGCCGGCAGGCTGGACCCAACGGGGATAGTCCTCCATGAAATGGTCCAGGTCCAGGTTCATCAGGTCATAGCAAAGCAAGTATTCGAGGGCGACGGTATTGGAAGGGTCGGCCTCCAGCAACCCCTTCAGGACGGGCCGGGGACGGGTGGAATAATGCACGAAATCTTCGCGGGACAGCCGTTTCCGGCTGCCGGCAAGCTTTTCATCCGGCTGATCCGGCTGGATGAGCGGCATCATCTGCCTTGCCCAGCGCGCGTAGAAGAGGGTCCTGCTCAGTAAATTCAGGTATTTCCGGGCCGATGCCGCCTCTCCGGAAACCAGGTTCGCCTCCGCGAGCCGCTTGATGTACCGCGCACCGGTGTGCTTGGGAGACGCCTGCAGGGCGATGATGGCGCTCTGCTCCGCGATGGTCATGTCCCCCAGCTGGTACCAGACCTCACCCGCTATGCCGTTGGAGAAAGGTGACCGGTCGGTGGACACGCGGATGAAGAGGCTGTTGACCCCGTCCTGGGAGTGCTTGAACAAACCGCTTCCGAGCTTTCCTTTCATCGCGTTCGCGAGGTTGTAGCAATAGCTCGCCTCCGTCATATGGAGATCCTTCTCCGACAGCCGGAGGACCCGGTCCCAATTCTCCCGCGCCACTTCCGTATCCAGGCCGATCATGCGGTCATACCGGACCTCCGGCATTCCCCACGCCTTGCCGTAATACCGTTGGACCGGTGAACCCAGGGACCAGACGCCGAAACCGGCCAGCACGGCCAGCGAAGCCACCTTGAGCCACCCCTTACGCGGCTGAAGGGCCAGCAGGAGCAGGGCAAGATAACCCAGGACGACGAGCGTATAGCGGGTGCTGTACAGGTTTTCCGTCTCCCGAAGGAAAGACCAGGCAAAAACGAGGGCAGCCACGGCGAGGGAGGGCCACTCGCCCAGGAAACGACGGACGATCCGGTAGGTAACGACGCCGATAGCCGTCAAAAGCAAAGCCACCACCAATGGTCCTACGACCGGGAGGTGGAAAAACTGGTCCAGGAAATCGCAGACAAAACGGGCCAGCCATCCGCTTCCCCGGTAAGTCTGCCGGATATAGTCGCCATCGAACAGGAACAGCGTCATCTGCTCCCGGCGCATCAGGTGATACGGATAGGCGAGCAAGAAAAAGCCGAAGGCGGAGAGGAATCCCACTCCGCCGATGACAGGTGCCATCCAACGCTTTCCCTTCATCTCAACGCCGTTTCAGGTCCCATTTGCAGTTGTCGCTCGAGAAGTCGAACTTCGCGAGCGTCGGGGTGCTGTCCGCGATGCTGACGAGGCACAGGCGTTCCTCACAACCAGGGATGGATTTGGGCATCAGACGGAAGGTTCCGTCAATCAGTTCGTCAATCTGCCACAGTTGCTCGGGAGCCCCGGTGAAGGCCGGCACCGTGACGAGCTCAGCTCCCTCCGCGGCAGCGAGAGCGCGTTCCGTGCCCTCTATCAGGATCCTGTAGTAAGGACCGCCCAGATACCCGCCGGCATCGGGGACGGCTTCGATGGTCCATTTCTGGTGCGGCCGGGCCATATAATCGCCGGCCCGGACGGTAATGTCCCCTTCCGGCCAGCCATCCTCCATGTCGGAGAGCTTCTGTCCTTCCAGGATGACGACAGGTTCATCCGGCTTCATCCAGAAGCCGCGCATTCCGCCCTGGGCGCGGACGAAGTCCACGGCTAACTCCAGGGCATAGCCACGCCGGCGGGAAAGGATCTTGTAGGCCCCGTCCTTCAGGAGTTCATCGGCCTCCGGCCAGCCGTCCTTCCACAGGATCGGACGGATGGCAAGCACGCTGCGGCCGCTGCGGTCCAGGTCGGCTTCGAAGTGCAGGGACATCTTCTCCACGCCCGGTTCCACGATGAAACGGCCGAAATGGCCGGCGCCGAACAGGCGTTCCTCGGCGGCGATGACCATCTTGCCGCCGCCCTGGAGCATATCACGCCCCACATTGTCCAAATAGGGACCGAAAGGACTCTTGGAACGGCCCACAACGATATTGTAGGTGGAATTCACCCCGTCACAGCAGGTACCGTGGGTACCCAGCAGGTAGTACCACCCGTCTCGGTACATCATCGTGGAGGCCTCACAGTCGATGGCGACGTCAACAGCCTTGTTCCCAGGCAGGCGCCCTCCCGTAGCGGGATCGAGTTCAACCAGGCGGATATGGCCGAAATAGGTGCCATAGGAGCAGAACAGACGGCCCGAGGGATCCATCAGGAATCCCACGTCAATGGCGTCGCAGTCCTCGTCCACCTCGGAATGGGCCACTTCGACGGGCTCCGAGAAGGCGAAATCCGGGGATTCCGGATCCAGGGTCTTGTTCCACATCGTGAGGATCCGGCCGGCGTGACCGCCGCCCAGTCCGCCGCCGGTGGAACTGTAGCCTACGAGATAGCGGTCACCGATCTTGATGGCATCCGGCGCCGCACCGCCTCCGGGACGGACGGCACCGCCGTTCCACACCCAGCCGTCGGCGGAAATAAGACCGCCGCCTCCGGTACCGAAGGTGTAGTATTTCCCATCACACTCCATGATGGTGGACGGATCGTGGATATAGGGAGCACCCACCTGGGCGGCTGCGGAAAGACCAATAAGGGCGCCGAGGCCCGCAAGGAGAAGATGCTGTTTCATGGCTACTTCGTGCTGAGGGTGATGTTGCGGACGGGATGGCCGTCCTCATCGATGAAACGGGCGCAGAAATCGCTCATGCCGGGTCCGTTGATCACGGCGCCCCAGATGACGTTGCGGCCTTTATGGAGCGTCAGGCGCGGGGAGGCGACATCGTCCACAACCATCCGGCGGTCGCCGGACAGGATGACGGCCTCTTCCCCGTTCACCCACCACATGGAGGCGGAATTGGACCCCACAGCAAGACGGACGTTCGGAATGTCCTCCTCGCAGTTGACGACGGTCGCCGTCCAGAAAATGACGCCGTAGCGGTCTTCGGTCATGTTCGTCGCGAAGCGGAACAGCTTGACATTGAAGCGCTGGCTGTCGAAGGCGTGCCACTGGAGTCGTTTCACTTTCTTCTCATAGACCACCGGCTCCTGGGGCCACATCGGACGGCCGCCGGAAAGGTCCACGGGCGGCTGGTATTCGACGGTCACCTTGACCTTGGCCCCGTCCTTGGGAAGGACGTCCCCGCGCTGGCCGGGGAAATACGGCACGGCGAAAACCTCACGGATATAGCTGTCCGTGAATACGGTATTGCTGCGGTTGGGCTTGCTGATGGGATCCAGCAGGAGCCAACGGCGGAGGAAACCCTCACCGTCCGGAGCGGCAAATGCGCCGGCGGCGGGAACCAGGTATTTCTCCAGGGAAGTGGAAGAATCGGCAAAGCGCTTCAGCCGCACCCGGTCCAGGAAGGAGACCATCGCGGCCAGGTTCTCGGGCGTATACATTCCCATCCCGTGCCCGGCTCCCTCCTCCAGATGGAGTTCGGCCGTGACGCCGGCCTGCTGAAGGAGACCGTAGAAATGCGGCCCCTGGCAGCAGGGAACCACCGGATCGGCCGTCCCATGGAAGATGATGACGGGCGGATCGGCCGGATCGATGTAGGAAGTCGCGTTCAAGGCCTTGAACCGCGCTTCGTTACCTTTGAAAGGAAAGCCCATTACGGCCTCTTCCGGGGCATGGTTCCACGTATCTTCCGCCGCCCCGCAACTCATATGGTTCAGGTCGACGGGGCCGGACCAGTCGCACGCGGCGTCCACCTGGCTGGAGAAGCCCAGGTTACCGCCGACATTGCCTTCCAGTTCCGCCACGCCGCCGCTGGTGGCTGCCAACGAGGCCAGATGACCGCCGGACGAGAAGCCGGAGGTGGCGACGAAGGTCGGATCGAAACGATACTTCTCCGCGTTCGCCCGCACGAAGCGAATGACTCCCTTGATATCCTGGATCTGGGCCGGGAACTTGGCATCCCCGGAAGACCGGTGGTTCGGCGTCACCACGGCGTACCCGGCGTCCAACAGGGCATTGACGATGGTGCCCAGGTCGGCCATCCCCTTGGAATTATTGGAATACCAGGCACTTCCATAGATATGGACCACCACGGGATAAGCGGCTTTCTCCACCTGCGGGTAATAGATGTCCAGTTTGTGGTATATCTCCCCGTCGCCGGCATAATCCACGTCGGCGACTTTCTCTGAGCAGCGTACATCCACCCGGGGCAGCTGGAATCCTCCGAAACCACCCGCCGGCTGGCCTTGCAGGCCCAGGGAGACGGTGATGGTTGTCAGGATCAGGATCGTTTTCTTCATAACCGTTTCATTTATCGTCATTTGAAGGACACCCAGTCGATGTCCACACCACCCAGTTCCACCTTGAGTTTCAAGTTCCGGACACCGGTAGCCGTTCCCTTCACGGGCAGCCGGACTTCCTTCCAGTCCTTCGCTGCCGGCAGGTCGAAGGCACCCAGGGACTCGTCATCGGAAAGAGAAGCACTCACCTTTGCCTTGCCGGTGGAACGGTAACGGAAAGTGATGGTAGCCGGAGACACCTCTCCGAAGTCGATTTCATCGTAACGAACCCAGGCTCCCGGACGGCCAAGACGGACGAACCAGCCGTCGAACGGTTTTGCCGGATCCAGGAAATCGATGCCCGTCGCCACGTGGTAGATGCCGCTGTAGCGGTCCACCTGGACGGGGCCGGACGCCGGGGTGACCCCCACGCCGCGGAGGGTCGGAGTCACCTGCTCGATGGTGCCGTCGGGATTGAACCGGACCTTGTCAATGCGGACCGAGCGGTTCTTGTCAAAGTCCGGGGAATAGTCGTTGTGATGATAGAACAGATACCACTGTCCCTTGTATTCCACGAAGGAATGATGGTTGGTCCAGCACTCGTTCAGAGACTTTTCCATGATCTTCCCTTTGTACTCGAAGGGACCCAGGGGGTTGTCGCTCATCGCATAGACCAGGGCCTCCGTCCGGTCCTGGACCCAGGGATAAGTGAGGTAGAACTTCCCTTCCCGCTCGAAGATGAACGGACCTTCCTTCAGGCCGGGACCGGGCAGGGCGTACTGGCCCCGGAATCCCTGGCCGCCGTCCAGGCGGACGGGCTGTCCGTCCAGTTCCACCATGTTCTCCTTGAGTTTCGCGCCCGAGAAGCCCATGCCGGACCAGTACAGGTACGCGTTCCCGTCGGAAGCCACCAACACGCAAGGATCGATGCCGAAGACACCTTCGATGGAATTCTCTTCAGGCTTGAACGGTCCGTCCGGACGGTCCGCTACAGCGACGCCCACGGCGAAGCCGCGGCCGGTCTTGGGGGCGTTCGGGAAATAGAAATAATACTTCCCGCCGCGTTCGACGCAGTCCGGCGCCCACATGGAATAACCTTCGGGATTGCCCCAAGGCACATCCTTCTGGTCCAGGATCACGCCATGATCCGTCCAGTGGACAAGGTCCTCCGAGGAGAAGGCGTGATAGTCTTCCATGCAGAACCACTTCCGCTCGGGTTTCACCGGGCTGATGATATCGTGGGAAGCATACAGCCAGACCTTCCCGTCAAAGACACGGGCGGTAGGGTCGGCATTGAACTGTCCTTGGATGATGGGGTTCTGGGCGCGGAGGCCTGTAGAAAAAAGCAGGACAATCAGGGAAAGAAGAATGCGTCTCATATTCAAAGATAATGAATATTTCTTGATATTCAATGATTTACAACTCTACTTGAAGAACTTTTGCAGGGTTTCGTTCAGATAGGTTCGGGCATTCATCCAGGTATGGCCGCCACCGGTGGTCAGGTCTTCGTGCTTGATGCCCTTCCGATCCAGGTAATCACGGTTCTTCACGACTTGTTCATAGAGGAAGTCCTCGCTCCCCACACCATACCATAAAAGTTTGAAACCTTGATTGATGAGGGACGGATTGGCCGCGTACTGAGGGAGACAGGTATCCATCATCTCAGGTGTAAGGTAAGCGCTGTAGGAGGCCAGCCAGGCAAACAGCTGAGGATGTGAAAGGGCGCTGAAGAGAGCCTGTCCGCCGCCGCGGGAGAAGCCCGCGATGGCGCGGTGGTCACGGTCGTTGACTAAGCGGAAGTTACGCTGCACATACGGCATGATGCACTCCGTCAATTCCTGCGCAAAGGTCGCGTACATCTTTGTCGCGGCCATGGACGTGGGCATCGGGGTCGTGCCCATGTTGCCGTATGGCATCACTACGACCATCGGTTCGGCCTTGCCGGCGGCAATGAGATTGTCCAGGATCGTATTCAGCTTTCCCACCTTGTACCAGGTCTCTTCCGTGTCGGTGGTGCCGCTGATGAGATAGAGCACCGGATATTCCTTGTCGGAAGCCTCATATCCTGCAGGCGTGTAAACCACGAGCGGACGCCAGTCGTTCAGGACGGTGGAACGGTAAGTGCAATGGGTCACCTTGCCGTGCGGCACATCGCGGATGCCGTAAGGAACACCCTCTTCCGCCTGCGGCTGCCGGTTGCTTTCCGGACCGAACCGGAAGGGGGGCATCGCGGGAATCTCCACCAGGGAAGCCTTGAAGGTCTCGTTCGGGAAGATGTCCTTGTTCAGCGGGTCGGAGATGGAGACCCCGTCCACGATGAAGTTATACGGGTAGATGTCGCGCTTTTCCGGAGTAACAGTTATAGTCCAGAGGCCGTTACGCCCTTTCTTCATGGGCACGGGTTCCTTCAGGAACTGGCTGGAAAGCAAAACCTCCTTGGCGTCAGGCGCCTGGAGATTGAAAGTCACGGCCCCCATCATGCTCACCAGCGGAGAGGAGGGAGTGGACGGATGATAATCACGCTCGGGCGCGTAGGGGATGCCCCAGATCCGGAGCATTTCCGCGGCATAGCGCTTGCCCAGCTCCCGGTACCCGGCCGCATTGAAATGCAGGAAGTCGAAGTTCTGCGGAAGGCCGTCGGCCGGGATGACATGGGCCGTGGGGATCACGCGGTCCAGCGTGTCAATGACGGCGTTGTGCGCGGCGCAGACGCCGCCCCGGTCCGCTGCGACCACCTCGCCCACCAGGAGCGGAACATCCTCGGCCTTCAACTTCAAATCCTTCAGGAGATTCTCATAGACGGTCTTCACGTCGGCCGGCCACTTCGGGTCGCCGGTGTTCGTCTCGCCCTGATGCATCAGGATGCCGGAGATGACCCCCTTTCTCTGGGCCTTCTTCGCCATCGCGACAAGGCGGTCGTACGGATGGCCGCCGTAGGCCGCCAGCATGGGCTTCATCCACTCCGGCGCCGTTTTGGCATACGCATCGATCCTCTCCGGCAGGAAGCCGTCGATGCTGATGCCGCCCACGGCGACATGCACCACACCCACCTTGTGCCCTTCCGGCAGGTTCTCCAGCAGGGTGCGGCCGAAATAATCGACCGGGGTGAGGCCGGTGTTCTCGCGGCACAGCGGCGGCATGGCCTTGTACCATTTCCCCATCTTCCGGGACTTGTCGGAGAAATCCACGGCGGAGAGGTTCAGGAAGGCATCCGGGACGTTCACGGAATCCTGCGGCTCGATACGGGCGTTTCCTTCCATGTTCGACTGCCCGAAGCAGAGGAAAATGTGGAAATTTTTGTCTTGGGCGGTTGCGGTCAGTACAGTCAGTGCGGCAACCATTGAAAGAAAGACCTTCTTCATGGGTGCAGTGTATTGTGTTCGGGAACCCGGGTCGGGTATCACCCCGGCCCGGATTGATGTCGGATGTCCGTTACTTGGTAGCGAACCAGTCGTGGACGTTCGGATTCACCTTCTTGTCGTCGAAAGGAATCGGGAAGTAACTGTGCTTGTCCTTCTGGAAACCGG
>JAFRPH010000077.1 GCA_017429205.1 Bacteroidales bacterium
AGGTGAACTCCGGCCGCTGGGTGTACAGCATGATGGTCACCTCGTCGGCGGACTTGAGGACCCGGTCGAAGGCCTCCCGCTGCGTCCGGTTGTTCACCATCAGGGTGTCGGATTCCTGGGCCGATGCATAGGACTGCCGCAGCTCCTGCAGCAGGCTGTTCAGCGTGGACTGGAAGTCCTTCTCGGGGACCACGGCGCGGGCCGGAAGGGCCAGCGGCAGGGAAACGGCCAGGAGGACGGCGTATCGGTAGCGAGATCGAATGCGCATAAGGCCAGTCTTTAGAAGGTAAATCCGATGGAGGCGTACGTGGTGAATCCGGTGATGTCGCACCACTGGACGGCGACCCGCAGGGGGCCGATGATCGTCTGCCGGGCGTATTCAGCGCCGAAGGCGTAGACTTGGGATCCCAGGAACAAAAATTTGAAGGAAGAGTCCCGCAGGAAGACTCCGGCCCGGGCCGTCGCGTAATTCTTGCGCAGGAAGCGGTAGCGGAGGTCCAGCTGCGGCACGAGGGTGAGTTTGGCGGTCTCCCGGAAACCCAGGGGGAAGCCGAAGAAGGGAATCTGGCGCTCGGCGTACCGGTTCGGCAGGAAACCGCCCACGACCACGGCGTGCCTGAAGTTCATCTGTTCCGTTTCCAGCGAGTTGAAACCGAAGTAAACGGCAGGCTGGACCGTAAAATTCTCTCCGATGGTGAAGGCGGCCTCGAAGCTGCCCATGAAGCTGAAATAGGGAAGAACCGGGTCTCTCCGGGTGAACCAGTCGTCGGGAACGTCCGGGTCGCCTTCGCTCTCATCGGAGGTATCACCTTCCGCCCGGGTCGGGAACTGGAAGCCTGCCGCATCGCCCTGGCTGCCGTCGTCGATGTCCTCGTCAGGATGATACTCCCAATTGTTATCCCAGTAGTAAGAGGGCTTCTTCCGCCCGTAGAAGACATAGCGGCCGTCGGCCAGGAACCGGACGCCCCGCGTGGGGAAATAGCCGTCGTCGAAGGTGTCGTGCTTGAAGGTCCCGAAACCGGAGAGCCACAGACTCCGCCAGTCCCAGCCGTCGTTGTGGTCCGTGAAGCCCAGGCGGTGCTCGTAGGGATTCATTTCGGCCGTCACGCCGACCCGGAGGGAGCCTTTCCGAAGCCGGGAGTCTTCCAGGTAACCGTCCACGGCGGCGTGGAAGAGCTTCTCGTGGGTGTCGTTCGCCCAGCCGACCGTCGCATTTGTCAGGCCCAGGCGGCCGACGATGCCGTAGGAGGGAAGGCCGATCCGGGACTTGGTGCCCCAGTCCACGGTCAGCGCCGGGTTCGTGCCCAGCTTGAGATCCGCGGTCATGCGCATGCCGGTCAGGCGGCGGGTGCCCAGGCCGTAGTGGAGGGCGACGGCCACGGTCTCGTCGGTATCGGCCCGGAGGCCGACGGCGAGGTCGTTCGTCTGGCCCTTCTGGCATTCGAAGACGAGGGTGTAGGGCTCTTCGGACCCTTCCAGGTGGTAGGTGACGGATTCGAAGGCGTTGGTGCCGTAGATGCTGTTCAGGAGGCGTTCGATGATGGTCCGGTCATATATCCCGTCGGCCGGGTAGTCCTTGGGGTGGAGGATCCAGCGCTTCTCCCGCTCCTTGATGCCGAGGAACTTGACCTCGCCCACCTTGACCTTCTTCTGGGCCAGGTTGAGGGCGGCCGGATGGCTGGCGACCTCGGGCTTCCGCTTTCCGGCGACGAGCTTGGCGATGGCCTCGAACAGTTCCTTCTGCTGGATCGCGTTCTGGTAGCCCTGGTCGATGATGTCATCGACGGAAGCGTCGTCGAAGGACAGCATCGTGTAGCCCTTCAGTTCGTGATGGACGCCTACGTCCAGCATCTTGCGGGCAGGGCCGTTCGCGGAGGAGGCCAGGAGGGTGATGGTCTGCAGGAGGAAGTCGACGGGGGAGTTGAGCTCGTTCAGTTCGCGGTGGATGGACATGTCCGAGCCGATGATGATGTCCGCGCCCATCGCCTTGGCGATATCGACGGGATAGTTGTTCCGCATGCCGCCGTCCAGGAGCACCTCGCCGTTCTTGCGCACGGCGCGGAAGTAGAACGGAATGGCCATCGTGGAACGCAGGGCGTCGGTGATGCTGCCGGAGGTCCAGTACTTGGGCGTCATCGCGTACAGGTCCGTGGCGACGCAGGCGTAGGGGATGGGCAGGTCCGCGAAGCTGATGCTGTCCTGGTAGCCCACGGTCACGGAGCTGAGCATGTTCCGCACGTTCAGGCCGTACAGGAAGCCGTCGGGCATGCCGAGGCCCATCCGGGAGATGGACTCGTTGAGCATGTCGGCCGAACTGTGGCCGGACTCCGCCGCCATCTTGTCGGCGAT
>JAFRPH010000078.1 GCA_017429205.1 Bacteroidales bacterium
AGGTGAACTCCGGCCGCTGGGTGTACAGCATGATGGTCACCTCGTCGGCGGACTTGAGGACCCGGTCGAAGGCCTCCCGCTGCGTCCGGTTGTTCACCATCAGGGTGTCGGATTCCTGGGCCGATGCATAGGACTGCCGCAACTCCTGCAGCAGGCTGTTCAGCGTGGACTGGAAGTCCTTCTCGGGCACCACGGAGCGGGCAGGAAGCGCCAGCAGCAGGGGAACGGCCAGGAGGACGGCATATCGGAAGAGGGAGCGGATGCGCATGGGATCTTGCTTTAGAAGTCAAAGCCGATGGAGGCGTAGGCGGTGAGTCCGGTGATATTGCACCACTGGACGGCCACCCGGAGCGGTCCGACGATCGACTGGCGGGAATACTCCGCGCCGAAGGCATAGATCGGCTGGGCTATGAAAATGTCGCGGAAGTCGTAGGCTCGCTGGAAGAGGCCGCCCCGGAGGGTCGCGTAGTTCTTGCGCAGGAAACGGTATCTCAAGTCCAGCTGCGGGACGACGACGATGTTGTCGGTGCTCCGGAAGCCATTGGCGAAACCGAAGAAGGGGATCTGGCGCTCGACGTAGCGGTTGGCCATGAATCCGCCCGCGACGACATAGTGCCGGAAATTCATCTCTTTCGACTCGGTGGAGTTGTAACCGAGGTACAGGGTGGGCAGGACCGTGAAGTTCTCCCCGATGGAGAAGGCGGCCTCGACGCTGCCCATCACGCTGTAATAAGGCTTGACGGGGACCCTGGGATCCAGTTCGTAGTCATCGGGAACCTCCGGGCCGGGGCCCTCGCTCTCATCCTCGTCCGCCCGGGTCCGGAGAAGGGCGGACACGGCCGTGTCGTCCCCGCCGCCGGCCGTATCATTCTCGCTGTACCAAGCGTCGAAATAATCCGGTTGCCGCCGTCCATTGAAGACATAGCGCCCATTGAGGTACAGCCGGACGCCCCGCGTGGGGAAATACCCGTCGTCGAAGGTCTCGTACTTGCCGGTTCCGAAGCCGGAGAGCCAGTAGCTCTTCCAGTCCCATCCCATATTCATATTCGCATACTCCAGGCGGTGTTCGTAAGGGTTCATCTCCGCCGTCAATCCGATCCGGAGGGAACCGTTCTTGAGCCGGGAGTCCTCCAGGTAACCGTCGATGGCGGCGTTGAAGAGTTGCTCGTGGGTGTCTCCGGTCCATCCGAGCACGGTGCTGGTGAGGCCGAGGCGGCCGACGATGCCGTAGGAGGGAAGGCCGATCCGGGACTTGGTGCCCCAGTCCACGGTCAGCGCCGGGTTCGTGCCCAGCTTGAGGTCCGCCGACATCCGCATGCCGGTGAGGCGGCGCGTGCCCAGGCCGTAGTGCAGGGCGACGGCCACGGTCTCGTCGGTATCGGCCCGGAGGCCGATCGCGAGGTCGTTCGTCTGGCCCTTCTGGCATTCGAAGACCAGGGTGTAGGGCTCTTCGTTCCCTTCCAGGTGGTAGGTGACCGATTCGAAGGCGTTGGTGCCGTAGATGCTGTTCAGGAGGCGTTCGATGATGGTCCGGTCATACATCCCGTCGGCGGGATAGTCCTTGGGGTGGAGGATCCAGCGCTTTTCCCGTTCCTTGATGCCGATGAACTTGACCTCGCCCACCTTGACCTTCGTCTGGGCCAGGTTGAGGGCGGCCGGATGGCTGGCGACCTCGGGCTCCCGCTTCCCGGCGACGGTCTGCGCGATGGTCTCGAACATTTCCTTCTGCTGGATCGCGTTCTGGTAGCCCTGGTCGATGATGTCATCGACGGAAGCGTCGTCGAAGGACAGCATCGTGTAGCCCTTCAGCTCGTGATGGACGCCGACGTCCAGCATCTTGCGGGCGGGGCCGTTCGCGGAGGAGGCCAGGAGGGTGATGGTCTGCAGGAGGAAATCGACGGGGGAGTTGAGCTCGTTCAGTTCGCGGTGGATGGACATGTCCGAGCCGATGATGATGTCCGCGCCCATCGCCTTGGCGATATCGACGGGATAG
>JAFRPH010000015.1 GCA_017429205.1 Bacteroidales bacterium
ACAATGGAAAGGAGACGCTGCTGGCGTTTCACATGGACAATGGCAGCGGGGAGATGGCAACGCTCTCCCTCGGCACCGTGGCGGAGGTCATGACCATGTTTGCCATGGTGTTTAAAGGAAATCACATGGAGAATATGCTGTTGGGAGGCATTGCCGTCGCCAACAGGAACAGTGGCGGCCGGCTGCTGGCCAAGTTGCAGGACTTCTGCGCCAAGGTTGACGAAATAGAGTTGCCAGCCAAGGAGTAGCGGTACTTTTCACGGGAACAGGGAAATGGTTATTTTTGCACGGAAAACATACATGGCATGATAGACAAGCAGAGGATATTGGACGAGACGGGTCAGGGGTTGGACATCTTGTTAGACCTTTACCCGCAGGCCCGCAGATGTGTGGAGGGCACGGCCAAGATGTTCAAGATGCGCCCCGGCGAGCGCACCCCTTCGGCATCGATCAGGAAGAACAAGGACGGCGTGTGGATGGTTTGCGACTTCGGTGGCGACCAGCGCAGCCGCAACGCCATCGACGCCTGGATGGAGGTGAACGGTTACGACTCGTCGCGCTTCGGTGCCGCCATCCAGGCTATCGCCCAGCAGTACCGCATCTACGACACCCTTGACCGGGAGCGCAACTTCTCCCCCATCGTGGAGCGGGCGGCGAGGGAGGACGAGGCGGAGGGCACGTGGCAGTATGAGATACGTCCCTTCACGGAAAAGGAGCTGAAGGTCTTGGGTCCCGGCGTTACCGCCGACACCTGCAAGCAGCTCAACTGGTATGCCTGTGAGTGGATTGGCAAGGTGAAGAACCGCCGCGTGAAGGAGCGTCACAGCACCGACGACTACCCCATCTTCATCCGCGAGTGTTTCGTGGCCGGCAACAGTCATGGCCGCGCCGATGGGAGCGAGGGCAAGGCCAAGGATGGCGGCAGTTTCTTCAAGGTCTACCGTCCGTTTGAGGTTGACAAGGGGTGGCGTTTCATGTACTTCCCTGAGGGGATGAAGCCCTCCCATTACGTCAACGGCTTGCATGAGCTGAGGAAGGAGCACGAATACCTTAACAAGAAGCAGCGCGACGACCATGACGGCGAGGGCGACCCGCCCCCGACGCAGAAGATCTGCGACATCAAGAAACAGTTGCGCCACGGCATCCAACGCTACCACCGGGTGGTGCTGTGCTCGGGCGAGCGTGACGCGCTGTGTGTCAGGGCGAGGGGCGACTTCCCCGTGTGGCTCAACAGCGAGACCGCCCGGCTGGAGTGGAGCGACTACAACGCCATCATCCAGCTGGCGGGCGAGTTGACCAACATCCCCGACCTCGACGCCACGGGCGTTGCCATGGGCGCCCGCCAGGCGTTGAAGTTCATGGACATGCTGACCGTGTGGCTCCCCGACTCCCTTGGCGACCGCCAGGACAACCGTGGCCGTCCCTGCAAGGACTTCAGGGACTGGTGCCAGCACAACCCCGAGCTGGACGACTACTATGACCTGATGGACGGAGCCGTGCCGGCGAAGTTCTGGACGACGCGCGTCACGAAGGACGGCGAGCGCAAGCACCGTATTGACCCCACGTGCCTTCACCAGTTCCTGCGGTTGAACGGCTTTTTCGTGTTGCGTGACGACACCACCGACGAGCCTCAGTTTGTGAGGATCAAGAACGGCATTGTCTATAAGAAGAAGGTGCGTGACATCCGCGAGTTTGTGCGTCTCTGGGCATTGGGGGCAAGAGACCCCGACGTGCCTGGCGAGACGTTGCGCACGGGCACCGACACCCGCATCAGGATTGACAGGAGCGTGAGGAACCTGATCTTGACCGATGTCACGTTCTCCCCCGCCTACCTTGCCGCGTTGTCGACGGTGGACCCCGACTTCACGTCGTACACCGCCACGACGCAGGACTTCTTCTTCACCAACGGCGTTGCCCATTGCCATGGCGGCGGCATCGACTTCTCGCCCACCACCGACCGTGGCGGCGGCACGTGCGTATGGTCGCACCATGTCATCCCGCACCGCTTCAGCAAGTTGGAGCCGATGTTCACCATTGAGGAAGACCCCGCCCGCCAGTGGAGCGACGGCACACCCCGCTTCAGCATATCGATAGACATGGAGCGGGCCAAGGCGAGCCATTACTTCGGCTTCCTGATCAACAGCTCGAGGCTTTATTGGCGGAGGGAGATTGAGGAGGCGTTCCCCAACGACCCCGACATGCAAAGGGAGTACTTGCGGCTGCACCATTTCGACATCGCCGGGCAGCATCTCACCGATGAGCAGCGTGATGAGCAGTCGCGTTGCTTGATCAGCAAGATCTTCGCCATCGGCTACCTGTTGCACGCCTATAAGTCGCCGTCGCGTGCCTGGGCGCCGTATGCCATGGACTACCGCATCGCCGACGGCACGGAGGCGAATGGCCGGAGCGGCAAGAGCTTCTTCTTCAAGGCCTTCGATGCCCTGCACGTAGAGAGGGTGGCGTTGTCGGGCAGGAACGACCACCTGATGGACAACAAGTTCCTGTACCAGAACGTCAAGCCATCGACGCGCATCGTGGAGATCGACGACCTCTCGCAGCGCGTCCAGGCGCAGAGCTTCTATGACATCATCACGGGCGACATGACCGTGGAGGAGAAGAACATCTCCGCCTTCATCCTGCCCTTCGAGAAAAGCCCCAAGTTCGCCTTCACGACGAACTATGTGCCTGGCGACTTCGACCCATCGTCCGATGCCCGCCTGTTGTACTTGACATTCTCTGACTATTATCACCAGCGCACCGCCGACAACCAGTCGGGCTACCAGGAGACGCGTACTGTCAGGGACGACTTCGACAAGGACCTCTTCGGCACGTTCTACACCGACGACGAATGGAACGCCGACATCAATTTCCTGTTGCAGTGCGAGTGTTTCTATCTGTCGTTGTGCCAGCGTCCCGTGAAGATCCAGCCGCCGTTGGACAACATCCTGCAGCGCAAGCTCAAGGCGGACATGGGCGAGACGTTTGAGGACTGGGCGAGCGCCTACTTCGCCGAGGACGGCCCCAACGTGAACCGCCAGCTGGTGCGCGAGACGGTGTACCAGGACTTCATCCGCGACACCCACCTCAATGCCGTGAAGATGAAGGGCTTCACGCTGCGCCTGAAGTCATTCGCCGAGTGGTGCCCGTGGATCCACGTCCTCAACCCGATTGAGTATCGCAACGCGCAGGGCCGCAACTTCTCCAAGACCACCGACCCATTGAGCGGCGAGACCAAGCAGATCGAGATGGTGCACCTGCGCACCGTGGCGGAGGAGAAGCGCATCCAGGAGAGCTATGATGAGATATGGAACGAGGAATGAGGAATGGGGAATGAGGACGCACCACGTGCGGAAATTTCTCAAAATTGGAACAAAATTGAAACAAAATAAACGAATGGAAAATGAAAGGACAACGATGACACAGAAAGAATTTGACGACAAGATGAACGAGCTGCGCCGACGGCAGACGGATGAGTCGATGCCGCTCAGGCTGGAAGTTGAGAGCCTGAACGCGCGCCGCCGTGCCATAGGCCATGAGATGGCGGCGTTGCAAGGCCAGTTGTCGGCATTGACGGCCCGTAGGGATGCCTTGGAACTGCGCCTGAAAGACGTTGGGGCGCATTATTACAGGCTGAAGAGAGATTTGATTGTGAGCAATACAAAAACCGGCCAAGCGACGGCGGAGGGGGGAGGAGCGTGTGATGGTGGGCAGTCCTAAGCCTTGGTTAAGCGCCCATCTCCCCTGCCGCCTTTTTGGGGGAGACGTAACCATACATCCGGGTTATCAGGAAAGCCCGGAAAGCCCGGGATATCCGGAATGTCCGAAATGTCCGGGAAACACACAGATAAGGGAAACTGGCCGTCAGAAAAAGCCCTTTGCCTTGGGTACCTGCCGGAACCTGAGGATGGCGAGGGCGCCCGCCTTCTATGAGTAAGAGTTGGCGCGGGCGGGGCATCCTGATAAGACTTGGCCCAAGCTGACGGTGCCTATGGCGCCTGGAATGTAGGAAGGGAACAGTAGCGTTCAGCGTTCAGCTTGCAGGAGCAGCCTCGCCGGGAGCGATGCGGAAACATGAGGAATGTGCCGCGTCGCTCCTCTTTTTTGTGGAGTAAATGAAGGGGTTAATGGGTTTGATGGGCTTGATGGGCTGGCACTCTCCCCCTGCCCCCCTCGAGTTTTTAGCCGAAAATCTGTAAATCTGTAATTCGGGGGGTCTTGGGGCAGTCTCCATCCCCTTGGAATGCCCATGAACAGGGCGTTTCGCCTTATCTTCCCATAGATACAGATATACAGATTTACAAATGTATTTCAATCTGTATAAAAGTGTATCTGTATTTATAAGGATAGGTTTTGTTTACGGATTTTAACGGATTTTTAATGTTTTGTGGGCTGTTACAGATGTGTCCCGGATGTGTATCATGGATGTGTAGGCGGGCTGGAACGCCCATAAACAGGGCGTTTGGCGGGTGTTTGGGGGTGCTTGATACAGATGATACAGTTTTTCGGCGTGAAAATCGCCTTTACCCGAAACATGCCCCTCGGGGTGCGGGTGGGTCGATGGCGGATGGCGGATGCCCCCTTTTAACATTATTTGGGTATGGGTAATCGGCGGCGGATGCCCCCCAAAAAATGTTAAATGGGGGCATTTATCGGCGACGGATGCCCCCCAAATAATGTTAAAATGCTACCTTTGCATTTAACAACCAACCTTTTTGCCACTGAATGGAACCCCACACGAGAGCCTTGGCCAAGACCGCCAGCGTGCATGTGAAGCCCTACCTTGCCGAGTATGCCATGGCGAAATACCCCACCGACCCCGCCAATGGCGGGCTGCTCATCCCTGAGAGCGATGACCTGTACCACTGCCTCTGGTCGGTCATCACCCGTCCGCGTCGCGACTCGCGCCGCCACCCGTCGCCCAACCTCACCTTCTCGCTCCCCTGCCCCAGCCCCAACACCCTCGGCTCGGCTTGGAAGAACCCCGCCCGCTACAACCACATCCCCCTCTTGTCGATGATCGAGATTGAGCGGTGCCTGCAGCGGCAGTTCGACTTCGAGCTCCACCGTGCCATGTTCGAGAACATGGAGAGCGACCATCCCGTGCGGCAGTTGGACGTTGCCCTCGCCTTCATCCGCCAGTACCGGCTGCGCAGCATCGGCGAGGAGTCACTGCTAAAGAACTTCTCCCGCTACCGCAACAACCTCCGACTGAAGAAAGCCCGCCGTTACACGAAGGGAAAACGCCGCCTGAAGCCCCCCTCGCGGCAGGAATAACATGCCATAACCGTACATAACCGTATGTTTTATGATTTTTTAAGATAACTGTAACTACCATCCCCGTCCGATGAAAAATACGCAATACACCAGCCTTGTCGCCCTGAGCGACCCCGGGGGCGGCCACAGCGCCCTCCTTGACGCCGACCCCTTCGACTTCCAACCCACCGCAGACGGCGAGGTGGGCGCCACGTGGTTCGCCATCGACCACACGTTCCACATCGAGGAGCCCGACGCGGACATCCTCGCCTATTACGCGCAGCCGCGCAACGCCATCGTGACGCTCCACACCTCCGACGGGGCGGCCCATGCCCTCGGCACGGCGCTCTGTCCCGTGCGGGCGCACGTGTACCGCCTCCTACAGGGCTGCGCCCTCCACGTGGAGGGGCGTGTGGAGCGGTTCATGGTGGGTGGGTAGGCCCCAAACGCTTTCCTTTGCCGGGCGGCAATGATTGCTTACCTTTGCAATCATGCAAGAACTCCTACGCCTACTCCTCTCCAGGGCGCCGCTCTGGATCTCGCCCTCGGGCTACCAGCAGCTGCTCGCCATGGCACTCGCCGACGGCGAGGAGGCGCCGCGTGCCGCCACGGGCATGGCGCGGGAGGGCGCACACGCCACCATAGCCATCCATCCCATCCACGGGATCATCACGGCAGACTCGCCCTATTATTTCTCCACCCGGCAATTCCAGGCCGACCTCCTGGCAGCCGAGGCAGACCCCGCCATCGGGGCGCACCTGCTCCACGTCAACTCGCCGGGCGGCGAGGCGTGGTATCTTGACCGCCTATCGGAGACGCTCGATGCCTGTGAGAAGCCCATCGTCTGCCTTTACGAGCAATGCTGCTCCGCCGCCTACCACATCGCCTGTCACGCCCAGCGTGTCTATGCCACGACGCAGTTCGACTTCGTGGGCTGCATCGGCACGATGGTGAGCTACCGCGACATCGAACCGCTCCTCGAGAAGTGGGGCATAGCGAAAGTGGAAGCGAAGGCGACGGGCAGCGACCTGAAGAACAAGGTGTTCGACGACCTGCGCCAGGGCGACGCCGAGCCGTTCACCAAGGCCTTCCTTGACCCCCTCAACCACTCGTTCATCGAGACCGTCAAGGCGCACCGCCCCCAGCTGGCAGCCCTCGGCGACGACCATCCCGCCCTGCGCGGCGAGACCTACTTCACCGAGGAAGCCATAGCCGTGGGCCTCGCCGACGGCCAGCGCACCCTCGCCGAGGCACTATCCGAGGCGGCAGCCTTGGGGCGGCAATGGAAGAAGGACAGGGCCACCGCCAAGCAGCTCTACGACCTATAAGGCCTATAAGCCCCTATAAGACTTAAGACCTATAAGGCCTATAAGCCCCTATAAGACTTAAGACCTATAAGGCCTATAAGCCCTATAAGACCTAAAGCCCAGTAAGACCAATAAGACCAGTAAGACCAATAAGACCAGTAAGACCAATATTTATCAACCAACCCCCATAAACCCATGAGAAAGAAACTCTACAAGATTCTTGCCGCCCTCGGACTGACAGAGAAGTTCGAGAGCCGCACCCTCTCTGCCGACGAATTCCACAAGGTGGCGGCAGAGTATCTGAGGATCTATGGCACACCCATAGAGACTGCCCTCGCCAACATCGAAGGCGAGGAGGAAGGCGGGGAAGCCGGAACTGCCGGACAATCCGGACAATCCGGAGAAGCCGGAATAGCCGGAACAGCCGGAACATCCGGAACATCCGGAGAAGCCGGAATATCCGGAACATCCGGGATATCCGGAACATCCGGGATATCCGGGACAGCCGAGCCAGCGCAAGCCGCTACGCCTGCACCAGCCACCCCCGACACCCTCTCACGCATCTATGCCGCCGTGCAGCGCATAGACCCCACCGCCCCCGTGGCGAATGGCGGCCCTGCCCCCTCGGCGCAAGAGATCATCGCAGCCATCGACCGTGTGGGCGAGCGTTTCATGAGAATGGCGCAGCAGCCCGTGCCTGAGGGTAGCCAGGAAAATCCCGGAAATCCCGGAATAGCCGGAATAGCCGGGCAGCCCGGCAGCCCCCGCCTCTCCCATGGCACATACCTCTTCGGCATCCCCCATGAGATCTTCTCCATGGAGCATCGCTGGAACCGCATTGCCGCCAACCCCCGTGCCGCCCGTTCCATGGCCGACCCCTCCGACGACGAGGTGCGCTCGTTCTACCGCTCCGTGCATTCGTATAGCCGCTCGCTGCAACAGCGTTATGCCTACTTGCAGCAGAACGCCATGCTCAACGCCGACCTGTTGGCGGCTGGCGAGTTCTCCAACGACTATGACGGCGTGACCAACGCGGGGCTGGGCAACCAGTATGTCATCCGCCGCCAGGATGCCTTGATCGCCCGCGTGCTGAAGAAACGCCAGTTGACGCAATGGTTCCCCGTGCGCTATGGCGTGCAAGACCGCGACCTGCTCTTCAACGCCTACTTCGGCGAACTGTCTCAAGCCTACCAGAAGGGCGAGATCTACAAGGGCGACCTGAAGATCGAGAACGAGATGGGCTACGTAGACGACGCGATGATCAAGATGCAGTTCGGCCCGATGAAGGAGCTGGAGCGCATGTACATCGCCTATCTCAACCGCGACGGCTCCGACCCGATGAAGTGGTCGATGATCGAGTATTGCATCCTCAATGAGCTGGAGACGGCACAGGTGGAGCAGAACAAGCGCCGCATACGCGGCATCTACGTCAAGCCCGAGGCGGGCGTCGCCGGCTCGTACCTCAATGCGGGCACGGGACTCGTCTACACCCTGCTGCGCTACATCCACGAGTACAGCATCAAGCCCCACGACGACGAGGACTACCGCTCGTACACCTCCGCCACGATGCTGGAGGCGGTGCAGGCCTTCGTCGCCGATGTCACCACCTCCCTGTCAGAGGACATGGACCTCTCGCAGCACGTGCTCTACCTCAATGAGCGGCACAAGCCGTGGTGGATCAAGAACATCCGCGACACGTACCACCTCGACCAGGACTTCACCGGCCCCGACTCGCTCGCCAACCGCGTGCCAGACACCGACATCCGCATCATTTGGCTGCCCTACCTCGGCTCGCTGCCCCTGATGCTCCTCGACGTGCCGGGCAACTTGCAGTTCATCGAGTACATCCCCGGCGAGATGCTCGCCGTGAAGATGGAGGAGCAGATGGAGATGGTACGCGCTTGGAGCACGTGGAAGGAAGGCTGCGGAGCGGCATTCACCGGCCGCAAGTTCGCCACGAAGGCCGCCATGGACGCCAACGCCTACGAGTGGCAGCAGATCTTCATCAACCTCCCCGCCTACACCGTGGAGGCAGACAAGACCACCATCGACGGCGCAAACGGCTTCTGGCAGCTCACCCCGAGCAACACCGCCGCGAAAGCCCTGACCGACATCACCAACGCCAAGGAGGGCGTAGCCTACTGCATCGAGTGCGCCGGCACCACCAACGCCACCACCATCGCCAAGAGCGGCAAGTTCGCCAACCTGACGGCAGCCTACACGCCGACCGCCGTGGGCGACTACATCATGGTGATCCTCGGCAGCGACGGCAAGTTCCGCGAGCTGGAGCGCCGCGTGGGAGGCACCCGCACCATCAACCAGGCCACCCAGCCCAACACCATAGGCGGGAGATGAAACCATAGGATAGCCTAGGAAAGCCTAGGATAGCCTAGGATAGCCTAGGATAGCCTAGGAAAGCCTAGGCAATCCTAAGAAACATAGAAACACCTAAAAACCATAGGAAAATGAAAAAGAAAAACCTCAAGCCCATGCTTTGCATGGCGGCAGCACTGGCCGTATTCGGCATCCTGCAACTCGTGTTCGGGGCAGACAGCTCCATGACCCTCGCCTCCACAGGCCTCTCACTCGCCTCCCTCGTACCCATCGGCACCATCGGCAACATCGACGACGTGACAGACCGCGACACCCACGGCTCCGCCATCTCGTACATCGTCTACCTGTACCACACGTCGGTCATCGACCGCACACAGGCCTTCCCGCAGCCCGACGAGAACCGCGAGGTGGACACCATCCCCCTTGTCTCCGGCAAGGGTCCCATCTACTTCGAGGCGCATGACATCCCCACATTGGTCAGCACCACGGAGAAGGGCGACATCACCACCACGGGCGAGAACAACTTCGTCATCATCATGGGCGGCGACCGCGACCAGATCAAGACGTTCATCGAGAACTACTCCGGCGGCAAGTTCGTCATCGTATACAAGCACATCAAGGAGACACAGTGGCACATCCTCGGCGAGCTGGAACGCCCGATGATCCTCGCCAACACCGAGACCAAGGACGACAAGGACGGACGATACACCACGTTCACCTTCAAGCGCAACAGCGTAGACCTGCCACTGCTCTACACGGGCGACCCCACGGGAACAGCCGCCGCCTCCGTGCAGCAAGAAGAAGGGGATTAACGTCCTGCCACGGAATCCCGACCAAAGACATACGTAAGCCCTTCAACTCTCCGCCCGCGCCCCCGCAGCCAAACCCTCTACCCCATAGGCAGCGGGGGCGCATCATATACCTACAACCCAAACGGACAGCCCGCCATGCTACACGACTTCAGGATGCTGCGCTCGCCAAGGCAAGCCAGCCGCGACCTCGCCCTGCTCGACCGCCTCGCGCCCACACACCCCCGCCTCGGCACCTATCGCCGCAACCCCCGCCGACACGCCGACGACATCCTCCATGCCCTGCTGCAAGTGGCGGGGAGGGAGGAGATAGAGAGGTGGAGAGAGGATGGGAGCAATGGGCAGGATGGGCAGGATGGGCAGCCGCGCCCATCAAGCCCATCATCCCCCCTCCAAAAAGAGCAGGAATACCCCCACATCCCCTGGCGCGACCTCGCCAACCCCGACGTGCAGACCGCCACCATATTATATAACGACCGCGTCAACTCATACCGCGAGATGCAAGCCATCGAGGACCGCATAGACCAGGCACCCACGCCACAAGACATCGCAGCCCTCGCCGAGATGCGCATCCGCAACCTACAGGCCTTCGACGAGCTGGAGGCTCTCGACAGCGGCAAGCCCCTGCCCTGCCGACACCCCCTGCTCGCCCACCGCTCGCTCAGGGCGCAATTAGAGGCATTGCTCAAGGCAGACCCCGCCGAGTTCCTGCGCCGCCACCGCAACGCCCTCGACAACATCCGCCGCTACCGCCGCTACGTGAAAGACCCCAAGCGCAAGAGCCGACGCAAGCAAGACCAGGCACTATTGGAGAAACACAAGGAGAACGCCGCCATCTTCCAGGAATTGCTCAAGGAAAGGAAAGCGGGCGGGAATGCCATGAATGCACAGGATGCGGAGGGAATGCCATGAATGCACAGAATGCGGAGGGGATGCCGATAGGCATCAGATAAAGGTAGCCAGCCATACAGCCGTGCCGATAGGTACGGCTGTATGGCTGGAAAGAGGCAATCTGAAGGAAAGGATGCCGATAGGTATCCGACAAACGGGGCATTGTCGCCTACCCAAGGGCAGGCTTTCCCTCCGACACGCAACAACCAGCCATTTCGCAGCCCCCAAGGGGGCAGCTGCATGGCTGGCTACCCCTATCCAATGCCTAACGGCATTCCCGCCACCGCACACACGGGGATGTCACGGCTACCCTATCCAATGCCTGACGGCATTCCCGCCACGGCACACGGGGGGATGTCACGGCTACCCTATCCAATGCCTAACGGCATTCCCGCCACCGCACACGGGGGATGTCACGGCTACCCTATCCAATGCCTAACGGCATTCCCGCCACGGCACACGGGGCATTGTCGCCTACCCAAGGGCAGGCTTTCCCTCCGACACGCAACAACCAGCCATTTCGCTGCCCCCAAGGGGGCAGCTGCATGGCTGGCTACCCTATCCAATGCCTAACGGCATTCCCGCCACCGCACACGGGGGATGTCACGGCTACCCTATCCAATGCCTGACGGCATTCCCGCCACGGCACACGGGGGATGTCACGGCTCGCCTATCGCCTCGACGATCGCCGCCACCATCGACGGCGTGAAGCTGCGCTCCCTGCCCGTGTAGCCCATCTGCCGCAGCCTCGGCATGAGCCCGGGCGACAGTTGCAGCCATCGCCGGAACTTTTTCCATGCCGACTCCGCCGCAATGTCTGGGCAGTACATCTGCGCCAGTTCCGTCCGCCCGTAGCTCCTTACCTTGAACATGAAAGATGAAAGACTAAAAATGAAAGACGGCGCAAAGGTAAACAATCCATATCAAGACACAAAAGACAGGAACCAACCATAACCCGACACAACCGACTCTTGCCCCTCGATGGATGTGTATCTTTGCAACGTTTTATTTTCTTCATGTTTCATTTTTAATCTTTCATCATCATGATTCGCTACAAACTTTTCCAAGACACGCGCGAGGG
>JAFRPH010000016.1 GCA_017429205.1 Bacteroidales bacterium
AGCCGTCTTCAAGATGAATGTTCCCTTGAGGGTCGTGGGAGACTACCACGTCGATAGGCAGGAAGTGTAAGGGCGGCGACGTCCTCAGCTGACCTGTACTAATTGCCCGAGAGACTTTCCTAAGGGAAAGATAGCCAAGAAAAGCGAACTCTGAAGTTGATCTGAAGTGGAGACACGATCTCTGGAGTCTTTTCTCTCAAGTAACATACTACGGTGGTTATAGCGGTGAGGATCCACCTCTTCCCATTCCGAACAGAGAAGTTAAGCTCACCATCGCCGATGGTACTGACCCACCAGTTGGGAGAGTAGGTAGCCGCCGTTCTTCGATCCCCGGGACTCTGACGAGCCCCGGGGATTTTTTTGTTCTCGCTTCGCTCGAACTGAACGCCGGCTATCGCCGTTCCACCCCCCGCCGCTGTCGCGGCCGCCCCCCAGGGGGCACACCCCCTCGGTCCCCCTGGAAGGGGGATGAGTCGGCCCTCCGGGCCTCCGAAAAATGACGGCGGTGTATCAGAGTGGAAGGTGGTGCGACGGCGGAATTCGGCTTTCAGCGAGCGCGAGCGGGAGGAAACGGTCGTGCCCGGAGGGATGACGGCGTCTGTTTGAGCGCTAGTTAGGCCCGCCTGCGGGACTAACTGAGCGAGTAAAAGTTCGCCGTCAAGGCCGTTTCCGACCCAGAGCGAGCCGCTGAAAGACGCATGGAGCCGGCGCACCACCTTCCGCTCACACCGACGGCCTGATATCTTGCAAGAAGGAATAATTCTTGCTAGGTTGGGGGCATGGCGAAAATCGGGCGGAATATCGGGTTGGTGTGGATGTATGGGAAGTGGATCATCTTGGCTGGGGGACTGTACAATCTGGCGTGTGCGGCTCTCTTGGCGGGAGCGTTTTCTTATATGGGGCTGGTGATGGCTTTCATCTTGAAAACGCTGTTCACGGCTGTCGTACTCTACTTGCACCGACAGTTCGAAGACCGGGACGCCATCTTTTTCTATATCAATCTGGGCTTGAGCCGGAAGCGTTTGATGGCGGCGACGCTGTCCATCGACTTCGGGTTCCTCTTGCTCCTGGAAATCCTGATCACCCTATGCCGATGACGCACGAATTGATTGTCGACAGCGTCGTGGTCCGCTTCGGAGAGAAGACGGTCGTGAGCGGCGGGTACGTAACGGCCAGGACAGGAAGCGTGACCGGCCTGCTGGGCCGGAACGGCGCTGGAAAGTCCTGTATGTTCCGCGCCTTGATGGGCGGACTGAAGGTTGACTACGTCTCTGTCCACGCGGATGGAAAGCCGGTCGATATCGGCAAGATCGGATTGACAGTCAAGTACTTGCCGCAAGGACGGATGATTCCGGACGGACTGACCCTGAAGGATGCCTTCCAGCTTTATCAGGTGGATTTCTGGTCCTTTGTCCTGCTCTTTCCGAAGTATTCTGGAAAGTATCACAGCCGGCTTTGGGAGATGTCCGGGGGAGAGGCGAGACTGGCGGAACTGTACCTGGTTCTGATGACCGAAGCGCCGTTCTGCATCCTGGACGAACCGTTCTCCCAGATTGACCCGGTCCATATCGAGGCGGTCCAACGGTTCATCCGGGAACAGTGCCGGGAAAAGGGCATCATTGTCACGGACCATAACTACGAAGCCATCTCCACCGTCGCCGACCGGCTCTACGTCCTGTCCGATGGCTATACCCATCCGGTGGAGAGCCGCGACGACCTCGTCCGGCACGGATACCTGCTTCCGCAATAGCCTTGGGAATTCCCGGGGAAATGCGTATTTTTGTGAAAACGAGAAACTTGTTTCCATGAAAAAGACCGTATTGTTCCTGGGAGCCCTGATCGCTTTTTCCCTGACGGCGATGGCCGACGAGGGAATGTGGCTCCCGTCCTTGATTTCCCAGCGTATCGGTGACATGCAGGCCAAAGGCTTCCGGCTCACCGCCGAAGACATCTACAGCGTGAACCAGGCGTCGCTCAAGGACGCCGTCGTCCTGTTCGGAGGCGGCTGCACGGGCGAGCTTGTGTCCGACGAGGGCCTGCTTCTCACGAACCACCACTGCGGATACAGCTACATCCAGCGGCACAGCAGCGTGGAGCACGACTACCTCAAGGACGGTTTCTGGGCGATGAACCGCAGCCAGGAACTGCCCAACCGGGGCCTGACCGTCAGCTTCCTCGAGCGGATGGACGATGTGACGGACCTGGTGCTGAAAGGCTACCGGGAAGGAATGACCGAAGCCCAGCGGGATTCGGTGGTCCGGGTCAATACCCGCAAGCTCACCGCCGAGGCCGTCCAGGACGGCAAAGGCCTGACTGCCGATGTGGAAGCCCTCTTCTACGGCAATCAGTACTTCCTGTTCGTGTTCCGCGTGTTCCGCGACGTCCGCCTCGTGGGCGCCCCGCCGTCCTCCATCGGCAAATTCGGCGGCGACACCGACAACTGGATGTGGCCCCGCCATACCGGCGACTTCTCCATCTTCCGCGTCTATGCCGACAAGGACAACAACCCGGCCGACTACTCCCCGGACAACGTCCCGTACCACCCGAAGAAGTTCTTCAAGGTGTCCCGTGCCGGCGTCAACGAAGGCGATTTCACCTTCGTCTATGGCTGCCCGGGCAGCACCCAGGAGTATGTGATGTCCGAGCAGGTCAAGTATGTGTCCGAGGTGTCCGATCCGCAGAAGATCGCCCTCCGCACCCAGCGCCTGGACATCCAGAAGAAGTATATGTCCCAGTCCCAGGCCGTCCGGATCCAGTATTCCTCCAAGAACGCCTCCGTCTCCAACGCCTGGAAGAAGTGGCAGGGCGAGGAAAAGGGCATCAAGAAGAATCACACCGTGGCCGATAAGCTGGCTTATGAGAAGCGCTTCCGCGAATGGGCCAAGGGAACCCGCTACGAAGGCATCGTGGACCAGCTGGGCGGCATCTACGCCCGCCGGAATCCCACCTACCTGGCCTACGAGTACTACAACGAGACCGTCCGGACCATCGAACTCCTCAATTTCGCCTCCGGTATCCATACCCGCCTGCGCTCCGGAACCTCCACGAAGGACTTGATTGACAGCTTCTTCAAGGATTACTACCAGCCCATCGACGAGGAATGCTTCGTGGCCATGATGACCTCCTTCGACTGGAACGTCCCGGAGCATTTCAAGCCGGCCTGGTTCAAGGAACAGCTCGCCGAATTCGGCAGCGTGGAAGCCTGGAAGGGTTTCTTGTACACCCACAGCCTCTTCACGGACCGCGCGAAAGTCGAAGCCCTGACTCCGGCCGACGTGGATCTCGTGGCCGATGATCCGGCCGTCATCACTTTCTCCGAGTTTGCGAAATGGTATGCCGAAGACCTCGCGCCCGTCATCCGGGAGACCACCGAAGCCCTCCGCGTGGCGAACCGCACCTATATGAAAGGCCAGATGGAGTTCGAGAAGGACCACACGTTCTATCCGGACGCCAACCTCACCCTCCGGGTCGCCTACGGAAAGGTGGCCGGCTACACCCCGTACGACGGCGCCTACTACTATCCCGTGTCCACGCTCAAGGGCATCATCGAGAAGGACAACCCGGACATCTTCGACTACAACATCCCGCAGGTCCTCCGCGACATCTATGCCGAGGGCGGTCACGAGGCCCAGCCCGTCTGCTTCCTCGCCACGAATCACACCACCGGCGGCAACTCCGGCAGCCCGGTCCTGAATGCCGACGGCAACCTGATCGGCATCAACTTCGACCGCGTGTGGGAAGGGACGATGTCGGACATCGACTATGACCCGGAAATCTGCCGGAACATCTCCCTGGACGTCCGCTACCTGCTCTTTGTCGTGGACAAGATCGGGCACGCGTCCTACCTGTTCGACGAGATGGTGTTTGCCGATTAATAAATCATTGACTATGAAATACTTGCACTTAATGGTCGCGGCCTTAGCGACCCTCGTCCTCGCGTTGCCGGCCTCGGCTCGCAAGACCGTCATCCCGGTGGAGACGGAGCATACCCAGCTCGTCCTCGTCGCGCAGGAGAACGGCGTGCTGCAGACCGTCCATTTCGGCGCGGTCGTCGCCGACCCTTCGGCCTTCGCAGCCTTCCGGACGGGGCGGGGGACCGACAACGGGGAAGGGCCGATGACCTATCCCACCACCGGCGGCCGCTACCTCGGCGAGCCCGCCCTCCACGTCAAGTATGCCGACGGCTACCACAACACGGAACTGGTCTATGCGGGCCATCAAGTCCGTGCGAACGGCAACGTCGTCACGACGGAAATCACTCTGAAAGACCCCGTCACTGCGCTGGAAGTCAAGCTGTGCTATGACGCCTATCAGAAAGAGGACGTCATTTGCGCCCATACGGAGATCAAGAACGCCGGCAAGAAGCCTGTGCAGCTACTCAACTATGCTTCCGGCGCCCTGAACCTGGACGCGGACCAGTACTATCTCACGCATTTCCACGGCGGCTGGGCCGACGAGATGCAGATGGACGGAGAACTCCTGAAGCACGATACGAAGGTCATCGAGTCCCGCCGTGGCACGCAGGTGACCCAGTGCTCGAACCCCTCTTTCCTGGTGAGCCTCGATGCGGACAGGCTGCAGGAAAATGTCGGTGACGTGGTCGCCGGCGCCCTCGCCTGGAGCGGCAATTTCCGCCTCTCCTTCGAGCAGGACGAGTCCGGCCGGCTCACGGTCCTGGCCGGAATCAGTCCGTTTGCATCGGCTTACGAACTGGCTGCAGGAAAGACGTTTACGACACCTGATTTCATCTATACCTTCTCCTGCAAAGGGGCGGGACAGGCCTCCCGCAACCTGCACGCCTGGGCCCGGAACTATGGCGTCTATGGAGGCGGGCAGATCAATCCCACGCTCCTGAACAGCTGGGAAGGCGCCTACTTCACCTTCACGACCGAAACCCTCCTCCGGATGATCGACGACGCGGCCGCGATGGGCCTCGAGATGTTCGTCCTGGACGACGGCTGGTTCGCGAAGGATTATCCCCGCAACGGGGACGCCGCCGGCCTCGGCGACTGGGAAGTGAACACCGCCAAGATTCCGGAAGGCATCGACTATGTGGCCTCCTACGCCCATCAGAAGGGCCTCAAGTTCGGCATCTGGATCGAGCCGGAGATGGTCAATCCCCAGAGCAACCTGGCGCACAAGCATCCCGAGTGGGTGGTCCAGAGCCCCGGCCGCGAAATCTACCAGAGCCGGAACCAGTGGGTGCTGGACCTGAGCAATCCGGCGGTCCAGGACTTCGTGTACGGCATTTTCGACAACACGATGCAGCTGGCGCCGAACATCGACTACATCAAGTGGGACTGCAACCGGACGGTCGCCGACTTCGGCAGCACGTATCTGGGAAGCGAGCAGGACCGGTTCTTCGTGGAATACGCGCAGGGCATCTACAACGTGATGCGCCGTCTCCGCGCGAAGTATCCCGACACCATCGTCCAGTGTTGCTCATCAGGTGGCGGACGGGTGGACTACGGCGCCCTGAAGTACTTCAACGAGATCTGGACCAGCGACAATACGGACGCCTTCACCCGCGCCTACATCCAGTACGCGACGAACCTGATCTATCCCGCCTGCGTGATGGCCTCCCACGTGTCGGCCGTCCCGAACCACCAGACGGGCAACGTCACCCCGCTCAAGTTCCGTTTCGACATCGCCTGCTCCGGCCGGCTCGGGATGGAGCTGCAGCCGAAGAACCTGACGGAAGGGGAGCGCGCCCTCGCGGACCGCTGCATCCGTTCCTACAAGCAGTACCGCGACCTGGTCTTCACGGGTGACGTGTACCGCCTCGCCTCACCGTATGACGGTGATTATTATGCACTTATGTATGTTTCGCAGGACCGGCGCCGGGCGGTGGTCTTCACCTACTGCCTCAAGTACCAGAACCGGGCGGTCGGGGCCCATCCGTTCCGGCTGGACGGCCTGGACCCGGCCCGCAAGTACAAGGTGACGGAGCTGAATGTGAACCGTTCCTCGTGGTGGGGCTCCGGGCAGGTGCACGCCGGCGACTTCCTGATGAACGGCGGGTTCAACCCCGCGCTCCTCAAGACCTTCGACAGCGGCGTCTTCTATTTGGAAGCGGATTAGGTGTACAAGCCTCCGTTGACGGAGATACACTCGCCCGTGACATAGGATGCCTCGGGCGAGGCGAGAAAGGCCACTACGGCCGCCACTTCTTCCGGTCGTCCGAAACGGGCGGCCGGAATGTCTTTCTTGAGGGTGGCCTCGTCCAGTCCCTCTGTCATGTCGGTGATGATGAAACCGGGGGCGACGGCGTTCACCGTCACCTTCTTGCGCGCGACCTCCTGGGCGAGCGCCTTGGTGGCGGCGATGAGGCCGCCCTTGGCCGCGGCGTAGTTCGCCTGGCCGGGCAGGCCCTTGATGCCGGAGAGCGAAGCGACGTTCACGATCCGGCCGTACTTGTGCAGCAGCATCGGCTGCAGGACGGCCCGTGTGACGTGGAAGAAACTGTTCAGGTTGGTGTTCACAACTTGCTGCCACTCATCGGGTTCCATCCAGATCATCAGGTTGTCCTTGCGGATGCCGGCGTTGTTCACCAGCACCTCCACGTACTCGTCCGGATGGGCCGCCTGCCAGCCTTCGAGGGCCGTGCGGACCGCATCCGGGTCGCCCACGTCGAAGCGGATCAGTTCGCCCTGTCCGCCGATGGCGTCCAGCGTTTCCCGGGCCGCCGCCTCGTTCGAGACGTAGTTGATGAGGACGTGATAGCCCTGCTGGGCGAGGGCGAGGGTGACGGCGCGGCCGATGCCGCGGCTGCCGCCGGTGACGAGTGCGGTTTTCATCGTTGGAGGATTTGGTTCAAGGTGGATTCGCCGAGGATTTCCCGGCAAGTGGTAAGAGCGGTTTCCGCTACGCCCAGCACGCCGTGCAGGCCGCAGTTCTGGCCGGTCAGGTAGAGTCCCGGAACGGGTGTCCGGGGATGGACATAGCAGGTGGCGTCCTTTTTCCGGATGCCGAAGGCGCTGCCGCCGGGCGTCCCGGTGTAGCGCTCCCAGGTCGCGGGCGTGCTGGTCCAGTATTTTTCGACGGCGGGTTCCAGGCCGGGAACCTTTCGGATCAGGCTTTCGGCGAAGGCGGCCCGGTCGGGGACCTCTTCTTCGCAGAAGGCGAGCAGGTCCGCGCTCCGGGCGAACCCCTGCCCGTCCGGATTCCCGTAATGGAGCATCACGTCGTCGTTATAAGTCGTGCACCAGGGCTTGTAAACCAGCGTTTCCGGGCGTAATTTGCAGTAAACCGTAAAGATGCCGGGGCCGTCTTCCAGAACCTCCAGCCGGTGCAGGTAGGCCGGACGGACATGCCCCTTGAAAAGGGCGAAAGTCTGCCGGGGGTGGATGTCGGAGACGATGATCCCCTCGTAAACACTTCCGTCCTTGCATTGGACACGACCCGGTTCGATGGCGGTCGCTTCGCAGTGGCAGCGGATGGTCCCGTTGATTTGCGCGGCGAGCGCCTGGACCAGCAAATCCCCCGCAGGAAGCCGCCAGGAGCCGTTTTTATAGGGCTCCATCACATGGGCATATTCCTCTTCCGTCACTTCCGGTCCGGAGAGCCGGAGGGCGTTTCCAAGCGGGTAAGAAAACTCGGTGAGGCGGTGCGGAACACCGTCCAAGACGATTTCATCGGTCTCGGCCACCTGCTCCCAGGGAAGTTCCATCAGGCCGAGCGGACGGAAAATCCGCTCCAGAGGCCCGCCTTTTTCCAGACCCGCGACGGAATGGAAACCGGTGTCGAACCGGAGCCCTTCTCGGGTGAAAGTCTGGAGGCATCCTCCGGGTTGCGCGGCTTTCTCGAGGACGGTGACGTGATATCCCGCCCGGGACAGGATCGCGCCCGAGAGGAGGCCGCCGAGGCCGGATCCGATGATGACGGCCTCAGACATTCCGGATCACGAGGGTGGAGTTCGTCCCGCCGAAGCCGAAGGAGTTGGAAAGGAACGTGTCGAACGGACGTTCGATGGTCTCCGCCGGAATCCAGAGCCGGGCGGAATCCTCGTCGGGATGCTCGAAATTGATGTTTCCGGCGATGAAGCCGCCCTTCATCATCAGGAGGGAGTAGACGATTTCGCTGGCGCCGGCCATCCACATCTCGTGGCCCGTCTGGCTCTTGGTGGATGTGACCGGGACGGTGCGTTCGCCGAACACGCGGGCGATGGCCTTCGCCTCGTTCGCGTCCCCGACGTGCGTGGACGTGGCGTGGGCGTTGACATAGCCGATTTCGCGGATGTCGATCCCGGCGCGGCGGATGGCCATCTCCAGGGAGCGGGCGGGGCCGTCCACGTTGGGGGTGGAGATGTGGTCGCCGTTCGCGGAGAAGCCGTAGCCGAGAACCTCGGCGAGGATGGGCGCACCGCGGCGGACGGCCGATTCGTAGCTCTCGAGGATGACGGTCGCCGCGCCGCCGCCCGGCACGAGGCCGTCGCGGTCGCGGTCGAACGGCCGGCTGGCCTTCTCCGGCGCGTCCTCCCGGACGGAGAAAGCGGAAATGCCGTCGAATGAGCCGGTTGCGGCCGGATTGACCTCCTGTGCGCCGCCACAGACAACCATGTCCTGCAGGCCGTTCTGGATGAGGAGGGCGCCGAGGCCGATCGCGTGGGACCCGCTGGCGCAGGCGCCGGAAACGGTGAGGTTGATGCCCTTGAGGTGGAAGATGACCCCGAGGTTCATCGTCACGGTGGAGTTCATCGACTGGAAGATGGCGCCGGAACCGCACAGCATCGTGTCTTTCTTCTCCACAATCTTGGCGATGGACTTGTACACGGCGTCGGCCGTGCTGTCGTTGCCGTACAGGAGTCCTACTTCATGGCTGTCCAGGTAGTCCTGGTCGATGCCTGCGTGCTTGAGGGCATCCCGCGTCGCGCAGTACGCATACTGCGCCGGCTCCGGCATGTATACCCGGAGCGGGCGGGGGAGTTCCTTCTTCAGGTCGGGCAGCTCCACCTTTCCGGTCAGTCCCGACCGGAATCCCATCTCCTTGCGGACCGGGTCCAGCACGATGCCGGACTTGCCTTTGTACAACGACTCCCGCACCGTCTCCAGGTCCGTGCCCAGGCACGACCAGATTCCCAGTCCCGTGATGACGACTCTTTGCATATCCATTCGCTTGATTCTGCAAAGATACGCTTTTTGGGGACATTATCGGTAATAGGCCACCTGAAATCAGAGCACCGGTTACGGAATTGGATTGATCTCGGGGCGGTATTCGAAATGCATCGTGTCGTAATGGTACCATCGTCCACCCCACACGAAACCATATTTCTCGAAGACTGCGACGATTTCCAGGGGAATACGGTTCGCATAGGCGATTCTCTGCGTCTCGGAGGCCTTGGGGTTTTTCCACTGCCAATAGTCGGAATATTCCGTGTTGATATCGATGGCGATCCCATAGGAGTGCGCACTTTGGCGTTTTGCTCCTCGAACCTTGCGCCAGTAGAAAGTCCCGCTACTCTTCATAAACTCTTTCAGTTCCGGATACTTTTCGGCGATTTCCGCGGCCACTTTTTCCAGCTGCCTGTTCGCCTCGTTCACGCGAGTGAACTTGACCGTCTGGCCGAACCACGCCACATCGACGAGATTCTTCCGGACCTCCTCCGGGGATTGGCCATACATTTTCTTGAACAAAGGTTCGCAGCGGCTCCGACCGGCATCGGACAGATAGCCGGGCCGGCCGTTCCGGTCATAGGCGATGGAGAACATGTCCTCGACGTCAGACTGGTCCAGCTTGGTCACGAAGTCCTTGTCCACCCCGTCGTCGAAGACGATCGAGGTTCCGTCGGCGAAGATGAGTTTGTTGTCCTCGTAGGTGAACGATTGGTCCGGATAGGCCTGGATGATCGTCATCGCCTCCTTGGGAATCCCCGCCGATTCCTTCCCTTTCCTGTATGTCCAGTGCGCACAACCATTGCCCAGACACAGGACCAGGACGATGACGACGGGAAGCGAAAATCTATTCATGAATGACTGTCGACGCTGCTCGTATGATTTGAAAAACTCAACTTTTTTACGGATGCTCGCGCAAAGATAGCCATTTCTTGCCGGTTATCCCGCAAAATCACTATCTTTGTCTTTAGAAACGAAACGAACTTATCAGAATGAAGGTCATGAAATTCGGCGGAACCTCCGTAGGGTCCGCCTCCAGGATGCAGCACGTGGCGGAGCTGGTCTCTTCCGCCGGCCGGAATCTCGTCGTCCTGTCCGCGATGTCGGGCACCACGAACACCCTCGTGGAGATTGCCGGGTATCTGTACAACCACAACTCCGAAGGCGCGCGGGACACCATCAGCCGCCTGGAAGGGAAGTACCTGAAAGTCATCAAGGAACTCTATTCCACGGAGGAATACGCCGCCAAGGCGCGGGATTTCGTCCACGAGATCTTCGCGTTCCTGGGCACTTTCTCCAAGCAATTGTTCGGCCCGGTGCAGGAGAAGATGATCCTCGCGCAGGGCGAGCTGCTGTCCACGCACCTGATGCTCTGGTACATGCAGGAGAAGGGCATCAACGCGGTGCTCCTGCCGGCGCTGGATTTCATGCGGACCGACATCCAGGGAGAACCGGACGGCGATTTCATCCGCGAGCATCTGACGAAACTCATCGATGAGAATCCCGAGGCGCAGCTGTTCCTGACCCAGGGCTTCATCTGCCGGAACGCGCACGACGAGGTGGACAACCTCCAGCGCGGCGGCTCCGACTACACGGCTTCCCTCGTGGGTGCGGCCTTGCAGGCGGAGGAAATCCAGATCTGGACCGACATCGACGGCATGCACAACAACGACCCCCGCGTGGTCAAGGATACGGAGGCCGTGCGGCACCTGCACTTCGAGGAAGCGGCGGAGCTCGCGTATTTCGGCGCGAAGATCCTGCACCCGACCTGCATCCAGCCTGCCCGGTATGCGAACATCCCGGTCCGCCTGCTGAACACGATGGAACCGGAAGCCCCCGGCACCCTCATCAACAATATCCCCGAACCCGGCACCATCAAGGCCGTGGCCGCCAAGGACAACATCGTCGCCATCAAGATCAAGTCCTCCCGGATGCTCCTCGCGCACGGTTTCCTGCGCAAGGTCTTCGAGATCTTCGAGAGCTACCGCACCCCGATCGACATGATCTGCACCTCCGAGGTGGGCGTGTCCATGTCCATCGACGACACCCGCTACCTGGGCGAGATCATCCACGACCTCAAGAAGTACGGCACCGTGACCGTCGACCTGGACATGTGCATCATCTGCGTGGTGGGCGACATGGACTGGGAGAACGTGGGCTTCGAATCCAAGGCCCTCAGCGCCATGAAGGACATCCCCGTGCGGATGGTCTCCTACGGCGGCAGCAACTACAACATTTCCTTCCTGATCAAGGAAGAGGACAAGGAAGAGGCCCTCAAAGCCCTCAGCGCCAGCCTGTTCGCAAAATGATGAAGGGCGATTTCCCGGTAGGGGAGTTCGCGGGAAGGAAGACGCCGTTCTACTTCTACGACCTGCCCCTGCTGGAGCGGACGCTGGATGCGGTCCGCAGCGCGATCGGAAACCGTCCCCTGTGGCAAGTCCACTACGCGGTCAAGGCCAATGCCAACCCGGAGATCCTCCGCCGGATCGCCGCGGCGGGCTTCGGCGCCGACTGCGTGAGCGGCGGCGAGGTCCGGATGGCGTACGAGGCCGGTTTCGCCCCCTCCGCCATCGTATATGCCGGCGTGGGCAAGAGTGACGACGAAATCACGTATGCCTTGGAACTGGGCATCGGCCGGTTCAACGTGGAGTCCTCCGCGGAACTGCTGGTGATCGAGGAGATCGCCGCGAAGATGGGCAAGGTCGCCCCGGTCAGTTTCCGGGTGAATCCCGACATCGGCGCCCATACCCACGCGAACATCACCACCGGCCTGGCCGAGAACAAGTTCGGCATCTTCCACGAGATGCTGCCCGAAGTGATCCGCCTGGCGCAAGGCTGCCCGCACATCGCGTACAAGGGCCTGCATTTCCACATCGGCTCCCAGATCCTGGATATGAGTGATTTCGTGGCCCTTTGCAACCGGATCAACAACCTGACGGACCGGCTGGAGCGGCTGCGGCTGCCGGTCGGCGACGTGAACGTGGGCGGCGGTCTGGGCATCAATTACGAACACCCGAACCATCTGCCCATCGCGGACTTCCAGGCCTATTTCGATACGTTCAAGCGCCACCTGCATTTGCGTCAGGGGCAGGCCCTGCATTTCGAGCTGGGCCGCAGCCTCGTGGCTCCTTGCGGAACGCTCATCTGCCGCGTCCTCTATGTCAAGCAAGGCACGACGCGCCAGTTCGCCATCGTGGACGGCAGCATGACGGAACTCATCCGTCCGGCGCTGTATCACGCCTATCACCGGATCGAGAACCTGACCTCCAACGAGCCGGAGCAGCTGTACGACGTGGTGGGTCCGGTGTGCGAGAGTTCGGACGTGTTCGCCAAGGGCGTGAGCCTGGACGCCTGCCGGCGGGGCGATTTCATCGCCATCCGCAGCGCCGGCGCCTACGGCGAGTCCATGGCCTCCACGTACAACGGCCGGCCGCTCCCCGGGGCTTTCTTTTTTGAATAAAGCGGAGAATTCCGTATCTTTGTTCCCTTGTAAACACAAGGGAATAGCTATACGTATGAATCTGTTTCCGGACATCGAAAAAGCCTATACGAAGGACCACCTGTCGGCCCGGGATGCGCAGCGGCTGGCGCAGTATATCGCGTTCGGCCCCATCGTGTTCCAGGCGAGCCGCCTGATGCTCAAGTTCGGCATCCTGGAGCGGCTCCGCGACCGGGATATGACCCTGCCGGAGATCGCCGAGGCCGCCGGCCTGTCGGAATATGCCGCCAAGGTCCTGGTGGAGGCCTCGCTTTCCATCGGCACGGTCCTCGTGGACACGGCCACCGACAAGTATTCGCTCTCCAAGACGGGCTGGTTCCTGCTGAACGACCCGGCGACGCGCGTGAACGTGGATTTCAACCACGACGTGAATTATGAGGGTTTCTTCCACCTGGAGGAGGCGCTGCTGGAAGGCCGCCCTGCGGGCCTGAAGCACTTCGGCGACTGGCCGACGCTGTACGAGGGCCTGTCCTCGCTTCCGGAGCAGGTGAAGAAGAGCTGGTTCGGCTTCGACCATTTCTATTCGGACCATTCCTTCGACGAGGCGCTGGAAATCGTGTTCCGGTATCGGCCGAAGCGGCTGATGGACGTGGGCGGCAATACGGGCCGCTGGGCCCTCCGCTGCGTGGATTACGACCCCGAGGTGCGGGTGACCATCGTGGACCTTCCCCAGCAGCTGGCGATGATGCGGGAGCAGACGGCCGGAAAGCCCGGCGCGGACCGCATCGACGGCTATGCCATGGACATGCTGGATCCGGCTTCCCGGTTCCCGCAGGACCTGCATCCCGACCTCATCTGGATGAGCCAGTTCCTGGACTGCTTCAGCGAGGAGGAGATTCTGGGCATCCTCGTCCGGGCAGCGGAAGTGATGGGACCGGAATCCCGGCTCGCCATCATGGAAACCTTCTGGGACCGCCAGAAGTACGAGCCCGCCTCCTTCTGCCTCACGATGACCAGCCTCTATTTCACCGCGATGGCGAACGGCAATTCCAAGATGTACCATTCCGACGACATGGCCCGCCTTGTGGAGCGCGCCGGGCTCGCGGTGGAGGAGATCCACGACGGCCTGGGGCAGGGACACAGCATTATGATTTGTAAACGCAAATAATATGGATATCAACGAGATACAAGAGAAAGTCAATGCCTTCCTCGTGGACGAGCTGGAGATTGACGAAAGCAAGATCGAGGACGACGCCCGCCTGAAGGAGGACCTCGGCATCGACAGCCTGGAAGTGGTGGACGTGATCGTCCTGGTCGAAGAGGAATTCGGCTTCAAGATGCAGCGGGAAGATTTCAAGGAACTCAAGACCTACGGGGAGTTCTGCCAATTCATCGCCGGCAAGGTTGCCTGATTACGGACATACGGGTTGGCAGGGGTCCACGGACGGAACGCCCTGGATGCAGCGGGCGCTCATCCGGCTTTTCCGCATCCTTCCCCTGGGGGCGCTGTACGGCTGTATGGCGCTGGTCATTCCGTTCTATATGCTGTTTGCGAAGGGTTTCAAGGCCTCTTGCAACTTCTATCGGAAGCGGATGGGCTACGGCCCTGTCAAGTCCTTCTTTCACGTGTACAAAAACGAATACTCGTTCGGGCAGGTGGTCTTGGACCGCTTCGCCGCCTATGCGGGGAAGAAGTTCGAGATGGAGGTTCCGCGGATGGACCTGTTCCGCGAACTCTGCGAAGGGGAGGGCGGATTCATCCAGCTGAGTTCCCACGTGGGCAGCTACGAGATGGTCGGATACTCCCTCATATCGCCCAAACCTATCAATGCCCTGGTGTTCGCTGGAGAGACGGCGACGGTGATGCAGAACCGCGCCCTCCTGTTCGGAGAAACCAACGTCCGGATGGTCCCGGTTTCGGAGGACCTGTCGCATATCTTCGCCCTGAACAACGCCCTGGCCGACGGCGAGATCGCCAGCCTGCCCGGCGACCGGGTCTTCGGCTCGAAGAAGACGGTGCAGTGCCGTTTCTTCGGCGAGCCTGCGTCGTTCCCGGCCGGCCCCTTCACGCTGGCCGCCCAGCGCGGCGCGCCCGTCCTCGTCGTCTTCGTGATGAAGGAAGGCCGGCGTCGCTACAAGGTCCTGCTGGAGCGCCTCCCGGAGCCGGAAGGGAAAACCCGGCAGGAGTGCGTACAGTTCCTGGCCGATGCCTATGCCTCCTCGCTGGAAGCCGTCGTGCGCCGGTATCCGGACCAGTGGTATAACTTCTACGATTTCTGGAAATGAGCCCGTTCAACCATATCGATGTCAAGGAGATCCTTCCGCAGCGCGAACCGTTCCTGTTCGTGGACCGGCTCGTCCATTACGGCGAGCGGGAGACGGTGACGGCCTTCACAGTCCCTGCGGAGCACCTGCTGGTGAAGGACGGGTATCTGACCGCGCCCGGCATCCTGGAGAACATGGCCCAGTCCAGCGCGGCCCGGATCGGCTATCTGTGCCGATACATCCTGCACGTCCCCGTCCGCATCGGCTATATCGGCGCCATCCGGAAATTCCGGGTGCACCGGCTGCCGGAGGCGGGGGAGACGCTGACGACGACGATCATTTTCCAGGAGGATGTCTTCGGCATCTCCCTGGTCGATGCCGTGGTCCGCGTCGGAGAGGATTTGATCGCCGAGGCGTCGCTCAAAACGGCCCTTGGAGAAAAGGAGGCGGAATGAGGAAGGTCGTCTGCATCGGGGAGAGCATCTTGTCGCCGCTCGGCGCGACGCCCGCGGAGAACTTCGCGGCGGTTTGCCGGGGCGAATCGGCCCTGCAGCGCTACGAGGGGATGTTCGGGGTCCGCGAGCCGTTCGTGGCCTCGCTGATGGACCGGGCGCGTTGGACCGTCCCGGGGCGGACTTTCTTCGATTCCATCGTCATCGAGGCTGCGCGGCGGGCCGTCGAGGCCGCCGGCATCGACCCGGCCAGCCCGCGCACGGCGTTCGTGCTCTCCACCATCAAGGGTAATATCGAGGACCTCGAGATTTCTCCCGTTGCCAATACGCAGGATGTCACTTTAGCCTGCTCCGCCCGGCGGCTGGCGGAAGCCTTCGGCAATCCGAATCCCGCCGTGGTGGTTTCCAACGCCTGCATCTCCGGCCTGGCGGCGCTCCTGCAGGGGCGGCGAATGCTCCTGGACGGCCGTTACGACCACGTCGTGGTCGTGGGCGCCGAGGTGCAATCCCGTTTCATCGTGACCGGTTTCCAGTCGCTGAAGGCCCTTTCCGAAGCGCCCTGCAAGCCGTTCGACGCGGCCCGCGACGGGTTGAACCTGGGCGAGGCGGCGGCCGCCGTCGTGCTCGGATTCGGCGAGGAAGGCTGGGAATTGGTCGATGGCGCCGTCCGCAACGACGCGAACCATATCTCCGGCCCGTCCCGGACGGGCGAGGGAAGCTACAAGGCCCTCCGGTATGTGCTCAAGCACATTGCTCCCGAAGAGCTGGCTTTCGTGAATGTCCACGGCACTTCCACCCTGTACAACGACGAGATGGAAGCCATCGCCATCGACCGGGCCGGCCTCCTGGATGTGCCCGTAAATGCGCTGAAAGGCACATTCGGCCATACGATGGGGGCGGCCGGCATCCTGGAATCGATCCTGTCTATGCACGCTGTGGACGCGGGTATGGTCCTGCCCACGCGCGGTTTCTCGGAGCTGGGCGTGAGCCGTCCGGTCCGGGTATCGGCCCTGGCAGGTACGACCGACAAGCGCGCCTTTGTGAAGCTCCTCTCCGGTTTCGGCGGGGTGAACGGAGCGCTGCTCTTCAGAAAAGGAGGTGAGAAATGCTGACCATCAAGCAATTCGCCTCCATCCCCGGCGGCACCGACCTGACGGCCTTGTACCGGGCCCGGGTGGGGGATTACCCCAAGTTCTTCAAGATGGACACGGCCTGCAAGCTGGGATTCCTCCTGGCGGAGCAGCTCGCGGACGAGCCGCGCTTCACTCCCCGCGAGGACCGCGCCGTGCTGATGTTCAGCACCTGCGGCAGCCTCTGCAACGACCGGCATTACGAGGAGACGGTCCGGGAGTTCCCGTCCCCGTCCCTGTTCGTCTATACCCTTCCCAATATCATCACGGGCGAAATCGCCATCCGGAACAAGTACGAGGGGGAAACCTCGGCCTATGTGCTGGAGCGCTTCGATCCCGAAACCTTCGTCGCCCTCGTGGAACAGGCGTTCCAGGGCACGGTGACGGCGTCCGCCCTCTGCGGCTGGGTGGACTGCCGCGCGGACGACGATTTCACCGCCTTCGCGTTCCTTGTGGAGCGGGACGGCAACGGAAAAGAATTCAACGTGGATAACTTATATGGAACAGTTAATCAATGAGATCAAGCTGAAGCTGATCGACGCCCTGAACCTGGACGGGATGACCCCGGCCGACATCGACGACCACGCGCCCCTCTTCGGCGACGAAGGGCTGGGACTCGATTCCATCGACGTCCTGGAACTGATCGTGCTCCTGGAGCGCAACTACGGCATCCGCCTGGCGAACCCGCAGGAAGGCAAGAAGGTCTTCCAGAGCGTGGCCGTGATGGCGGACTACGTGGCCGCCAACCGGAAGAAATAGATGGAGACGGTCATCCATGTCACCGGCGCCGGGGTGGTGAGCGCCGTCGGATGCGGCCGGGGGGAGACCCTGGACGCGCTCCGGCGCGGCCGTTCCGGCATCGCCCCGGTCCGCTACCTGCGTACGGAGGAGAAGGCTTTCCCGGTCGGGGAAGTCAAGCTTTCGGATGCGGAGATGGCGGCGCGGTGCGGAGCCCCGCAGGGCCTGTCCCGGACCTCTTTGATGGGCATCCTGGCCCTCGAGGAGGCCCTCGCGCAGGCAGGGCTCAAAGATCTTTCGGGGGTTCCCCTGGTGGGCGGAACCACCGTCGGCGGCATGGACCTGACGGAACGAATCTTTCCGGCGTATTCGCCTGTGCACGACTGCGGTGCGTCCACGGACGCCATCGCCGCGCATTTCGGCGGGGCGCCCTGGGCGACGACGCTCTCCACGGCCTGCTCCTCGGCTGCCAACGCCGTCATTTTCGGCGCGAACCTTATTCGGAGCGGGCAGGCGGAGATCGTCGCCGTGGGCGGCAGCGAATCCCTGTCGGACTTCCACCTGCACGGGTTCGGCTCCCTGATGATCCTGGACACGGCCCCCTGCCGGCCCTTCGACGCCACCCGCGCAGGACTCAACCTGGGGGAGGGCGCCGCGTTCCTGATCCTGGAGTCCGAAGCGTCCCGGAAACGCCGTGGAACGGCTTCCCTGGCCGTTTTGAGCGGTTTCGGGAACGCCTGCGACGCCTTCCACCAGACGGCTTCGTCCGAGAATGGCGAGGGCGCCTTCCTCGCGATGCAAAAGGCCCTGAAGATGGCGGGCCTCCGGCCGGAAGACATCGACTATGTCAATGCGCACGGCACCGGCACGCCCAACAATGACGCCTCCGAAAGCGCCGCCCTGCGCCGGGTGTTCGGGGAGCAGATGCCGCCGGTCTCGTCCACCAAGGCCTTCACGGGCCATACGACGAGCGCATCCGGCAGCATCGAGGCGGTCTTCTGCCTCCTGGCCCTGCAGGAGGGCTTCATTCCGGCCAACCTGAACTGGGCCACCCCCGACCCGGCCTGCATCACGCCCTATCGGGGCGGCGAAGCGCCAACCGGCCATTTGCCCTTGAAGCATATCCTCTGCAACGCCTTCGGTTTCGGAGGCAACGATTCATCCCTCTTATTCTCCCGATGATGCGGAAAGTGTATGTCCACGCCCGGTGCGAGCTGAAGCCCGGCGACCCGGAACCCGACTATCGCAGCCTGTTCTCCGTGATGGAGGCCCGGCGGATGGGCCGGCTCCTGAAGCGGGCGGTATGGACCTCGGCCGAGGCCTTGAAGCAGGCCGGCGTCGCCGTCCCGGAGGCCGTCGTCATCGGCACGGACTTCGGCTGCATCGAGAACTCGGAATCCTTCCTGAAGGCCCTCAAGGGCCTGGAGGACGCCCCTTTGCGGCCGACGCATTTCATGCAGTCCACGCACAACACCATCGCGTCCCTCATCGCCATCCGGCTGGGATGCCACGGCTACAACGCCACCTATTCGCACCGGGGCCGCTCCTTCGAAAGCGCCCTGCAAGACGCCGCCACGCAGATTGCGCTCGGCGACATCGACAACGCCCTCGTGGGCTGGTTCGACGAAATGACGCCGAACCTCTCCGCGAGCCTCGTCTCCCAGGGGATCGAACCGAAAGAACACGCCCTCGCGGTGGTCCTTTCGGCCAACCCCGAGGGCGCGATCAGCGAATTTTCTTTCTAGTATCCGAAGATTTCCTCCAGCGTCACCTGCTGCACAGGACCCAGGGTCTTGAGGAAGTCCATGTCCAGGTCCGTCGGGTCGCCGAGGATGGCGTACACGTAGGGACGTCCCTTGATCCATTTCGCGTGCGTGGCGAGGAGGTCGTCCATCGTCAGGGCGCTCACTTTCTCGTACACCTGCTTGTCGCGCGGCTCGGTGAGGCCGAGCTCCTTCGCGGTCAGGTAGCTGTACAGGACGCGGTCGCCGATGGTGCGCTGGGTGCGCAGACGGCCGAGGATGGAGGCCTTCGCAATCTCCAGGTTCTCAGGCGCTTCCGGCAGGGTCTCAATAATCTCGTCGAAACCGTCCACGGCCTTCTTCAGCTTGTCGTTCTGGGAGGCGATGGTGGCGCGGAAGGCGTAGGTGTCGCCCTTGAAGGAAGGACCGTTGAGCATCGCGCCGGCGCTGTAGGCCAGGGCGCGGGACTCACGCATCTCCTGGAACACGATGGCGTTCATGCCGCCGCCGTAGTACTCGTTGAACAGGTCGATGTACGGATCCTGCGCGAGGTCCAGCGTCTCGCCGCGGTCGGAGTACTGGATGTAGTTGAACTGGCGGGACTGGTAGGGGGCCAGGATGACCTTGGCGGCCGGGGTGAGCTGCTTGGCGGCGTAGGTCTTCACGAGCGGCTCGAGGCCCTCGGTCGGATGGGCGGCCTTCACCATCTCCACGACTTCCTCCACGGAGGCGGGACCGTAGTAAAGGACGGTGGGCTTCTTGGTGAGGAGGTCCTTGACGGAGCCGAGGAGCTGGTCGGAGGTGAGCCCGGCCACGGCGGCGTTCGTGAGGGTCGTGGCCTTCACATAGTCGGCGCCGTAGATCAGGTAGTTCTGCAGGGCGCTGTTGCAGGCGCGCTGGTTCTTCGTGTTGTCCAGGCGGCTGCGGATGAGGTCGATCTTGAGCTCGTCGAGGATCTCGTCGTCGCCCACGGCCGTGCGGAACAGGCTCTCCACGGTCGCGAGCGCCTTGGGCAGGTTCTCGCTCAGGCCGTCCACGCGGACGTTCGTCGTGTTGCCGCCCACGGAGAGGCCGTAGCTGCAGGCGAGGCCGTACATCTCGGACGCGATCTCGGCCGCGGACTTGTCCGGGGTGCCCAGGTAGTCGAAGTAGCTGGCGGCGAGGCCCAGGACCGGGTCGTTGTCGCTGCCGCGGTCATAGCGGAAGGTGAGGGTGGCGATGTCGTTCTTCTCGTTCTTCTTGTACAGGAGCTGCAGGCCGTTGCAGTCGGCGACGGTCATATCCTTGGAGAAGTCCACGAAGACCGGCTCGATGGGCGCGACCTCGGCGGCGGCGATGCCGGCGAGGAAGTCGCTCTGCTTGTCGCGGTTCGTCACGATCGGGGTGATGCGCGGGGCCTCGATCTTCTTGATGGAGGTGTCTTCACCGATGTGCTTGTAAGCGATGGCGTAGGCCTGCGGACCCAGGAACTTGTTCGCGAAGTCGACGACGTCGGCCTTGGTGAAGGCGGCGATGCGGTCCATCTTGCCCACAGCGGTCTTCCAAGGCATCCGGTTGATGAAGGCGTCCACGAACTGGTTGGCGCGGCTGCGGTTGGACACGAGGCTCTGCATTTCCCGGAGCTTGTAGTTCGCCTTGGCGGCCTCGACGAGTTCTTCGGAGAAGTCGCCGTCGCGGAGCTTGGCGACCTCGGCGAGGAGGATGTCACGGACTTCCTCCAGGGTCTGGCCCTCCTTGGGCAGGCCCTCGAGGAGCAGCAGGCCGTGGTCCACGCGGCCGTACGGCATGATGCCGGCGTCCAGGATGGCCTGGTTCTGGATCACGTCCAGGTCCACCAGACCCGCCTGTCCGTTATAGAGGATGGAGGCGACGATGTCGGTGAGCTCGCTGTCCGTGGTGGAGGTTCCCGGGGTGCGCCAGCCCATGATCACGAACTCGGCCTCGTTGCCCAGGATCTGCTTCTCCTTGGGGGCGGTGACGGGTTCCTCGGGCTTCACGGTGAAGGTCGGGAGGTTCTTGTTCGGCTTCCAGTCGCCGAAGTATTTCTCGATGATCTTGATGGCCTCGTCCGGGTCGAAGTCGCCGGAGAGGCAGATGGCCACGTTGTTCGGGACATAGAAGGTGTCCTTCTGCTTGCGGATGGCCTTCAGGGACGGGTTCTTGAGGTGCTCCTGCGTGCCGATGACTGTCTGCGTACCGTACGGGTGGTTCGGGAACAGCATCGCGCTGATGGCGTCGAAGGCCTTCTCGGAGTCGTCGGTCAGGCCCATGTTCTTCTCCTCGTACACGGCCTCGAGCTCGGTGTGGAAGCCGCGGAAGACGCAGTTCTTGAAGCGGTCGGCCTCGATCTTCGCCCAGTTCTCGAGCTGGTTGGAGGGGATCTCCTCCACATAGCAGGTCACGTCGTCGGAGGTGTAGGCGTTGGAACCGCGGGAACCGATGATGGACATCAGCTTGTCATACTCGTTCGGGATGGCGATCTTGGACGCCTCGTAGCTGATGGAGTCGATCTGGTGGTACAGGTCCAGGCGGGCCTGCGGGTCCGTCAGGGTGCGGTACACCTCGAACAGGCTGTCGATGGACGCGAGCATCGGCTTCTCGGCCTCGTAGTTCTGCGTGCCGAACAGCTCGGTGCCCTTGAACATCATATGTTCCAGATAATGGGCGAGGCCGGTGTTGTCGGCCGGGTCGTCCTTGCCGCCCGCGCGGACGGGCATGTAAGTCTGGATGCGGGGTTCGTCCTTGTTGACGGTCATATAGACGGTCAGGCCGTTCTTCAGGGTGTAGATTCTCGCGTCGAGCGGATCGCCCGGAGCGGTCTCATACTTGGGGCCGCAGGCCGCGGCCACGGCGGCGAGAGCCGCCAGGAGAAGGAATTTCTTCATATTCATATACGCGTATGGAACTACAAATATACGAATAATTCCGCAATCGCAGTTTTTAAAATATTTTTGTTGAAATTTTGCGAATAATTATTGTTTTTCAATAAATTCTTTCTATCTTTGCAATACAAACCTAATTTGTATCCGTTATGATTGCAACTTGGTGGGCCGATTTGAGCCCGGTCATGAAACTCCTGTGGAGCGTCACCCTTACCGCGACCCTCATCTTCGTCATCCAGACCGTGATGACCTTCCTCGGCGCCGACGCGGACGGCACGGACTTCGACATGGACGTGGACACGTCGATGGACGGGTCCGACCTGTCGAACATCGAGGGCGGGTCCAACCTGTACACGTTCCGCAATCTCGTCAATTTCTTCCTCGGCTTCGGATGGTCCGCCATCCTGCTCCAGCCCTCGGTGAAATCGACGGCCCTGCTGATCCTCGTCTCCGTGCTGGTGGGCGTCGCCCTCGTCGTCGCGGTGATGTACCTCTTCAAGTGGCTGAGTTCGATGCAGCAGAGCGGCAACATCAACGTATACAAGTCCGCCGTCGGCTGCCAGGGCAAGTGCTACCTCCGCATCCCGGCCGAGCGCGGCGGGGAAGGGAAGGTCCAGATCACCATCCAGGGCGCCGTGCGCGAGTACAACGCCGTCACCGACGGCGACGAGATCAAGACCGGCGCCTCCGTCAAGGTCCTCGAGGCCGTCGACGCCAACACCCTTCTCGTCGAAGAACTGAACTCTTACATCATCTAAGCATATGGAACAGTTTTATCTCATCCTCATCATTGTGGTGGTGCTCTTCGTGACGCTCGCCGCCATCCTGAAACGCTACCGCCGCTGCCCGTCCGACAAGATCCTTGTCATCTACGGTAAGACCGGCAAGAATGCGACCGGTTCCATCTCCTCCGCCCGCTGCATCCACGGCGGCGCCGCCTTCATCTGGCCTGTCTTCCAGGACTATGCCTTCCTGGACCTCAAGCCCATCTCCATCGAGTGCAACCTCACCAACGCCCTGTCCAAGCAGAACATCCGCGTGGACGTGCCCTGCCGCTTCACCGTGGGTATCTCCACCGAGCCGGACAACATGACCAACGCGGCCGAGCGTCTGCTGGGCCTCTCCGTGGACAGCATCCAGAACATCGCGACCGATATCCTCTTCGGCCAGCTCCGTCTCGTGATCGCGACGATGGACATCGAGGAAATCAACGCGGACCGCGACAAGTTCCTCGCCAACGTCTCCACCAACGTGGAGGCGGAACTCCGCAAGATCGGCCTGAAGCTCATCAACGTGAACGTCACCGACATCCGCGACGAGTCCGGCTACATCGAGGCGCTCGGTAAGGAAGCCGCCGCGAAGGCCATCAACGACGCGAAGAAGTCCGTCGCCGAGCAGAATCGCTTCGGTGAAATCGGTAAGGCCGAGGCCGACCGGGACAAGGACATCCGGATCGCCGAAACCACCCGTGACACCCGTATCAAGACCGCCGAGGCGAACGCCCTCGCCGTCGAGGGTGAAAACAACTCCAAGATCGCCATCGCGAACTCCAATGCGACCCGCCGCGAGAAGGAGGCCGAGGCCGACCGCGTGGCCGTCGCCGCCGAGAAGGTCCAGGCCGCGAAGGCCCTCGAGGAAGCCTACAAGTCCGAGCGCGACGCGGAACTCGCCCGTGCCGAACGCGAGCAGGCCACCCAGAAGGCCAATGTCGTGGTTCCCGCCCAGATCGAGAAGGAGAAGGCCATCATCGACGCCGAAGCCGAGGCCGAACAGATCCGCCGCAAGGCGAAGGGTGAGGCCGACGCCATCTACGCCAAGATGGACGCGCAGGCGCGCGGTGTCCTCGAGATCCTCACCAAGCAGGCGACCGGTTTCCAGCAGCTGGTCGGCGCCGCCCAGGGCGACGCCCAGAAGGCCGTCCTGATGATGATCGCCGACAAGCTCCCGGATCTGGTGAAGACGCAGGTCGAGGCCGTGAAGGGCATCAATATCGACAAGGTCACCGTCTGGGACACCGGCACCGGCACCGACGGAAAGACCGCCACGTCCAACTTCATCTCCGGTCTGATGAAATCCGTTCCCCCGCTGAACGATCTCTTCAACATGGCCGGCATGGAGCTGCCGTCCTACCTCAAGGGCGCTGACAAGCAGCCCGAGGTCCAAGAGGAGGTGAAATAATGCCGATCGTCATCAATATCGACGTCATGCTTGCCCGGAGGAAGATGTCCTCCGGCGAGCTGGCGGAGAAAGTGGGCATCACACCCGCGAACCTGTCCATCCTCAAGTGTGGCAAGGCGAAAGCCATCCGGATCACCACGATGGAAGCCATCTGCCGCGCCCTCGACTGCCAGCCGGGCGACATCCTGGAGTACAGGCCGGATGAGGCCGCCTCCGGATGATTCGAAAAGAAAGAAAGACCTCCGACGCGGGGTCTTTCTTTTTGTATGGATTTTCCTATCTTTGTACCTATGGAACAGGAAAGCAGCATCGACCGGCTGGCCCGGTATATCATCATCGCGGCGACGCTCGCCGTCCTGGCGTGCCTGTGCTGGTATTTCAAGAGCGTGCTCGTGTACATCATCGTCGCGTTCGTGGTGTCCCTGATCGGACAGCCCGTGATGCGGCTGCTCCGGAAAATCCGCATCCGGGGCAAGTCCGCGCCGGACGGGCTGCTCGCCATCCTCACCATTTTCGTCATCCTCGGAACGCTGATTCTCGTGGTGACGCAGGTCATCCCTGTCGTGACGGGCATCGTCCGCGACGCCGCCGTGCTGAACAGCGTGACGGCGGAGGGAAATCCCCTGGACCGGGTGAATGACTGGATCGTCGGCCTGTTCCCGGGCCTGGGTCCGGACTTCAACATCATCACCATCCTGATGGACAAGCTGCGGGAGGTGACGAACCTGTCCAATGTCACGTCGGTCATCAGTTCCGTGACCTCCTTCGTGACCAGCCTGGTGGTGGGCCTGTTCTCCGTCGTGTTCATCTCCTTCTTCTTCGTGCGCGACGAAACCCTGTTCCGGAAGATTGTCAGCGCCCTGGTCCCGGACCGGATGGAAGGGAACCTGGCGAAGTCCCTGGGGGACATCGAGGGGCTCCTGTCCCGCTATTTCGTGGGGCTGCTGATCGAGATGACCGGCGTGGCCCTGCTGGATTTCCTGGGCCTGTGGATCATCGCCCGGCTGGGCTTCTCGAACGCCCTGGGCATCGCCTTCATCGCGGGCATCCTGAACGTCATCCCGTATGTGGGGCCGCTCATCGGGGAGGCGGTCGGCGTGGTCCTCGCCGTCGTCCTCAAGTACGGCACCGGCGTCGGCCTGGATGTGAACATCTGGATTTTCGCCCTCATCGTCCTCGCGATCATGCTCACCACGCAGCTGGTGGACAACTTCGTCTACCAGCCGCTCATCTATTCCACCAGCATCAAGGCGAGCCCGCTGGAGATCTTCATCGTCATTCTCCTGGCCGGACACATCGGCGGCGTGGTCGGCATGCTGGTCGCCATCCCGGCCTATACGGTCGTGCGCGTCATCGCCAGCCGGTTCTTCCCGGACCTCAAGCTCGTAAAACGACTGATTCCGGACGCTGCGGGCGTCCGGAACCAGGAAAAGTAAAAAGCAAGAAGTCAGTCGCTAGAAACGGTCCATCAGGTCGAAGATGCGGCCCTGGACTTCCGCGATGGTTCCCACGCCGTCGATCTCGTTGTACCGGCCGGTTTCCTTGTAGAATCCCACGAGGGGTTCCGTCTTGTCGTGATAGGTGCGGATGCGGTTCTCCACGACCTCGGGGCGGGCGTCGTCGGCGCGGCCTTCGATGGTGGCGCGGTGCGCGATGCGCTCGTGGATCATCGCGTCGGGAATCATGATGGAGACGACGGCCGTGACGGCCTCGCCGGTCTTGGCGAGCATCGCGTCGAGCGCCTCGGCCTGGGCGATGGTGCGGGGGAAGCCGTCCAGCAGGAAGCCGTCCACGCCTTCCGTGCTCTGGAACTTCGCTTCGATCATCCCCTCGACGACTTCGTCGGGGACGAGGGAGCCGGCCTCGATGAGGGCCTTGGCCTGGAGGCCGAGCGGCGTGCCCGCGGCGATCTCGCTGCGGAGGAGTTCACCCGTGGAGAGGTGGCAGAGATTGTACTTTTGCACCATGGCGCTGGCCTGGGTGCCTTTGCCGGCGCCCGGAGGGCCGAAGAGAATGTAGTATTTCATATTCAAAGCTTTGTTTCCGTATCCAGGATGTAGATGTCCTTGTAGTTGCGGCCGAGGCCGTCGTAGTCCAGGCCGAAGCCGACGATGAAGTCGTTCGGGATTTCCATCGCCACATAGTCCAGGCCGATGGTCTTCTTGTACATCTCGGGCTTCAGGAGCAGGGTGCACACCTTGACCTTGGCGGCCTTGCGGGCGTACAGGATCTTGACGAGGGCCTCGATGGTGCGGCCCGTGTCCACGATGTCCTCCACGATGATGACTTCCTTGCCGGTGATGTCGCCGGTGAGGCCCATGTCCATATGCACCGCGCCCGTGGAGGAGGTGCCCCGGTACGAGGAGAGCTTGATGGACATCAGGTCCACGTCGAAGTCCAGGCGCTTCATCAGTTCGGCGGTGAAGAGAATGGAGCCGTTCAGCACGCAAAGGAGGACGGGAACGGTTTCGGTGCCTGCGTAGTCGGCGTTCATCTTGGCGGCGACGGCGTCGATGGACTTTTCGATCTGGTCTCCCGGGATGAGGGGTTTGAAGACCTTGTCGTGAAGTTTGATTCTGTCTTTCATGGGGTCCTGTTTTAGTAACACAAAAATAATAAGAAAAACACAAAAAATCATCGAAAACATTTATTTTGAACTGAAACAACGCGCGAACTGCACCGGGGCCCGGAAGAAAAACGTATTTTGGGCGTATGAGAAGAAGAATCGTGCTGTTGTCGCTCTGGCTGGCCGCGGGGCCGGCCGCCGCCCAGACCGACGAGGTCGTCCGGGCGGCTTTGTATCTGACCGGGGCGGACGCCCCCGAAGCCCTGGACGACCGCCTCGTCGACGAGCTGGAATCTTTCCGGAGCCGCCCCTTGCCCCTCAACCGCGCCTCGCGGGCCCGCCTGCTGGAGAGCGGGCTTCTCACGCCTTACCAGGTCGCCGCGATCTCCGAATACCGAAGCCTGTCCGGCGACGTGCTGTCGTTCGCCGAGCTGGAACGGGTGGACGGCTTCGGAAAGGAGGCGGTCGCGGCGCTCCGCCCCTTCCTTTCCCTGGAATCCGTCCGCAACCCCGGCGAAGCGGTGCGGGACACGCTCCAGTTCCGCCATTCGGCGCTTGTGCGGGCGACGCTGAAGGACCTGGGCGCCAAATACCGGCTGACGGCCGGGAACCTGGAGGCGGCGGGGGCCTGGAAAGGCCGGGACGGAACGTTCTACGGCCTTTACCGGTTGCCGAAGGGGAAGATCCTCCTTGGGGACTATAATGTCCGCTACGCGCAGGGACTGGCTTTCTGGAGCTCCTTCCAGCTGGCCGGCCTGGCCACCCTGGACGCCTTCTCCAAGCGGGCGAACGGCATCGCGCCCTCCTGGTCCTTCAACGGGGCGGGCACGCGCCGCGGCCTGGCCTGGGACTATACGGGGCGCCATTTCCAATGGGCGCTGTTCGGCGCCCTGGACGGGACCGTCGGCGCCCACGCCGGCTGGCTGGGACGGAAGGGCCAGGCCGGCCTCACGGTCACACGGGAGCGCATCTCCCTGGACGGGAAAATGGGCGTCCGCGGGGCGGATCTCTTCGGCGAAGCGGCCTGGAACTGGAAAAAGCCCGCCGGTCTCGTCGGAAGCCTGTTCCCGATGGGAGAGCACTGGAAAGGCGCCCTACAGGTACGGGCGCTCCCGAGCGCGTATTCCGGCAAGAAGAACGGGGAATACGGCGCGGCGGCCGGCGTCGCCTTCCTCTCGGACAGCCGCGCTTTCAAGGCCTCTCTCACCGTCGATGCGGCCCTCCTGCCCAAGCCCGAGACGGATACGGGGCGGAAGCAGGCCAAGGCGACCGGGCTCCTCTCATGGACCGTGACGGACAACTGGCTCTTTGAGTCCCGGCTGGTCTATCGGTGCCGCAACTACGAAAGCAACCGGGCCGACATCCGGGCGGATGCGACTTGGAACCGGGACGTATGGACCGTCAAGGGGCGTCTGAACGGGGTTCGTGACGGGGGATTCGGCCTCCTGGGCTATCTGGAGGGGGGATGGAAGCCGCCAGGCGGTTTTGCCTGGGTCCGCTTCACGGCGCACGCCACCGCCGGCTGGCAGTCCCGCATCTATGTCTATGAACGGGACGCGCCGGGCAACTTCTCGGCGCCGGCCTATTACGGGACGGGGTTCTCGGCGATGGCGTATGCGGGCTGGAAGAAGCGGTTCCGGAAGACGAACCTCAAGCTCTACCTCCGCGGCTCGTACCGGTGGCAAAAAGAAAAGCCCGGCCAAGCCGGGCTCAAACTCCAGTTGCAGGCGGACCGCTAGCGCTTGCCCACCTTCAGCCGCTGTCCTTCGCGGATGCGGTCGCTCTTCAGGCCGTTCCAGGACTTGATGTTCTTGACGGTCGTGTGGTTCCGCGCGGCGATCTTTCCGAGGTTGTCGCCCCGCTTGACCTTGTAGTAGACCCACTGGCCGCCGCCGGAGGCGGGCTGGCGGGTGGTCGTCTTCGTGCTCCTGCTGTTCCGGCCGTCGTCGACGGATCCGGAGAACATTTCGGCCGCCTTGTACTTGTAGATGGTGTCCTGGCTGTCCAGGAAGGCGTTGCTGTAGTTGAACGGGAGACGGAGGATCTGCTCGCCCTGGTTGCCCGGGACGATGTCCTTGTAGTACTGCGGATTCAGGTCGCGGAGGTCGTCGATCGGCACCCCGATCACTTCGCTGATCTGGCGGAAGTGGAGGTTCTTGTTGATCATGAAGGTGTCGATGTGCGCGGGCATCTGCACCGGGGCGGGCTCCAGGCCGTATTCCTTCGCATAGTTCACCGCATACATCGCGCCCACCATTGCCGGCACGTAGCCGCGGGTTTCGCGGGGCAGGTGCGGGTAGATGGACCAGAAGTCCCGCCTGCCGGCGCGCTTGATGGCCTTGTTCACGTTGCCCGAGCCGCAGTTGTAGGAGGAGATCGCGAGGCTCCAGTCGCCGAAGATGCGGTAGGCGTCCCGGAGGTAGCGGGCGGCCGCGTCCACGGAGGCGACCGGGTCCATCCGGTCGTCGATGAAGGAGTCGATCCGCAGGCCGTAGTTGCGGGCGGTGGAGTGCATGAACTGCCACATCCCCGTCGCGCCCACGCGGGAGACCGCCACCGGGTTCAGGGCCGATTCGATGATGGCCATGTACTTGAGCTCCAGGGGAAGGCCGTACTTGCGGAAGGCTTCCTCGAAGATGGGCATATAGTACTGCGCGAGTCCGAGAATCTGGCCCATCCGGGTGGGCATCTTCTCGGAATAGAGGATCATGTAGTTCTTGACGGTCTCGTTGTAGGGCAGCTGGATGAAGGAATTCATCTTCTGCAGCCGCTCGATGAGAACCCGGTCGGGAACCCCGGAGGAGAAATGGACGCTGTCCATGTTGTACTCGCTCTGCGGGTTCTCGCGGATCTGGCGGTGCAGGTACCAGATGCTCAGGAGGCTGTCGGTGACGTCGTCCGTATAGTCGAGGCCGCCCTGCTGGTCGTCGGCGTAGTCGCCGCCGCCGTACAGCGGGCTGTCGAAATAGTCGACGGCCGCGCCCATCCCGGCGGCCTCCTGGTAACGGCTCCCGCCGTCCAGCCGCTTCTCGAGGCTGTCGCGTTCCTGGACGTCCGTCTTGAGCGATTCCAGCTCCTGCTGGATCTCTTCCAGCCGCTGCCGAAGCTGGACGTTTTCCTTTTCCAGCTGCTTGCGGGTTTTACGGTCCAGTTGCACGCCCGCCGCGGCCGGGAGCGGGGAGAGGAGGAGAAGGGCCGCGCCTATGATCATTAACTTTTTCATCCGTGTCAGAATCTGAGGGTGAGGCCGAGCCCCACGCCGGGGGCCGCGGCGAATTCCGGCGAGATGACCGTGGGCTCCAGCCGGAGGGTGATGTCGTCGTCCACTTCGAAGTCCTGCATATACGCGAAGACGTTCGCGTCGACGACTTGGATGACATAGAACAGGGCCGTGGCCAGGATTGAGTAGTCCCGGTACCGTCGGTAGAGATCGCGGTAAATGAGCGCGTTCTCTGCGGTGATCGGAGGCTTCACCGCTTCCGGGTCCTCGCTGGTCGCCTGTTCGTAGATCCATCTGTAGCGCTCGTAGTTGCGCTTGTTGTCCGAGTAGAAGTACACGCCCCCGGCGATGGCGCCCCAATAGATGGGAATCTTCCAGTATTCGCCGTTGTACACCTGTCCCAGGCAGGGGAACAGGATGGAGTACAGGGTGGCCTTGCCGGGATCGGGCTTCCGTTCCGCGGGGAAGGTGACGGTCATGTCCAGGAGGGAGCCCCACCAGACGAGTCCGGCTCCGATGTAGGACCAGGTGCTGTACTTCTTGAACTTGTCGTCGCCGGTAGACTTGTACTGGTTGTTGAAATGGATGCCCAGGCCCACGCCGGCGCCGATGCCGCCGTATATGACGGGCAGCTTCCAGTACTGCCGGTTGTAGATCTGGCCGCCGCCCACGAAGACCGTGGAGCCCATGAACAGGTTCTGGACCTGCCCGGGCCGCTTGTGCGCCAGGGAGCCGAAATACTGCTTGAAGCTGAAGAGCTGTGAGCTGTCCGTCTTCGCCTGCTTGGTAGAGTCCGCATAGTTCTGCGAGAAGGCGTCCCGCTTGAACTGGTCGTCCCGCGCCTGGCCGCGAAGGACGGCAGGTGCGAGCAGGGCGAGCAGCCCGGCGGCGAGGACGGTGATGAGACGGCGCAATTGCATAGAGGACTATCCGCGGTTAGGGTCGAGGGCCTGCAAGAAACGTTCCATCTGCTCGTCCGAATCGAAACGGATGGTGATGGTGCCTTTCCCGGCGGGGGAGCGCTTCAGGGAGATGTTTTCGCCGAAATAGCGTCCCACGTTCTCCAGGAGACGGTAGTACATCTCGGGGAGCTCCTGCGGCTCTTTCTCCTCCGGCTGCGGAAGACCTTTCTCCAGCGCGCGGACCTTCTCCTCCAGCTGGCGGACGGAGAGGCCGCGGCGGACGATGAGGTCGCAGAGCATTTCCTGCGCCTTCGGGTCGTCCACGCCCAGGAGGACCTTCGCGTGGCCGACGCTGACCAGGCCCACCTTCAGGTCGTGCTGGACCTTGGCGGGGAGTTTCAGCAGGCGGAGCTGGTTCGCCACGGAGGCGCGCTTCTTGCCCACGCGGTCCGCCATCTGCTCCTGCGTCAGGCGGCATTCCTCCATCAGGCGCTGGTAGCTCATCGCCACCTCGATCGGGTCCAGGTTCTCGCGCTGGATGTTCTCGACGATGGCCATCTCCAGCATGCCCTGGTCGTTCGCGTCGCGGATGTAGGCGGGGATCATGTCCATCCCGGCCTTCGTGCAGGCGCGGAAGCGGCGCTCGCCGCTGATGATCTGGTACTTGGAGCCCTTCTTGCGGACGGTGATGGGCTGGATGAGCCCGAACGTGCGGATGGAGTCCGCCAGTTCCTGGAGGGCTTCCTCCCCGAAGCTCATCCGGGGCTGGAAGGGATTCGGTTCGATCAGGTCCACGGGGATGCGGAGGACGTCGGCCGTGACTTCCTTGTCGGGAGTGGTGCCGACCACTTCCTTGTTGATGTAGCCGACCGGCTTGCGGATGTCGCGGAGGTCGGTCGCGTCGTCGCCGAGGAGGGCGCTGAGGCCTTTGCCCAGGCCGTGCTGTACTTTCGCCATCAGATGTCTTCGTTCTTGGTGAGCACTTCCTCCGCCAGGTGGAGGTAGTTGGAAGTGCCGTTGTTGGTCACGTCATAAAGGACGATGGGCTTGCCGTGCGAGGGGGCCTCGCTCAGGCGGATGGAGCGCTGGATGATCGTGTTGAACACCAGGTCCTTGAAGTGTTCCCGCAGCTGCATCACCACCTGGCTGTGCACCTTCGTGCGGCCGTCGAACATCGTCACGACGAAGCCCTCGATGGTGAGACCCGGGTTGATGTTGTTCTGCACCAGGCGGATGGTCTGGAGCAGTTTCGCGAGGCCTTCCAGGGCGAAGAACTCCGGCTGGACCGGAATCATCACGGAATCGGCCGCCGTCAGGCAGTTGACGGTGATGAAGCCCAGGGAAGGGGAGCAGTCGATGATGATGTAGTCATAGCGGTCCCGGATGGGCGCCAGGGCCTTCTTGAGGTAGGACTCCCGGTCCGGCCACTTGATCATCTCGATTTCCGAGCCCACGAGGTTGATGTGGGAGGGAATCATGTGGAGGTTCTGCAGCTCCGTCTGGATGAGGGCGTCCTCCGCGGGGATGTCCCCCCGGATGACCTCGTACAGGGTGCGCTTCTCGTCGTTGTCCGGGGAGAAGTTGAGGCCGGAGGTCGTATTGGCCTGCGGATCCGCGTCGATGATGAGCACCTTCTTCTCCAGGACCGCGAGGGACGCGGCCAGGTTGATGGCCGTCGTGGTCTTGCCCACGCCGCCCTTCTGGTTCGCTATGGCGATGATTTTTCCCATATTCGTAGATGGTCCGCCCCTGGATGGGCAAACATTCTACAAATATAGGAAAATATCCCCGTCCCTGCAAGGGAATGTTCCACAAAAAGTTCCACGCCGCCCGGTTCCGGACCGGATTTGGAATTGTAATTAAATTTTTGTTAATTTGCGGTCGGAATGGTTAGTAGTACGTGTATAATGGCCTGCAAGGCCTTTTTGTACTGATTACAAACTGAAATTAACCTAATGTTTAACCATGAAAGGAATTAAGATTTTATTCTCGATTCTGGCCCTTTCCGTCTGCACGGCGCTCGCCGGACAGAACATCACGGTCAAGGGCACAGTGACGGACGCCTCGAACGGCGATCCGGTTCCCGCCACATCTGTCATCGTCAGCGGCACCACACAGGGTGTCGTTTCCGACGTGGATGGTGTCTATTCGATCAGCGCCCCTTCGGACGGCGTCCTGATCTTCTCCTCCATCGGCTATGAGACCATGCAGGTTTCCATCCGGGGCAACCGCCTCCTGAACGTGGAGCTCACTCCCAGCGCCGAATTCCTGGACGAGACCATCGTCGTCGCCTACGGCACGGCGAAGAAGTCCTCCTATTCCGGTTCCGCCACGATGGTCCGCTCCGAGGAGCTGGCCCAGAAGCCCGTCTCCTCCGTGGAGCAGGCCCTCCAGGGCAAGATTCCCGGCCTGCAGGTGAGCACCGCCTCCGGCCAGCCGGGCGCCGCGACCACCTTCCGCATCCGCGGTACCGGTACGCTCAACGCCTCCTCCTCGCCGCTGTACGTGATCGACGGCGTGGCCACCACGAGCTCCAATTACTCCAAGAACGCCAGTGATGCGAACACCACCACCAGCATCCTGTCCAGCATCAATCCGCAGGACATCGAGTCCATCACGGTGCTGAAGGATGCCGCGGCCGCCTCCCTGTACGGCTCCCGCGCGGCGAACGGCGTCGTGATCATCACCACCAAGACCGGCAAGGCCGGCCAGGGCCACATGAACTTCAACGCCGCCTACGGCGTCTCCGCCGTCCCGCGCCAGTACGAGATGGCGCATTCCGGGGACTATTACAAGCTCATCTTCAACAGCTACATGGAAGCCGGCAAGGGCGCCGAGTGGGCCAACGAGCAGGCGCAGGGCACCCTGTCCTGGAACCCGTTCAACATGGCCAACCCGCTGGACGCCAATGGCAATGTGGCCAGCGGCGCGAAGGTCGTCATCGACACGGACTGGCAGCGCGAGGTGATGAAGAAGGGCTATTCCCAGGACTACAACCTGAGCTACTCCGGCGGCACCGACAAGCTCAACTACTTCTTCTCCGGCGGCTACTTCGACCAGACCGGCACCACGCCCACGGCCCGCTACACCCGTTATTCCGGCAAGGCGAACATCGAGGCGCAGGTGAAGCCCTGGCTCAAGGGCGGCATAAACGTCGTGTTCTCCTACGCCACGCAGAACTCCGAAGTCTCCCAGAGCGCCGGCGCCTCCCCGCTGTACAACGCCCTCGCCTTCCCGAACGCCGTCCCGGTGTACAAGGTCGATTCCAACGGCAACTACGTCCTGGACGAGGCCGGTGAGAAGCAGTACAACTGGACGAACCCGGCCGCCAAGGACTTCAACCCGGTGGCCATCCCGCTGATGAACACCAACAAGGCCAATACGGCCCGCCTGCTGGCCTCCTTCTTCACCGAGGTGAAGTTCATGGACGGCCTCACCGCCCGCACGACCTTCTCGCCCGACTACGTGTCCGTGTACGATATCTTCTATTGGAACAAGTATCACGGTGACGGTCCGGCTTACAGCGGCCGCGGCGGCCGTACCCAGACCAGCGACCTGATGTTCACCAGCACCACCACGCTGAACTTCAACCGCAGCTTCGGCCTCCACTCGGTGTCCGCCATGGCCGGTTACGAGTACTGGCAGAGCCGGATCACCCGCTTCGACGGCGCCGCCACCGGCTTCGCCTTCGACTTCCTCCAGGAACTCGCCGGCGCCAGCAAGCCGCAGTCCCTCACTTCCTGGTACACCGACGCCGCCCTGATCTCCTACCTGGGCCACGCCGAGTACAACTACGCCGAGAAGTACTTCGCTTCCGCTTCGTTCCGTCGGGACGGTTCCTCCGTGTTCGGCGCGGACAACAAGTGGGGCAACTTCTTCAGCGTGGGCGCCTCCTGGCGGATGAAGCAGGAGGACTTCCTGAAAGACGTCGACTGGCTGAGCGACCTCAAGTTCCGTGTCAGCTACGGTACCTCCGGCAACAACGCCGGTCTTAGCCGCTACGAGTCCCTGGGTCTTTGGACGGCCAGCGACAGCTATCAGTACGGTTACAACTCCGGTCTCGGCCACACGAGCCTTTCCAACCCGGAACTGGGCTGGGAGAAGCAGAAGATGCTGAACATCGGCCTGGACTTCGGCTTCGCCGGCAACCGCATCAACGGTTCCGTCGAGTACTTCCGGAAGGCTTCCGACGACCTGCTCTACGAGTTCCCGCTGCCCGCTTCCCACGGTCTCACCAGCGTGATGATGAACCTCGCCAAGGTGCAGAACCAGGGCGTGGAGTTCAGCCTGAACGCCGTTCCCGTGCAGACCGCGGACTTCAACTGGGACGTGAACTTCAACTTCTCCTACAACGCCGACAAGATCCTGGACCTCGCGGGTGACGACGACATCATCATGGGCGACACCAAGAAGATCTGGAAGGTGGGCGAGAGCCAGTACATGTTCTACATGCCCACCTGGGTGGGTGTGGATCCCGCCAATGGCGACCCGCTCTGGAAAGGTGCCGACGGAAACACGAACAACTATTCCATAGCCGAGTACGAGCAGCAGGGCCGCTCGACGCCTTGGGGCTTCGGTTCCCTGACGAACAACCTCTCCTGGAAGGGCTTGAGCCTCTCCTTCATGTTCTACTACAACCTGGGCGGCAAGTTCTATGACAGCCTGTACGCCAACATGATGCACGAGGGCAACAACTCCGGCAAAAATATCTGCGTGGACGAACTCAACGCCTGGACGCCGACCAACACCAACACCGACGTGCCGAAGTTCATCAACACGAACGACAACCAGAGCAACTCCCCGAGCACGCGTTTCCTGTACAGCGCCACCTACCTGAAGCTCAAGAACGTGAACCTCTCCTACAACCTGCCCAGGAACCTGCTCAAGAAGACGGGCATCCTCTCCGGGGCCCGCGTGTACGTGAACGCCGACAACCTGTTCACGGTGTTCAAGGACAAGCGCTACAAGGGCTATGACGACATCGACATCTTCGGTGTCGGCGGCTATGACGCCTATGCGAACTACATTCCGCTCAGCCGGACCTTCACTTTCGGTGTTAATCTCACTTTCTAAAACGGACGCGCTATGAAAAAGATATTCTACATCGCTACGATCGCTCTCTTCGGACTGGCCTCCTGCAGCAAGGAGGTGCTGAACCCGGTCCCGTCCAACGCCGTTTCCGACACGCAGATCTTCTCGTCTGTGGCCTCGGCGGAGACCGCCCTCAACGGCGGCATCATGTACATCGGCTACTATATGACCAACACCCTGGGCACCATCATGTCCGAGGTGATGGGCGAGGACGCCCTGATGACCAGCGGCAACTACGGCATCGACACGTACAACTGGAACCTGTATTCCTATACCTATTCCCAGGTCCCCGAGGACGATCCCTGGTGGTTCGGTTATGCCAACTACATCTGGCAATATGACTACAAGGGCATCGACGCGGCGAACAACATCATCGCCTACGTGACCGACATGCCCGACGAGACCGGCAAGGAGAACCTGCTGGGCCAGGCATATGGCCTCCGCGCCTTCATGTTCCTGCGCCTGGCCCGCCTGTTCGCGCCGACTTATTCCATCAACTCCGAGGCCCCCTGCATCATCCTGCGCACCGAGCCCGCCGACGGCGCTTCCGAGCACATGCCGCGCGCTACGCTGAAGGCCACTTACGAGCAGATCCTCAAGGACTTCGAGTACGCCCGCCAGCACTGCGACGCCAACAATGGCGCCTACTTCACCCCGAAGGCTTGCGCCCTCTTCATGGCGCGCGCCTATCTGGACATGGGCGACTGGGCCAATGCCAAGAAGTTCGCCGAGGAAGCCGCTTCCAACAACTTCACCGGCAGCAACCTGATGAGCCAGGACGAATATCAGGCCGGCTTCATGGACCCGAACGTGGAATGGCTGATGTACTACAACTTCAATCAGACCACCTCCAACTACTATGCGTCCATCCCGTCGTTCTACTACCTCGCAAAGGCCGCCTACAATGTGGACGATACCGGCAAGGCCGATCCGGCCGACATCGAGTATCTGGACACCGCGAAGGAGGAAAACTACTTTGAGGAGCCGCTCTACGGTTACAGCACCGTGCGCTGGACCAAGCGCTTCCGCGATTCGTTCGAGGACGGCGACTGCCGCAAGCTCTTCCCGTTCTACTTCTATGCGGAGGACGGCTGGTTCACCAGCAAGTTCAGCCACCGCGAACTCTCCATCGGCGACGCCGACTTCCCGCTGGCCCGCATCGCGGAGGCCTACCTGATCAAGGCCGAATGCGAGGCCCGCACCGGCGGCAACGCGAAGGCCGTGCTGAACGCGCTGCAGGCCGCCCGCGGCGCCACCCCGACGGACGGCTCCCTGGAGAACGTCCTGTATGAACGCCGCAAGGAACTCTATGGCGAAGGTTTCCGCCTGCAGGACATCAAGCGCACGCACCAGGCCCTCGACCGCACGAAGGATCCGGAGCATTGGGCTACCGTGAAGACCCTCCCGGCCGACAGCCCCCGCTACATGCTGCCGATCCCGCAGAACGAGATGCTCTACAACAAGGCGCTCTCCGCTGCCGACCAGAACGAATTCTGGAGGAAATAATGAGAAAGTTTCAATTATGGGGAATGCTGCTGCTATCGGCAGCATTCCTTTTCAGTTCCTGTGCGAAGAAGCAGGATGACGGGAAGGTCGCTTTCATCGACCGGGAAGTGGACGTGAAATCTTTCCTGACCGGTTTCCCGTACTCCACCTGGGGATTCTATCTCTCGGACGACGCGACGAAACTGTACTATCTGCGCAACGACGAGCCGAGCCCGCTGGTGATGCTCGACCTCACGAAGTGCACCGACATCAGCCGGGGGGACGTCATCTCGTCCGACGACTGGTCCAAGAAGAATTTCTGGAGCCCTTCCTGGAACGAGAAGGACGGCTTCCTGTACTGGATGGGCGACCAGCGGAACGACGAGAAGATCGACCTGTACCGGATGGACCCGAAGACGGGGGAGACCACCTGCTTCACCGACGTCCCGTACATCTACGGCTGGAGTTTCAACGACGCCAAGGACAAGGCCTTCTACGTGGCCCGCATCGACCAGGTGGGGGACGACCACGTGGACGAGTTCCACATCCTGGACCTCAAAACCCTGGAGGACAAGACCGTCTGCACGGACCGTCCGGACTTCCGGATGACGTGGACGGAGATCGCCTCCAGCCCGGATGACAGCGGCTGCCTGCTGACCGTCCTGAAGAATGTCAACCGGACCTTCACGAACATCGCCTACCTGGACTACGCCACCGGCGAGTACCAGGTGATCACCGATCCCTCCGTGGAGGCTTCCCTGGACGGCTGTGCGGTCATTTCGCCCTGGTACTCCCAGGACGTCGCCTACTTCCTGTCCGACCATACCGGCTATGCCAATGTCTACTCCTTCAACCGCGCCACCGGCGAAGTCCGTCCCGTGACGGCCTATCGGCAGGACCTCCGCGCGAAATGGCTGGAGGCCGACGGCAAGAAGTATCTGGCGACGGTGCGCACGAGCCCGGAAGGCTCGGATGTCGCCGTCCTGGATCCGGACGGAAACGAGATCGTTTGCGAGCGGTATCCCGCGACGCTCACGCTCAAGACGACGGTCGGGAACAAGATGTATTTCACGGCCGGCGCGACGGACATCCTCTTCCAGATGTGGGTGGTCGAGTTCGTCGACGGCCAGCTGAAGCAGTCCGTGCTGGTGGACCTCCCCGAGAGCATCAAGTCCTCGATGGTGACCTCGCACGCGCAGAAGCTCAGCATTCCGACCTTCGACATCGATCCGGCCACCGGGGAGACCCGGATGCTGCACGCGTACCTGATGGTTCCCGAGAACCCGCTCCCGGCCGACCAGGCCCGCCTGATGGTGATGTCCTTCTACGGCGGAGACAACGCCTATGACATGGAGCATCAGATCTTTACGGCGGCGGGCATGTACGTGCTGAGCGCCTCGCCCCGCGGTTCCAGCGGGTTCGGGCGCGACTTCGCGGCGCTGAACGACCACGACCTGGGCGGCAACGAGACCATCGACATGATCTACTGCGCCCGCTATGTCTCCGAGATGCTGGGCATTCCGCCGGAGCGCGTCGGCTGCTTCGGCATGAGCCACGGCGGCTACGAGACGATGCGGCTGATGACCTTCCCGGGCGAGGTGAACGGCTTCAAGGCCTCCTTCCCGTTCGGGTTCGGCGTGGCCGTGGCCGGCTTCTGCGACATCATCTGGGAGCACTACCACTCCAACATCCCGGACTGGGACTACCTGGAGGCCGGCGACCCGGTGACCGAAAAGGACAAGCTGATGGACCGTTCGCCCATCAGCCACGTGGACAAGATCTCCGGTCCGCTCCTGCTCATCCACGGCGACCACGACGACCGTGTGGACATCGGTGGCTCGCAGATGCTGTATGACGCGTTGAAGAAGGAAGGAAAGCCGGTCGAGTTCCTGATCATGAAGGGCCAGGGACACGGTTACAAGGGCATCGACAACCAGATGCTCTATTACCGGACCATCCTGGATTTCATCGCCCGGAACTGACCTAGACCGGATCCACGTCAACCGCCAGATGGGCGGTGTACTTACGCTCCTTTCCAAACGAAAGGAGCGTTTTTTCGAGTGTTTTCTTCAGGGAGGTGAGCGCCCTGTTGCGGGCGAACGTCACCCGGATCTGCCGGATGGATTCCCCGGCGATGCGGTCCAGGGCGGGCGCATACGGGCCGACGACGGCGGGCGGGGTGTCCGCCTCGGAGAAGGCGGCGAGCAGGGCGTTCCGAAGCTCCTTGGACAGGAACTCCAGCCGCTTCTCGTTGCTGTCCTTCAGGGTGACATGGACGAGGCGGGTGTACGGGGGATAGCCGAACAGCCGGCGTTCGGCGAGGAGGTCCGCGTCGTCGCTGCCTTGCAGCCGCGTGTAGACGGGATGCTCCGGTTCGCGGGTCTGGATGACGATCCGGCCGGGCTTGCCCCGCCGGCCGCTCCGGCCGCGGAACTGCTCCAGCAGCTGGAAGGCGCGCTCGTCCGCGCGGAAGTCCTGCTGGCCGACGAGGCTGTCGGCCTGGAGGACGGCCACGAGGCTGAGGCCGTCGAAGTCGAAGCCCTTCGTGATGATCTGGGTGCCCACGAGGATGTCGATGTCCCCGTCCGCGAAACCGCGGATGATGGCGGCTTCCTCGGTGTCGGGCGTGTCGCCGTCCAGCCGGGCGATGCGACGCTCCGGGTACAGGGCCCTCAGCTCTTCTTCCACCTTCTGCGTGCCGGCGCCCAGCGGCTGCAGTTCGCCCTGGCAGGACGGGCAGATGCCCGTGTAGGGCTCGGTATGGCCGCAGTAGTGGCACACCAGGCGGTCCGGCCCACGGTGCAGGCTCATCGGCACGTGGCAGTGCGGGCATTTGGGAATCTTGCCGCACTCCGTGCATTGGACCGACGGGGCGTAGGAGCGCCGCGCGCGGAGCACGAGGACCTGCCCGCCGTCGGCCAGCGCATCGTTGATCTCGTGGATGAGTTTCCGGGAGAAACTGCCGGTCATACCCCGTTTCCGCCGCTCGGCGACCGTGTCGATGAGGCGGATTTCCGCATCTTCCCCGGCGTGGAACCTTTCCTTCAAGTCGACTTTGACAAACCGCCCTGTTTCAGCGTTGTAAAGCGATTCCAGGGAAGGAGTGGCGCTGCCCAGCACGACATTCGCTTGCTGGATGACGCCCAGCATGATGGCGCTTTCCCGCGCGTTGTAGCGCGGGGCTGGCGCATCCTGCTTGTACGACGTGTCGTGCTCCTCGTCCACGATGATCAGCCCCAGGTCGTGGTGGGGGAGGAACAGGGCGGAGCGGGTGCCGAGGACCAGGTAAGGACCGGATTTCCGGATCCGGGACGCGACCTGCGCGCGGCGCGCCGCGGAAACGCCCGAATGGAACACTTGCACGTCCGGGAAGACCGCTGCGATGCGGTCCTCCAACTGGCGGGAAAGGGCGATTTCCGGGACGAGGAACAGGACGTTCCGTCCGTTTTCCAGGGCTTCCTGCGTCAGTTTCAGGTAGATTTCGGTCTTGCCGGAGCCGGTGACTCCGTGCAGGAGGACGGTCTTGCCGTCCTCAAAAGCCTTGCGGGCCGATGCGGCGGCGGTTTCCTGGGCGGGGGACAGCGTGACGGGCGTCGGGACGGCGGCGGGTTTCTCGCCCCGCAGCAGCGCCTCGACGGCTTCGATTTCTGCCTTGTACCGCTCCCGGGTATCGTCCCGTCGGGCTTTGTCGGCCTTGCCCTTCAGGCGTTCCAGACGCGCTTCCAACCGTTCCTTGACCCGCGCTTCCACCTCTTCCTGGTCGATTTTCAGGGCGGGATAGGCGGCCTTGTACACTTCGCCGATGGAGCAGAGGTAATAGTCGCTGACGGCCCGCCAGAACTTGATTTCTTCGGGAAGGACCTTGGGCAGGCCTTCTTCCGCGGCGAGGATGGGCAGAATCCGGTTTTCGTCCGTCTGGGGCTGTACGCCGACGGCGCTGACGGCCCCGACGTACTCCTTCCGGGCGAAGAGCACCCGGACGCGGTCGCCGATGCGGACCGTCGTCCCTTCCGGGACCCGGTAGCACGGCTCCCACTCCAGCCGGAGCGGCAGGATGACCTGTATGTAGGTGGAATCGGCCATTTATGCCACTTTCTCGAATTCCTTCAGGGCCTTGATGGCCTTCGGGCACAGGATGAGGATGGCGACGACGGTGACCCAGGCCATCAGGCCCACGCCGATGTCGCCGAGCTGCCAGACGACGTCCGCCTCGCGCACAGCGCCGAACACGACCGCCGCGAGCATCAGCACCTGGAAGATGCGGATGGCGACCTTCTCGCCCTTGCCTTCCCGCCCGCGGAACAGGTAGATGATGCTGGTTTCCGCGTAGAAGTAGTAGGCCATGATGGTGCTGAAGGCGAAGAAGACCATCGCGATGGACACGAACTGGCTGCCGAAGCCCTTGAACACCGTATCCACGGCGCTCTGGGTGTAGTTCACATAGTTGTTGGCGAGTTCCGGCGCGCCGGCGTACAGCAGTTCGCCGTTGCCGCCCAGGATGTTGTAGGTGCCGGAGCACAGGATCATCATGGCCGTGGCGGTGCACACGAGGAGGGTGTCGACATACACCGAGAAGGCCTGGGCGAGGCCCTGCTGCGCCGGATGCGGGACGTCGGTGGCCGCCGAGACGATGGCGCCCGTGCCCTGGCCCGCCTCGTTGGAGAAGATGCCGCGCTTGACGCCCATCGCGATGGTGGAGCCGATGATGCCGCCGCAGACGGGGTTGATGCCGAAGGCGTTCGTGACGATGGACGCGAACACCGCGGGGACGTCCTGGATATGGAAGCCGATGACCACCAGTGACATCAGGATGTAGCCGAGGGCCATGAACGGCGTGACGATGGAGGCCACCCGCGCAATGCGCTTGACGCCGCCGAAGATGACGAGGCCCAGGATGACCGCGAGGGCGATGCCGGAGGTGAGGGGAGAGACCGGGAAGGCGTTCTTGATGGCCGACGAGACCCCGTTGGACTGGACGGTCGTCAGGAAGAAGCCGCAGGCGAGGACGGTGATGGCCGCGAACGTGATGCCGAGCCATTTCTTGCCCAGCCCGTGCTCGATGAAGCTGAAAGGACCGCCCCGGTAGCCGGAGTGGTGCGGGAACTTGTAGATTTGCGCCAGAGTGGACTCCACGAAGGCCGTGGAGGCGCCGAAGAAGGCGACGACCCACATCCAGAACACGGCGCCGGGCCCGCCGAAGGCGATGGCCGTCGCCACGCCCACGATATTGCCGGTGCCCACGCGTCCGGACAGGGCGATGCAGAACGCCTCGAACGACGAGATGCCCTGCGCACCCTCCTTCTTGGAGAACAGCGACTTGAGCATCAGCTTGAACCGGCGGACCTGCACGAACCGCGTCCGGAACGAAAAGTACAGCCCCGCGGCGATCAGCAGCACGACCAGCCCGGGATTCCAGACGATATCATTGACCTGGGAGACAATCTTTTCTAGCATATTTCCAAAGATACGGAAAAAGTTTCGATTGAGCCCCTTACTCCGACATATTCTTCACGTGCTTCGGGATGGGGAGGTCGCCGAAGCCGAAGAGGCGGCGGGCGTTTTCGCCCAGGAACTTCGCCTTTTCCTCATCGGTCAGGAGCGGGCTCTTGAGGATGAAGTCGTAGGACATCTTGTAGGTGATGGCGGTGATGGTGCGGGGGTAGTCGGAGCCCCACATCAGTTTGTCGATCCCCACTTCGTCCGCCGCTTCCCGGATGGCCTGCACGGCCGAGGGGAAGGGGTAGAATTCGTCGTTGAAGAGCCAGGTGATGCCGCCGCATTCCACATATACGTTGGGGTGGTGGGCGAGGCGGATCTGGCCCATCCAGCCGGGCCGGGTGACCATCCCGAAGTGGCCGATGACGATGCGAAGCCGGGGGAATGCGGCGATAATCGCTTCCATCTCAGCTACTTGCAGGTCGCCGTCCGCCAGTTCCACGTGCAGAATCATGTCCCGGTCCTCCATGAGGCGGAACATCTCCATCATCTCGGGACCGTCCAGCCGGACGCGGCCTTTGGGCAGCAGGAGCCGGGCGGCGGGAATCTTGATGCCCCGGAAGCCCCGGCCGACGAGTTCCTCCGCCTCGGCCAGGAAACCGGGCTTCCGGAACTCGCACATCCCGAAGACGAAAAAGCGTTCCGGATACCGCAGCTCCACCTGCTCCAGGTAGTCGTTCTGCAGGCCGTCGATGAACTCCTGGGTGACGACCGCGGCCGACACCTGGGCGTAGTCCATGTTCGACAGGAACACCTCGGCCGTGTTCCGGCCGTCGATGAGGAAAGGCGGGAGCATCTGGACTTCCGTGCCCATGAACAGGCTTCGGCCGTTCGGGAGCGGCCGGATCTCCTTGCCGTCCACGACGGCCTCCTGCCGGAGCCAGAGGTGGCTGTGCGCGTCGATAATCAGCATGGTATCAGGTATTTGACCAGGAAACGCGGCATTGGTCGCCGATAATCTGCTTCACCTCCTGCACGAGCTGCCAATCGATGGGCTCGTCCATATAGGCGACATTCTTCCGGAGATTGTCGGGATTGGTGGTGCTGAAGAGGGTGGAGGCGATGCGCGGGTTCTGCAGGGAGAACTGCATCGCGAGCTTCTCGATGGGGTAGTCCTTGGCGGCGCAGTGCGCGGCGGCGCGCCGGCAGGCCTCCACCAGCGCCTTCGGCGCGGGGTGCCAGGCCGGCACGCCCCGCTGCGTCAGCAGCCCCATCGAGAACGGCGACGCGTTGATGACGCCGATGCCGCGGTCCTCGAAGAAGTCCAGGAAATCCACGAGCTTGTCGTCGTTCAGGCAGTAATGGCAGAAATTGAGCACGCTTTCCACCGTTCCGGCGGGCACGTGTTCGACCATCCATTTCAGGTTCTCGAGCTGCAAGTCCGTGATGCCCACGTGCTTGACGACGCCTTCCTCGCGGAGCTTGACAAGTGCGGGAAGCGTCTCATTGGCAACTTGTTGGAGGTCCGAGAACTCGATGTCGTGGACATTGATCAGGTCGACATAATCGATGTTGAGGCGCTCCATGCTCTCGTACACGCTGCGCGTGACGCGTCCGGCAGAATAGTCCCAGGTATTGTGGCCGTCCTCGCCGTAGCGGCCCACTTTCGTGGACAGGAAGAACTTGTCCCGTGGGATGTCCTTCAGCGCTTTCCCGAGCACGGTTTCGGCCTTGTAATAGCCGTAGTAGGGGGAGACGTCGATGAAATTGATGCCGGCGTCGATGGCGGCGAAAACGGCCTTGACGCCCTTCGCCTCCTCGAAATCGTGGAAGACGCCGCCCAGGGAGGAGGCGCCGAACCCGATGGCGGACAGCCGCATGCCGGTCTTGCCCAATTCGCGGTAGATCATAACGTGGGGTGTTAGAATTCGACGAGGATCCGGAAAACCTTTCCGGGGTTTTCGTGCCAATGCCGCATCGCGTCAGCCGCCTCTTCGGGCTTGACGACGGAGGTGATTAGGCGGTCGTAGGGGCAGGTCCCGCCCTGGAGATAGGCGATGACGGCCCGGAAATCTTCCGGACAGGCATTGCGGGAACCGTAGATGTTCAGTTCTTTCTTGACGAAGTCGGGGGTGCGGAAGGTGGTCTGGTCCTTGGCATAGCCGATGAAGACGACGCGGCCCGTGAAGCCGACATTGGCGATGGCCTGCCGCTGTGTCTCGGGCAGTCCCACGGCTTCGATGACGACGTCCGCCAGCAGCCCGTTGGTCAGTTCCGAGATGCCTTCCTGCACGTCCTCATAGGCGGTATTGACGGTATACTTGGCCCCGACCGCCTTCGCGACTTCCAGTTTCTCGTCGTCGATGTCCATCGCGACGACCGTCGCCCCGCGGAGCGCGGCCCCGATGATGGCGCCCATCCCGATCATTCCGCAGCCGAATACGGCCACGACGTCATTCTCCGTGACCTGGGCCCGGCTCACGGCGTGGAAGCCGACGCTCAGGGGTTCGACCAGGGCGCAGTGGCGGACTTCAAGTCCCTCGGTCACGATGACTTTCTGCCAGGGAACCGCAAAGAATTCCCGCATCGCACCGTCCCGCTGGACGCCCAGTGTCTCGTTGAACTCGCAAGCGTTGAAGCGGCCGTTCCGGCAGGCGGCGCAGTGGCCGCAGGCGGTGTACGGATCGACGGTGACGGTCAGGCCGGGGCGGAGCGTGTCGGGAACGCCGGGGCCGACGGCGGCGATCTCCGCGCCCACTTCGTGGCCGGGGATCACGCCGGCCTTCGCCATCGCGTTCCCCCCGCGCCAGGTGTTCAAATCGCTCCCGCAGAATCCGACATACCGGATGCGCAGCAGCACTTCGCCTTCCCCGCAAGCGGGCTTCTCCATTTCGAGGACGTTCAAGTCGAACGGCTGGGTGATCTGAATCGCTTTCATCATGACACAAATATACGAAATCGCACCGAAATGAACTGACATTCGCGGAAAAATCGTATATTTGATGATTAGAGAACCCAAACTGTTTTTTCTAACCGATCATCGATGATAAAGAAAGCCTTGCTTCTCCTTTTCCTGGCGGCCGCCGCCGTGCAGGGGAGCGCCCAGGACCTGGCGCAGTACAAGAAGGTGGTCAAGGAGCTGAGCTCTTCACGATATCAGGGTCGCGGCTATGCCCGCGACGGGGCGAACAAGGCCGGCAAGTACCTGGAGAAGGCCTATCGCAAGGCCGGGGCCGATGCGGTCACCCGCCAGCATTTCACCTTGGACATCAACACCTTCGCCGGGGACATGAAACTCTCCGTCGACGGCCGGAAGATGGTCCCCGGAACGGACTTCACCGTCCGGGAGTACTGCCCGGGCGTGCGCGGAAACTTCCCGCTCTACCATATCGACACCCTCCATTACGATGCCGCGAAGATCTTCGCCGATCTGGCGAAGCCCGAGTACAAGGACGCGTTCGTCGTGTGCGATTTCTGGTTCACCTACAAGCACCGGGAAGACTTCCAGAAGCTCCAGAGCGCAGACGGCGCCCCGAACCGGGGCCTCATCCTGACCTGGGACGAGCCCCTGAAGTTCTACAAGGCCTATGGCGAGAAGGTGAACCCCAAGCCGGTCGTCTGGCTCCTGTCGAAGCAGGTCCCCAAGGGCTCCAAGAGCATCTTCGTGGACATCGACAACAAGTTCTACAAGAATTACCAGTGCTTCAATGTCATCGCCTCGGTGGAGGGCGCCCGCCACGACAGCTGTTACGTGTTCACGGCCCATTACGACCACCTGGGCAACCTCGGCCGCCGGGTGTTCTATCCCGGGGCCAATGACAACGCCTCCGGCACGGCCACCCTGGTCACGCTGGCGGCCTATTTCGCGCAGCATCGGCCCAAGTACGACATCCTGTTCATCGCCTTCTCCGGCGAGGATGCGAATCTCCGCGGCTCGGAGTACTATGCGCAGCATCCGGTCTTCCCGCTGGAAATGATCCGGTACCTGATCAACGTGGACATGATCGGCGACAACAACCCCGTCCTGTACTGCGAGACCAGCGACCAGGGACAGCGGGGCTTCGAACTGATCGAGCGCATCAACGCGGAGAAGGGCTATTTCAAGTCCCTGAACCACGGCAAGCTCGCGGCGAACAGCGACCATTATCCCTTCGCCCAGCGCGGGATTCCCTGCATCTTCTTCGAAGACGAGGATGGCGCCGCCTTCCCGTATTACCACACGCCGCTGGACAACTGGAAGAATGCCGTTTTCGACAGCTATGAGCCGGTGTTCAAGCTGATTACCGATTTCATCGAACAATATTAACACCCCGATACCCCTATGCTTATCGTCCTGAAACTTCTCGGCTCGATCGCCCTCCTGATCTATGGCATGAAAGTGATGAGCGAAGCCCTCCAGAAGATGGCGGGCCCGCAGCTGCGTCATCTGCTGGGCGCGATGACTACCAACCGCTTCTCCGGCGTCGCCACCGGCGCGCTCGTGACCGTCGCGGTCCAGTCCTCCGCCGCCACCACCGTGATGACGGTGTCCTTCGTGAACGCGGCCCTGCTCACGCTCACGCAGGCCATTTCCATCATCATGGGCGCGAACATCGGTACGACGATGAGCGCGTGGATCATGTCGGCCGGTTTCTCCTTCAACATGGCGGACGTGGTGTGGCCGGCCTTCCTCGCGGGCATCATCCTGATCCAGCTGGGCAAGCACCGCTACATCGGCGATTTCCTCTTCGGCCTCAGCTTCCTGCTCTTTGCGCTGGGTATGCTCAAGCAGACGGGCGTGGAGATGGACCTGGCCAGCAAACCGGCCGTCGTCGCCTTCTTCTCGAGCTTCAAGACCAATTACGGGACCATCCTGCTGTTCCTGCTGATCGGCACGATCCTGACGGCGATGGTGCAGAGTTCCGCCGCGCTGATGGCCATCACGATGGTCCTGTGCGCAACAGGGGCGATCTCCATCTACCAAGGTATCGCGCTGGTGATGGGTGAGAACATCGGCACCACGGTCACGGCGAACCTCGCCGCGATGAGCGCGAACACGCAGGCGCGAAGGACCGCCATGGCGCACCTGGTCTTCAACGTGTTCGGCGTCATCTGGGTGCTCATCTTCTTCTTCCCGTTCATCCGGATGGTCTGCGGCATCGTGGGCCTGGATCCGAACGCCGCCGAGCAGAATCCCACCCAGCTCTCCTTCGCGCTGGCGACCTTCCATACCTGCTTCAACCTCATCAACACCGCCATCCTCATCTGGTTCATCCCGCAGATCGAGAAGCTCGTGTGCTTCCTGATCAAGCCCAAGAAGACCGAGGAGGAGGACGAGTTCCGCCTGCAGTACATCCGCGGCGGTATCATGAAGACCCCGGAAATCTCCGTCCTGCAGGCGCAGAAGGAGATCGTGGTCTTCGGCGAACGGATGGAACGGATGTTCGGGATGGTGAAGGAACTCTACGGCATCCAGGACGAGCAGGCCTTCGACAAGCTCTTCGACCGCATCAAGAAGGTCGAGGAGGTGAGCGACAAGATGGAGAACGAGATCGGCCGCTACCTCGGCGACGTGGGTTCCGCCCATCTGTCCGACGACACCAAGCAGAAGATCCGCGCGATGCTCCGCCAGATCGGCGAACTCGAGTCCGTGGGCGACAGCTGCTTCAACCTGGCCCGCATCCTGCGCCGCAAGCGGGAGAACAAGGTCGTGTTCGGCGAAGAGCTGGAGGCCGGCGTGGCCGCGATGTTCGCCCTCGTCGACGAAGCCCTGGCCCGGATGAACGAATCGCTGTCCGGCCGCCGGGAGGACGTCTCCATCGCCGACTCCGAGGATGTCGAGCGCCGCATCAACGCCTGCCGGAACGGGCTCAAGCAGAAGAACATCGAGAACCTGGACGCCCAGGTGTACGGATACGACCTCGGCACCGTGTTCTCCGACCTCATCGGCGAATGCGAGAAGACCGGCGACTACATCATCAACGTCGTGGAAGCCCGTCTGGGCGCCGTCCGCAACGGTATCCGTTTCCGTGGCCTGCAGATCGACCCGGACGCCAAGGAAGTCACCGTGGACGGCGAGGCCGTGGACCTGTCCATCCACGAGTACAACCTGCTGAAACTGTTCCTGGAGAACGTGGGTGACACCTTTACGGCCGAAGACCTGCACAAGAAGTGCTGGTCCGAGAACACCACCACCAATGTGCGGGTGGTCGACACCTACATCAACCGCCTCCGCCGCAAGATCGGCCCTTATGCCGACAATGTGATCACCAAGGAAGGGGAGGGGTACTGCTTCCAGTAGCCTGTCCCCTTACATAAGCATCGCTTCACAACCTTCCAGGATATCTTGGAAGGTTGTTTCGAAATCCCCCGTATACCACGGGTCCGCGACGTCCCGGCCGACGCCCGTGTAGGACATCATCAGGTGGATCTTCCCGTCCGGGTCGTCGGGAATGATCCGCTTGATGAGCCGGAGGTTCCAGGCGTCCATGCAGATGATGCGGTCGAAGCGGTCGTAATCGGCCCGGGTCACCTGCCGGGCGCGCTTCTCCTTGTCGAAAGGAACGCCGTGCTGCGACAGGCAGCGCTTGGCCGGCGGATAGATGGGATTGCCGATCTCTTCCGTGGAGACGGCGGCGGATTCGATATGCCAGGCCCCTTCCTGGCCGCGGCTGCGCACCAGGGCTTTCAGGATGAATTCGGCCATCGGGCTGCGGCAGATGTTGCCGTGGCAGACGAACAGGACTCTCATTTCTTCAGGTATTGTTGGCGTTCCGCTTCGGGGAATTTTTCGATGGCATAACGGAGCATCGTCCGGGGCATTTCCCGGTAACGGGGCTCCAGATAATGGACGAGGGCTTCCTTGTCTCGTTTTCCGGCCTCCCGAAGCAGCCAGCCCACGGCCTTGTGGATGAGGTCGTGCGGGTGATGAAGCAGGATGTCGGCGATGTCAAAAGTGTCCTGCAGCTGCCCGTGCCGGACGAACGTCATCGTGCTCACGATGCCGATGCGCTGCTCCCAGAGGGTCTTTCCGTTCCGGGCCAGGTCATACAGCAGCTGCCGGTCCTTGTCCAGCAGCCACACTCCAAGCAGGGGATAGCAGCTCAGGTCCACCAAATCCCAGTTGTTGATCCGGTCGGTATGGGCGAGGTAGAAATCGACGCAGGCCTGCTGCGTCATTCCGGGCGGTTCCTGAGCTTGTCGAAGGACGCCCGGGAATCTCATCGCATGCGCAAAGATCTCCACCAGCGCCAGCAGCGCGGCGAGACGCACCTCGTGAAACTCGCTGGCTATGCATTCTTCCAAGTCCTGCAGGCTGGTTTCCCGCCAACAGGCCTTCACGACCTCCCGCGTCACGGGCACCTTGATTCCGAGGAACTTGTCGCCCTCGCCGTACTGTCCGGGCCCCGTCTTAAAGAACCGGGACAGCCCTTCCACCTGGCTCGCATCGGCCCGTGCGGTGATTTCTTGAAGAAGCTTGTTCATGGGCACAAATGTACGCTTTTTTTTCGGCAAGGGAGGCGTTCAGGTCTGCGGTTGCCAACTTCACTTCCTGAACAGCCCTTTGCTGCCGAGGAAACCTACGCTTCGGGAAGCCATCGTCATGGCCTCCTTCGCTGCATCTGCCACCGTTTTTCCATCGGCTATGGCATTGATAAAGGCCGATGTAAAGGTGTCGCCGGCACCTTCCGCATCAACTACAGCATCGTTCTTCACGCCTTCAATGGCATACCAGTCTCCGCCTTTCTCCTTGATTTTTACGCCATAAGGACCCATTGTCTGAATGAAGACCTTGTCCGGGAACGCGTCTGCAAAAAAGACATCCGGAACGTTTTCATCTGAGAACTTGATGATATCACTGAGTCCTACAGCCTCAAGCTCGGCGTTGGAGGCAACCTTGGACGGCTCGAAGTAAACAAGGGCGCCCCGCTCCTTGAGCCCCCTGGCAAGAGCCCTGTTGCCGGCGGCGGGATCGTCAAAGAAGAATACCGCAGGGGCACTCTTCAGGGCCGCGAGAAACGCCGGGGCCTCATCCCTGGCCCTCAGGAAGTGCCTCTTGGGAAAGCGGCTCCCGCCGGGGGAGCCGGCCCTCACGCTCATCACGTGATTGCCATCAGCATCCTTCTTGTGCGTACAGCGAAGTAGGGTAGTGCCGCCGCCAGGTGTATTACTCACATAAGTGCAGTCGCAACCGAACATCTTCAGGTCCTCGGTAATCTTCCAACCCTCGGCCGAGTCATCCAGACAAGCCACAGGAAGGACCTTCCAGCCCATGGTGGCCAGCATGCACATTACATTCCCGCAGGTGCCGCCGACCTCCTGCAGGACTTCCTTCTCCACAAACGGCCGCATCGCGGGCCACAGCGGGTACTCCCTGACCACAATAATGTCCAGATTGAATACTCCGGTTCCTATGATTGTTTTCTCCATGATTACACCATACACGGGCAGCCCTCGATTATGCTCATCATTGCCGCTTGGTTTCCTAATAGATTATCGACCTTGCTTCACATTCCCTCATCACCGCCTCCTCACAAGGACAACCGTCGAAAGCATCGGAACTGACGCTCTTCAGGCTTTCGGGCAGGGAGACGTCAGTGAGGGCTGTGCATTCCCTGAAGGCGCGTTCCTGGATTTCCTCAACGCCCTCCGGAATCACCACGCTGGTGAGGCCGGTGCAGCCGTAGAATGCTCCAAATTTGATCACTTTTACGCTTCCCGGGATATCGACTCGCACGAGATTCCGGCAGTCGGCGAAGGCGCATTCCTCAATCTCGGTCGAGCCATCCGGGATGACCGCGTGCCCGTTTTCGTCAATGAGGGAAAGGCCTACGCGGGCGTCCTCTTCCAGCTTTGAATCCTCCTGCTGCCTCGGCTGCTTTTGCTCATTGAACCAGGCAAGGCACTCTTCCTCGCTGATTTCCACCTCGGGGTGATTGCTATGGAAGTTGTCCCAATCCGCGCCATAGTGGTCCGGGTACAGATGTGCCAGCGTCTTCAAGAAGAAGGGATAATCCTCGGCGTCGTATATGGATCCGGACTCGAGATAGATTCTGCGGATTTCACCATCTGAAGGGTCGTAGATGGTTGCCGCACCGAATCTGATGAATCGACCGTTGCTATACCAATCGTCATCCAGAAACACTTGGCAGTCATACTGGAGGGCGATGGCTTCCCAATTGGTAACTGAGTCAAGATAATCAGCAGGATACCCCATATCTTCAAGGTAAAGACATTCTTCGCCAAGATAGTATGAGAATTTGGCAACAAGTCCCGGGGAATCATCCTCAATTCGCACAAATTCGATTCTCCTGACAAATGAATCTTCTTCCTTTGCCTGCCCTGAAAGGTCCGGTATGCCTATGCCCTTGCCTTCCCGGCCGGTAAACATTTCAAGTTTTGAGTTCATTGTCTCAATGTCATCGCTTTCCTTGATGATATTGTCTACGTTGAAACTTTTCAGTGCCGCATTCATCATCTTGACGATACTCTCGCGGGCCCCCCTTACCGTGACGCGGAATAAATCTCCTTCTACGCTCATAATTATTCTGTTTTATTGACCTTTATACACGCCAGAAACTCGTCCACAGTCATCAGTCGCTCCAGGGCGGCGACGAAGCGGTCCAGTCCGTCGTCGTCGAAGGCGCCGTTTTCCGTGTAGTAATCTTCCAGATTTACCCTTTCACCGTCCTTGGTGAAGGAATTCATCTGCTGGATGTCGTCCTCTATGCCGTCTCCGTCCAAGCCGTCGTACAGCATAATCCCATCGAAGAGGACCAGGCCGGGTATAACCTCCTCGGGCAGTTCCTTTACCACGGTGGCCATACAAGAGCTGCCATTGGAAAGGAATATCTTGTCCTTGATGATACTGTAGATAAGCCGCTTGAAGTAAGCATCATCATGGTGATCCCAGGCTTCGGTTTTGGGCGTCAACCTCTTCAGGGCCCGCTCCATCCGCTCCTGAAGGCAACTTATCTGATACTTCATGCTATCAACCAGGAAAGGGAGGTACCTCTCCGGATTGATTTCGACCAGTTTTTCAAGAACATCCTGATAGGAGCCGGGTTCCGCAAGGGGCTCATAGTAGTAATGCGTGACTTCGCCGCGTGTGTACCAGAAAGTAACTGTCCATTGCAGCGTTCCGCCCGCGCCCTTGATAACGGTTGCGTCACATTGGTAGCGAGGGAGCAGTTCGTAGAAGAAGGGATTGTAATCATTTTCGTAATCCCATTCTCCCATATCGTAATTCCCGGACCAGAAATGAAAGACCAGGGTCAGTTTCAGGCCCTTCTGCTGAAGATCGGCCAGCCTGAGGCCATAGTCCTCAAAAAATACGGTGCACTCCTCGTCCATGGGCAAGCCCTCGCGCGGAAGAGGTTTGTCGTCCTCATTCAGGAAGTCCTGAAGTTGAAAGACGATGTTGTTGTCATTCAACTTCCGGAGGATGGATTCCCCATCCTCGGTATCGGCAATGACAATATCGGCCCCGACGCCACGGAGCGCGGCATTCAGCATTTTCACCAGCTCAACCTTGGACCCGGAGATGGTGATTACGGTTGTAAAACTATTATTCTCCATTTGAATTTCTACCGGGAATGATGATATCGTTACCTGAATAAGTCTGAAGGATTGATACTAAATGAGCACCGATGACTCCGTAAATATACTCAAATCGTTGGTGATGTACAAATTTACACGGCAAATCCTGAGGCTCGAGCTCCGTTTGCGGCAATGAGTTCAGGGTTATCGGTGCACAGCTACGCAGGGGCGGGGGAGTCGCCGGCCTCCGTCATCGATGCCGGGGCAAAACCGGCCTTTTCCGCCCCTTGAATGAGGGAAATGGCCGATGGAGGGGCAAAAGGGGCGGGTTTTGCCCCTTGAATGAGCGAAAAAGTCAACGAAGGGGCAACCAGGGCGTTTTTTGCCCCTTCATTGAAGTTGATTACGCCCGGAATGACGACTGTTGGGATGGATTGTTGAAACAGTTTGGCATAATCATAGAGATTTCACAGCCAAGCGCATAGTCCCTCCTCAATAACACCCCGCCTAGAGGAGGAACCGAACAAAATGACCGTTTCATCCACAGACAAGGCCCATTTTGAGGATGACCTACTCCGGACAGATACGCAAGGCATTTTCGGAGGCCGCAGGCCGACATGGGGTGTTTGAGGGGGCGCAGCCCCTTCAATGAAGACATAAACACAAAAAAGCAGGCCGAAGACCTGCTTTTTTGTGGTGCTGGGAAGAATCGAACTGCCGACACATGGATTTTCAGTCCATTGCTCTACCATCTGAGCTACAGCACCATCGTTTGGGATTGCAAAGATAGGTATTTTTTCTGAGTTTGCAAATATTTTTTTGATTTGATTCGGAATCAAACGTCGCCTTTCGCGTCGTTTCCCTTCTCAAGCGCTTTCTTCATGCGTTCAATCTCTTCACGCAAGGTTTCCGCCAATGACTCGAAGTCGGAAATGGCAAGCCTCATCTGCTTGTCGCGCGTCATTCCGGTTTCCGCGGAGAGCCTGTCCATCAAGTACCAGTATCGACTCAGGTCGTTGTGCAGGTCGATGACGGTTTGATTGACGACGCCCAGGGGGTCCAGTTCGTAGAAGCAGGAGTATTGCACCGGCGTCCCGTCATCAGGCGCATCTGTGTAACGCTCCTCGGTGGTGGTGATCCGGCAGCCGTACAGGCGGACCATCCGTTCGCACCAGTCCTGCCAGTCCTCCCGCAAGTACCCGTGCTGCTTTTCATCCCTGCAAGATGCGACCCGAAGGGAATACCCGGAATCCTTCTCCTGAACGTCGATCAGGTCCACGCCATAGTTCGCGCTTCCGTCAGGCTCCGGCTCGTCGATATAAGACAGCACGTATGCCTCGTACGGGCAGTTCATCCTGTTCTGGACATCCAGGAAATCCGGAAGGGTGAATTCTGCGTGGTAGCCTTCCAGAATCGTATTGGCTTGCTGAATCGTCCGGTTTATGGCCTCGACCGTGTCATCGTCGCCAACGGTCACACCCTCCGATTTAAGGCCCCGGAACACCCTGGTGAGCATCTGGATGATGGCCTCCCGGGAGCCCTTGAGATATGCGGTCGTGCTTATTCTCATGATGTTGGTCGGTTCAGAAGGGAATGTCTTCAACTGTCGTTGAGGGCGCTTCATAGGGGGGATTCAGCCGGTCAAGGGTCCATTCCAGACGTTCTTGAATGCATTCGATCTGATGCTTCATACTGTCGATCAGGAAAGGAAGATACTTTTCCGGGTTGATTTCCGCCAACTTCTCGAGCATCACCTGATACGTCACGGGCTCGACATAAAACCGTTTGACTTCGCCCTCCTGAAGCCTGAAGATTGCCGCCCATTGGGAGGTCTGGTCCACCCCCTTGACGATGGACGCTTCGCAGTCGTAAAGGGGAAGGAGCTCACGGAAGAAGCAATCGTAATCCCTTTCGAGATTCCACTCTCCCAGATTTCCGTCTCCGGACCAGAAATGAAAAACCACGGTCAGCTCCTGATCTTTCTCCTGAATCTCGGACACGATAAGACCGTAGTCCTCGAAATACTCCGTGTAATCCTCGTCCACGGGCACGCCCTTGCGGGAAAGGGGAGCGCCGCCCTGGTTCAGAAGGTCCTGAAGCTGGAAGACGATTCCTTCGGCAGTAACTTTCCGGAGGATGGATTCACGGTCCTCGGTATCGTCGATGGCAATATCCGCCCCCAGGCTGCGGAGCCCGGCATTGAGCATTTTCACCAGATTGGCCTTGGGCCCCGTGACGGTTATCACGGTTGAAAAGTCGGTCTCGTTCATCATAACACGAATTGTTATCTTTCGAATAGGCAATAGATCTTGTAGACGAGCAGGGCGGCGGCCGACATTGACAAAACTGTTTTTCTCGGTTCCTTCCATTGCTTTTGTCTATATATACCGGGAAAACGGAAAATGTTACGCCTGCGGAAGCACCTCCCGGCCATCTTTGTCAATAAAGCAGACCTGATCCTGCCTTCTGACCCTGGCCAGTCCCTCGTGGAAATCCTCGGCACTATCATACATGCAAGGAATCACCTCATCTCCGTTCCTGTCGATATAGCCCCATTTCTTCTCTTTTCTCACCCGGGCCAGCCCCTCGTGGAAATCCGAGTAACTGTAGTATCGGGCCGGGAACAATTCGTGGCCTTTTTTATCAATATAGCCCCACATGCCGCCCCCGATGCCGTTATAAACACATGCGATACCCTCGTGGAAATCAAAGGCTGATTCATATCCCAAGAGAATGACCTCGCGTCCTTTTATGTCGATAAACCCCCGTTTCCCACCTTTTTCCACCATAGCCAAACCATCGCTGAAACTGTTGACGTCGTCATATTGGCAAGCGACGACTATCCGTCCCGTTTCGTCGACAAATCCCCACTTGCCTCTCTTTTTTATCGGGAGCAACTCCTTATCCTGCTGCGGAAGGACGTCTGATTCTTCTTCCGGGCTGCCACCGGTTTTAAGATACCAGAATTCAAGTGCGTTCATCTCCCGGCCTGTTTTGTCCACCTTGACAGCCATCATGCCTTTGTGCACCGTAGCCCAGCCATGATCGAAGTCGTATGCAACGTCATATCTGCATGGAATCACTTCCCGTCCGGTTTTGTCGATAAAGCCCCATTTGCCGCCATCCTTGACGCGGGACAGACCTTCTTTAAATTCGGATACTTCCTGATATCTGCACGGTACGACTTCTTCTCGATTCTTGTTGATAAAGCCATATTTACCGAAACGGTTCACTATATAAAGCGCCGGTTCCCCCGACTCATCGGGGACACCCTGTTTCATTCTGTCATAATCTGCATCTTTGATTTCCCGGAAAGTGGAGTCCAGCCAATAGAGACAGAAACCGTTGGATACCCACGCCCATCCTTTTTTGAAATCAGAGACCGTGTAGTATTTGCATGGAACCACCTCCTTGCCATTCTCGTCTATATAACCCCATTTGCCGTTTCTCATCACCCTCGCCAGACCTTCCTGGAAATTGGCGGCATCCTCATATTGGCAGGGAATGACTTCTTTGCCTTCCTGGTCTTTGAAGCCGTACTTTTTTTCTTTGCGATTGTAAAAACGCTTCAGTCCGTTTTTCTCGTTGTTCATACGTCAGTCATTATTTGTTCTCGTCTGAATTGCGGTCGGGATAGCCGAAGCCGGGCTTGCTCAATTCATTGTCGACATCCTCCTTGCGGGGACCGCGGCCGTTGTCGAAAAAGGCGCTGATGAGTTTTGCCATTTCATAATCGATGGCCAGTTTGGCCGTGTTGAAGTTGACCATTTCAGAGGAGGATCGCAGTACAAAAACATTCGCATTCGGGTTGATCTTCTCGTTGCGAATCCTGTAACCCAGATTCTTTTGAGACAGAGGGTATCTCGTCGACGAGCCGTTTGTCTCCAATTCAAACGCCTCCTTCATTCTTCGGGTGAATTCATCCTTGAACCGACCATAGGTTTCTTGGTCGTCCACGGTGGATTTTGAACCGTCTTTCCGTGCATCGGAAAAATGGAAGTCCGTCGGATTGTTGGAATTCTTCATCTGGCTGACCATGATAATCACCCATTCCGACTGGGTAGATACCTCTTTCAGGTCTTCCAGGAATTCATCTCGGTTCTTTTTCTTTTTTTCAAGCGTTTCAATGGCTTCCTTGTAATCCGGATCGCTTTCTTTGTAGTCATTGCATCTTTTACCATTGAAAAGCGGTTCCTGCGACCAATCCAGGAAAGAATCGGGTTCGCTTTCATCGACTTCGAACTCCTTGCTCAAATAGTTGAAACCGCCGAAAAGCGCGAGATAATATGTGAACCAGCCGATGCCCACACCCCGGTAACTGGTGGGACATACAATGGTCACTTTGGATTGCCGGGGAATATAGCATCCATATTTCCTGTCTCCCACGGGTACGTGTTCCACAATCAGCCGATCTGCAGCCATATCTTCCTGAGTCACTGCCGCGGCAAGATTCTTCAGTCGGAACTCGGGGAACTCCTTGCAGGTGTCGATGATGTCCTCCATCGTCATCCCCAGCCGCACCTGCAACAGCGCGGTGGCTTTTCGCTGAGGGACGATGTAAACGGTCTTGAAGCGCTCGTCAACGCTTTCCTCCTGCTTGTCCAGATGCTCCCGGAATGTCTTGGGGCTGAAGCGGCGGAAGGTTTTCCTGAGGCTCTTCCTGAAGTCGTTGAGTTCGGTGGTGCGCGAATCCTTTTCCACAGCTTCGGCGAATCCTGCGCTCAGAAGGCCGATGGGGACAGCAAAAATGGCGATGCCCATCACGCCCACCAGGAAGGCGATGATCTGACCGGCCGTCGTTGCCAGGGGAGTGTCGGCGATCTTTCCGGGGTCGCCGATATACTTGGCGAAAGCCCAGACGATGGACTTCCATCCGTTGCCCACCATTTCCGGATTGGCGTTGTGCTCCACCAGGTACAAGATGAAGGACAGGACGACGGTGACGACCGTCAAAAACTCCAGCGACACCAGCAGCTCGCGTTTTTTGCTGCTGAAGGCCTCTCCCAGGAAGCGGAAAGCCTTCATGTAGCGAAACAGGCGGAACAGACGCATCACTCGCAGCACCCGGAACGCCCGCAACAGCAGGAGAGAAGGGAAGAGGTAACCCAGCCACAAGGGATAGGTGGCCAGCAAGTCGATGAGTCCATAAAACGAGAAACAGTACCGGACACGGCCCCGGAAGCCGCCGTATTTCTCTTTGTCAATCCGGTCGGCCGCCCAGATGCGCAGGGACACCTCGATCGTGAAGAAAATCTGCACGAAAAGGTCGAAAACCCGGAGCGCCTTCTCCCAAGCGGGAGAAAGGGGGAACGTAGAGAGGAACACCGACACCGTACTCAGGACAATCACCAGAATGATGGCGATGTCCACATAATTGTTCCACTTCAGCGGCCGGGTCCGCAGGTCATCGTCGAAGACCAGCGCCAGTTTCTCTTTGAAATCTTCGGTTTTCATCACTATCATCAACAAGACATCCTTTGAATCCTGAAAGCCTTTTCCGATGGCATCCGCTATACATTTCAACTAAATCGACCTTCCTTTACAAACAACTCCGCCAGAGGATAACTGCCAGCGGAGCCGTCATTGATACAGTCAATACTGAAACTATACCAAGTATGTAAATGGCGGCGAAACAGTATAATACAAAACGATTAATATAACAACCGACCTACACGATGGGCTGACAGTTCTTCTTGAGCACATTTGTCACACAGTGACACCAATGGGAGCTCCTTAGAATCAGCAAACTTGTAACGCACGCTTCCGTTAATACTATAGACACCACTCCATGCTGCGCGAATAAAAGACTTTCCACATTTTGCACAAATATCTTTTTGTGGCGAATTGTGCTCAGGGTTCGTTGTTAACATATTTTATAAATCAGACTTGGTTATCGTCGCATACACCTGTATGCTTATGGCCCCTAAAGATACAAAAAAAAACTACAAAGAATTCAGCAAATCAGCCTTGCACAGGAACAAATCTTCCTTACGGAAGGAGTCGATCTTCTTCTTGTCCTGGTCTGAACTATGTGTATCAGCATACTTGGTCTTGGTTTCCATCGTCAGATGAGTGTATTGATTGTTTCAGTGATATCATTCTTCGACGATGCGCTTGAACTGCTTGAAGAACAGGTTCTTGCCATACGCCTTCGTGGCTCCCTCCGGGACGTGGAGGGTGATCTTCCCGAGATCGACACGGGACAGGACCTCGTCCTTCAGGTCGGCAAAATCGTCCGGATTCGCAGAAACAAGGTACATGTCTTCGAGCGGGCAGTGGGCGAATGCCTTAGGGCCGATGCTTTTGACGCTTGCCGGAATATGGACCGACTTCAAATTCGGACAATCGAAGAACGAATAGTTTCCGATGCGGGTCAAACCCTCGGGCAACTCGACTTCCTCGAAGTCTGCAAACTGCCAGAACCGGTTGTCCGGAATCTCGGTGATGCCCTTGGAAAAAGAACAAATGCCATCAGAGATTTCGAACAGTTCCTTGATCTTCAGGGTGATACCGCTTTCGCTCGTGCAGGTTTCAAACTTGAAACCGATCCTCTCGAGGAATTCCGGGATATGCTCCTTGAGGTCTTCGTAAGTATCCTTGTCGAACTTGAGCTTCTTGCTGGAAGGGTTCTTCATATCCGCATCGATCTCGATGGAATGGTCGGCATCGGAAAAGCGGAGCCCGTACCACTTTTCACTGCGTCTCTTCCAGATTACCCAATCCTTGGGGGAAGTCTTGCCCTTGACCTTGCGAGTCGTTTTCCGGATGGCAAAATGCCCATAACCGCTGTCATGGCAGGCATTGACGATGACCCCCTTGTACTTTTCTCTGAATCCCGGATTAAACCCTTCCTCGAAGTAGGCCGCGTACGGGCTCACCATGCAATCAGTAAATCGAAAATCAGCCATTGTTCTGTCGTTTATCGTTTCTCCTGTGCTTCTTTTGTCACCGCCTCGATTTCTGCGATCATCTTGCGCTTTCCGGCTTCCACCATGATGTCATCGATGACCGCGTCGAAGTTTGTCAGAACCTTTTCAATATCCAGATACTTCGACGGAACATCGCTCTCCCTGGGCTCCACACGGACCTTCCGGCAGTATCCGTAGGTATAGCGGTGAACATAGTGTCCGCTTACAGTCCCGTTGCGTTTCAGATGCTCAAAAAGGACGTGTTTCATCTCTGACTTCACCTTTCGGACAAGGATTCCCCTTGTCGCCTCTGACGATACCCCTTCGGAGAGGGAGGAGCAGGCGGATCTCACGAAATCTTCCCGCTCCCGATTGAGAAGTTCCAGCGCCTCCGCTGCGTATTCTTCCTGGTCGATTCTTCTGATTTCTGACATGTTTTTTCGCTTTCCAATCCATTATACCCTCCATTTCCGTGAATGTTACTCATTTTCTGAAAAAAAGATTGAATATGAGGTTCTCGTTGGAAAGTATGGCCCCAGGCCAGTTGATTGTATGACAACACCTCGAAGCAGATGACCCGATAGGAGTACATGGGCTTCGAGGTGGAGTATACTGCCGATGGTGGCGCTTATGTTTCTTATGTCTTGCCGCGCAAACGCAGAGACATCGTCGTCACTAAGTGGTATGACGACGGGCCGTGGCGGAAGACGCTGAAGTGGGACGGGAGGCGGTTCGCGTATTGATTAGAGCAGATCTTTGAGCTGCTGGATCTTTTCCGAGGTCGTGGCCCAGCTGGTGGCGAAGCGGACGACGGTGTGATCCGCGTCGTAGGGCTCCCAGATGTCGAAGCCGACTTGGGAGGAGAGGGCTTCCATATAGGAGTTTTCCAGGATAACAAATTGCTGATTGGTCGGCGTTTCGAGGAAGAAGGGGATGCCCTTTTCCTTGAGGACGGCGACCATTTCTTGTGCGCGGTCGATGGCATTGGCGGCGATGCGGCCGTAGAGGTTGTCCGTAAAGAGGGTGTCGAACTGGACGCCGAGGAGGCGGCCCTTCGCGAGGAGGGCGCCGTGCTGCTTGATGGTGGTGAAGAAGTGCTTCGGGGCTTTCTTCGTGAAGACGACGGCTTCGCCGCAGAGGGCGCCGACCTTGGTTCCGCCGATGTAGAAGACGTCGCAGAGGCCGGCCAGGTCCGCCAGGGTGAAGTCGCAGGCGGGGCTGGCGAGGGCGTAGCCCAGGCGGGCGCCGTCGACGAACAGCGGCAGGCCGTACTTATGGGCAATTGCTTGAAGTTCAGCGAGTTCAGCACGGGTGTAGATGGTGCCGTATTCCGTGGACAGGGAGATGTACACGAGGCCCGGCCATACCATGTGGTCCTTGTTCGGATCGGCAGCGGAGGCGGCGAGGAAGGCTTCCAGTTCGCCCGCGTCCATCTTTCCGTGATGCTGGGGGAGGGTCAGGACCTTATGCCCGGTGTACTCGACGGCGCCCGCCTCATGGACATTGATATGGGCGGTCTGGACAGAGACTGCGCCTTCATAGTCCGCCAGCATCGCGGCAATGACGGTCGCATTGGTCTGGGTGCCGCCCACGAGGAGATGGACCTCGCCCTCCGGGCAGTTGCAAGCCTCGAGGATCTTCCGCTTCGCGCTCCGGGTGTACGGATCGTTGCCGTAGCCGTCCAGCTGTTCGAAGTTGGTCTCGGTGAGCCGCTTGAGAATCTCCGGATGGGCCCCTTCCGCGTAATCGCATCTGAATGAAAGCATCTCGTGAAGTATCAATGAATTATCTGTGTCTGAGCGCCAGCTCCCGCTCGATGTCCTCGACGGTGCAGCCCATCGACTCCAGCAGGACCAGCAGGTGGTAGGCGAGGTCGGAGGTCTCGTAGATGAAGCGGTCGCGGTTGCCGTCAACGGCCTCGATGACCATTTCCGTGGCCTCTTCGCCCACTTTCTTGGCGATGGCTTTGGGGCCCTTGATGAAGAGCTTCGTGGTATAGGAACCGTCCGGCATCTGCGCGTGGCGGCCCTGGATGAGCTTCGAGAGGGAGCGGATGAAGCCCTCGTCCTCCGGCGTGTCGAAGCAGGCCGTCGTCCCGCGGTGGCAGGTCGGGCCGGCCGGATCGGCCTGGATGAGGAGGGTGTCGCCGTCGCAGTCGATGAACATCTTCTTGACGGTCAGGAAGTTGCCGCTTGTTTCGCCCTTGGTCCATAGGCGCTGTTTAGACCGCGAGAAGAACGTGACGCGCCCTTCCTCGACGGTCTTGTCGAAGGCGGCGCGGTCCATATAGCCGAGCATCAGGACCTTGAGCGTGGTGGCGTCCTGGATGATGACGGGGAGGAGTCCGTCCCCGGTCTTGCTGAGGTTGAAATCGTCGAATGTCATGACTGTCAATCTTTTATAAGCGAACGGGGATTCCGGCTTCGGCGAGCTGGCGCTTGACTTCCGCCACGGTGTACTGCCCATAGTGGAAGATGCTGGCGGCGAGGGCCGCATCGGCCTTGCCCTCAGTGAGGACGGCGGCGATGTCCGCCACGCTGCCGGCGCCGCCCGACGCGATGACGGGTATGGCCAGGGAGTCGGACAGGGCTGCGTAAACGTCGCAGGGATAGCCGTTCCGGGTGCCGTCGTGGTCCATCGACGTAAACAGGATCTCGCCGGCGCCGCGCTCATCGGCCTCCTTGGCCCAGGAGAAGAGCTCCTTGTCGGAAGGACGGCTTCCGCCGTGCGTCGTCGCGTGCCAGAGGCCGTCCGGGCACGATTTCGCGTCGATCGCCACTACGACGAACTGCCGGCCGTACTTGGCGGCGATCTCGCCGATGAGCTCCGGTCGGGCGATGGCGGCGCTGTTCAGGGTGATCTTGTCGGCCCCGGCGTCCAGCAGGCGAGATGCGTCGTCCAGGCTCCGGATGCCGCCGCCCACGGTGAAGGGGATGTTGACGGCCTCGCCGACCCGGGCGACCAGTTCCGCGAAGGTCTTCCGGCCTTCCAGCGTGGCGCTGATGTCCAGGTACACGAGCTCGTCGGCCCCTTCCAGGGCATAGCGGCGGCCGAGTTCCACGGCGTCGCCCACGTCCTGCAGGCCCAGGAAGTTGATTCCTTTCACCACGCGGCCGTCCTTGACGTCCAAGCAGGGGATTATCCGTTTTGCAAGCATTTCGCTAAGTCTTTGAGCGTGATACGGTTCTCATAGATGGCCTTGCCCACGATGATGCCGGGCAGGCCCATTTCGTCCGCGCGGCGCACGTCGCTGAGGGACGACACGCCGCCGCTGACGATCGTCGTCAGCTCCGGAAACCGTTCCTGCAGCCCCTTGTAAAGGTCGAAGGACGGCCCCTGCAGCATCCCGTCGCGGGAAATGTCCGTGACGATGGCGCGCTTCAGGCCGGTGGGCATGAAGGTGTTGATGAGCTTGTCCAGGCCGATGCCGCTGTCCTCGAGCCAGCCGCTCACGGCGACCTTGCCGTCGCGGACGTCGGCCCCGAGGATGACCCGGGCGCCCCAGCGTTCCAGCCAGGCCGTCATCAGCGCGGGCTCCTTCGCCGCGATGCTGCCGATGATGGCCTCGTCGGCGCCCGCGTTCCAGACGGAAGCGAGGGCGTCGTCGTCCTTGATGCCGCCGCCCCATTCGAGCGTCAGAAGGCCCAGGGAGGCGATTTCCTCCAGGGTGCGGAGGTTCTTGGGCTTGGACGCCTTGGCGCCTTCCAGGTCCACGAGGTGCAGCCGACGGACGCCGCAATCGGCATAGGCCCGGGCCCATTCGGCCGGGTCGCCGCCGTAATCTTTCTGGGTCGCATAGTCTCCCTGGGAGAGCCGCGTGCATTTGCCGCCGATGATGTCGATGGCCGGAATGATCTCGATCATATCGCCAGGAAGTTTTTGAGGATCTGTTCGCCCACGGAACCGCTCTTTTCCGGATGGAACTGCGTTCCGTAGAGGTTCTCGTAGCGCAGCGCGGCGCTGAACATCACGCCCGCATACTTGCAAGTCGCGACCGTGTCGGGGCACAGGCCGGCGTAATAGGAATGGACAAAGTACACGTACGCGCCCGACTTCATATCCTTGAACAGCTTGCCTTCCAGGTTCCCGAGGTCGTTCCAGCCCATGTGCGGGACCTTGCAGCCGGGGGCGGGGGAGAAGCGGCGCACGTGGGCGTCGAAAACGCCCAGGCAGGGCTTTCCGGGGGCTTCTTCGCTGTCCCGGCACAGCACCTGCATCCCTACGCAGATGCCTAGCACGGGCTGGCGCAGGGAGCGGATGACGGCCGGAAGCCCGCGCTCCACGAGGTTGTCCATCGCGAGCCCGGCGTGGCCCACGCCCGGCAGGATAACCTTGTCCGCCTTGCGGATGGTGTCCGGATCGGCCGTCACGCAGTAAGTCGCGCCCAGCCGGTCCAGGGCGTTCTCCAGCGACCGGAGATTGCCCATGTCATAGTCGATGATGGCGATCATAGCGTACCTTTGGATGAGGGGAGGGCGCCGTCGAACACATTGCGCCGGACGGCTTGGCGCAGGGCCCTGGCGAAGGCCTTGAAAACGGACTCGGCCAGGTGGTGGTTGTTCTCGCCTTCGGCTTCCACGCGGAGGTTGCAGCGGGCCGCCGTACACAGCGACTTGAAGAAGTGCGGGAACATTTCCGTAGGGGTGTCGCCCACGTATTCGCGGGTGAAATCCACCTTCCATACGAAATCAGCCCTTCCTCCGAAGTCAATGAGTACCATTGCTTTGCATTCGTCCATCGGAAGTACGAATCCATATCGCTCGATGCCGCGCTTGTCGCCCAGGGCCTGCCCGATGGCCTCGCCCAGGACGATGCCCACGTCTTCCATCGTGTGGTGCTCATCGACCTCCAAATCGCCCTTGCAGGAGACCGCGAGGCTCACGCCGCCGTGGTGCGGAATCTGCTCCAGCATATGGTCGAAAAAGTGCAGGCCGGTGCTGATGCCGGAGGGGCCTTTCCCGTCCAGGTCCAGCGTCAGGGTGATGTCCGTCTCGCGGGTTTTCCGGACGATGGTCACCTGGCGGGAGCTGCTCCGGACGGCCTCGGCGATCTCCGCCCAGGTCATCGGCCCGACTTGCAGCGCCTTGGCGCCGAGGTTCTCGGCCAGCTTGACGTCCGTCTCCCGGTCGCCGATCACGAAGCTCGCGGCGAGGTCGTAGGAACCGTTCATATAGGCCCCGAGCATCCCCGTCCCGGGCTTCCGGGTAGGGGCGTTGTCTTGCGGGAAGGTCTTGTCGATCAGGATGTTGTCGAAGACGATGCCTTCGCCCTTCAAGGTGTTCAGCATCAGGCTCTGGCAGGGCCAGAAGGTCTCTTCCGGGAAGGAAGGGGTGCCCAGCCCGTCCTGGTTGGAGACGAGGACGAGCTCGTACCCCAGACCGGTCAGGGCCTTCAGGCCGCTGATGGCGCCGGGAACGAAGGCGAACTTTTCGAGGGCGTCGATCTGCTCGTCGGCGGGCTCCACGAGGATGGTGCCGTCCCGGTCGATGAAGAGGGCTTTTTTCAGGTCGCTCATACGGTATAGCTGTCTAAGGCGTTCAACAGGGATTCGTTCTCGGCGGGCAGGCCGACGGTCAGGCGGAGGCAGCCCGCGCAGCCGGGCACCCGCGTCCGGTTCCGGACGATGATGCCCTTGCCCAGGAGATAGTCATAGAGGGCGTTCGCATCGTCCACCCGGACCAGAATGAAGTTCGCGTCGCTGGGAAACACCTGCTGCACAAAGGGGAAGCGGGGGAGGATGGAAGCTAATCTTTTCCTTTCATTGACAATTGTATTCACTTCATCATCAATGGATTTATCCAAGAATTGAAAAGCCTTCTCCATGGCCGCCCGGCTCAGGTTGTAAGGGTACTTGACCATCGACATCAGGCGGATGATTTCCTCGCTGGAGATGGCAAGGCCGATCCGGAGGCCGGCCATCGCCCGGGCCTTGGACAGGGTCTGGAGGACGATGAGATTGTCCCGGACCGTAGCCTCTTTCGCGAGGCTTCCTTTCTCCGAGAAATCCGCATAGGCCTCGTCCACGACGACGACACCGGGGAAGCGGTCGCAGATGTCCAGCAGCTGCTTCAGCTCGAATGCGTTGCCGGAAGGGTTGTTCGGCGAACACAGGAAGATGACCTTGGTGCGATCGTCGCAGGCGCCGAGGAGCGCCTCGCTGTCCAGGTTGAAATCCGCGTCCAGCCGGACGCTCCGGACCTCGACATCGTTGATGGCCGCCGCCACGCCATACATCCCGTAGCTGGGCGCCATGATGACGGCGTTGTCCTTTCCGGGCTCGCAGAAGATCCTGAATACCAGGTCGATGGCCTCGTCGCTGCCATTCCCGAGGAAGAGGTTCTTCACGGGGATGCCCTTGATGCCGCCGATGCGGGCCTTGAGCTCCGCCTGGTGGGGATCCGGATAGCGGTTGTAGCCGTTTTCATAGGGGCTCTCGTTGGCGTCCAGGAAGATGCCGATGGGGCCGTCGTATTCGTCCCGTGCCGTCGAGTACGGGGTCAGGGCCGCGATGTTGGGCCTGACGAGGGGAGTGATCCGGCTCATTTTCCTTCGATTCTGAGGGTGACGGCGCGCGCGTGGGCGTCCAGCCCTTCGGCTTGCGCCATGTTGACGATGGTGGGGGCGAGGGATTCCAGCCCTTCGCGGGAGAGCTTCTGAAGCGTCATCTTCCGCATGAAGCTGTCCATGTTGACCCCGCTGCAGGAGAGGGCCCAGCCGCTGGTGGGCAGGGTGTGGTTCGTGCCGGAGGCGTAGTCGCCGGCGCTCTCGGGACTCCAGGGACCGACGAAGACGCTGCCCGCGGCCGTGATCTTCTCGGCCACTTCCTCGGCGTTCTTCCAGGCGATGATCAGGTGCTCCGGCGCATAGGCCTCGGCGAAGTCGATGACGTCATTCAGGTCCGGGAAAACGACGGCGTAACTGTGCGCCAAGGAGCCTTCGACCTGCTCGTTACGAGGAAGCTGTTTCTTTTGATTCTCAACTTCTTGCAGGACCTTATCGGCATAATCCCTTTCGGTAGTGACAAGCACCGCCGTGCTGTCTTTTCCGTGCTCCGCCTGGGAGAGGAGGTCGGCCGCCGCGAAGGCGGCGGGGGCGCTTCCGTCGGCCAGGACCATCACCTCCGACGGGCCGGCCGGCATGTCGATGGCGGTGTTCCGGCCGCTGACGATCTGCTTCGCGAGGGTGACCCAGGGATTGCCCGGGCCGAAGATCTTGTCCACCTTGGGGACGGTCTCCGTTCCGAAGGCCATCGCGGCCACGGCCTGGGCGCCGCCGACGCGGAAAATCTGCGTCACGCCGCACTCCCGCGCCGCGAACAGCACCTCGGGGGCGACGGAACCGTCCTTCCGGCAGGGCGTGCACAGGATGCGGTCGCGGCAGCCGGCCAAAGCGGCCGGAACGGCGAGCATCAGCACGGTGGAGAACAGCGGTGCGCTGCCGCCGGGGATGTACAGGCCCACGCGGCGGATCGGGACCGGCCGCTGGACGCAGACGACGCCGGGGGCCGTCTCCACGCTGATCTCGCGGGGGAGCTGCGCGCGGTGGAACGCCTCGACGTTCCGCTTCGCGGCACGGATGGCTTCCTGCACCGCTTCCGAAACCTTCGCGCAAGCCGCATCAATCTCTGAATCAGTCACTTCCAGGGGAGCATCGACCTTGTCGATCTCCCGCATCAGCCGCTTCAGGGCGGCGTCGCCTTCGGTTTCCACGGCGCTGAGGATGGCTTCCACCCGCGGGCGGATGCCTTCGTAATCGACGCCTTGCCGCCGGGTCAGGGTGTCCCACGCCGACCGAGCCGGATTCTCGATGATTCTCATAGGATGATCTTGTCTACGTCCATGACCAGGATGCCCTCGGCGCCGATGGCCTTGAGCTGGCGGACTTTCGTCCACAGGTCGGCGGCGTCGATGACCGAGTGCAGGGAGCACCAGTCGGGGGACGCCAGCGGCATCACGGTCGGGCTCCGCATGGCCGGGAGAATCTTGATGGCCTCGTCCAGGGAGGCCCGGGGGATGTTCATCAGCATATATTTCTTGCCGCGGCTGACATTTTCCGAGTCGATGCGGAACAGGAGGTCGTCGATGACGGCCTGGTCCTCCTCGGTCAGCGACTTGTTCGCGATGAGGACGGCCTCGGACTCGAAGACCGTCTCCACCTCGCGGAGACCGTTGGCGATCAGGGTGCTGCCGGAGGAGACGATGTCGAAGATGGCGTCGGCGATGCCCACGGCCGGGGCGATTTCCACGGAACCGGTGATGACTTCCACCTTGGCATCTATTCCCCGTTCAATCAGGTACTTGCGGAGAATGTTCGGGTAGGAGGTGGCGATGCGGCGGCCGGAGAACCACTCGATGCCGTCGTAGTCCTCGCCCTTGGGGACGGCGAGGCTCAGGCGGCAGGCGCCGAAGCCGAGCCGGCTGATGACGGCGACGTCGGCGCCGCGCTCTTCCACTTCGTTCAGGCCCACGATGCCGAAGGTGGCGGTGCCGCTTTCGACCACGTGCGGGATGTCGTCATCCCGGAGGTAGAGGGCTTCGATGGGGAAGGTCTGCGATTTGGAAAGCAGCTTCCGCTTGGGGGCGTCGACTTCGATGCCGATCGACTGGAGGAGGGAGAGGCTCTCTTCGTTGAGCCGGCCCTTGGATTGGATCGCGATTCTGAGCATGTCTATTTGTTTTTCGTTCTCTTCCTATTTCTTCTAAAACAAAAAAGCCCGCCTTGGGGAGGGCAGGTCTTCATCGGTTTTACCGCTTGTACGTATGTACAACAAAGTTCCGCCCTAATCCATGGAGACCGGGTGATGATGGAGCTTGTTGACGTCGTTGCGGTTCATACTGTTGCAAAGTTAGTCATTTATCCCGGCAATGCAAGTGTTTCGCTAAAAATTTTTAAAAATATGCGTACCTTTGTCCTATGCAGATCGAGAGACATCCGTTTGAACCGTTCCTGCCGGAGGGCGCCGTGGTGCTGTTCCTGGGCAGCTTTCCGCCCCAGCCGAAGCGTTGGAGCATGGAGTTCTATTACCCGAACTGGCTGAACGACTTCTGGCGGGTGTGCGGCCTGGTCTTCTTCGGCGACCGCGACCACTTCGTGGTGCCGGGGGAGAAGCGCTTCGACGTGGACCGGATCAAGGCGTTTTGCACGGAAAAGGGGATGGCGCTCTTCGACACGGCGACGGCTGTCCGCCGGCTCCAGGACAACGCTTCGGACAAGTTTCTGGAAGTGGTCGAGCCCACCGACATCTCCGCGCTTCTCCGTCGGATTCCCGCCTGCAAAGCCGTCGTCACGACCGGTGAAAAAGCCACCGGCGTGCTGGTGGAAAAATATGGTTGCGCCGCTCCGAAAGTCGGGCGGAGCACGGAGGTTTCCATCGACGGACGGTCGCTTCTTTTCTTCCGGATGCCCTCCACCTCCCGCGCCTATCCGCTGTCGCTGGACAAGAAGGCGGCCGCTTACGAGACCCTGTTCAGGGCCCTGAATCTCGTTTAGTCATATCGTATTGCGATATTAACACTTTTGTTATTGACATAAACAAATGTGTTATATTTGTTGAAAATCAGTGAGTTGATTGCGAATTAAACCATAATGTCCCCGGAACAACAAATTCTCGTTTTTCCGGGGCTTTTTGCGTTATATCGAAAGGAAAATCAAGATAAATGTCTTATCTTTGAAAGATGAAACCGAGCTTGCTCTTTGCCGATTTTACGGGCGTGTATGCGAACGAAGGTTTCCTGCAACAATTGCAGGAGCGAGGGGTTCCGTACCGGCGGGTGGAGCTGGGTGACCTCGAGGGGACGACCTGTTATTGCGACCCAGATGCGGAGGCGGAAATCAGCCGCCGCCTCGTGCCGGAACCGGGGGAGCGGATGCGGTGGATCGACAGTGGCGACTACCATTATGTCACCAAGATTCTCGCCGCCCGGGAACAGGCTCCCTTCACCCTGGTCCTCGTGGACAACCACCCCGACGACCAGGCGCCGGCCTTCGGCGGCGTGCTCAGCTGCGGGAGTTGGGTGCGGGACCTCCGGGAAGCGAGCCCGATGCTCGAGGAGGTCTGGACCCTGGGTCCCGACCATCGGATTCGGAACGCTTCCGGAACGGTGGACCGGGCTTTGGAAGCGGGGATTGACGACCTGTTGGAAGCGGTGGAAGGAAAGCGCGTCTACCTGTCCATCGACAAGGATGTCCTGGGGCGGGAATGGTCCCGGACGGACTGGAGCCAGGGGACGTACTCCCCGGTGCACCTGAAGGGCTGGCTGGAGGCCCTGCTGCGGTTGGATGTGGTGGCCGTTGATGTTTGCGGCGAACTGTCTCCCGAAAAGGGGGCGACGCCGGAAGACCTCCGGGTCAATTGTGAAACGAATATTGAACTGCAGGAGTTTATCCTGGATTATTTGAAGAGATGAAGAAGATAGCAATCTGGGCGGCCGCCCTCTATCTGGCGGTCTCCTGCGGCGGGGGAGCCCCCGCTTACGACGGACCTTACGAGGCCGTCGACGGGCTTTACACGATTACCGCAAAAGGGGAGACTATCCAGCTCGCGGATATGCCCGCCGGGACCTTCACGATGGGCGAGACCCTGGACATGGGCCGCTACCGCACGCCGGCGGTGCACCAGGTGATCCTGGACGGCTTCGCCATCGGCACGACGGAAGTCACCCAGGCCCTCTGGAAGGCCGTGATGGGCTCGAATCCCAGCCCGAAGGATGTCCCGACCGCTCCGGTGACAGGCGTGACCTACAACGATGTACAGAAGTTCATGAAGAAGCTTTACAAGGCGACGGGCGTTCCGTTCCGGCTCCCGACGGAGGCCGAGTGGGAGTATGCCGCCCGGCAGCGGGAAGACATGGCCGGCGGCGCCTGGGAATGGTGCTCCGACCGCTGGACCGAGGATCTGGGCTACCATCTTGCCATCAATCCTCAGGGACCCGAGACGGGGGACCAGTACGCCCTCCGCGGCGGTAGCGCCCTGGAAAAGGACTACAAGCCTATCACGCGCAAAGGGATGGCCCCGACCAGCAAGGCCAGCGACGTGGGCCTGCGCCTGGCCGTGTCCCTGAATGCGCCATATCCGAAGGAACTGAAGGATGTCCTCGTCGATAACAAGATTCCCCGCGAGCACTTCGAGGCCGCGGACATGAAACCCGAAACCATTACCGTGAACGGCGTCAAGTTCGACATGATGCCCGTGGAAGGCGGCACCTTCCTGATGGGAGCTACCATTAAGGTCGCTACCTCCCGCGATGACGAGTTCCCGCCGCACGAAGTGACGCTGGACCACTTCAAGATGGGCAAATACGAAGTCACCCAGGCCCTCTGGGAGGCCGTGATGGGCAGTGTCCCGTATGGCAACCAGGGACCGAACTATCCCATCGGCAATGTCTCCTGGTACGATGTGCAGGCCTTCATCCGTCAACTCAATGCCTTGACCGGTCGGAAGTTCCGCCTTCCGACGGAGGCCGAGTGGGAGTACGCCGCCCGCGGCGGAAAGAAGAGCCACGGCTATGCCTTTGCGGGTTCACCGTACCCGCAGGGCGTCGCCCAGTACGGCTATGACGATATGCGCACACGCGAGGTCGCCCGGTATTCCCCGAACGAACTGGGCCTGTACGATATGAGTGGCAACGCGTGGGAATGGTGCCAGGACCGTCCGACCCAGTATACGGAGGAGGCCCAGACCAATCCCGTCGGCCGGGACTACGATCCGGGGGAGAACGATCTCCGCATCATGCGCGGCGGCAGCGTGGCCACTACGCCCGACAAGTGCCGCGTGACCAACCGCAACGAATTCGACCCCAACCGGTTCCGCACCACCATCGGCTTCCGCCTGGCTTTGTAAGCAAATACTAACAACCCCAAATAACACTATGTCAGAAAACGTCAATCCGGCCGAGCTCCAGAAAACCTGCCTGTACGACAGGCACGTGGCGCTGCAGGCCAAGATGAGCCCCTTCGCGGGCTTCATGATGCCCATCCAGTACGATTCCATCACCGTGGAGCACAACGCCGTCCGGCAGAAAGTCGGCATGTTCGACGTCTCCCATATGGGCGAGGTCTTCGTCGAAGGCCCCGAGGCCGAGAAGTTCGTGAACTGGATCTTCACCAACGAGATCCGCGGCTTCGAGCCCGGCAAGGTCCTGTACGGGATGATGTGCTATCCCGACGGTGGCGTGGTGGACGACCTCCTCGTCTATCGCGAGTTCGCCCCCGAGCATTTCCTCCTGGTGGTGAACGCCGCCAACATCGACAAGGACTTCGCCTGGATCGAGGAGCACGCCAAGGGCTTCGACTGCGTGGTCCGCAACGAGTCCCCGGTATGGGGCCAGATCGCCGTCCAGGGCCCCGAGGCCGAGAAGGTGGTGGTCGAGGTGCTGGGCCTTGCGAAAGCCGCTGAATTGGGCTTCTATACCTTCTATGACACCGAGTATCAGGGCAAGCGTATGATCGTCAGCCGCACGGGGTACACCGGCGAGGACGGCTTCGAGCTGTACACCTCCCCGGAAGGCACCGTGGACCTGTGGGACCGCCTCATCGCGGCCGGCGTCCAGCCCTGCGGCCTGGGCTGCCGCGACACCCTCCGCTTCGAGGCCGGCCTGCCGCTGTACGGCGACGAGCTCAGCGCCGACATCAGCCCGGTGATGGCCGGACTGGGGATGTTCTGCAAGTACGACAAGGACTTCATCGGCAAGGAGGCGCTCCTGGCCCAGAAGGGCGGCGAGATCGTCCGCAAACTGGTCGGTATCGAAATCGAGGACAAGGCCATCCCGCGCGCCGGATATCCGGTGGAACTCGAGGACGGCACGGAAGTCGGCGTCGTCACGACCGGCTACCACTCCATCTCCCTGGACAAGAGCATCTGCTTCGCCCTCGTGGACAAGGCCTATGCCGCCCTGGACACCCCGCTGTGGATCCGCATCCGCAAGAAGGTCTTCCCGGGCAAGGTCGTCAAAAAACGCTTCTATCAGACGAATTACAAGAAATAAACACTTAAAACACAAAACATTATGAGCAAGATTGTCGAAGGACTCAAGTATTCCGAATCCCACGAGTGGGTCAAGGTCGAGGACGGTGTGGCCGTTGTCGGCGTCTCCGATTTCGCCCAGAAAGAGATGGGTGACATCACCTATGTGGACATGCCCGACGTGGACGACGAAGTCACCGCCGGCGAAGAGTTCGGCGCCCTGGAGAGCGTGAAGGCCGCGAGCGACCTCATCAGCCCGGTTTCCGGCAAGGTGGTCGCCGTGAACGAAGAACTCGACGAGGCCCCGGAGAAGGTCAACGAGGAGGCCTACGAGAACTGGATCATCAAGGTGGAGATGTCCGATCCGTCCGAGCTGGACGCCCTGATGGACGCCGAAGCCTACAAGGCCCACATCGGAGAGTAGGATGGCCGGTTTCCCGTATTTCCCGCATACGGACGCCGATGTCCAGTCGATGCTGGACCGGATCGGCGTCAAGAAGGTGGAAGACCTCTATGCGGACGTTCCGAAGGAATACATCAAGAAGGGCGCCTACGCCCTTCCGGATGCGATGTCCGAGCCGGAAGTCCGCGCGTGGCTGAACGGCCTTGCCGGAATGAACGCCAAGATGAAGGTGTTCGCCGGCGCCGGCGCGTATGACCACTACACCCCTTCGGTGATTCCCTACATCACCTCCCGTTCCGAGTTCCTGACGGCCTACACGCCGTATCAGTGCGAGATTTCGCAGGGCACGCTCCGGTACATTTTCGAGTACCAGAGCATGGTTTGCGAGCTCACGGGCATGGACATTTCCAACGCGTCCCTGTACGACGGCCCGACGGCCGCGGCGGAGGCGATGAAGATGACCGTGGCCTGCACCAAGAAGAAGACGCGCGTGCTCCTGTCCAAGGGCCTGTTGCCGCACGTGGTGAAGGTCGTGGAAACCTATGCGAAGTTCCACGGCGTGCAGATCGGCTACATCCCGGTGGCGGACGGCCAGACCTCCCTGGAGGCCCTGCAGGCCGAACTCGAGGCCGGCGACGTCGCCGGTGTCATCGTCCCGGAAATCAACCGGTTCGGCATCGTCGAGAACCACGCCGGTTTTGCCGATGCCATCCACGCGGTCAAGGCGCTTCTCGTGGAGTACTGCGACCCGTCCACCCTCGCCGTCATCAAGTCTCCGGCGGAGTGGGGAGCCGACATCGCCGTGGGCGACGGCCAGTCGCTGGGCATTCCGCTCTGCTTCGGCGGCCCGTACGTGGGCTTCATGGGCGTGAAGAAGGAGTACATGCGCAAGATGCCGGGCCGTATCGTGGGCCAGACCACGGACAAGGACGGCAAGCGCGCCTTCGTGCTCACCCTCCAGGCCCGCGAGCAGCACATCAAGCGCGAGAAGGCCACGTCCAACATCTGCTCCAACGAGTCCCTGATGGCTCTCTGGGTGACGGTGTACCTGTCCCTGATGGGTCCGGAAGGACTCCGCGAGGTGAACAAGCTCAGCTGTGACGGCGCTCACTACCTGAAGAGTGAGCTGCTTGCGACCGGCAAGTTCGAGGATCCGTTCCCGGGCAAGCCGTTCCTGAAGGAATTCGTGCTGAAGCCCAGCAAGCATCCGGGTCTCGTGCAGAACGACCTGGAGAAGGCGGGCTTCTTCGCCGCGCTCGAGACGGAGGAGGGATATGTCTCCTTCTGCGTCACCGAGCAGCGCACCAAGGAAGAGATCGACCAGCTGGTCAAAATCGTGAAGGAGGGCTAGGTTATGAAGTACTACGACAAACTCGTTTTCGAACTTTCGCAGAAGGGCCGTGTCGGTTACTCCCTGCCTGCCAATCGTTTCCCGGCCGCACCGGAACTTCCGGTCGAACTCCGCCGCGAGGCTTCCCTGGACCTTCCCGAGGTCAGTGAGGCCGATGTGGTGCGCCACTACACGAACCTCTCCCAGATGAACTTCGGCGTGGACACCGGCTTCTATCCGCTGGGTTCCTGCACGATGAAGTACAACCCGAAGATCAACGAGGAGGTGGCCGCCCTGCCGGGCTTCACCGGTCTCCATCCGCTGATGCACGCGGGCCTCACCAAGGGCGCCCTTAAGGTGTACCAGGACATGAACAACTTCCTGGCCGCCATCACGGGTCTCTATGCCTTCACCTTCGATCCTTGCGCCGGCGCGCACGGCGAATTGACCGGCCTGATGGTCATGCGCCAGTATCATATGATGCGGGGCGACCTGAAGCGCACGAAGGTCATCGTCCCGGACAGCGCCCACGGCACGAATCCCGCTTCCGCGGCCGTCTGCGGCCTGGAAATCGTGGAAGTCAAGTCGCTGGAGAACGGCCGCGTGGACGTCGAGGCGCTGAAGCCGCTGTTGGATGACACGGTCGCCGGCATGATGATGACGAACCCGAACACGCTGGGCCTCTTCGAGACGCAGATCAAGGAAATCACGGAACTGGTCCACGGGATCGGCGGCCTGATGTACTATGACGGCGCCAACATGAACCCGCTGATGGGCGTGGTCCGTCCGGGCGACATGGGCTTCGACATCATGCACTTGAACCTGCACAAGACCTTCTCCACGCCGCACGGCGGCGGCGGTCCGGGCTCCGGTCCGGTGGGCGTCGCCGAACACCTGGTGGACTGCCTGCCTGACCTGCGGGTCTCCGGCTTCCACGGCAACTTCGGCGTGATCCTGCGAGCCTACGCGTACATCCTGATGCTGGGCAAGCAGAACCTCAAGAAAGTGGGCCAGTACTCGGTGCTGAGCGCCAACTACATCAAGGAATGCCTGAAGGACGCGTACAAGCTCCCGATCGAGGGCGTGTGCAAGCACGAGTTCGTCTTCGACGGCCTCATCAACGACGGGGCCCACGACGACGTCCACGGCGCCACCACGCTCGACGTGGCGAAGCGCCTGCTGGACTTCGGCTTCCACGCGCCGACCATCTACTTCCCGCTCCTGTTCCACCAGGCGCTGATGATCGAACCCACGGAAACCGAATCCAAGGAGACCATCGACGCGTTCATCGACGTGATGCACAAGATTGCGGCCGAGGCCGCCGAGGATCCCCGGATCCTGCAGGAAGCCCCGCACGGCGCTCCCATCAGCCGTCCCGACGAAACCGCCGCGGCCCGCAACCCGATCCTCAAGTTCAAGGACGCGCAGTAACCTCTTAAGACAGGGGAGGGGTCAGGGGTGTCCGGGGGACTCCGCTTCGCTCCGGCCCCTCCCATTGTCTCCTGCGTCCCCGCCAAGGCGGGAACTTGTATCCAACGTGCCCCTCCCCCTATACTTGTCCGGGGGTGGACAAGCCCCCGGATACCCCTGACCCCTCCCATTATTCTGTGTTTTACGTCTGATTGATTTTTTATTAGATATATTTCTTCTTATCAGATGCAAGATTTTGGAATGGGAGGATTTATTGGTTGTATGAGACAGAATTACATGCGAAATATAGGTTGGACGGCGGTGGTTGTCGGCGTCCTTTGGCTGCTTGCGGGTTGCTCGAAGGGAGAGAGTTACGATTTCCTTCCCCCGGACGGGAACTATAGCTACAGCGATCCGCAGAAGGGGACGAGCAACGATCTCGCCATCGGGACGGTGCGTTCCCGGGATGGGGTGCGGTTCATCCGGCTGGACGAGAAGAACTGCAGCCAGGTGATGAATCCCAATGAGATTGCGGACGTCAAGGATGGTACGCGGGTCTTCCTGCAGTACCGCTATGTGGTGGCGGAGAACCTCGCCGATTTCTGCACGGACGCCATCCTGGTGGAATGGGCTTCGCCGCTTGATGTGGGGAATGTGGGGGATTTGACGGCCAAGTCCCGCGGGGAAGACCCGGTGGACATCATCCTGGACTGGATGACATCGCTGGAGGACGGGTTCTTCACGCTGCATTATGCCATTCAGGCTTCCGGGAATGTGAAACACGATTTCACGTTGTTCCGGGGGGAATCGAAGAATGACTTCATCCTGTCTCATGACGCCCACGGAGACACGAAGGGGTCCTTGATGGACGGGCTCGTGTGCTTCGACGTATCCGGTTTGCTGCCGGATACGGAGGGGAAGACCGTGGAACTGCATTTGGACTACATCGATCTGAACAATACGAAGAAACGGCTGACGGTTGAATATCAGTCTCCGAAATAGCCGGTCCGAGGAAGAACTGGTGCAACAGGTGCGCCGGCAGGACAAGACCGCGATGAAGATGCTCTACGATCGGTATATAGGGTATCTTACCGCTGTTTGTGCCCGCTATATCCCGGACGACGACGAGGTCAAGGACATCCTGCAGGAGGCGTTCATCAGAGTGTTCCAGTCGATGGACAAGTTCACTTGGCGCGGGGAAGGGTCGCTGAAGGCCTGGCTGACGCGGATTGTCGTGAACGACTCGCTCAAGTTCCTGCGGCGGAAGAAGCCGCTGCCGCTGTCGGCGACGATGGCGGAGCCGATGGACGAGGAAGAGCCCGCGTTCGACGCGGTGCCGCTGGACGTCATCCAGGGGATGATCCGGAAGCTTCCGGACGGATACCGGACCGTGTTCAACCTCTTCGTGTTCGAGGACAAGTCCCACAAGGAGATCGCCTCCTTGCTGGGCATCAAGGAAAACAGTTCCGCCAGCCAGCTTTATCACGCGAAGGCGATGCTGGCCCGGTGGATCAAGGATTATATCAAATTGAAGGACAATGGATAACGAGTGGAAAAACAGTCTGCGGAAACGCTTCTCGGACTATGCTTCCCCGGAGCCGGAAGGGCTCTGGGAGGGCATAGAGCAGGGGATTGCCGGGAAGCCGCGCAGAAAGATGCTCCCCGTCTGGATCGCCTCGGGCCTGGCGGCCGCGGCCGCCGTCGCCCTCGTCGTCTTCCTCCATCCGGAGAAGACGCTGGAGACGCCCGACCTGCAGAAGCAGGCCACCCTGGCGCAATCGGTTGCCGAGCCTGCCGATACGGTCGTTGAGCCTGTCGAAACGACCGATGATTTCGATGCTTCGACGAGCTCGGCATCTGAAATTGCGCCGGCCACTGAGCCGGGTGCTTCGACCAGCTCAGCGACCGGCTCCAAGTCCGTTCCCTTCGCCGTCGCCTCCCGCCAAACCCTGCTGGCGGATGCCGAACCTGTCGTGTCCGCCCCTGTCTCCGAAGAGACGGTTCCTGATGCTGTCAATGACCTTCATTCCCAGCTTGACAAGCAACGTCATTCCCGGCTTGACCGGGAATCTGCAGTCGAACAAGCCACTTCTGTTGCCGAGAAGAAAGAACTGGGAGAGATGCCCGATCAGGTCGGGCATGACGATTCGACCAGGCATGACGATCAGGACGTGCTTACAGGTCAGGTTCCTGCCTCGGCGTTGATACCGGCCAACAATCGGAAGCGCTTCAGTATCAGTGCCTACGGAAACGGGGGGCAGGCATCGAGCGAGCAGTTGCAGGGGTATGGAATGAACCGGACCGGGGAGTATCTGGGGACGCGCGCTACGGGAAGCAATGTCAAGAATGACGTGAGCGGGCTGATGCGCACGCTGGCATCGAACCGGGCGTCCAGTTTCGAAGCTCATCACTCGGCCCCGTTACGGGTAGGCGTGACCGCAGCCTGGGAACTGACGCCGCACTTGAATCTCGTGAGCGGCCTGAACTGGACCTATCTGAACAGCGAATTCGAGGAGACCGCCAGCCCCATCCGGACGGTCGTCGGCCAGGATCTCGGCTATTTGGGCGTTCCGCTGCGCCTGGAGGCGGGTTTCAACGTGTGGAAGGGCCTCTGGCTCTATGCGGGTGCGGGCGGTATGGTGGAAAAAGGCCTCCTGAGCTCGTCCTGGACGAATACCCGGGTGGACGGGCAGGTGATGGAAAAGGTCAAGAATCCGAAGCCCGACACGGGCGGCCTGCTGTGGTCCGTCGGTGCGACGGCCGGCGCGGAATACCGCTTCAGTCCTTCCATCGGCCTGTATTTCACCCCGGGTGTCGAGTACCATTTCGACAATGGCTCCCAGGTCCGGTCGGCCTATACGGAGAGGCCGCTGCATTGGAATGTGAACCTCGGCGTGCGTTTCCATTTCGGGAATTAGTTGTATCTTTGTCACGACTTAGTTTGTGACAATGGCTTCCAAAATCGGGAAAATACTGGTCGTCGACGACAACCTGGGCATCCGCCGGGCGCTGGAAATCCTTCTGCCTGTGCATTTTGCCGAGGTGAAGACGATTCCGTCGCCGGCGACGCTGGTCTCCTCCCTGGAGCAGTTCCGGCCGGATGTGGTGCTGCTGGACATGAATTTCAACACCAGCATCAACACCGGCAACGAGGGGCTTTACTGGGCGGGGGAGATCAAAAAAATGGTGCCGGACGTGGAGGTCGTCCTCTTTACGGCCTATGCCGACATCGCCCTGGCGGTGGAAGGCATGAAGCGCGGTGCCTTCGATTTCCTCGTAAAACCCTGGGAGAACGACAAGCTCATCGAAGTCCTCACCGCCGCCCGGGACAAGGCCCGGAAATCGATGGGCCGGGATGCCCGATCGGGGTCGGGCATGACGGGCGCCAACGTCATTCCCGGCTTGACCGGGAATCTCATGTTCTGGGGCGCCTCCCAGCCCATGGCCGCCATCCGGAAAACCTTGGACAAGATCGCTCCCACGGACGCCACGGTGCTCATCACCGGCGAGAACGGAACCGGCAAGGACGTGCTGGCGAAGGAAATCCACGCTCACAGCCTCCGGAGTGAAAAGCCGATGGTGGCGGTGGATGCCGGCGCCATCACGGAGACGCTCTTCGAGAGCGAGCTCTTCGGTCACGTCAAGGGCGCTTTCACCGATGCCCATACGGACCATATGGGCAAGTTCGAGCAGGCCGACGGGGGAACGCTGTTCCTCGACGAGATCGGCAATATCCCGCTTCATCTGCAGGCGAAACTGCTGCGCGCCATCCAGAACCGGAGCATCGTCCGGGTGGGCGGCACGGAGGCAAGGCCCATCAACATCCGGCTTATCTGCGCCACGAACATGGACCTGGAAGCGCTTGTGCGTCAGGGCCGTTTCCGCGAGGACCTGTACTATCGCATCAACACGGTCCATATCGCGCTGCCCGCGCTTCGGGATCGGCAGGAGGACATCGTTCCGCTCGCGGAACTGTTCCTGCACCGCTTTGCCGTGAAGTACCATCGGCCTCTGACCGGGATTGCGCCGGAGGCCGCCGAACTTTTGAAAACCCAGCGCTGGAGCGGCAACATCCGCGAGCTCCAGAACTGCATCGAGAAGGCGGTCATCCTGTCGGAAGGGACGGTCTTGACGGCGAAGGACCTGCAGATAGATGCCCGATCGGGGTCGGGCATGACGGAAATCGTCACCCCCGGCTTGACCGGGGGTCTTCCACGCGGTGGTGCTGAGGAGGAACGCCTGGTCCGCGAAGCGATGGAGCGTTGCAACGGCAACATTTCCGCCGCGGCGAAGCTGCTGGGCGTGAGCCGCCCGACGCTGTATGCGAAACTGAAGAAATACGGCTTGTAATGCCTGTCTGGGCCATCATAGGGATTGCCGTGGCGGCCGCGCTGATTGCGTGGGTGCTGGCATCGGTCCATACCCGCCGGAAGGACATCAAGAAGGTGGCATATATGATGGATGCGCTGGAGGACGGGGAGTTGAACTTCCGCTTCCAGGACAAGAACAAGTTCAACCGGACGCTGAACCGCATCCGGACCATCTTCGAGAAGCAGCGGCAGGCTCACGAGCAGGATTCCTGGACCAAACTCATCCGGGTCCTGACCCACGAAATCATGAACACGGTGTCGCCGATCGCCTCCCTGTCCGACGCGATGGCGCAGTCCGTCGATGAGAACGGCCACAGCGAGCTGGACATCAAGGCGGGCCTCGAGACCATATCCGATTCGTCCAAGAACCTGATTGATTTCGTGCAGACCTACCGGCAGCTCTCCGGTGTGGCGAAGCCCATCCGCAAGGCGCTGGAGCTGCAGGAGCTGATGGACAGTGTCATCGGCCTGAACCGGGAATTCATCGCCTCCAACGGCGCGGAATGCGTGTATCGGCCCGAGGAACCGGATTTGATGATCTATGCCGACGAGGGGCAGATCTCCCAGATTCTCATCAACCTCATCAAGAACGCCCTGCAGGCGGGCGCGAAGCATATCGACATCAGCGCCCGGATGGACAAGGACGACGAGATGGTCGTCCGCGTGGCCAACGACGGCGCGCCCATCCCGGCATCGGCCCAGGAACAAATCTTCATACCTTTCTATACCACCAAGAAAGAGGGTTCCGGCATCGGCCTCAGCATCTCCCGGCAGATCATGCGGAACCACAACGGCACCATCGAGCTCGTCCGCAGCGACGCCTCCCAGACCGTCTTCGAACTTCGGTTCCGGTAGAGCAGGGGGCTTAGTCTTTTTGGGGGACGGCCGCGTCCTCCGGAAGATCCTTGATGATGACGCGTAATCCGGTGTCGTTCGTTATGCCGTGAAAGAAGTTGTCAACCTTGCGGCAGGCTACCCGGCAATCAGATTCCGATGTAACGCAGGATCCGCCTCTAAGGACGAACTCTGTCGATCCGGGGAGTTGGGACTCCGTCCACTCGAGCACGTTTCCGGACATGTCGAAAAGACCCAGTTCGTTGGGGGTTTTCTGGCCGACGGGATGCCTCATGCCCAAAGCGTTGGTCATATGCCATGCCACCTTGTCTGCATCGTCGCCTCCCGCATAGCGGTAACCCTTGCTCCTACGCCCACCTCTGGCAGCATACTCCCATTCCTCCTCAGTCGGGAGAGAGAATGACAGGCCGGTCATTGCCGACAAGCGATGGACGAACTCGACCGCATCCTTATATTCCGCTTTCCCGTAGGGTTTCTGAAGCTTTTTCCGATCTTTGCCGATGAGGCGCTTTAAAAGGGTCGCCGCTCCGGCACCGGCACCGGCCGCTGCCGCGGCGGGAATGATGAAAGGCGATGCGAGAAATGCGGCGCTAAGCCCTATGGCGCCACCTGCTCCGAGACTTGCTCCGAGACCTGCTCTTTTGACAAACTTACCGAAGAGTCCTTCCTTCCCCATGACCTCCTGCCACAGGTCCTCGGTGACGGGAAACTGCCCCATATAGAAGGTCTTGACATTCACTTCGTACGGGGAAAGATCGTTGTCCGAGGATTCGGAACCCTGCTCGGGAGTTGCTCCGACCTTGATGGACCCTCCGTCCACGCGGATCATCCTGAAGGACAGGTCACCGACCGGGATATCGATTCCTACAAGATCGTCCTCAGGCTCCTCGGAATGGGGGCAATCGCCCGCGGGCTTCCCTCTGTGTCCGGATGCGGTCTCCCATGTGAAGTTGATCACCTTCTCCTCATCGGTGCCGATCTCGCAGGTTTGTCTCAAGGATTTCCTGGTTTCCGCATTGATACATGTGATTACGTAACTGCCTTTCCTGGGGACCGGCAGGCGCAGAGGCATTCCGGACGATTCTCTAAACTGACCAATGAATACTGTGTCCAGGAATATGTCGGCATCCTGGTTCGATAAGACCTTGAATGCACTGCAACATTCCTTTTCGGGATTGTTCTTCGACTGGTATATTGGTCCCGTCTTCTTGACGCTCTTCAGGCGCTCGGAGATCCGCCGGACGGAATCTTCGAAGAACTCGTCGGTCCTGAGCTTCGACTGCTGGATTTGCTTGATGGAATCGAATTTCTTTGGCAACTCTTCCGGGAAAACGATGCCGTGGTCGTCGATCGTGACGGGGATGATGTTACATCCCGCATCAATTGCGGCCAGGACCTCAATCCTGACCCAGTCTTCCTCATTGACGCATCGGTCCATCGATCCGGGGGAGAGGATTAGGATGAAGTCCTTGCAGACACTGATGGCGTCCAGGATCTTCTCATTGAACTTCCCGTCCCGCAGCGAGTTGAAATCGAAAAAGATGTCACTGTATCCCACAGCGGAAAGGGCCAGCTGAAGGTTGCGGGCTTTATCGCGGCCGCCCTCTCGCCGATAGCTGATGAAAATGTCACATTTGACAGAGTCTTCGCCCATGGTACCTATGTGTTATATATTCAAAGATAATTAAACTTTTGGGGTGTACGACGACAATATCGCAATAATAAACCGAATTACCAAAACAATCGGTTCTTTCTTTGACGACGGAAGGTTCTATTCGGCTATTTTTCAGTATTTTTGTCTTCATCTAAACTGGGTTATAAGATCGAGATAGAATAAACCATGGACCGATTGACTATAGAGGACCTTTGTCGCGAGAAATGCAAGGAACTGATGAACAAGTATTTCGGGGATTTCTCCATCGTTTCCGGCGTGGAGAAGCCCGAGACACTGGACCCGATTTACACGGACGGGCTTCCCCGGAAGATATCCGAAGAGTTCCGTCTGTTCCTGTCCGGGCTGTGGAATGAGCTTTCTCCCGAAGGAGGCAAGTCCTTCGACGAGGTGATGAACCTCAGTCGCAGCATGGAACTCGTCCATGATGACTATGATGACTATCTTCCCGTCGCCCGTCTCAGCGCGGAAACTATCACCCTTTGGGAGAAGATTACGAAGACTAATCACAAGGACGTCACTTTCTACAAAGGCCTCCTGAAGCAGTACACGGAGGAGCTGCTAGATACGATGGTGAATGATTTCATGGGCGTCACCGATTAAGCGGAAGTGCAGGGCGTCCCCGCCTCCGCTTCCGGTAGTTCGGGGCGTTTGCCCTTTCGTATAACAAACCATGAGCCTACGGGTTGGCGCAGGTGGGACATGTTGCTGGCGCAGGTGTGGTTTTTGGCTGGGGACCTGCGCCAGGAATGCAGCGGACCTAGGGCGGGGATTGGCGTTGGCCGAGGATCGGCGATGCCCAACCCGAAATTCGCATAGCGTATCGATGTGGCTCTGAGCCCACTGCGAGGCCGGTTTCGACGCTTTGCCCGCCATAATTGTCGCGCAAAGCGGGCCAATGTGCCACAGAGGTCTGTAGAATAGTGCTAGCGACGCTATGCGAATTTTGGGTTGGAGAAGGGGCCGCCGGCAGCGGATGATTGCCAAGTCAAATAACCGGACAATTAGTGTAAAGTGTAAAGCCGAAAGTGTAAAGAAGTGTAAAGGGCTTTACACTTATTTCGGCTTGTGTAAAATCGTATTTTCTTGTCAATCAATGTATTAACTATTTTGGCACGGGGTGTGCGTGGGGAACAGGCGGTTAAACATAATTGACATGAAAAACCTTTTCATTAAGAGCGTAGTTATGGTTCTGGCGTCCGCCGCGACGGTGCACGCCAGTGCCCAAACTACAATGTCCCTGCACGACTGCATGGCGTACGCGATTTCCAATTCCACGAAGATGCGGATCCAGCAGGCGGCCATCGGCGACGCGCAGATCAGCCGCCGCGATGCGGCCTTGGCGCTGTTCACGCCGCAGATCAACGCGAACACCTACGCTTATTACAATTTCGGCCGCAGCATCGACCCGCAGACGAACACGTATTTCAATACGACCTCGTTCCACAACAACTATGGCGTGAGCGCCGGGTATGACCTGTTCGACGGCTTCAAGGCGGTGAACAACCTCAAGATCTCGAAGACCGGGCTGCTGATCGCCGGCTCCCAGGAGAAGCAGGTCGAGGCCGACATCTGCCTGGCGGTGATGGAAGCGTACTACAACGTCGTCTATTACAAGCGCCTGGTCGATGTGTACGAGGAGCAGGTCTCCGTGGCGGAGCAGGCCCTGGTCAAGGCCCGCCGCCAGGAGGAACTGGGCCAGAAGGGCCACGCCGACGTCATCCAGATGGAAGCCGACCTCGCCGACCGCGAGTACGACCTCATCAACACTCGCAACCAGTACGAGAGCCAGAAAATGACCCTCGCCGACCTGATGTTCTGGCCGGTGGGGGAGGAACTGGAAATAGATTTCTCCATTCCACTTCGTTCCAGTCGAAATGACAGTTCCTTTGTCATTTCGAGCGAAGCCGCAGGCGAAGTCGAGAAATCTGCCGATTCCGTCGTCGCCTTCGCCCTCGACCACAACCCCGCCGTCCAGATCGCTTCCTGGCAGGCGCTCAACGCGAAGCGCGAGCTGAATACCGCCAAGTGGCAGACGCTGCCTTCCATCGGCCTGTATGCCGGATGGAACACCAGTTACTATACCTATCAGGGTTCTGCGACGGCCACGTTCCGAGACCAGTTCCGCAACAACATGGGTGAATATGTGGAGCTTTCGCTGTCCATCCCCATCTGGAACCGCCTGAACAAGCAGTCGACGATTTCCCGCAAGCGGCACGCGTTCGAGAAGGCATCGGCCGAACTGGACCAGAAACGCCGCGACGTGGAAAGCGAGGTGCGCCGGGCCATCCAGGACCGCGATGGCGCCGCGACGGCCTATGAGCAGGCCTGCCGCAAGGCCGAAGTGCAGTCCGAGGCTTACACGCTCAATCTCAAGAAGTTGGAGCAGGGCCTCATCTCCCCGCTGGAGTTCCAGACGGCCAACAACAACTACCTCAAGGCCCAGGCCGACGAGATGAACAGCCTGTTCAAGTATCTCATCAAGCACGCGGTAGTGCGGTATTACAATGGTGTTGAATATGTAAATCAATAAATCATGGATAAGATTATCGAGAAGAAAACCGGATGGCGCGTCGCGTTCACGAAGAAGGCCCTGCCTTGGTGGCTGGGAGCGTTGCTGCTGGCATTTATCGTGTATCTGATTGCGCGGCCGAATAACAAGACGTTGCGGGTGGACAAGGATACATTGACCGTCGCCAGCGCCGTGAAAGGGGAGTTCAACGACTATATCCGCATCAGCGGCCGCGTGCAGCCGATGACGACCATCCAGCTGAGCCCGCAGGAAGGCGGCATCGTGGAGAAGATCCTCATCGAGGAAGGCTCGCCGGTGAAGGCGGGGGACGCCATCCTCATCCTCAATAACGACAACCTGGATCTGCAGATCCTGAACTCCGAGGCCGAATTGGCTGAGAAGGAGAACATCCTCCGCAACACGCAGATCCAGATGGAGCAGCAGAAGCTGGACGTCCGCCAGAACGTGCTGGAGTACGGCACCCAGGTGGACCGCCTCAAGCGCGCCTACGAGCAGCAGAAGGCCCTGTACGAGGACAAACTCATCGCCAAGGAAGATTACCTCAAGGCCGAGGAAGACTACAAGCTCGCCCTTCAGAAGTACGACCTTATCCGCGAGCGTTCCAAGCAGGACAGCCTCTATCGCGGCACCCAGATTGACCGGATGGAAGAGTCCCTGGAGAACATGCTCCTGAATATGTCGATGATCCGCAAGCGCAAAGGCAACCTCATCGTGAAGGCGCCCATCGACGGCGAACTGGGCCTGCTGGAC
>JAFRPH010000017.1 GCA_017429205.1 Bacteroidales bacterium
GAACTTGTAGGCGCCGTGGGAGGTGCCGATGGAGATGGCGAGGGAGTCGCAGCCGGTGCGGGTGGCGAAGTCGATGACCTCTTCCGGCTTGGTGTAATGGGATTCCGCGGCGGAAACCTCATCCTCGACACCGGCGAGCACGCCGAGTTCGGCCTCGACGGTCACGTCGAACTGGTGGGCGTATTCCACGACCTTCTTGGTGAGGGCGATGTTCTTCTCGTACGGGAGGGAGGAAGCGTCGATCATCACGGAGCTGAAGCCCATGTCGACACAGTCCTTGCACAGCTCGAAGCTGTCACCGTGATCGAGGTGGAGGCAGATCTGGGGGTGCTCCCAGCCCAGTTCCTTGGCATAAGCGACGGCACCTTCGGCCATATAGCGGAGGAGGGTGGAGTTCGCATAGTTGCGGGCGCCCTTGGAAACCTGGAGGATGACCGGGGACTTGGTCTCGGCGGCAGCCTGGACGATGGCCTGGAGCTGCTCCATGTTGTTGAAGTTGAAAGCCGGGATGGCGTATCCGCCGGCGACAGCCTTCGCGAACATCTCACGGGTGTTCACAAGACCTAATTCTTTGTAAGAAACCATAGTTATAAAGTATTAAACGATATCGCTTGGATAAGCATCCGCAAATTTAGCAATTTTTTTCGTATTTTTGTATCATCATCCATGCACAATAGGACCATGAACAAAGTATTGATTTTCTCCGCGCCCTCCGGGTCGGGCAAAAGCACCGTCGTGAACCATATCCTGGGCGGCCACCAGGGCATCGAGTTCTCCGTCTCGGCCACCTCCCGGCCGCCGCGCGGTGAGGAGAAGGACGGCGTGGAATACTTCTTCTACTCCGCCGACATCTTCCGCCTCCTGGTGCGGGACGACAAGTTCGTCGAGTTCGAGGAAGTCTATCCCGACCGCTTCTACGGCACGCTCAAGGCGGAAGTGAACCGCATCTGGGCCCGCGGGAACGTCATCATCTTCGACGTGGACGTCAAGGGCGGGGTGAACCTCAAGAAATACTTCGGCGACCAGGCCCTTTCCGTCTTCATCCAGGCCCCCTCCGTGGAGGTCCTGCGGCAGCGTCTCATCGGGCGCGGCACCGACTCCGCCGAGGACATCGAGAAGCGCGTCGCCAAGGCCGCCGAGGAAATGACCTACGCCCCCCAGTTCGACAAGGTCCTCATCAACGACGACCTCGCCACCGCGCTGGCTGAAGCCGATGCGATGGTCGATGCGTTCCTGGCCGAATGAGAATTGCGGTTTACTCGGGCTCTTTCAACCCGTTGCATATCGGCCATCAGGCCATAATGGAGTATTTGACGCTGGATGCGGCGTTTGACTGGGTGTATCTCATCGTGTCGCCGCAGAGCCCGTTCAAGGGGGCGGAGAATGCGTTGACGGGGGAGGAACGGTACCGGGCGGCGGTGGAGGCCGTGAAGCGGCATCCGGAGATCCGGGTGTGGGTCGATGACATCGAGCTCGGGATGGAACCGCCGCATTATACGATCCGGACGCTGGACGCGCTGCGGGCGCGGGAACCGGAGAACGAGTTCACGCTGGTCATCGGCGCGGACAACCTGGAGAGCTTTCCTCGGTGGCGGGAGCACGAGCGCATCCTGAAGGAGTACGGCGTCGCGGTCTTTCCGCGGAAGGGCTATCACCGCGGCTACCTGAAGGCGCGGCTGATGCGCGAGTGTCCGGACTACCGCATCGAGCTGTTGAAAGCGCCCCGCATCGACATTTCTTCCACCGAGATCCGCGACGGCCTCGCCGCCGGACGCGACATGTCGGCCTGGCTTATGTGAATATGAATATAGAGACTGAAAAGAAGTTCCTCGTCAAGGACGATGAGTACAAGGCGCAGGCGGTGAAATCCTACCGTATCCGCCAGGGGTATCTGGCCCACGACAGCGGCCGGACGGTGCGTGTGCGCATCCGCGACGACAAAGGGTTCCTGACCATCAAGGGCCCGTCCATCATTCCCGGAAGCCGGCCGGAGTGGGAGAAGGAAATCTCCCTGCAGGAGGCCGAGGACCTGTTCGCGCTGTGCAAGCCGGGCAGCGTGGACAAGACGCGCTGGATCGTCCCGGCAGATTCATTCGCTTCGCTCGGAATGACAAGTACGCCCCGCTGCTTCGAAGTGGACGAGTTCCACGGGGAGAACGACGGCCTGGTGATGGCCGAGATCGAACTGGGAAGCCCGGACGAGCCGTTCGAAAGGCCGTCCTGGCTGGGGGAGGAAGTCACGGACGACAAGCGCTACTACAACGGCTATCTGGCCGAGCATCCTTACAAGACCTGGTAATCCGGTTTTTTTCGTATCTTTGCACCAGAGGATGGTGCTGCGGCCGGGAGTCTTCCCGGCGAGCTCAATAGGGAAGCCGGTGGGAATCCGGAACTGTGCCCGCAGCTGTGTCGTCCACAACGGCTCCGAATCGATGCCATTGAAGAGATTGCCGGTCACGCCGGCCATGACAGATTCTTTGAGAAGGCCGGGGCCGGGACCAGTCAGAAGACCTGCCATCGTCCAGTTGCACAATCGGGCTCGGGGACAAGTCCGTGTGGGAACGTAAAACTTTGTTTTTCAATGAAAAAAGCAACGCTGCTTTTGCTGTGCGGTGCGCTGGCGTTCTGCGCGTGCCGCAAGGATCCTGTGCCGGAACCGCCATCCAAGGACGCGGACCTGACCGGCCAGAAAGTCGATGTCTCCGGTTTCCCGGAATCGGCCCGTAAACTGTTTGTCCTGAACGAAGGAGGTATGGGCTCCAACAACGCGACCCTGGATTTCCTCCGGTTCTCCGACGGGAACTACGTCACCGGCGCTTTCAAGAAGATGAATCCGAGCGTGGGCGCCGGCCTCGGCGACGTGGGGAACGACATCGCGGTCCAGGGGGATGAACTCTGGATGGTCGTGAACAATTCCGGCCTCGTGGAGGTCGTCTCCGCCAAGGACGAGACGGAAATCGCTGCGATCGCGGTTCCCACCCCGCGGAACCTGGCCTTCGACGACCAATACGCCTATGTCACTTCCTGGGCGGGCGCCTATGCGAATGGAAGCTATGACGAGAACGGCAATTATTCGATCACGGATTCCAAGAACCCGAAGGGCCAGGTGTACCGGATCGACCTGAAAACCAAGAAGGTCGCTGGAAATGTCGAGGTGGGGTACCAGCCGGAAGGCGTCGCCTGCTACGACGGAAAGCTGTATGTGGCCAATTCCGGCGGCATTTCCAGCCAGCTCCCGCCGGACTATGCCTATGACAACACGGTCAGCATCATCGACACGAAGAGTTTCAAGGTCACGGCGACCGTCCCGGTGCAGGTGAACTTGAAGAATGTCTATTCCGACGGCAAGGGCAACATCTATGTGACCACCCTCGGCGACTTCTGGAATGTCCATTCCGGCCTGTATCTCCTCCGTCCCGGACAGGGGAACGCCGTGTCCAAGGTGGCGGATTACGTGAAAGTTTCCGCCCTGCTCGGGGATACGGTCTATTGCATCGGCACCGAAACGGAATTCGACTGGAGCGCCGCCTCCCATGTCTACCAGTCCTGGAGCGTCCAGGGCGGGAACAAGAAGGATTGGACCTTGAATGTGTCCGCGAAGACGCTGTACGGCCTGTATGCGCTGGATGCCGATACGTTCTTCGTGAGTGACGCGGGGGATTATTTCAATCCGGGCACCGTCTCTTGTTACTACAAAGGCGCCAAGCGCTGGAGCGTAGACGCCGGCGTCTGCCCCGGGCACTTCGCCGTGTATTGATTTGCGCAAGCGCGCCGTCATAGCGCTGGCCGCCGCCTTGTCCGCCCCCTGGTGCCTGCAGGCCCAGGAGGCGGACACGCTGGCTGCCGCTTCGGTCTGGTCCGTGCAGGTCTATCCCGTGGTGAAACCCGTCGAGTCGGTGTACCTGCCGGGCGCGAAAGCGGCGCCCGCCCAGGTGGCCGACGTCCTGCGCCGTTTCACCGGCGTCCAGGTCAAGGACTACGGCGGCGTGGGCGGACTCAAGACCGTCAATGTCCGGAGCCTCGGCAGCGAACACGTGGGCATCTTCCTGGACGGGGTCCAGGTGGACAACGCCCAGAACATGCAGGTGGACCTGGGCCGATTCTCCACGGACGGCCTGGCGATGGTAGCCCTCTATAACGGGCAGAAAACCAAGCGGTTGCAGACGGCCAAGGAATATGCGTCCGGCGCGGCGGTCCATCTGGACAGCGAGCGCCCCCTGCTGTTCGACAAGGACGGCGGGCGGGCCCGGCTCCGGGGAGGTTCGTTCGGGACCTTCCAGCCTTCCCTTCAATGGGACCGGCAGCTGGGACCTGTCACTCTCCGGGTATCGGCGGAAGGACTGACTTCAAACGGCCGATACAAGTATCCGTATTTTGACACGACGCTGGTCCGGGAGAACGGGGACATCAAGAGCCTTCGCCTGGAATCGGCCCTGTTCGGACAGCTTCGCCACGGCGACTGGCGCGTCCGGGTCTATGGCTATGGCTCCGAACGGGGATTCCCCGGTCCGGTCATCCGCCGCGCTTCGGGCTTCCCTTTCAGCGCAGAGCGCCAGGCCGACCGGAATCTCTTCGTGCAGGGCGGCTGGAACCAGGATTGGACCTCCCGGTATGCCACGTCGCTGAAGTTCAAATACGCCGACGACTACATCCATTACAACACCCATCCGGAGAAGAATCCGATGGCGTTGCCGTATGACCTGCACTACCGCCAGCGCTCCGGCTATCTTTCGCTGGCCCAGTCTCTGGTCCTGGCCGACCCGTGGTCGGTGGACCTGAGCGTCGATTTCCAGCGGAACGCGCTGGATTCCGACGTCGGCCAGTCCGTCACCCCCCGCCGGAACGTCGTCACGGCCGCCCTGGCGACCCGGCTGGCCTGGGAGGATTTCCGCGTGGCGGCCCACTGCGTCTATCAGGGGGCGTGGGATCGTTTCCTGACGCCGCAGGCCGGGGGATGGACCCGCGAAAACACCTTCCGGGATGCCTGGATGCCGTCTTTCAGCCTGTATTATTCCCCGTTCCGCTGGCTGGAAGTGGACGCCTTCGCGAAGCGCAGCTACCGGCTGCCCTCCTTCAACGACCTGTATTATTCGCTGATGGGAAACTCCTCCCTCGTCCCTGAATCCGCCGCCCAGACCGGGGTCGACATCCGGCTGGAACATACTTCCGGCCCCTGGTCTTTCTCGGGAAGGATCTCGCCTTACCTGAACCGCGTCGACGACAAGATCGTTGCCATTCCCACCTCCTCGCAATTCCGCTGGACGATGCTGAACATCGGGAAAGTGGATGTGGCGGGGTTGGATGTGAAGGCCGATGCGCGGTTCTGGCGGAAAGGATGGTCGGTGGACGTGACTTTCCGCTATTCATTCCAGCGGGCGCTGGACCACAGCGATCCGGACGGCCGCACGTACGGCAACCAGATCCCCTATATTCCCCTGCACAGCGGCGGGGTGGACCTGTGCGTCGGATGGGAGGACTGGTCTTTCACCTGGGAGACGGTGTTCACCGGTGCCAGATGGTCCCGGACGGCCAACACGCCGGACTACTACATCGCCCCCTGGACCGTCAGCGATGTCTCGCTCATCCGGAAAATGACAATGCCCGCGTTCAAGAACCGGGCAATGCTGCCGGAATTGAACGCGGGTGTGACGCTCAGAAATCTGTTCAACCACCGTTATGAGGTCGTCCAGGGCTATCCGATGCCGGGATGCAACCTGTTGCTGACGGTGGAGTATTCCTGGTAAGGATTAAAGAACCTCGATCAGTTCGACGACGAACTTCAGGGCGCAGTACGGAGGGATGGCGTTGCCGGCTCCGTGCTCGCCATAGGCGAGGTTGTACGGCAGGTAGAGCTCGTACTTGGCGCCCTCGGCCATCAGCTGGAGACCTTCGGTCCAGCCCTTGATGACCTGGTTCAGGCCGAAGACGGCGGGTTCGCCGCGCTTGTAGGAGCTGTCGAAGACCTGGCCGTCCGCGAAGGTGCCCTCATAGTGGCACTTCACCTGGCTCGTGGCCGTGGGCTTCTTGCCGGTGCCTTCCTTCAGGACCTTGTACATCAGGCCGCTGCCGGTGGCGCGGACCTCGGGGTCGCGGGCGACCTTGGCGAGGAACTTCTCGCCTTCCTCCTTCGCGGCGGCGCCGGCTGCGGCGGCCCGCTCGGAAGCCTCTTCCTCCATTTCCTTGTAGAACTGCTCGAGGGCCTCGCCGGCCTCGTCCATCGAGATGGCGAGCTTCTCCCCCTGGAGCATGGCCTTCAGACCGGCCACGAAATCGTCGAAATTGAGCCCGTGCACTCCGTTCTGGAGCAGGTTGCCGGCCAGGCTCATGCCGAATGCATAACTTTTCTTGTCCATAGAATCTTATTTTGCGATGCAAAGATAGCGAAAAAAGCCGTATATTTGTGTATGATGGATGTGATCCGAATCATTGAGATTTTCGCCCTGGTGACGGGCATCGCCTACGTCGTCCTGGAAATCTTCCAGAAGAATGCGATGTGGGTGGTGGGCATCCTCACCGGCGCGGCTTGCGCGTATAGTTTCGCCGTCCAGCGGAGCTGGGGCATGATGGGCCTGAACCTGTATTACATCGTGATGTCCGTCATCGGACTCGTGCAGTGGCGGAAGGACGGCGCCGCCGTGGGGGAGGATGTGGTCCACCTGCGGCCCCTCCCGAAGAAAACGGCCCTTTGGAGCGCCGTGGCCTTCGTCCTGGGCTCGCTCGTCCTGATCTGGGTGTTCCGCGCCTTGGGAGACGGCGTGTCCGAGCTGGACGCCCCCGCGACCGTGCTCAGCGTCATCGCCACCTGGTGGCTCACGCGTTCCTACATCCAGCAGTGGATGCTGTGGGTGGTGGCCGATACGCTCACGACCGCCTTGTGCGTGGTGAACGGCCAGTACTGGATGGCGTTCCTGTATCTCGCCTATGTCGCCTCGGCGGTGTACGGCTATTGCCATTGGAAAAAGAAAGGAGTGGAAGTATGATCCTGATCGTCGAGAGCGGCGCCACCAAGACCGACTGGTGCCTCGTCGCCCCCGGAGGACGGGTGGAAAAGCGCCTGCAGACCCCCGGTATGAACCTGTCCACCATCGCGGCGGAGGCCAATGCCGCCGTCTTCGCGGAGGCGGTCGATACCTTCTCGGACGTGTACGAGGTCCATTTCTACGCGGCCGGCCTGCTGGAATTCCCCACGGAGCTGGACCGCATTTTCAAGGAGCGTTTCCCGGGCGTCCGGAGCGAATATGCGTCCGACCTCCTGGCGGCGGCCCGCGCGGCCTGCGGCCACGAGGCGGGCCTCGCCGCCATCCTGGGCACCGGCTCCAACACCTGCCATTATGACGGGGAGAAGATCGTCCGCAACATCCACGGCGGCGGCTTCATCATCGGCGACGAAGGCAGCGCCGCGGCCCTCGGACGGCTGTTCCTCGCGGATCTCGTGAAGGACCTCGTTCCGGCGGACCTGGTGGAAGCTTTCTCCGCTTTCCACGAAGTGGACTACGCTTCCGTCGTCCGGAACGTCTATAAGTCTTCGGCGCCTTCCCGCTATCTCGGGAGCCTGGCGCCCTTCATCCTGGAACACCGGGGGGAACCCTATGTGAACGCATTGGTGGAAAGGAACTTCCGCGACCTTTTCGAGCGCGCCCTTACGCGCTACGACCGCCTCCCCGTAGGCGTGGTCGGCGGCTTCGGTTGCGCCTGCCGGGCGGAATTGGAACGCCTCGGCGCCGAATACGGCCTCACCTTCTCCCGTTTCATCCCTTCCCCGATGGAAGGACTGATCGACTATCATGGCGTATAAAGAGAAATACCCTTCCGAACTCCTCTCCGACGCGGTGGAGGCCATCGGTACGCTGCCGGGCGTAGGCCGTCGCAGCGCGCTCCGGCTGGCCCTGCACCTGCTCCGGCAGCCGCAGGAGAACGTGCACCATTTCACGGAGGCCATCAACCGCCTCCGGGACGATGTCCGCTACTGCAAGGAGTGCCGCATGATTTCCGACGAGGAGATTTGCTCGTTCTGCTCGGACCGGTCCCGCGACCACAGCGCCATCTGCGTGGTTGAGAGCGTCCGCGACGTGATGAGCATCGAGAATACCGGCCAGTATCACGGGGTGTACCACGTCCTCGGCGGCATCATTTCCCCGATCGCCGGCATCGGCCCGTCCGACCTGAGCATCCCGGAGCTGGTCCGCCGTGTGGAGGCCCTGGAGAACCCGGCGGATGCGGAGGTCATCTTCGCCCTCAGCGGCGACGTGGAAGGGGAGTCCACTGCCTTCTATCTGTACCGGAAACTGTCCCATACGGGCGTTCGCTTCTCCACCCTGGCCCGCGGGCTCGGCTTCGGCGACGACCTCGAATACGCCGACGAGCTCACCCTGGGCCGTTCCATCACCGCCCGTCAGGAATTCAAGCCATGAACGTGATCATCAGCGCCATCCTGCTGGGGATTTCCCTCTGCGCCGACTGCTTCGCGGTGGCGCTCTGCTCCAGCGTGACCGTCACCCGCGAGGAGGTCCGCCGCAAGGTCTGGACCATCGCCGCCGTCTTCGCCATCATCCAGACAGGCCTGTTCCTGGCCGGCTGGGGCGTAGGCACGGGCGCGACGGAACTGATTTCCGAGTACGTCGGCCATTTCGAGAAGGTGGCCCACATCATCGGCTTCCTCCTCCTGCTGTACGTGGGCGGCGAGATGTTCATCGACGGGGTCCGCAGCAAGTCGGAGCGCCTGAACCTCAGCGGCTTCAAGAGCATCGTCCTGGGCGGCGTCGCCACCTCCATCGACGCGGCGGTGGTGGGTCTTTCCATGGCGATGGACGCCGCTCCGTGGTCGGAAATCTGGCCCATTTCGGTGTCCATCTTCGTCTTCACGGCCCTTTCGGTCCTGGTCGGGATGCTCTCCGGCAGCTTCATCGGCCGGAAGCTCGGCTATTCCGCCCGCATCGTGGGCGGGCTCGTCCTCATCGGCTTGGGCGTCAACATCCTGTTGTAGTTTTTACCGTTTTTTTCGTATTTTTGAAATCCAGAATCTAAGTTGGCGATGGCGAACAAACCTTACCAGGAAATCTCGGATATCACCCTGCTTCCCGCTCCGGACGAGACGGGTTTCATCTCCCGTTATGCATTCCAGTACATAGACTTCAGCGAGGTCCCGCAATATGTGGCGGCCGGACACCGTTTCTCCGACTGCTGCTTCCTCGGCTGTGAGATCCCCACCGAAATGGAAGGGCACATCGGCAGCACCTGCCTGGTCTTTCCCCGGATGGGCCGCATCTACAACGCCTTCCGCGGCAAGCTGTATACCGGGGAAACCCTGTACGCCGGCTACGACCCCGAGAAGGAGGACTCTTATGCGACCTGCTTCGATTCCCGCGTCTATGCCGATTACAAGGAAAAAGGGGTGAACTGCGACGACATCCGCGAAACCCTGGGCCGGACGATGCACGACCGGGCCATCGGCGACGCGATGCGGGAGTTCCTGAGCCGGTTCGATCCGCACCAGGTGGTCGCCATCATGGGCGGTCACGCCCAACTGCGTACGGATGCGTCTTACCGCCGCGTCGCCCTCATCGCCAAGGAGCTCACCGAACGGGGCAAGCTGATGGCGTCCGGCGGCGGCCCCGGCGCGATGGAGGCCACGCACCTCGGCGCCTGGATGGCCGGAAGGTCGATGGAAGAGTTCGACGACGCCCTGGAAATCCTCTCCGTCGCGCCCACGTACAAGGATGAAGGCTGGCTACGCTCGGCCTTCGAGGTCCGGAACAAGTATCCGCAGAACAAGTACCGCAGCCTGGGCATCCCGACCTGGTTCTACGGGCACGAGCCCGCCACGCCGTTCGCGACCCACATCGCCAAGTACTTCTTCAACAGCCTGCGCGAGGATGTCCTGCTGGCCATCGCGAAGGGCGGCATCATCTATTCGCCGGGCTCGGCCGGCACCATCCAGGAAATCTTCCAGGACGCCGCGCAGAACCATTACGAGACCTTCGGCGCCCCCAGCCCGATGATCTTCCTGGACAAGGAGTTCTTCACGAAGGAAGTCCCCATATACCCCTTGCTGGAAGACTTGCTCTCCCGCAAGAAGTACAGAGGACTTCTGATTTCCGTGACGGACGACCCTCAGGAAGTCATCGACACCCTGATGTCTTTCCCGAAATAGTCTCTACTTGAACAGCAGCTGCGCGAACTGATACAGCGCGCGGCGCCAGCTCTGCCACTCGTGGGCCGTGCCCGGCGAGACGTAGAAGTGCGCGTTCACGCCGCTCTTGGCCAGCTCCTCGGTCTCGACCTTGGGGTCGGTGCCGTCGCCGAAGCCGGGGGCGCGGTTCTCGAGCTCGCGGCTGCCGAAGCTCACGAACACGAGCTGGAGGCCCTTGGCGAATTCGGGGTTGTTCTTCGTGTCGTCCACGGTGATGGTGCCACCGCTGAAGATGCCCAGGGAGGAGAAGACCTCCGGGTGCGCGACGGTGATGGACTTCGTCTGCATACCGCCCATCGACAGGCCCGCCATCGCGCGGTGCTTGTTGTCGGCGATCGTGCGGAAGTGGCTGTCAATGTAAGGGATGCAGTCCTTGATCAGGGTGTTCGCGAAGCCGTCGGCCCAGCCGGAAGGCAGGCCGAAGCCGCCGCGCGGACGCTGGCCCTGTCCCTGCGGAGGACGCTGTCCCTGCGGCGGACGCTGTCCCTGGGGACCGCCCTGGCCCATCGCCGGACGCGGCATCGTCCAGGAACCGTTCTCCATCACGATGATCATCGGGAGGGCCTTGCCTTCGGCGATGAGGTTGTCCATGATCTGGGCGGTATGGCCCTGCTGCGGCCAGCCGTACTCGTTCTCGCCGCCGCCGTGCTGCAGGTACAGCACCGGGTAGCGCTTGTTGGCGTTCAGGTCATACTCGGCCGGGGTGTAGACGAAGATGTGACGCATCGCCTTGTTCACCTCGGACCAGTAGTAGATTTCCCGCATCTGGCCCTGCGGGACGTCCTTCACGGCGTAGAAGTCCTGGTCCACGGCCGGGACGTCGATGCCGCTTCCCCAGCGGCTGGCGCCGTAGTAGTACAGGCTGGACGGATCCGGCACGTTGGCGCCGTCGATGTTCAGCTGATAGTAGTGGAATCCTTCGTCCTGCGGGGCGGATTCGCCGATCCAGGCGCCGTCTTCGCCCTTGACGAGGTCATATTTGACACCGCCGATGTCCAGCTTGACGGACTGGGCGTCGGGCGCTTCCACGCGCACGCGGACGCAGCGCTCGGAATTGACCATCGGATACTGCTTGCCGGGCTGGTTGTTCGGCGAGGGGACGAAGTCCTCCTTCACCTGGGCGTTGGCGCACACGCAGAGCGATGCCGCCAGGAAGAAAAAGAATCTTTTCATCGTTTATCAGGTTAATTGTTATGTCCGTGCGTCCTGTTCCAGTTGTCCCAAGGCGCAGAAGCCTGCTTGCAGAGGTCCAGGAAATGGGCCTTGAGCTCGTCCCAGCGGTAGTAGGGGCCGGAGACCGGCTCGATGCCGGGGATGAGGATCTCCTTCTCGTTGTAGAGGACCTTCGTGAGGACCTCGCCCTTCTTGTTCTGGTAGAAGATCATCTGGCAGTTGGTGGCCATCGGGACCTGGAAGAAGGCGTACCAGCCCTTCGCGTGGGCCTCCTTGTAGGGGAGCCTGCGGTTCTGGGGATCGTCGACGCCCATCAGGGCGAAGAGCGGCAGGATGGAGGTGTCGTGGCCGAAACGGAGGTCGGCGGTGCGGTGGCTGCCGGGCTGCATCGCGGCGTCGGCCTTCTCGATGAAGTCCATCATCAGCGGACGGATCGCGAAGCGGATGACGTCGCCGTTCTCGACGGAACCGCCCCACATGCGGTAGATGGAGTCGTTGCCGCCGGCCCAGAGATAGACCAGCTCCTCGGGAACGAAGTATTTCCGGAGAATGTCGATGCCCATGAAGTCGATGACCTGGCACAGGCCGCCGGCGGAAAAGCACGCCTTGACAAAGGGCTCGGGATTGCCGAGGACCTTGAGGGCGGCGTCGTAGTCCTTGAACAGCGGGGTCAGGAAGCGGGTGAAGTCATAGCCGGGAGTGCCGGTCGCCGGGGTGTACTTGTTGCTCTCCGGGCTGCTGCCACCGCGCATCCGGGCCATCTGCTCCGGCGAGAAGCTCGGACGCGGGGCCGGGACCTCGCCGGGACGCGGGACGCGGAGGCTCGGGTTGATATAGCCCATGAACCGCTCGGCGCTCGTGTAAGTGAATTCCTGCCGAGGGCTCTCCGCCTTCATCGAGTTGGTGAAGTTGCACATCGACACGATGCAGCGGAAGTTCGTGCTGGAGAAGCTGTTCACCTCCCAGCGGTCCTTGTTCTTGAAGACGGCGGGGAACCTTTCCACCATCCGGGCCGCCAGCATCTGGTGCTCTTTCGCGCCGCGGGGCGTGAGGGAGCCTTCCATTCCCTTGTGCGCCTCGACGATGGCGTTCACGTCGGCATACAGGGCCTTGCCGGTCTCGGTGAGGAGGCCCAGGGAATCCAGGACGGGGAACGCGTTCATCGCGTTGCGGGCGAAGGTGGCGTTCTGCTCATACCGGGAGCCGTGGCGGCCGTAATGGGAGATGTAGAAAGGCTTGAAGCCCTTCGGAGCCTTCGTGTCCACGATGGGATTGAACTCGTACGAGTGCATGTTGTTCGCCGACCGGTCGGGGTTCTCGGTGAACAGGCGCACGACCTCCTCCTGGGCGCCGAGGCTCAGGCAGAAAAGGGCCAAAAGTGCTGTGGTAAAGAGTCTTTTCATCAGTGTTATTGTTTGTTTTACAAATATAGTAAAAACTGATGAAAGAGCAAGATTTTCTTTTTTCGGCTACAGCAGCGCCAGCAGCATACCCTGGATGCGGGCGTATTCGGCTTCGAAGTTGGGGGTGAGGAGGTCCTTGCCGATGGCGGCGGTCAGCTCTTGCTGGGTCCACCAGCGGCCTTCGGTCACTTCGTCGTTGTCGGGGTTCAGGTCGGGATGGCCCACGGCCGCGAAGATGAAGACGAACTCGCGGTCGCGTTCCGTCTCCCAGATGTTGGTCTCCAGGAAGATGGGATTGAAGGCAGTGAGGCCCAGTTCTTCGGCGGCTTCGCGGTACAAGGCCTCTTCCGCCAGCTCGCCGTAGGTGACGTGGCCGCCGACGGCCGTGTCCCAGTAGCCCGGAAGGAGGTCCTTTTCCATCGACCTTTTCTGCAGGTAGATCCGGCCGAGACGGTCCACCAGATGGAGATGGACCACCGGATGCAGGGGCTTGGCGCCGCTGTGGCACCAGGCGCGGGTCGCCTGGCCGTAGACCAACCCGCTGGGTTCGATGAGCGGGAGCATCTCCTCCGAGGAGACGGCGGGGAGTCCGGGCGCGTCGACGGTGGGCCGGGGATAGACCGGCGCGGGTTCCAGGGGGTATACCAGCTCGACCATCAGGCGAAGGAGATGAGGATGAGCAGCTGGGCGACCAGCACGCGGAGGAACATCGACAGCGGGTATACCGTCGCGTAATTCACAGAGGTATAGTCGCTTCCGTACATGCCCTGGGCGAAGGCCAATGCAGGCGGATTGCAGCAGGAGCCGGCGATGAGACCGCACACCTGGTAGAAATTCAGGTGGACGAGCAGGCGGGCGATGACAAAGGTGAGGAACACCGGGACGATCGTGATGATCGCGCCGTACAGGATCCACCAGTAGCCGCCGTTCACGATGGAGCTGACGAAGTTCTCGCCGGCGCCGAGGCCCACGGCCGCGAGGAACAGCGAGATGCCGATTTCGCGGATCATCAGGTTGGCGCTCATCGTGGTGAAGGTCGTGATCTTGTGCTTCGGACCGAAGTGGCCCAGGAGGATGGCGATGATGAGCGGGCCGCCGGCCAGGCCCAGCTTGATGGGCTGCGGGATGCCCGGGAAGCGGATGGGCAGGGAGCCGAAGATGATACCGACCACGATGCCCAGGAAGATGGGCACGAGGTTCGGCTTGTCCAGGGCGCCGCTGGAATTGCCCACCTGCTCGGCCACGCGCTTGATGTTCTGCTCGGCGCCGATGCAGATCAGGGCGTCGCCCATCTGCAGATACAGGTCCGGGCGGGCCACCAGCTCGACGCCGGAGCGGATGACGCGGGTCACGCTCACTTCATAGGCCTCGCGGAAGTGCAGGTCTCTCAGTTTCTTGCCGGTCAGGGACGATTTCGTGACCGTCAGGCGGCGGGTCACCAGGTGATGGTCCATCCGGTCCCAGTCCTCCACGTGCATCGGCACTTCCTGGCCGAAGAGGATGCGGAGCTTCTCCACCTCCTGCTGGGAGGTGACGATGAGGACCTTGTCCCCCTCCTCGAGCACGATGTCGCCGGTCGCGAAGAGGATTTCCTTCCCCTTCATGATGCGGGAGACGACATATTCACCCTCGAATTCGTGCAGGATGTCGGACAGTTTCTTGCCGAAGATGGCCGGATTCTCGACGGCCACGTGCATCCGGCGGGGGTGGGAGCCGGTATCGTCCTGGGCTTCCAGTTCCGCCAGTTCCTTGGCCGGATCGACCTTGAAGAGGCTCTTCCCGACGAGCAGGACCAGGATGACGCCGATGACGCCGATCGGATAGGTCACGGCATAGCCGGAAGCCAGTTCGGAAGCGGCCTTGGAGGCGGCGACCGGGTCCATGCCGCCGGCCGAGGCGACGTCGATGTAAGTCTGCTGGGCGGCGCCGAGGCCCGGGGTGTTGGTCACCGCGCCGGACATCACGCCCACCATCGTCTTGAGGTCCACGCCCGTGATCAGGGAAATGCCCCAGGTCACGGCCACGGCGAGCAGAACGTTCACCAGGGCCAGGAGGTTCATCTTCACACCCCCGGACTTGAGGGAATGGAAGAAGCCGGGGCCCACTTGCAGGCCGATGGAGAAGACGAACAGGATGAGGCCGAACTCCTTGATGAAATGGAGCATCTCGGGATCGGCCCGGAAACCGAGATGGCTCATCAGGATGCCCATGAACAGGATCCAGGTGGCGCCGATGGAAACGCCCTTGATCTTGAACCGGCCCAGATAGATGCCGATGCCGATCACGAAGGCGAGCAGCATGATTGTATGGGCGACGCCCTGACCGAGGAACAGATCTTTCATAGCTTAGAATACCAGTTTGACACAGAAGGCGGCCTTGCCGTCCACGCGGCCTTCCACGTACCAGACCGTCGCCCCGTCCTCCTCCGTCTGCAGCCGGAACAGCTGCACGGTGGTGCCGGGCGTGGTCTCTTTGTTGAAATTGATGTACGCGTCTCGGACCCGGCGGCCCGAAACGGTCTCATAGTCGATGCAATCCATCGCCCACACCATGTAGCGGGCGTTGTTCGTATGGCCGATGATGTCCACGTCGGAGTACACGACCGTGTGCTCGCCGGCGGGCTCGGGCTCCGCCCCGCGGGGCATCGCCACCTTCGGGGCGCGCTCCGCAATGGCGTCGTCCACGTCCCCGGTGCTCAGCTTGTCCTGGAGTTCCTCGGGCCGGACCAGCCGGCGCGTCCGCTCGTCGATCACCACCCACGAACTGGTGCAGGTCACGAGGCGGTTGCCATCGGCGTCCTGCAGGAAGAAATCACGGAGGTAGAACAGGCCGTCCGCCCCCTTGTGCCAGGTGTACAGCGTGACATTGTCCCGCCACTTGGGCGGATTCTCGAAATGGAAATGCATCCGGGACAGCACCCACGCCACGTGGTGGACGTGCAGGTCGTCATAGCCGAAACCCAGTCCCTGGGCGGCCCAATAGGCGATTTCCTGGGCCATGTCCATAAAGGAGGCCGGCTTCAGGTAGAACGATGCGTCCGTGTCGTAGCACGGGACGCAGATATCCTGGCAGAATTTGTATCCTTCTCTTCTGACTTCGCTCATAACTACACTAATAACGCAGAATCTGAAGCTCCTCCTTGGAATACAGCAGCGGATCCAGCAGCCCCGGCGCCAACCGGCTCAGCAAGATGAATAGCAGCAGCAATCCCACCAGCACGCACAACACGATCAATATGATTCTCCACAGCTTGCGATGCGATTTCTTGGGCTCGGGAACCGGTTGGTGAGCTTGTCGAACCACCGGTTCCTCCGCCGGCCCTTCGACAGGCTCAGGGACCGGCTCGGGTTCAGGAATCGGTTCGGGAATCGGTTCAGGTTCCGGGACCGGTTCGGGTTCAGGGACCGGTTCAGGGATCGGTTCGGGTTCAGGGACCGGCTCGGGTTCGGGCTCCTCTTCCTCATTCCGGGCTTGACCCGGAATCTCCTCGACCTTTTCGGGTTCGGGAACCGGTTGGTGAGCTTGTCGAACCACCGGTTCCGGTTCCGGGACGGGCTCTTCCTCGTCATTCCCGGCTTGACCGGGAATCTCTTCGATCAGCTCCGCCAGCCCCGCGACGGCCGTCGCGACCTCTTCGGGCGTCTCGACGTGCGTCTTGAGGGAGAGGGGAGCGAGGCCCAGGCCTTCGGGATAGATGTCCAGGTCCTCGTCGGCCACAAAGAAGAAATGGTTCTCGCGCGTGGCGCGGAGACGTCCGAGGCCCGGGAAGACGACCGTCTTCTTGACCTTCAGGACCTCCTTCATCTCGGCGAGGAACTCCGTCAGGATGCGGGTGGCCATATCGGCATCGACCCCCTCGTTGTCACGCGCGTAAAGGTCCACGAGATACGTGTCGCCGCCCTGCTTCGGGGAGAAATACAACCGGCGGTAGGGAGGGTTGATCGTATAGCCCTTGTCGGAAAAGGTGGAGGGCACCAGCTCGGCTACGAAGCAGCCGACCCCGGGCAGGGTCACGGTGTCGTGGTCCAGGATGGCCTCCTTCACCATTTTTGCAAGCAGATCGATATCCATCGCGGTCAGTTTCAGATTCGCGATGCAAAGATAGTGAAAAAAACCGCAAAAAAGTTTGGAGTTTCCGAAAAAGGTTGTACCTTTGCAATCCCGAAACAACAACAGGGCATCCGCAAGGATGAAAACATTCCTCAGTAGCTCAGTTGGTTAGAGCATCTGACTGTTAATCAGAGGGTCCTAGGTTCAAGTCCTAGCTGGGGAGCAAAAAGGCATCTGCAACCGCAGGTGCCTTTTTTTTGTTTGTATTTCTATGCTCTCCAAACACGCATTCAGCACGGCTGAGGGAACATTTTAATGGATTATCGTTCCCTGCCGCGTGCTGGAGCACGGCTGAGGGAACGATGTGGGCCCAAAATGTGCCCGCTGGAGTGCTGAGATCTCCCGCAGGCCACCAACGCCCTCCTTTATGCGCCCGAAACAAAAAAACGCGCCTCCGGGGAGTACGCGCGAATCGGTTGTGTGTCGGTAAGGACATCAGGAAGACCTTCGCCGGTTTCTGCGGCTAAGGATGATACAACTGATGAGAATGGTGATAAGCATATTCAATTATAAGATGCAGAACCCCGCCCGTTCGTTTCATCCAATGCTCAACTGCGCGTCATTTTTTGGGGGTCGGCACCGAGGATGATCGTAATTGGTTCAGTGCCAGGGTATTATAAAAAGGTCGGTTCCCAACCCCTCCTCAAAAAGGGAGGTTGGGAACCGATCGGTTTGTAACTCGCTGAATATCAGCCGTATGCGAAATGGCGGGGGCCAGACCCCGTGAGAAGAACCACGGGAGCCGCTTCTTTTTCGACAAGGACGGGAACGAGCCTCCTTATTCGATATTCTTCCGCAGGTAGATCCAGTTTTCCATCTGGCTGACGCCGGGCTTGGGACCGGTGAACATCGTGGCGGCCTTCGCGTCGCCCTTGAGCCACCAGTCGAGCCAGGCGGTGGCCACCTTCGCATAGTCGCCGCCGAAGGGCTGCATATAGGTGCCGCCGTGGCCGATGCCGTCCAGGCTGGCCAGGAAGGCGGGCATCGTGCCTTGGAGCTGCTTGAAGTCGTCCAGGCCGTTCTCCCAGGCGATGTCGGTCGTGCCGCCCAGGATCCAGATCACGGACTTCTGCTTCATCTTGTTCAGGCTGGCCTTGTCATCGCCGCCGTTGAAGAAGCCGCTGTTCATGACCAGGATGGTCTTGATGCGCGCATCGTCCGACATGTGGAGAGCCTGCAGGCCTCCGCAGGACATGCCGGCCGCGGCGATGTTGTCGATGTCCAGTTTTCCGTAATAGGGGCTGGCCGGGTCGGCGTTCTGGGCGATGGCCCACTCGAGCGCCTGCTTCAGGCCGGCCGGATCGCCCATCGACATGCCACCGGGCATCTGCGGCATTCCGCCGCCGGGCATTCCGCCGCCCGGACGCATCCGGGGCCGTTCACCGCCCTGGGGAGCGCCTTGCGGAGCCCCCTGGGGGCGCTGGCCACCCTGGCCCGGACGCATCTGGGGCCTGCCTCCCGGCATGGCCCCCGTCTGTCCGGGACGCGGGCCTTCGACCTGCTGATAGTTGCTCGGGCCGATGGCGACGATCAGGTAGCCCTGCGAGGCCACCTCGTTCAGGAAATTGACATGGCCGCTGGGCGAATTCGCGCAGCCGCCGTTGCCCCAGACCACCACGGGAAGCCGCTTGTCCTTGCCGAACTTGCTGAGATCCTGCGGACGGAAGATGGTGTGGGTGGGGAGAGAGGCCTCCTCCATCATCACGGCCTTGTACGGGCCGGAACCTCCCTCTTCGACGATCCTCGACTTCTGCGCCCGGGCAGGCGCACCTCCGCCGCGCTGGCGCTGCGGGGCCGGTTCGGGATCGGTGAGGACCTGGGCGTTCATCCATTCGAAGATGTTCGCGTGGCCTTGCGGGGCGACGGAACCGCCGCCGTCGTTGCTGGGCTTGACATCCCCTGCGCTCTGCTCCTGCGACTTCCTGACCGCATCATTGAACAGGTAGCACCACGAGAAGTGGCCCATCAGCGGCTGGCCCGGATTGTCGATGCCCTGGACGTTCTCGAACATCGACATCCACACGTTCTTGGCGCCCGCCTTCACCATCCGCTGGAAGGTAGGGATGCAGTGGGTCTTCGGGTCGACGGTCGTGTCGTCGTAGGACTGGACGATCCAGATGTTCTCCTCGGCCAGCGCCTTGATCTCGTTGTCCGAGATGTTCGCATCCAGGTAGGCCTCGCAGGTGGGATACGCCGCGGCGAAGTACCGGGGATGACGGATGAGCATGTGCATCGTCATATAGCCGCCGTTCGAGCAGCCGCCCAGGTAGATGCGTTTCCGGTCCACGTCGGGATGCCTGTCCACATAATCGTCGATGCAGGACTTGAGCACATCGGCATACAGGGAAGGATACTCGCCGTGGCCGAAGCCCTTCGAGGTGCCCATCCACATGGTCGGGCACTGGACGGAAAGGACATAGGCGCCCCCGGCGCCGCCTTCCGTGGTGAAATGCGACTGGATTTCCGGACGGATCAGGGAGACGACCTCGTTACCCAGCAGGGTGATGGATACGTCCAGTCCGCCTTCTCCGCCGCCGTGGAGCCAGATCACCAGGGGATTCTCCTTCCCGTCGCCCTTGAGGGACCAGGGTTCATACGCCGCATAAGTAAGCGTCACGTCCCCTGACTTTCCGGTATTCCGGCCGGTGAATGTCCCTTTGTTGAAGTAATCTGCCTCGGAAAGGAAATCCTTCAAGGCCTTGTCCGTCTCACAGTCGATGGCGGTGAACTTCTGCTTGCCGACTTTCAGGACCTTTCCTTTCTTCAGCCCGACCTTGAGGCTGTACGCCTCATTCCAGACGCCGGACCGGATGGAAAGGCCGAGACCGCGGCCGGAGGCCTTCTCAAGGCCCAGCGCGACGTACTTGCCGTCCGGGTCGTACGCGCCCCTGGCATCCGAGGGGTAGGCCGACAGGACGTTGCGTTCCGTCCCGTTCGTATTGACGGTGAAGACGGAGGGGTCGAGATTGTCCAGTTTGATTTCCGGTTTCACCACGACGAGATTGACGGCGGTGGAGGCCTCATAGGTGGTCACGCCGACCACTTGCGGCGCCATCTTGAGGGTCTGGGCGCCGGCGGACGCCGCCACGGTCATGGCCACGACGGCGAGGATGGATTGGATTCTGTTCATAGGGAGTTCGTTTCAGTGTGCTGGTGAAATGGGCTACAAATCGTCGATCGGATTCCGCCCCAGGCCTCCGGTCGAGGTCGTCGTGGACGCGTTCGCGTACTTCAGGATGACGTGCCAGGAGGATTGGTTCGAGACGTCGGCGTCCAGGGAGATGGTGCCGTTAGGGAGGTTGTAGACGGCGAGGTTCCGGTTGACGACCGGGTCGATGCCGTATTTCCGGGTGAGGTCCGCCTGGAGGTTGTCATAGGCCTTTTCCAGGGCGTCCCAGTCGGAGATGACGGGGAAATCGACCCGGACTTCCTGCACGGGATTGCCGGTCGGGGTTACCTTGCAGCCGCTGTAACCGGCGAAATCGCCCGTGTACGTGCCGTTCCCGGCGCTCCTGAAGCCGGCCTTGACCAGGGCCGACCCGAAGGCCGACGACGAGCCGGTCAGCGGGATGCCCTTGAAGGTGAGGGGAGCCGATGCCGAGGTGGTCGTGGACGGCGTCTGCGTGGTCTTCGGCTGGGTGGAAGGCTTCTGGTCCTTGTATTTGCCGATGCCCAGCTCCCGCTCCAGGTCCTCGACGTCCTCGATGAGATCCTCGTTGACGATCGGTTTGTCATTCTGCTTTTTCGGGCTGAACCAGCCGCCGGATTCCTCCGAACTTCCTTTCCCGGATCCGACCGATCCGCCGTTGCCACCCGAACCGCCGGGCAGGGTGATCACGCTTCCGAACTGGTTGGAACACCACCGCACGGCCAGGAAGATGACCGCCACGGTGATGACAAGCTTGAGGAGTTTCTTCAATCCATTCTGCATAATTATCGATTTTTAGGAGACTTTCTATTTGTCGAAATTCCGGGAGGCGAAGGGGAGGGAGAGGCGGAGGGCGGTGTGCCAGTACTCCCAGCCGTGCCAGCCGTCGCGGATGCGGAGCTCGCTGCGGACGCCGCGGGCGCGCATCTTCTGGAAGAGGGCGACGGACAGGTCCATCAGGCCGTCGTCGTCGCCGCAGTCGAGGAACCACTTCACGGTGCGGAGCTTCTCGAGGGTGGCGTCATCGGCCTTGTCGATGAAATCGAGGGTGGAGTGCTCGTGGACGGCCTTGCTCACCAGGTAGAACTTGTCCTTGGGCATTTCCGCGTTCGGCTCGGGGTTGTCCAGCCAGCCGCTCATCGCGTAGCAGCTGGAGAACATGTCCGGATGGCGCTGGGCATAGACGGCGCTGCCTCCTCCGCCCATCGACAGGCCCATCACGGCGCGGTGCGCCTTGTCGCCGTAGGCCTTGTAGCGGGCCTCGACCGTGGGAATGAGCTCCTGGAAGAAGAAATCCTCGTAGGGATGGCCGGGCATGTTGAAGTAGCCGTTCCAGTTGTTGTGGATGTCGGGGTCGCCGGCGTTGGGCATGATGATGACCATCGGCACGATTTCTCCGCTGGCGGTGAGCTCGTCGACCACGTCCTTCATATGGCCCGTCGTCGCCCAGTCCTTGTAGGTGCCGTACAGGCCGTGGAGGAGGTAGACGACCGGATACTTGGTGTCAGAGGCGGCGTCGAAGCCGGCGGGCAGGTACACGTTGATGTCGACGGGACCGCCGAGGAGGGGACTGTCCACCCGGTCGGCGCGGATGACACTTTGGCGGAGCGGCTGGCCGAGGGCGGCCGGAAAGAGCAGCAAGCCTGCGAGAAGGCTCATCATCAGTCTTTTCATCATTCGGGAATTACGTTTTCCCAAATGTAACGATTCTCCCGGTTTTTTCATCGTTTTTGGGCAATTGTTTTCGATTCGCACCGGAAAAATGCCTATCTTTACCAAGTATGGCAATCGACATCGACAAATTCGTTCACGACCAGCTGTCGGTCTGGCCGACGGTGGCGGCGAAGTACCGCGCGCTCAAGAGCGCCCAGACCCGCCAGATGACCATCGGCGGCATCCTCGTCACCCTCCAGTCGAACCCGGGCCGGATGCCCATCTTCGACCACGGCTGCCCGCTTTGCGAGGAGAACTACCTGGAACACCAGCATTTCCTTCCCTTCGAGGGCCGCAAGGGCCGGAAATACCGCATCCTGGTGAACCGGGCGCCCATCTTCCCGAACCACCTCGTGATCACCCGGGACGTCCACGTCCCCCAGACCATCTGGCACCGCTATCCGGATATGCTGGACCTCGCCGTCCATTTCCCGGACTATGTCATCTTCTACAACAGCCCGTACAGCGGCACCACCGTCCCCGGCCACGCGCATTTCCAGGCCTGCCCCAAGGGGTACATGCCGATGGAACGCATCGCGGGCCGGCTCCTCCACAACATCGCGATGAACGGGGGACAGGTCCCCGAAAGCCTTTCCGCGAACGTTTCCTTCGTGGATTCGGTCCGGGACGCCCAGCTGTTCCATTACATGCATTTCACCCGGGGCGTCTTCCTGCTCCGCGCGGAGACGGCCAAGTCGATGGCGAAGATGTTCTACCGCCTCCTGGACTGCTGCGACCTCGCGGAAGGGGAGGCCGAGCCTCGCTTCAACGCCCTCACCTTCTTCAGCGAGGGCGAGTACCGCGCCGTCGTGATGTGCAGGGCGGCGCACCGCCCGCACCATTTCTATGCGGAAGGGGAGGAGCATTTCGCCCTGAGCCCCGGCGCGGCCGACATGGCCGGCTTCTTCGTCATCCCGGAAGAGGCCGATTACGAGCGCCTTACGCCGAAGATCCTGACGGACATCCTGCAGGAGATCTCCCTCTCCGAGAAGCAGGAGGAGCGCCTCCTGTGGCGCCTCGTTCGCACCCAGCCCAAGATCGAGGTGGGCATCCTCTCCGGCCCGGAGATCACCTTCGAGATCATCTCCGACGGCGCCGGCCCGCAGAAGGTCTCCTACCGCGAGGGCAAGATCGACTATAACGGCACCCTGTACGACGAGCTCGTCTTCGAGGCGCCGACCATTTCCACGCTCTTTGCCGAACCGTCGTTCATCCTGTATGGAGTGACCATCGGCGTGGACTTCCATTGGCAGCGGCAGCAGGACCAGCAGTTCGCCGGCACCCTCAAGTTCATCGTGGACGAGGGCAAGGTGGTGGCTGTCAATGTGATCGGCGTCGAGGACTACCTCCTCAGCGTCATCTCCTCCGAGATGAAGGCGACGGCTTCACCCGAGTTCCTGAAGGCCCATGCGGTCATCTCCCGTTCCTGGGTGATGGCGCAGATCGCCCATCGGCAGGCCCGGAAGAAGGCCTCCGCGCCCTATTCCTTCGACAACGTCCCTTCGCTCGTGACCTGGCTGGACGCCTCCCGGCAGACCGAGGCGGGACAGCCCGCCGGCGAGATCGTCAAATGGTTCGACCACGACGACCATCACCACTTCGACGTCTGCGCCGACGACCACTGCCAGCGCTACCAAGGCCTGACGATGGCCGTCGGGGACAAGGTCCGCGCCGCCATCGACGAGACTTGGGGCCTCACGCTCCGCTCCGGCGGGGAGCTCGTCGACGCCCGCTTCTACAAGTGCTGCGGCGGCAAGACGGAGCTTTTCTCCACGGCCTGGGCCGATGAGGACTATCCCTACCTGACGGTCCACGACGACCCCTGGTGCGACACCCACGACAAGGAAATCCTGGGCCAGGTCCTGAATGATTACGACCTGGAAACGGAGGACTTCCACGACTGGACCGTCCGATACAAGCGCGCGGACCTCGCCGCCCTCATCGCGAAGCGGTCGGGGGTGGACATCGGCGACCTCGTCGCCCTGGAGCCCCTCGAGCGGGGCGGCTCCGGCCGCATCAAGAAACTCCGCATCGTCGGCTCCAAGGTGACGCTCACTGTGGGCAAGGAGCTGATCATCCGCCGTTTCCTCTCCGAAAGCCACCTGTACAGCTCCTGGTTCGACGTTGAGATGACGGATGACGAAGTCGTCCTCCGCGGCCACGGCTGGGGCCACGGCGTGGGCCTGTGCCAGATCGGCGCCGCCGTGATGGCCGCCAAGGGCAAGACTTTCGAAGAAATCCTTTCCTTCTACTATCCCGGAACAACCCTCGAACGATGAAACCGCGCACTCCCTGGCTCTGGGTTCCGACCCTCTATTTCGCGGAAGGCCTTCCGTACTTTATCGTGAACACGATCTCCGTGGTTATCCTCAAGGACTTGGGGATGGACAACGCCCGGCTGGCCCTGCTGACCAGCCTGATCGGCCTGCCCTGGCTCGTGAAGCCGCTCTGGAGCCCCTTCGTGGACATTTTCAAGAGCAAGCGCTGGTGGATCGTGACGATGCAGCTGCTGATGGCCGTCGCCGTCGGCGTCCTCGCCGCGACGCTCCCGGCCTCCTCCACCTTCACGTGGATGCTCATCCTGTTCGTCATCACCGGGTTCGCCTCCGCCTCGCACGACATCGCGGCGGACGGCTATTATATGCTGGCCCTGGACGAGGGACGGCAATCGGCCTTCGTGGGCATCCGCAACACCTTCTACCGGATCGCGATGGTGTTCGGGCAGGGCGTGCTCATCGTCCTGGCCGGCTGGCTGGAAAAGCGGACCGGGGCCGTGTCCAAGGCCTGGTCCTGGACGCTCCTTGCGACGGCCGCCATCCTGGCCCTCGTGACGGCCTACCACGCCTTCGTCCTGCCGCGGCCCGCGGAGGACCGCTCCGCCGGCGGCAAGACCGGCGGCGAGATCCTGCGCGAGTTCGGCCAGGCTTTCGGGAGCTTTTTCACGAAGCCCGGCATCGGCCTCCTCGTGTGCTTCCTCCTGCTGTATCGCCTGCCTGAAGCGCTGTCCGTCAAGCTCTTGTACCCCTTCTTCAGCGACGCAGTGGCCGATGGGGGACTGGGTCTGGACAAGGCCGCGTTCGGGATGGTGTACGGCACCGCCGGCGTGATCGCGCTCCTCGCGGGCGGCATCCTCGGCGGCTGGCACATCTCCCGGCGGGGCCTCCGCCGCTGCCTGCTGCCGATGGCCCTGAGCCTCGCCCTGCCGTGCGCCGTGTACCTGTTCCTGGCCCTTACGCAGCCCGCCTCCGTCTGGACGGTCGGCGCCTGCGTCGTCTTTGACCAGTTCGGCTACGGCTATGGCTTCACCGCCTACACGGTGTATATGATGTACTTTGCCGACGGCCCCCTCAAGACCTCCCACTACGCGATCTGCACCGGCTTCATGGCCCTGTCGATGCTGCTGCCGGGCGCCGTGGCAGGATATCTGCAAGAGGGACTCGGGTATGTAGGGTTCTACGTCCTGGTGATGGTCTGCTGCCTCGCCACCGTGTTCGTGACCCTGTATGCGCGCCGCCGCGTCCCGGCCGATTACGGACGCGTCAAGAAGGATTGACTATGAAGAAGTTGTTGACACTCCTCCTTTCGCTGGCGGGCCTCTCGCTGTCCGCCCAGGTATACACCGGCATCGACATGCTGGAAAGGTACGGGTTCGAGGAGCTCCGCGGCAAGCGGGTGGGCCTCGTGACGAACCCCTCCGGCGTGGACCGGAACCTCCGTTCCACCATCGACATCCTCTTCGAGGCGCCCGAGGTGAACCTCGTGGCCTTGTACGGTCCGGAGCACGGCGTCCGCGGTGATGCCTACGCAGGCGACCACGTCGCCAGCGGCAAGGATCCGAAAACCGGCCTGCCCGTCCATTCCCTCTACGGTTCCACCCGGAAACCCACGCCCGAGATGCTGAAAGGGGTCGACGTGCTGGTCTATGACATCCAGGACGTCGGCACCCGCTCCTACACCTTCATCTCCACCCTGGGCCTGGTGATGCGCGCCTGCGCCGAGCAGGACATCGAAGTGATGGTCCTGGACCGTCCCAACCCCCTGGGCGGGCTCAAGGTCGAGGGCTGTCTCGTGGAGCCGGGCTTCTTCTCCTTCGTCAGCGAGTTCCGCATCCCGTATGTGTACGGCCTCACCGTCGGCGAGCTGGCCGGCCTCATCAACGAGGAAGGCCTCAACTGCGGGGTGGAGGGCAAGGAAAAGCCCCTCAAGTGCCGCCTGTCGGTCATCCCGATGCGCGGCTGGGAAAGGTCGATGCTGTACAAGGACACCGGCCTGCCCTGGATCCTCCCGTCCCCGAACATCCCGTCCGAGGCCTCGGCCATCGGCTATCCCTCCGCCGGCATCGCGGGCGAGTTCGGCTACCTGAACATCGGCGTGGGCTATACCATCCCGTTCCAGACCTTCGCCGCCCCGTGGATCGACGCGGACAAGCTCAAGGAGCGCCTGGACAGCTACAACCTGCCAGGCACCGCCTTCCGCACCATCCATTACAAGCCCATCTCCGGGCAGAACCCGCAAATGCAGCACGGCGTCCAATTCTTCTATACCGATTATGAGGCCGCGACCATCTCTTTGACGCAGTTTTACGTGATGCAGGCCCTCCAGGAATTGTACCCTGAACGCAATCCGTACAAGGTTTTGAAGAAAACGCGGATGCTCGATATCGTTTGTGGCACGGATTATGTGAGAAGGGAATTCGGGAAGCGACTGAAAGTCGAAGATATCCAGTCCAAATGGATGCAAGATACGGAAGCTTTCAAGGAACTTTCCCAAAACTATTACTTATATCGTTAACTTTAAAACGACAAAGCCATGAGAAGGATGATCAACACCGTAGCCGCCCTCTTCATCACGATAGCGATGATTGCGGCCCCTGAGGCGAACGCCCAGTCCCGCCGTTCTTCCGGCGGTGCTTCCACCGCGACCCGGTCGTCCTCTTCGCAGACTACCTCGCGCGGTTCCTCTTCCATGAGCCGGTCCGGCGGTTCCACCGCCAACCGCTCCGCCAATATCTCCACCAGCCGTGCCGCGTCGCCTCAGACCGACCGGACCAGCCGCTCCACCGGGAGCAGCACGACCAGCCGATCCAGCGGAAGCAGCACGACCAGCCGCTCCAGCAGCAGCGGTTCCGCTGCGACGACCAGCCGGAGCACCGGCAGCTCCTCCGCCGCGACGACCAGCCGCTCCACGGCTCCTCAGACCGACCGGACGAACCGCTCCACCGGCAGCAGCACGACCAGCCGTTCCACCGGAAGCTCCTCTTCCGCGACGACCAGCCGGAGCACGGGCAGTTCCTCCGCCGCGACGACCAGCCGTTCCACGACTCCTCAGACCGACCGGACGAACCGTTCCACCGGCAGCAGCTCCACGAGCCGCTCCACCGGTACCACCAGCCGTTCCGCGGGTTCTGTCGACCAGAACACCCGGACCAGCCGCAGCACCGGTACCACCACCAGCCGTTCCACGGGTTCTGTCGACCAGAACAACCGGACCAGCCGTAGCACCGGTACTTCCACCAGCCGTTCCACGGGCACGACCAGCCGCTCCACGAGCACGGTCGACCGTACTTCCGGTACGTCCGTCCGCTCCAGCAGCAACGTCTCCCGCAGCGGCCTCGGCAACAACGCGGCGAACGAAGCGAACGCTTCCAACTCCGTGAAGAACACCGAGCCCATGCGTGACCACGCCGGCAACTACCGGTACAACGACGACTTCCGTCTGGACAACGGTCACAACATGCACCGGCTGCCTCCGCGCGAGCGCGATTTCATCGCCTGGGATCGTCCGGGCCTGGGATACTTCTGGGACAACCGTCCGCACTACTTCGGATACCGTGTCCACGTACTCCCTCCGCGCTACCGTCGGATCACCCACTGGGGCATCGACTACTACTACTACGAGGGGATCTACTACCGTCCCTACGGCGGTGTGTACGTGATCTGCCGTCCGCCTTTCGGCACTCCGCTCGAGAGAGCGATCGACAGGGCCCTGTTCAACCTGGTCAAGTTCTCCTACTACTGCAACACGTACCGGACCTATAACACGGTCTTCGACAATTACAACGTGATTGCCCAGCAGAACCTGATCATCGCGCAGAACAACGCCCGGATCGCCGCCCAGAACGCGAGTTACGCCCTGAACAGCGGCCGCGCCCTCTCCGCCTACGAGCTGGCCAACAAGCTCGGCCTCGTGCAGAGCTACGCCTACGCCAACTCCGACTACTTCTACCAGGACGGTGTGTTCTACAGTGTGAGCGCCTCCGGCAATTACACCACCATCGTCCCGCCGGCCGGAGCCCTGGTGAGCTCCCTCCCGGATGACTACGAGACCATCGTGATGAACGGCATCGAGTACTACATGGTGGACAACACCGTCTATCGGACCACCCTGTTCGACGGCCAGCCTTATCTCGAGGTCCTGGGTCAGATGTACGGCTCCCTGTACAACCAGTACAGCATCTACCGGTAAGCTTCCGGTACCACGAATGAAGCCGGCCTTTCGGGGCCGGCTTTTTTCATGTATTGTTTTCGTTCAAATCCGCGCGAAGATCCTCTGCAGGGAATCGGGATCGCCGGAGGAGTGGAGCTCGATGCTGAAGGGGCCTTCGTCGAGCGGGACGCAGTCCTTCTCCAGCAGGCGGACGGTCTGGCGGGCGACGGCGGGGGCCGGGTCGATGACCTGGACCCCGGGGCCGGCGACGGCCTCGACGACCGGCCGCAGGAACGGATAGTGCGTGCAGCCGAGGACGATGCGGTCCGCGCCTGCGTCCAGCAGGGGCTGCAGCGAGGCTTTCACGGTCGCATAGGCCTCCGGACCGTCCAGGATGCCGTTTTCCACGAGTTCCACGAAGCCTTCGCCCACGTGCTCGACGATATGGACATCGTCCTCGAAGCGGCCTTTCGTCTTCAGGTATTTGGAGCCTTTGAGCGTCCCGGCCGTGGCGAGGACGCCGATCACGCCGGTTTCCGTGCCCAGGGCGGCGGGCTTCACGGCCGGTTCCATCCCCACGAAGGGGACGTCCGGATATTCTTCGCGGAGGGTGGCGATGGCGGCCGCCGTGGCGGTGTTGCAGGCGACGACGATGATGTCGGCCCCCTTGCCCAGCAGGAAGTCCGTGATGGTGCGGGCGCGGTCCCGGATGAATGCGGCCGTCTTGTCCCCGTATGGGCAGTGGGCGTTGTCCGCATAGTAGACATAGCGTTCGTACGGGAGCAGTTTCACGATCTCCCGGTACACCGACAGGCCGCCCGAGCCCGAATCGAATATGCCGATGGTTGCCATACGCTTACAAATATACGGGAAATTATTCGTATTTTTGTACGATTATACCGAAAGCGATATGACGACCCTCGAACAAATAAAAGACCTGCGCGAGCGCCTGGACACCCTCGAAAAGTGCCTGGACATCGCCGGCAAGCGGAAAGACGTGGAGCAGAAGACGCAAGAGAGCCTGGCGCCCGATTTCTGGAACGACCCCAAGGCCGCCGAAGGCTTCCTCAAGAAGCTGGCGGGCGTGAAGGCCTGGGTGACCGACTTCCAGAAGGCCGCCTCCCTCGTGGACGACCTGGACGTCCTGTACGACTTCGCGAAGGACAGCGTCTCCGGCAGCGAGGACGAAGCCGTCGAGACCGACGAAACCCGCGAACTGGACGCCACCTTCGCCAAGGCGGTCGACGCCGTCGAAGCCCTGGAGCTCAAGAACATGCTGGGCAACGAAGGCGACAACCTCGGCGCGGTCCTCACCATCAACTCCGGCGCCGGCGGCACGGAGGCGAACGACTGGTCGTCGATGCTGATGCGGATGTACCTCCGCTGGGGCGAGCGCAACGGCTACAAGATGACGGTCACCTCCCTGCTGGAAGGCGAAGAGGCCGGCATCAAGTCCGCCACCATCGAGGTCGAGGGCGACTACGCCTACGGCTATCTGAAGGCCGAGAACGGCGTCCACCGCCTCGTCCGCATCTCCCCGTTCAACGCCCAGGGCAAGCGCCAGACCACCTTCTCCTCGGTCTTTGTCTACCCGCTGGTCGACGACTCCATCCACATCGAGATCAACCCCGGCGACCTGGAATGGGACACCTTCCGCAGCGGCGGCCATGGCGGCCAGAACGTGAACAAGGTGGAAACGGGCGTCCGCGTCCGCCACATCCCGTCCGGCATCATGGTGGAGAACACGGAGACCCGCTCCCAGCAGGACAACCGCCAGCGCGCCCTCCTCATCCTCAAATCCCGCCTCTATGACATCGAACTCAAGAAGCGCCAGGAGAAGCAGGCCGAGCTCGAAGGCCAGAAGAAGCGCATCGAATGGGGCTCCCAGATCCGCAACTACGTCCTCCATCCGTACAAGCTCGTGAAGGACCTCCGCACCGGCTACAGCACCGCCGACACCCAGGGTGTCCTGGACGGCGACCTGAACGAGTTTATGAAGACCTTCCTGATGGGCAACGGCGCCGCCGTCACCGACGTGGACGACGATCTGGATTAAAATCCGGGAGAACCCGAGCTTTATAGCACGGGTTTTGGAGAGGATACTTGTGTTATGTTTAACCTTTCTTTTAACTAGACAATGAAAAAAGCATTTCTCGTCCTCGCCGGCCTCGGCCTTACCCTGGCCGCCTTCGCACAGGGCCCTTTCATCTGCACGACCGAAGGTGCCAAGCTCGTTTACGTGACCACGGATGCCAAAGGCAATGAGAGCAGCCAGACCGACATGGAAATCGTCAAGGTCGCTGGCAAGGGTGACGACTTCACCATCAAGCAGAAAGCCCAGCTGTACATCGGCGGCGCCGCACTGACCAAACCCATCGAGACGGTCACCACCGTGAAGGGCGGTGACGTCCTCTTCGATTTCGGAGGCATCGCCATCGCGGCCGAAGGCGGTGGATTCGTCCTTCCCAAGAACCTCGAAGTGGGGATGGAACTCCCGACCGGGGAAGTGACCGTAGAGATGCTGGGCATCAAGTCCAAGCAGAATATCACTTCCCACAAGGTGGTGGCCAAGGAGGAACTGACCGTTCCCGCCGGAACCTACGATTGTTACGTGGTGGAACGCCAGTTTACGGCTAAAGTATTGGGAATGAAGACGAACGGCAGCATGAAGACTTGGTACGCCCGCGGCATCGGCGCCGTGCGCATGGACAATTACGACAAGAAGGGGAAAGTGACTTCCAGTCAGGTCCTCAAGGAAGTGGTTCTCCCATAACCCCCTTTCATAGACCAATAAAGCCGGCCCCGAAAGGCCGGCTTTTTGTGTACGCTCAGGCTTTACAGACCGAGTTTCTTGAAGAAATCGTTGCCCTTGTCATCGACGAGGATGAAGGCGGGGAAGTCCTCGACACGGATCTTCCAGATGGCCTCCATGCCCAGCTCGGGGTATTCCACGCACTCGATGCTGCGGATGCTGCTCTGGGAGAGGACGGCGGCCACGCCACCGATGGTGCCGAGGTAGAAACCTCCGTGCTTGAGGCAGGCGTCGGTGACGACCTTCGTGCGGTTGCCCTTGGCGATCATGACGAGGGAGGCGCCGTGATCCTGGAACTCGTCCACGTAGGGATCCATCCGGTTGGCCGTGGTGGGGCCCATGCTGCCGCAAGGATAGCCTTCCGGCGTCTTGGCCGGGCCGGCGTAGAGGATGGGGTGGTCCTTGAAGTAGGCGGGCATCTCCTGGCCGGCGTCCAGACGGGCCTTCAGCTTGGCGTGCGCGATGTCGCGGGCCACGATGATCGTGCCGTTCAGGTTGACCCGGGTGCCGACGGGATACTTGGTCAGTTCGGCGCGCACGGAATCGATTCCCTTGTCCAGGTCGATGACAATCCCCTTGGGACCCTCGCCGGGACGGCGGTATTCCTCCGGGATCAGCTCGGAAGGGTTGGTGTCCATCTGCTCGATCCAGACGCCGTCCGCATTGATCTTGCTCTTGATGTTGCGGTCGGCCGAGCAGCTGACGCCCATGCCGATCGGGCAGCTCGCTCCGTGCCGGGGCAGGCGGATGACCCGGATGTCATGGGCCAGATACTTGCCGCCGAACTGGGCGCCGAGGCCGATTTTCTGCGCCTCGACGAGGAGCTTCTGTTCGAGGTCGATGTCGCGGAACGCGCGGCCGGTCTCGTCACCGGTCGTCGGGAGCGCGTCGTAATACTTGATGCTGGCCAGTTTGACGGTCAGCAGGTTCTTTTCCGCGGAAGTGCCGCCGATCACGAACGCGATGTGGTAGGGCGGGCAGGCCGCGGTACCGAGGGAGCGCATTTTCTCGACGAGGAAGGGCAGGAGCGTTCCTTCATTCTGGATCGTCGCCTTCGTCATCGGATAGAAATAGGTCTTGTTGGCCGATCCGCCGCCCTTGGCGACCATGATGAACCGGTATTCGGCGCCTCTGACGGCCTCGATGTCGATTTGGGCGGGGAGGTTGCACTTGGTGTTGACCTCGTCATACATGTTGAGGGGAGCGTTCTGGCTGTAGCGGAGATTCTCCTGCGTGTAGGTGTTGAAAACGCCGAGGCTCAGCGCCTCCTCGTCCTCGAAATCGGTCCAGACCCCCTGGCCCTTCTCGCCGTGGATGATGGCGGTGCCGGTGTCCTGGCAGAAGGGAAGGACCCCTTTCACGGACGTCTCCGCGTTGCGAAGGAACTGAAGCGCCACATATTTGTCATTTTCGGAGGCTTCCGGATCGTTCAGGATGGCCGCCACCTGCTCGTTGTGGGCCCTGCGGAGCATGAACTGGCAATCGTGGAAACTCTGCTGGGCCACCAACGTGAGCGCCTCGGGGGAGACCTCGAGAAGGGTCTTTCCGTCCGGCAACCGGGTGGTCTTCACCAGTTTCTCGGATCCCGGAATCTTGTAGTACTGAGTGGTGTCTTCGCCCAACTGGAACATGGGGGCGTATTTGAAATCTGCCATAATGGGAGTGTTTTGGTTTCTGTTATCATACAAATATAGTGATTTTCGCCCGATTTATTGATTTTTCGAAAATTTTAGTACTTTGTATTGCAAAGTATCAAAAATAATTTATATCTTTGCAGCAACAAATATTTTGTGTGCTATGAAACGAGTGACAAATGCCTGTGTCGGCGGGCGCAATTTCACGCTCAACGACGATGCTTACAACCGTCTGGACGCCTACCTGCGGAACTTCAAGGCCAAACTGACCGTCCCCGAGTCCCAGAAGGCCGAAGTGATGGACGATATCGAGAGCCGGATTTCCGACCTCTTCTTCCAGGAAGTGGGGGAGACCTCCCGCGTGGTCACCCTCGAGATGGTGGAAAAGGTCGTGTCGACCCTCGGCATGCCCGACGGCTCGCCCGAGACGGGCTACGCCTATTCCCAGGCCTTCGCCGAGGACAAGGCTCCCCGGAAACTGTACCGGGATATGGACAACAAGGGCGTGGCCGGCGTCTGCTCCGGCCTGGCCTGGTACTTCAACATCGACGTGACCATCATCCGGATCATCATGCTGGTGGCCCTGATCGCCGGCACGTCGGGTTTCTGGATCTACCTGGTGCTGTGGATCGCCATCCCCAAGGCGATGACCCCGGCCCAGCAGTGCGAGATGCGGGGCATTCCGGCCACCGCGGAGAACATGGCGCGTTTCAAGAACCACGCGCAGGACACCTATAACCGATAGCCTTATGGAGAGCACGACCGACAATGTCCGTTCGCAGATGCGGAAGGGCGTGCTGGAATACTGCATCCTGTGTATTCTCAGCAAGCAGGAAGCCTACGCTTCCAGCATCATCGACTCCCTCAAGGCCGCGAACATGATCGTGGTGGAGGGAACCCTGTACCCCCTGCTCATCCGGCAGAAGAACCAGGGTCTGCTGACCTACCGCTGGGAGGAGTCCACGCAGGGCCCGCCCCGGAAGTACTATGGGATTACCGAGAAAGGCCGCGCCCAGCTCGCCGAGATGGACGCCGCCTGGCAGGAAATGGTGGAAAGCATTGAAACGCTCAAGAAATGACCGAGATCGAGAAAGTGAGCATCGGAGGCTACGCCTTCACGCTCGAAAAAGCCGCCTCCGAGGAGGTGGGACAGTATCTGAAGAGCCTGGAGGCCCATTACCTGGGCAAGCCGGGCGGCAAGGAAATCATGGAAGGAATCGAGGAGCGGATGGCCGAGCTCCTGCTGGAGCGGTGCGGCGGGGGCCGGGTCGCCACGGTGGCCGACATCCAGAGCCTGATCGGCATCCTCGGCCGTCCCGAGCGGATCGAGGCCGACGACCCCGAAACGTCGGAGGCGCAGCCGAAGCCCCAGAAGAAGCTCTACCGCGACCTGGAGAACAAGAAGATCGCCGGCGTCTGCGCCGGCCTGGGCAACTATTTCAACTTCGACGTCGTGGCCTTGCGGATCATCTTCTGCGTCATCGCCCTGGCCCTGTTCTTCGGCGGCGCCCACGACGGGCCCTGGGCCCTGCTCGGATTCGTCGCGTACGGCATCCTGTGGCTGGCGATGCCGGCGGCCCGCACGGCGCAGGAGCGCTGGGCGATGAAAGGCGACGCGGGCACGCTGGACGACATCCAGCGCAACATCCGCAATGGAGTCGAGGAGATGGGCGACGCGGCCCGGCGGGGGATGAATGAAGTGCGCGACACGGTTCGCGGACACGGCAACGAGCTGGGCAAGATCCTGCTCCTGGTCATCGGCATCATCCTGCTCCTGAGCGGCGTGTCCGGGCTGGCTTCGGTGTCGGTTCTCGGCCTGAAGGGGCCGACACTGTTCAGCGCGCCCATCGACAGTTTCCTGGATGAGATGTCCCTGGAGGCGCCCGCCTTCTACGAGATGGTCAATACCCCCTGGATCCTCGTTCTCGTCATCCTGGCCGTCATCCTGCCCCTGATCTGGCTCATCTACGGAGGCGTCCTGCTGATCTTTGGCTTCAAGCCGCCCAAGTGGCGTCCCGGCCTGGTGGTCTTCGTCCTCTGGCTTGTCGTCCTGGTGGTCGTGGGCGTCCTGTTCGCGATGGGGGTCGTATCGACGGAATACCTGACCGCCTAGTTGGAAGTGTCCGTGTTTTTCCGTATTTTTACGGAACTAACACGGACACTATGCTATCGACTTTTTTTGCCGCCCTCCTCACCGCGGCCACCATCCAGATCCACCATTGCCAGGTTCCCGTCATCCAGGACAGAAACGTCCCGGTGGCGACGGTGACCATCCCGAAAGGGGCGGACCCGGCCTTCGAAGTTTCCCTGCGGGGCTTGCCCCGCAGGGCGCTCCGTTCCTGGGAAGTCCGGGACGGGGTCCTGTATGTCCATCTGGACGCCGCCCGCGTGAAAGATATCCGAAAGCCTTTCTCCTTGAAAATCAAGGCAAAAGGTTTTTCCATCCAGGAAGATGGCGCCTTGCAGCACCGGCTCGCCCGCAAGGTCCGCACCGCCGGTGACGACGGGGTGGCCGCCTACCGCATCCCGGGTCTGGTGACCACGAAAAAAGGCACGCTCGTGGGCGTGTACGACATCCGGCACGAGAATTCCCGCGACCTGCAGGGCCACATCGACGTGGGCGTGAGCCGCTCCACGGACGGCGGACGCACCTGGGGGCCGATGACCGTCGCCATCGACATGGGCGAATGGGGCGGACTGCCGCAGAATGTCAACGGCGTCGGCGATCCCTGCATCCTCGTGGACGAAGTGACGGGGGACCTGCTCGTCTTCGCGGCGTGGACGCACGGCGGCGAAGCGGGGAAGGCGGCCTGGTGGACGGCCGGCAGCGGCTTCGAACCCGATACGACTCCGCAGCTCGTGATGGTCCGCTCCACCGACGACGGCCTCACCTGGTCCGAGCCCGTGAACCTCACGCGGCAAGTCAAGCAAGAGGCCTGGAACTTCACCTTCCAGGGCCCCGGCCGCGGCATCACGATGGACGACGGCACCCTGGTCGTCCCATTCCAGCACCAGGAACCGGAGCCGGAGCGCACCCCGGCCGCCGGCATCATGTACTCCACGGACCGCGGCCTCACCTGGCACGTCCACGAATACGCCAAGATCAATACCACGGAGTCCCAGGTGGCCGAAATCGCCCCCGGCGAGCTGATGCTCAACATGCGCGACAACCGCAAGACCGGCCGCGCCGTCTATGTGACGAAGGATATGGGCCGCACCTGGACTCCGCACGTGTCCGACGGCCAGCTCGTGGAGCCCGTCTGCATGGCCAGCCTCCTGAAAGTCCGGGCTTCCGAGAACGCCCTGAAGCAGGACATCCTCCTGTTCTCCAATCCCGCGGACGCGAACGACCGCAAGAACATCACCATCCAGCTGAGCCTGGACGGGGGAAAGACCTGGACCCGGAAATGCCTCCTGGACGAAGGCGAAGGCTGGGGCTATTCCTGCCTCACGATGATCGACCGGAAGACCGTGGGCATCCTCTACGAGAGTTCCCAGGCGCATATGACCTTCCAGGCCGTTCCGCTGAAGGACATCCGGTAAAAGATTCCTTCACCCTCCGGGTTCGGAATGACAAAATACCTCGGTTCGGAATGACAAATAAACTCGGCATGGAATGACAAAAAAACCTCGGAATGAGACGTGTCATTCCGAGGAGGTTGAAAACCGACGAAGGAATCTGCCAATTACTTGATGAACGCGTGGGCGGAGGTCATGGCCTTCGGGTCGAGGGCCTCGTCCAGTTTCTCCTGGGTCATCAGGCCGTGCTCGAGCACGAGGTCGTAGACGCTGCGGCCGGTCTCGAGGGCTTCCTTCGCGACCTTGGTGGAGGCCTTGTAGCCGATGTACGGGTTCAGGGCCGTGACGATGCCGATGGAGTTCTTCACCATCTCGTAGCAGTGGTCCACATTGACGGTGATGCCGTCGATGCACTTGGTGCGGAGGGTGTTCATCACGTTGACGAGCCAGGTCTGGCTCTCGAGGATGCACTGGACGATGACGGGCTCCATCACGTTCAGCTGCAGCTGGCCGGCCTCGGCGGCGAAGGCGACGGCGGTGTCGTTGCCGATGACCTTGAAGCACACCTGGTTCGTGACCTCGGGAATGACGGGGTTCACCTTGCCCGGCATGATGGAGGAACCCGGCGCCATCGGCGGCAGGTTGATCTCGTGCAGGCCGCAGCGCGGGCCGGAGGCCATCAGGCGCAGGTCGTTGCAGATCTTGGAAAGCTTGACGGCGAGGCGCTTCAGCGCGGCGGAATAGCTCACGTAGGCGCCCGTGTCCGGGGTCGCCTCCACGAGGTCCGGAGCCTTCTCGAACTTGTCGCCCGTGAACTCGGAGAGACGGATGGTGCACAGCTCGGCGAAGCCCGGGACGGCGTTCAGGCCGGTGCCGATGGCGGTACCGCCCATATTGACCTCTTTCAGCAGGACGGCGTTGCGCTCGAGGTTCGCGATCTCCTCTTCCAGGTTGTTCGCGAAGGCGTTGAATTCCTGGCCGGAAGTCATCGGGACGGCGTCCTGCAACTGTGTGCGGCCCATCTTGATGATGTCCTTGAACTCCTTGCCCTTGGCGCGGAAGGAGGCGATCAGGTCGGAGAGGGCCTTCTCGACGTGCCGGTTCATCCGGACGAAGGTGTAGCGGAAAGCGCTCGGGAAGGCGTCGTTCGTGGACTGGGCGCAGTTCACGTGGTCGTTCGGGGAGCAGTACTGGTACTCGCCCTTGTTATGGCCCATGAGCTCGAGGGCGCGGTTCGCGATCACCTCGTTGGCGTTCATATTGACGGAAGTGCCGGCGCCGCCCTGCATCATGTCCACCGGGAACTGGTCGTGGAACTTGCCGTCCACGATCTCCTGGCAGGCCTTGACGATGGCGTCCGCGATGGTGCGGTCCAGCACGCCGAGTTCGGCGTTGGCCTCCGCGGCGGCCATCTTCACGTAGGCGATCGCGATGATGTACTCCGGATAGTGGAGCATCTGCGTCGTGGAAATCTTGTAATTGTTGAGGGCCCGCTGGGTCTGGACGCCGTAGTAGGCGTCGGCCGGTACCTGGAGCTCGCCGAGGAGGTCGCTTTCGACCCGGAATTTGGTTTTAGGCATATCTGAATGTGTGTTAGTTCCAATTCAACAAAGATAACGATTTATCTCGTTTTTCCCAATTTCCGGTTCGAAATCGTAAGCAGTTACTCGAGCATGATGGCCCGCAGGTCGTCGATGTCCTGCTGGGGGACGCCGATTTTCAGGAGGTACTTCACGATCCGCTCGGGGTAGGTGCCGCTGTCGGTTTCGCTGAAGACGGTCTTGTAGATGGACTGGAAACTGTAGGCGCTGATGATGTGTCCGTATTCGCCCTTGTACATGCTCCAGTCTTCCGGCGAGAAGTAGGTGAGCTCGTAGTCCTTGGCCATGTCGCTCTCGCTCACGCCCAGCGCGCCCTCCAGGAGCACCGCCAGGGTGCCCGTGCGGTCGCGGCCGGCGGAACAGTGGAAGTAGACGGGCTTGTTCTCCCGCAGGCACTTCACCACGAAGCAGAAGGTTTCCTTCACCTTGGGTTTGTTGTCCCGGACCATGTGGTTGTACCCGCTCTCGAAGCCCGGCGCGAAGAAGGCGATGTCGTCGCCCATCGGGGACTTGGACGGGACGTCGGATTCTTCCCGGAGGTCCACTTCGGCCTTGATGCCCTGGGCCCGGAACTCCGCCTTGCCGACGGCGTCCAGGCGGGAGCCGTGGATGGCGCCGCCGCGGTATAGCTTCCGGAAGGCCACGGTCTTGCCGCCGAGGCCCTTCCAGCCGCCCAGGTCGCGCGCGTTGCGGCCCTTGGGCTGGAAGTACACCTGGTGCAGCAGGCCCTTGGTCTTGAACGAACCCTCGGCGACGACCTTGCCGTCCGCGGTGGAGGTCACGGTCCATTGGTACTCCCGGCCGGGGACCAGATTGGTCATCCCCTGGCTGGCGGTGCCGGCCGCCAGGCTGTAGTCCCGGCTCCAGCCGCCTTCCTGGACGTGCAGATTCAGGCTTCCGGCCGAGGCGTCGGAGGTCCAGCTGATGGTGTGCGTGGGCGGGATGTCCGCCTCGCCGGGACCGCCGCCGGGGTAGCCCAGGATCTTTGTCTGCTCGTTCTCGATGCCTTTGTAGGTCACTTCCTCCAGGTACTTCTGGACATACTCGTTCGTCACGAGAATGGCCGTCGGGCCCTCCGACGGGGTGGGGGGCGTCGGGGTGGTACCGCCGTTGTCGCCGTTACCGTCGTTATTCCCGTTGTTGTTCCCGTTATTATTCCCGTTATTCCCATTGTCTCCGCTGTTGCCCCCTTGCTGGCCCGCGGGCTTGCCGGGGATCGGGATGACGATTTTCTGGGCGGGTTTGTCGCAGGCGAGCAGCAGCGGCAGGGCGACAAGGAAGAAGGTGATCAGTCGTTTCATGGCGGAATCCTTTTTCGTCTGCTACAAATGTAGAAAAAAGGCGCTTACAATTCGCTGACCTTACGCAAATTGGTGCCAATTATCCGCGAATTGCGATATTGGCAAAGGCTTGACGAAGTTCGGGAAAATGGCTAAATTCGCATTTGGTAAATTTGGCAATATGGAAGAGCCCGTTCTCAGTGCCCACAACAAGGAAGAGTATCCGCCGATGCACACGGCGGAGCATATCCTCAATGGAACGATGGTCCGCCTGTTTGGTTGCCCGCGGTCCCGCAATGCGCATATCGAGCGGAAGAAGTCCAAGTGCGACTACCTGCTGGACGCCTGCCCGACGGACGAGGAGGTCGCCCGGATCGAGGCGGCTGTGAACGAGGTCATCGGCCGGCACCTGGACGTCACGATCGAGTATATGCCCCGGGAGCAGGCGGCGGCCCTTGTGGACCTGAGCAAACTGCCGGAGGACGCCTCCGAGACGCTCCGGATCGTCCGCGTGGGGGATTACGACGCCTGCGCCTGCATCGGCGCCCACGTGAAGAATACGGCTGAAATCGGGACCTTCAAGATCCTCAGCCACGATTATGCGGACGGCCGCTGGCGGGTCCGCTGGAAAGTCATCGAATAAAACACTTGATATGAAAAAGTTTTGCATCCTGATCCTGCTGGCCTTCGCCGCCGTCGCTGCATCGGCCCAGTCCAAGAAAGTTTCCGTGCTCGGAGACTCCTATTCCACCTTCCAGGGCTACAACCCCGACAACTACCGGCCGTTCTATCCGGACGCGAACAACGACGTCAAGGAAGTGGAGCAGACGTGGTGGAGCCTGTACATCCAGGCCAAGGGCTACCAGCTGGAGAAGAACAACTCCTGGGGTGCCACCACCATCACCGGGACCGGCTTCTTCGGCAGGGACGTGACCCCGTCGTGTTTCCTGAGCCGCGTGTTCATGCTCGGCGACCCCGACATCATCTTCGTGTTCGGCGGCACGAACGACGCCTGGCAGCGTGTCCCGCTCGGCGAGTACAAGTATGAAGGCTTGACGAAGGCCGACTGCATGACTTTCCGTCCGGCGCTGGCTTACCTGCTGCAAACCCTGAAGCAGCTTTATCCGAAGGCGAAGGTCGTCTCCATCCTGAACTCCGAGCTGCAGGAGGAGGTCAATGAGTCCATGCGGGAGGTGTGCAAGCACTGCGGCGTGCAGCTCGTCGAACTGCACGACATCGACAAGCAGAACGGCCACCCGTCCATCGCCGGCATGAAGAGCATCTGCGAGCAGCTGCTGGAGCAGGTCGCCGACTGACCGGTCAGACGCCTCTTCTCTTGGTGAAAGCGAGCGAATCGCCCCAGGCGTTGTAGAGAATCCGGTGGCCGATGGCCGCCAGCCGGATGTCCAGGCAGGACTGGCACTGGTCGGGCGTGTCGTGGACGCACGCCTTGTCCGGGTAGATGAAATAGCTCTCGCGGTATTCCCCGGGCGTGAGGTTCGGCATGATGACATTGGCCCCGGCGGAGATGGCCTTTTCCCGCCCCTGGGGATCGACCGTCTGGTTCGCTGTCGCCGCCACCATATTGATTTCGGGCATCAGGATGCGGAGGGTGGCGATCATCTTGAGCGTCAGGTCCATGCGCTCGGCGGCGGAAGGGATGAGGTCCTTGAACTTGTACAAGGGTGTGTCGGGGTGGGGAATGTACGGCCCGAGCCCGACCATCGCCACATCCATCTGCTTGAAGAAAAGCAGGTCCGCGGCCAGGTGGTCCAGCGTCTGGAAGGGGAGGCCCACCATCACGCCGGTACCGGTCTGATACCCGGTCTTTTTCAGGATCTCCAGGCATTCGACCCGGTGGCGGAAGTCGTGCAGGCTGTTCTTCGGATGGATCTTGTAGTATAATTCCTCGTTGGACGATTCGATCCGGAGCAGATACCGATGCGCCCCGGCCTCGAACCATCGACGGTAGGTTTCCTCCGTCTGCTCTCCGAGCGAAAGCGTGATCCCGAGGCTTCCGTTGTCGATTTTCTTGATTTCCCGGACCAGGCGCTCGATCCGCTCGATGAAGGCCGCATCGCTGCGCTCACCGCTTTGCAAGGCCACGGAACCATAGCCCAGCTCGTGGGCCAGGCGGGCGCAATCGAGGACTTCCTCGTCGCTGAGACAGTAGCGTTCCACCCGCGCGTTCCCGCTCCGCAGCCCGCAGTAGAAGCAGTTCTTCTCGCAGACATTGCCGAACTCGATGAGTCCCCGCAGATGGACATAATTGTCCAGGTGCTGTAATTTGACCGCCAGCCCGCGCCGGAGAAGGCGCTCCTTTTCGTCGCCTTCTGCGGCGAGGAGAACCTTGATTTCCTCCAGACTCAAGTCCTGCTTGCGGAGTATGTCGTCAAATGCCGGGATCATCGTCCTCATCCGTATGGAAATAACATCCAAAGATAGCAATTATTTCTTTGTCGGCGCATGTCGCATTTGCAACCGGGTTGCAAAAGATAAGTGCTTATTTTGTAAGTCCATAGAAAACGACCATGTCCCGCAAAGAGACCATCCTCGCCATCGTGCTGCTTACCGTGATCGGTACAAGCATGCATTTTGTGCATCACGTACCGTTCTTCAACCATTTCCTGGGTTACATCTTTCCCGTCGTGGAAAGCGTGATGGCGCATATGAAGATGGTTTTCTATCCGATGCTGCTGCTCAGCCTGTACCTGGTGCTCACCCGTCGCGATATCCGGGAATTCGGCGCGCCCATCCTGGGCGGGCTGGCCGTCGTGCCGGGAATCGTGGGCGCTTTCTTCTCCTATTGGGTGTTCGTCCGTCACGAAGTGATGGTCCTGGACATAATCATCTATCTGGCGGCCATGGCGGGGGCCGTCCTGCTGGCCAGACGTTGGAGAAACAGCCGCCTGGTCCGGAAGTATTGGCCGGTCTGGATGGCCTTGGCCGTTGTACAGCTAATCCTGACAGGTTATCTGACGTACATTCATCCCGACTGGCTCATTTTTGCCAATCTGGGGTAGAAATAATCCTAATTCATTCCCGTTTCGGCCTAAGAATATCTCGTCGGTTTTGCCGATATTTGCAACCGTAAAAAAATCGGTATGAATTTCAGTGGCATCCTCGTCGGCGCGGCCGTCTTCCTGAGCATCGGCATCTGTCATCCCCTGGTCATCAAGATGGAGTACCAGTGGGGGAAGCAGAGCTGGTGGGTCTGGCTGGTGGCGGGCCTGGCATTTTGCACCCTCTCTCTGCTCGTTCAAAACGATATCCTGTCCATCATCATCGGCGGTTTCGCCTTCTGCTGCCTCTGGGGCATCCACGAGATGTTCCTCCAGGAAAAGCGCGTGCTACGCGGCTGGTTCCCGGAGAATCCGAAGCGGCACGCCTATTACGAGGCAAGACGCAAGGAACTGGGAATTAACGGATAAAATTCATCCCCTTCCACGGCTCGTCGGCCCGTCCCGGAGCCGGTTTTCCACCGGTGGACTTGAGCAGCCAGGCCATGTTGTTGGCCAGGGCGCGCATGGTCTGAAGACCTTCCGTGTCCAGCGATGCCTGGCCCGGGGCCGCACCATAGAGGATATTCCAATACTGGGAGCCCACCACGGGCATGTTCATCATCTGGAAGGGCATGTTCAGCGTCTCGAAAGAGGCGGTGGCGCCGCCTCGGCGGCAGACGGCGACCGCGGCGGCCGGCTTGCCGGAGATGCTGGCTCCGTTGGAGTAGAACGCCCGCTGGATGACGCTGAGGACGGCCCCGTTCGGCTGCCCATAATAGACGGGCGAGCCCACGATCAAGGCATCGGCCTCGGCAAACTTCTCGCTGATGCGGTTGCAGATATCATCGTCAAAGACGCACTTCCCGGGGTTCCGGGAGCAGCCCCCGCAGGCGATGCATCCCCGGACGGCCTTGTTGCCGATCCAGACAATCTCGCTGTCGATGCCGTTGACCTTCAGTTGTTTTGCAATCTCGTCCAAAGCTACGGCCGTGTTGCCCTGCTGATGCGGGCTGCCGTTGATCATCAGTACCTTCATGGTTTTTCCCTTTTTGTCGTTAGCCAATGCTTCCACGCCCGTGCCCGCCAGCAAAGCGCCGCCGGCGGCCAAGGCCGATTTCTCGATGAAATCTCTCCGGTCCATTTTATACGGTTTTGATAGATGCGAAGTTAGCAATTATTTCCATATCTGCGTAGGACCCCGGTTTGCCGATATCCGGAAAAATGAGTAAGTTTGTTCGGATAAGCGACGATCAGTATGGCTTGCAACGCGGATTTTGTACAATTCATTGTCGACCAGTGCTCGGGCGCCGGTGACATCACGGTCAGAAAGATGATGGGGGACTATTGCATCTACTGCAACGGAGTCCTGTTCGGTCTCATCTGCGACAATAACTTCTACGTCAAGGTGACGGAGGCTGGCGAAGCCGTCCTCGAAGAAGTCGAGCTCCGGCAGCCCTACGAAGGCGCCAAAGACTATTTCTATGTCGGCAATGTCGATAACCGGGATTACCTGGAGGACATCGTCAAGGCGACGTTGCCCGAACTCGTTTCCCCGAAGGCCCGGTCCAGGAAGCAGGCGCGGAAGAATCGGCAGGTCCCCATTTCGCTGGACGAAGTCATCGCCCCCGATCTGGTCTGTTCACAGGACCTGCGGGCCTTCTTCCAGCAGCACCTGGGTCCGGATTTCCGCTTCAAAGTGGAGTTCCAGGACTGGCTGCACCGGAACGCCGGCCTCTCGTTCCGGGATGCTGTGGAGGCTTATAAACAATTCCTTCCGCTTAATTATGATTGAAAACCCTTGAACTATGATCATCAGACTGGAGAAACCCGAGGAGTACCGCGCGGTGGAAAACCTCACGCGGGAGGCCTTCTGGAATGTGTACCGCCCCGGCTGCACGGAGCACTTCGTGTTGAATCAATACCGGAACAATCCGGATTTCATCCCAGAGCTTGACTTCGTGGTGGAGGAGGAGGGCCATCTGATCGGCCATGTGATGTTCTCCAAGGCCGAATTGGTCTTGAATGACGGCTCGAAGAAGCCTTCCTGGACTTTCGGCCCCATCAGCATCCATCCGGACTATAAACGGAAGGGCTATGGGCTGAAACTGCTCTTCTATGCCCTGGAGGAAGCCCGAAAGATAGGTGTCGGTTTCCTGTGTATGGAAGGGAACATCGACTTTTACAAACACGCCGGCTTTGTCCTGGCCAGCACATTCCATATCCATTATCACGATTTCCCCAAGGATGAGGAAGTCCCGTTCTTCCTGGCCCAGGAACTCATCCCCGGCTGGCTCGCCGCCCAGGGAATCGAAGAGGCGACCTATTGCCCGCCCAAGGGGTATTTCGTGGCCGATGAGGATCCGGAAGCGTTCGAGGCATACGACGCCAGTTTTCCTCACAAAGAAAAGCTCCGCCTGCCGGGGCAACTGGATTTCTAAGAATTATGTAATCAAGTAACAATATGGAACAGAAGTTTTGCCAGAGCTGCGGAATGCCGCTCACCGATGAAATCCTCGGCACCAATGCAGACGGAAGCAAGAATGAAGATTACTGCATCTACTGCTACAAGGACGGCAAGTTCCTGCAGGAATGCACGATGGACGAGATGATCGAGCACTGCGCCCAGTTCGTGGACGAGGTGAACAAGAATCTGCCGCAGCCGATCACCAAGGAGGAATACATCGCCCAGATGAAGATGTACTTCCCGCAGCTCAAGCGCTGGAGCAAGGCATAGAAACAGCCATGAAACAGGTTCTGGGATACTTTCTGGGGTTTGCCATTTTTATTGTCGGGATTCCGGCCTTGATGAGGCTGGTTTCCGGGATGCCCGCTATTGCGAGTATTCCGACGGGACGTCTGATTCTATCGGCCCTGATTGCTATGGCGGGGCTGTCGCTCAGCGTTTGGAGCATCGTCTATATGAAGCGTGTCGGGAAGGGCAACCCGTTTGATGCGATGGGACACGAGGTGGCGCCTCGGACCAAACATCTGATGACGGACGGGCCCTATCGGCTGTCCCGGAATCCTATGCTGTCCGGAACTTATCTTTACTACATAGGCATTGTCATTGCCTGTTGGAGCTGGTGGGCGCTGCTGGTTTTTGCCGTCGTGGCCGGCTTGATGATGCTGCAAGTCCGCTCGGAGGAGAAACGCCTGGCGGCGGATTTCGGAGAGGAATATCTGGAATATAAGAAGCGCACAGGCCGTTTTTTTACTTTCAGGAAAAGTCTTTGAGCAAATACGATGAAACAAGTCCTGCGATTCCTGCACGCCCTTTCCTTGCATAACGACAAGGTCTGGTTTGATGCGCACAAAGCCGACTATCTGAGGGCGAAAGGTACTGTTGAAGACCTTGCAGTCCGTCTTATTGCCGGGATCCGTTCCTTTGACGATACAATCGGCCCCTTGTCACCCGCGGATTGCACGTACCGGATCTACCGGGATGTGCGCTTTTCCAAGGACAAGAGCCCGTACAAGACGCATATGGGCATTTTTGTCAATCGCGGCGGCAAGAAGTCCGGTTACAGCGGCTACTACTTCCATATCGACGGGAACGGAGACCATCTGCTCGCCGTCGGCAACTACTTCACGGAGCCGCAGGTGCTGAAGACGCTCCGGGAAGACATCGAACTGGGTGGGGGAGACTTCCGTCGGATTCTGTCGGGGCTGGCGCCCGGTCTGGAACTGGATATGGACGGTGCTTTGAAGAAGGTCCCGAAAGGATTCCCGGCCGACAGCCCGGACGCGGACTTCTTCCGGCTCAAGAACTTCTGCCTCCTGCAGCGGCTGGATGACAGCTTTGTCCTGGCTCCGGACCTCGCCGAGCGGGTCCTGGCCGCCTTCCGTTCGGGAAAGCCTTTCCTGGACTATGTCAACCGCGCCATCGACTTCTGTCGCGAGGAGAAGCAGGAGTATTTCACCAGCCTGGACTTCTGACGCCGCCTACTGGAGCGCGTCGACGGGGAGGGGGCTGCGGCCTGTGTAGGCCTGGCCGGTGAAGGTGGCGATCCGGACCCCGTCCTGGTTCGTGACCTCCACTTCGGCGGTCGGCAAGCGATGGTGGGCGCAGGAAATATGCCCTTCCGCCCGGAGCGTGTCTCCTTCCCGCGCCGATACATGATAGTAGATGGTCGAATTGATGGCGAAAGTGAGGTTTTCACCCTGGTTGACCAAAGCCGCGAATACCAGGTCGGCGAGGGTAAAGATGGCTCCACCCTGGCAGACATCGCCGGCGTTGAGGTGTGCCGAGGTCACTTTCAATTCGGCGACGGCCGAACCGGGAGCGATTTCTATGAGCCGGGCTCCGCTGCCCGCCGCGAAACGGTCGCCTGTGTTGAGGTAATCCTTCAGAGTCATAAGCAATTAATCTTCCCAAAATTAATCGTTTTTGGGCATATCGCCAAATACGCTCATTTCTGGGAAGGCGTCTTGCCGCCCGCTTTGCCGGGCTTCAGGATCATGAAGATGACGGCGGCTACGCAGATGGCGATGCCGATCGCCATTCGGAAGGTCAAGGGCTCTCCGAACAGCAGCGTGCCGATGAGGATGGCTGTCAAGGGTTCGAACACGCCAAGGACGGCGGTCTTGGTCGGGCCGATGTAGCGGGACGAAATCGCCAGCGTGAGCAGGGAAATCATCGTCGGGACGATGGCCAGGCCCAAGAGATTCCTCCAATCGGCGGGGGTGTCGATCCCTTCTAGCATCCCTCCGCCCTGCGTGGTGCGGATGAGGGCGAACAGCAGGGCGCCGGTGACCAGCGAATAGAGCGTGATCGTATGCTCGGACGTGTTCCGGATCCGTTTGCTCCGGTTCACGACCACCAGATAGAATGAATAGCACAGGGCCGACCCGACAGCCAGCAGGATGCCGGGGAGGCGGATCTGGGCACTGCCGGAGGGGGCGGAAAGCAGGAGGATGCCGCCGAAGGTGGCCAGGATCGAGAGCCAGGTCTGCCAGCTGGGATAGATCCGGAGGAAGACCATGATCAAGGCGACAAATACCGGATACAAATAGACCAGCGTCGTGGCAAGCCCGGACGGGATGAAGTCGTAGGAAAGGAAAAGCGTGAGGCTGCTGCCCGCAAAAAAGAGTCCCAGCAGGATCAGGAGGCCGATTTCGCGCCGGCCGGCCCGGAAGGTTTCTTTCCGCAGCAGCATCCAGGCAGCCAGGATGGCGGCCGCGATTCCATATCGGAAAAAGAGCATCACCAGAATGGGTACGCCGCTCTCGATCAAAGCCTTTCCGAACAGCGGGTTGGTCCCGTACGAAACGCCGGCGATGATGCCCGCGACAAGGCCGATGAGCCTTTTTTTGCCGATATCCAGCTTCCTTTTCATAATCCTTGTCCAGATTTGGGGCGCAAAGATACGATTTTTCAGTGATAAATCGCCATAAATGGGGATTTCGCGCAAGAGGAAAGCTCCGTAATTTTGCAGTCGTGAAACGCAAGACTGTAAAACTATGAAACCCATTCTCAAGCTCATCCTGCTGGCGGCAGCCTATCTTCTCACGTACGTCCTGGGCTCTTGTACCGGTCTCATCCACCCGGCGTGTTACGCGTATGTCGGGGCGATTCTGCCCCTGCTGACCGCGTTCATCTATCTTTTGACCTGCGCGACCATCCGCGGGTTCGGTGCGGCGACCCTCCTGAACGGATTCGTCTTTGTGATGCTGTTGATTGCGGGCGAGGCGGACCCGACGCTCGCCATCGGCTTCGCCATCCTGACGGCGTTGGCCGAAATCGTCCGTTACTTCTGCAAGTATGACACGCTGAAGGGTGTCCGCTGGAGCTTCATTCCCTTCGCATTCTCCTTCTTCGCCTACACCGCCCACTGGTGGTTCGACACGGAGGGCTCGCTGGCCGCGGCCGTCGAGGAAATGCGCGCCGGCTACGACCAGCTGATGATTCCGGTCATCGACAACATCCCCGTGCTCATCGTCGTCCTGGTCCTGACCCTCCCCGTTTCCATCCTGGCCATGCGCCTGGCCGAACGGACGTTGAAGAAACCGGCCGCCACCTTGAAATAATCGCAACTATCTGAGGGCGTTGTATCTGATTTCTCCTGCCGGAATCAGTCAATCATGAAACTGCGGGGATAAAAATCGCTGTAGAAGCGGCCGTCGATCGCTGTGAACTTCAGCACACAGTAGTTTGGATCGGTTACACCGCCGGGATAGTATTGTGTGTCGCCCTTGCGCCAGATCATCTCCTTCGATGCGGCATCGGTCAGCACCTCCATCGTCCCTCTGAGCATCATGCCCATAAATCCTTTGGCATTGCAAAAATAGATGCAAGCCTTCGGGTTGGCCTTGTATTGAGCCACACGGATGGAGAAGGTGTTGGTCGTAAAGTAGAAGGTTTTGATACCCTCCCGCTTACGGGGCTTCAACATCGCCTTGGTCCAGGGAAAACCGTCCTGGTCGACTGATGAGATGTAAGCGATGGGCAGTTTGTCGGCCATCCGGGCAATGAGTTCTTTAACGCCTGCCAAGGCAGGGTTCACATTCATGACTTCATCGTTGCAGACATTCAATGTTTGGCGCCAACGCTTCAGCTGGGGGAAATACGTTTTCATCCGGCCGATATATTCCTCTTTGGTGATGGGTTTCTCCAACCCCTCGTTTACTGCACCGACAAATTGCGCACAATGTTCGATCATCTCTTCCATCGTGCAGTCCTGCAAGAATTTTCCATCCCTGTAGCAATACATGCAGTAATCTTCATTCTTGCTTCCGTCGGCATTCGTGCCGAGGATTTCATCGGTGAGCGGCATCCCACAGCTCTGGCAAAACTTCTGTTCCATCATTTGTCCACATTTAATCTGCTACAAAGTTAGCGTATCCTGCGTTCCGAAATAAAAAACGAAATGGACAAATATGTGGACAATCCGGCCTTTTACGCCAAATACCCCTTGGACAACGCGGCCACTTTTCCTATTTTTGTAAGGAACTGTTTCGGAACATATATTATGGCAAGACCACTGACCGTTACAAAGGAAAGGATCCTTTCTGCCGCCCTGGATCTGGTGCGTTCGGGTGGCCTGTCGGCACTGACTGCCCGCCGCCTTTGCGAAGCATTGGGCTGCGGAGCCAACGCCGTCTTTTCTTCTTTCGGCTCCATCCAAGGGGTTCGTGATGCCGTCAAGAAGGAGGCCAGGGCCCTGTACCGGAGGAGGGTCAGTGCCGGGTTCTCCCTCAATCCTCCTTTCAAGGGCTTCGGGATGGCCCTCCTGTGGTTCGCCATGGACGAGCCTCAGCTCTACTCGCTTGTCATGGAAGCGGATATGCCGACGGCGTCATTTGAAAACTATGCGGATAAATATGTAGGCTTCAAGCAGGAGAGCCTTGCCGCCATCGCCGCTTCTTTCGGTCTTCGGGGGCATGATGCAGAAATGCTGTATTATCAGATGGTACTGGTCGTACTGGGACTTGCGCAGGCCAGTACACGGGGCGGATGCCCCCTCAGCATCCCGCAGGTATCCGGAATCCTTGGGAAGAATGTCCGGGCCTTCCTGATGGTGATCCGCGCCGGAGCCGACGAGCGGGAGAGGTTCGTTCCACAAGCGGACGCAGGTCCAGGTGGCGATGTGGGCTCCTATGTGCTTATGCAAACGCTGGCGGGACAAAACCACCTGTTGGAACAGCTCCACGCCGCTCCCCGGTACATCCAGGATGGAGAATGGACCGAATTGGAACGTGTGCTCCGTAACTCCTTCAATCTTACCCCTGAATCCCTTCAAGCATCGTATCCCGGACTCACCAAAGGAGACATCCGCACCTACATCCTTTCTCGCTTGCAGTTCTCCGTCTCCGACCAGGCCATCCTTCTGGGCATCTCGCCCGCCTCCGTCACCAAGGCCCGCCAGCGGCTCAAGGCAAAATTGAAACGATAGCCGGCATTTCCCGGCCATGATCGTTGACCATGATCGAACCGGGTTTGATAATGTGCCGTAGAATCCGTATGTTTGTTCAGAGAAAGCGGAAGCATCGAAGACAAAGAGCTTTTTATTCAAATGAAAATCAGAATCACCGCCGTCAGGAAGGCTTCGTATCCGGATTTGATGGCGAAATATGAGAACCCCATCGAGCACGCATGCGATGTGCAGGAGGGGCAGGAGTGGATTTCCGTCGATGGAAAATGCCCGGAAGGGATGTGCCCTTCGGCCTGGGGCTCCATGCGGGAATTCGTCGAGGCGCTGGCCCGGGGTGAGGGAAACTTCTTTGACGGATGGATGAAGAATCCCCTGAGCGCCATGATCAGCTGCAACGACGGCTTCAGACCGGTGAGTTTCTACATAGAAGTGATATGAAGAACACGTATCTTTGAAAGCATGATCAAAACGCTGAAAGATGGCCTTTGATTTCAAGAAAGAATACAAGGAGTTCTATCTCCCGCCGGCAAAACCAGTTGTTGTGACGGTCCCGAAGGCGAATTACATCGCCGTGCGCGGCAAGGGCGATCCCAACGAGGAAGGCGGCGCCTATCAGCAGGCCATCGGCATCCTGTATGCCGTTGCCTATACCCTGAAGATGAGCTACAAGACGGACCACCGGATTGAAGGCTTCTATGACTATGTCGTTCCGCCGCTGGAAGGATTCTGGTGGCAGGAGGGCATTGACGGCATCGATTACAGCGACAAATCGACCTTCTGCTGGATTTCCGTCATCCGTCTGCCGGATTTTATCACCAAGGCCGATTTTGACTGGGCGGTCCAGACCGCATCCAAAAAGAAAAAGATAGATTGTTCCAAGGCGGAGTTCCTGACGGTTGACGAAGGTTTATGCGTGCAAATCATGCACATCGGCCCTTACGACGATGAGCCGGCATCCGTTGCGCTGATGGACCGTTTCCTGGAGGAAAACTGCTACGAGAACGATCTTTCGGCCACCCGCCTCCATCACGAAATCTATCTCTCCGACGCCCGCAAGGTCGCTCCGGAGAATTGGAAGACAGTTATCCGGCATCCCATAAAAAGAGCATGAACCAACGGGTTGCCTTCTGGCGGCATGGGCCGAATGTTATCTCGGCGCTGAGGATTATCGGCGCCCTGGGTTTGTTGTTCTGCAAGCCGGCCGGGGCAGCCTTCTGGGCAATCTATGCCCTCTGCGGCATCAGTGACATGGCCGATGGTTGGTTGGCCAGGAAGCTCCATGCGGAAACCAAGGCCGGGGCCATCCTGGACAGCGTGGCCGATCTTTCATTCGTGGTCTGTTGCGCCATCCGGCTTCTGCCGCTCCTGTCGATTCCCTCGTGGCTTTGGATCTGGGCTGGAATCATCGTCGTTATCAAGATTGTCAATCAGGTATCGGCCTTGGCTGTCTTCAAACGGTTCTGCTTCCCTCATACTGTAGCCAACAAGCTGACCGGCTTCCTGCTTTTCCTGGCAGTGCCGGCCATTTTCTGGACCGTGATTCCCGTCGCCGTCGTGGCTGCTGTTGCGACCTTTGCGGCCATTCAGGAGGGGCGAGTGCAAGGTGACGGCGAGCCGGAAAAGTCCAGGATGTATATTCATAAGTAAATGGGTAGAAACATGGAATATATCAGGGTTACAAAAGACAATCTGGAAAAGGAGCATATCTGTTGCGCCATTTCAAACAATAAGGACGTCCAGGTATCGTCCAAGAAAGCCTGGCTGGCAGACCGTTTTGACGACGGTCTGGTTTTCTTGAAGAGCGTCGAGCGAGGGAAGTGCTTCATCGAGTATATCCCTGCCGAGAATGCCTGGAATCCGATCGTGGCTGAAAACTATATGTACATTGACTGTCTATGGGTATCCGGCTCCTTCAAGGGGCATGGTTATTCTAACGACCTTTTGGAGGAATGTGTCAAGGACAGCAAGGACAAGGGAAAGACCGGGCTCTGTATCCTTTCCTCGGCCAAGAAGAAACCTTTCCTTTCAGACCCGAAATACTTGGCGTATAAGGGTTTTAAGGTATGCGACGAGGCCGATAACGGCATCCAGCTCTGGTATATGCCGTTCTGTGCCGATGCCATCGCCCCCAAGTTCAAGGAAAGTGCGAAACATCCCCATACAGACGAACCGGGCTATGTCTTGTATTACACCAGTCAGTGTCCCTTCAATGGCAAATATGTTCCAGTCCTGGAAGCCGTGGCGAAGGAGCATGGCGTACCGTTCAAGGCAATCCATCTGCAATGTAAAGAAGATGCACAGAACGCTCCGACGCCGATTACCACCTATGCTTTTTTCTGTGACGGCAATTACGTTACGAACGAGCTGATGAACGATAAGCGCTTCCTGAAGATGATTGGCAAGTAAACAGGACTTTATCGGGATAACACAAACCCCGGCAATCGTCCAAGATTGCCGGGGTTTTGCTTGCGTAGGGGTGAGGTTGGGAACCGACTATGTTCCAGGGTGCTGATTATTAATCAATTATGAAACCATCGGTTCCAAACCTGCCGTTTAAATGAAAGGTTCGGAACGATGCATTTAATAATAAATTGATTGACAGATATTTGCGAAAGGTCTAGTTCCCAATCTCCTGTATCGTCCTGAAATTGGTTTACCTGGGTCTGCGGAAAGTAGTGTTGTAACAAGTTGATAGCCATACGATTCAAAAACACACATCAGCGGACCCACTAGAAAAGAGGGTGGTCTGCGGATTGAAAAAACGCAATATGCAGTCAATCAGTGAATTACAAAGCCGTTGTCCGCAGACCCTGTAAGAAGCACAAGTAACACGGTCCTGGCACTGCACCGACACTGAATCGAAGTACCTTCGGAGCGAAGCGACTTCGCCATCAGGCGAACGGCGGCTTCTGCCGCCGAGTCCCCTCCCCGAGGGAGGGGATTAAGACCTGCGGTCTTTCCTTTCTACTCGCCTCGGAAATCTGAACAAGTTCGATTTCTCTCGGCTCGGGCGAAAGGTTAGGGGAGGGGTAACGGTGAACAGACGGAGTCCCCCCGCCCGTGTACGAAACCGCTCGGCCAGCGAGGCCGGGCAGGGTTTCGTACGGGCAATGGGACAATTATCGAACCATTTTTGACGATTTTAGAGAGGTGTATCTACTTGGTATTTAAATAGATATCAGCAATCGTTCGTGAATTTGTGGATGGATCGGATGATTCCGTTTTCATCCACGACGACGTAGGCGACATCATCATTCCATGCTGGAGTAAAATAGTAGACGCTAGAATCCCTGTCGCTCTTGCGGATGATCCATTCCCCCTGGCTCTTCTTCAGGTTGAGTTTCTGACCGACCCGCAGGCCTCCGCGGAGGTAATCCTTTCCGACAGAGAAGCGGGGGGAGACAATATCATATTGACCTAAGCATCCGTCATGGAAGCTGATTTCATCCCCGCTATCCAGTGTCACGATGAACACATGTTCCCCAATGCAATCTCCCCAGTATTCTTGATACTCCTTAACCTTCCCAAAAGTCTTTTCTATACATCTGATAGCGATTTCCCGTCTTTCTTTGCTCATTTTGGGACCACCATCTTCAAAATACTCGGCAGGGATGGACGCCGGAAAACCAGTACTGAATACCCTGGAACCCCACGAAACCTGTCCGATAGCCTGTGCTTGTAGGGAAACGGGGATGATGAGAAGCAAAAGTATGATTCTGATACGTTTCATTACGATTCTCTATTTGCTGTCATTCCTTTTGCGGAATGCCAGGATTGTGCTAACAAGGGCAAGTAGCATCGTGCCGGTGAAGAATGCTGAGTGTATTGCATCTTTAGAGACATCCGGATTCGAAAGCGAAGAAATCAGTAAGTATATGAAAACAACAAGATCTATTGCTGCTAATACTGCTAAGGCAAAGATAATGGGTTTATTCTTCATGATTTCCATCCTTTTATGGGTTATGTCTCAAATTTACAACAAATTATGAACATTCATAAGAATCTCCGATTATCTCGTCCGCAAAATACAGCTAATTTGAGGATGAAACGTAACCAGACGAAGCCCTGATACCCAAACACGAAAACCCGGCCGTCAAGGCCGGGCTGTTTCGCGTGTACGTGATCGTTGACAATTATCGAACCAATTTTGAGGATTTTAGAGATGTGTATCTATTTGGTATTCAAGTAGATAATAGATTGACCAAAGAAGCCGGGCTCAAGGATTCTTGAACACACAATCAGTACTTGATTGTTTCCGGATGATCCTTATAATCCGGATCCGCCTCCCCGATGCGCCGGCGAATGAGCCGGAGGGTATTAGGACTCTTGAAGGAATACTCCTTTTCGCAGTTGTAGAAGTAAAACGTGAGGTCGCAACCGTCGTCTTGTAACGGATGATATAGATTTACGAAATCCTCGTAAGGTTCCAAGACGGATGCATTAATAAACTCGCTGGGATCCCAATCCGCCTCGACCAAGATATGCTTCTTTCCATATCGATAGAGCCCGATCCAATTCGGTTCGCGGAATATCGGTATGTCAATACCGGTATCGACTTCTTGAGTCATCGTTGCGTCGATAGGGACATCGACATCATCCTCATTCAATAGGTCGAAAGGGTCTTCATCGAACTCCAATCCAGTCGTATCCACCACATCGATGTACCCCCACAAACCCGAAACCGCGAAGAAACGAATCATGGAGTCCTGATCCGACTGTAAGAAACTGACGGCATACAAGGACGGAGCCCCGAACGCATTGGGAATGCTGTCAATCCTGTCAAAATAGGTCTGCATCGAGTCCTGCAGGACCGCATCCTTGAACAAGGGCAGGCGACCGACCTTGGAGTGGCATCCGCATATAGATGCCAAGATCAAAGTGATGACGCTGATTAATATGAACCGATTTTTCATTGTTTGGTTTCTATGTTTATTGCTGTTCGTTCATATCGTCCCAATTGTCCGGCTTTTCACAATATTTTTGCACCAGCGGGCGAAATCTTGCGTTCGCTCTTCTTTTCGGCCAAAGAATAGAACGCATATACACGCTCGGCAGGATAAGTTGCATAACGGGCCAGGGAATCCAAATCCGAATCAGTAGACTCTCCTAAAACCCGTTGTTGTCTTTTCCAACCTTGAGGAACATCCCCCCCAGCCGCCGTCATAGGAAGTTCGATTAAAGATGTTGTTAGTGTCGATTTGGGGTATTGGTGGTGGCGGTGGGATACTGTCATTTACTTGCCCATGACAAATGACGTTGACCAAAGGAAAGAGCAAAACCGCTGTTATGACACGACGAATCATGCTAAATGAGAATGAAACACTCCAATTGCTTCAAATACCGTTCCGCCCTTGTCCTGAAATAGGTTTACCAGAGGTTTGCGGATGGTCGAATTGTAACTAACTGATAACCAAACGATTCAAAAATGCATATCCGCAGACCTGCCAGAAAAAAGATGGGTCTGAGGATTGAATAATTGTAATATACAGTCAATCAATGAATTACAAAACAGTTGCCCGCAGACCTCGGCGAGCCGCACGAAAAACACGGCCCTGGCACTGCTCAAACGCTGAATCGAAGCGCCTTCGGAGCGCAGCGACTTCGCCTGTAGGCGAACGGCGGCTTCTGCCGCCGAGTCCCCTCCCCGAGGGAGGGGATTTAGGGGAGGGGTAACGGTGAACAGACGGAGTCCCCCCGCCCGTGTACGAAACCGCTCGGCCAGCGAGGCTGGGCAGGGTTTCGTACGGGCAATGGGACAATTATCGAACCAATTTTGATGATTTTCGAGAGATGTATCTACTTGGTATTCAGCTGGATATGAATGCTTCTTAAAGGAGCCGCCTCTTAGATTTTTTGAACACACATGAAATCGCCCGGTTTGATATTGTGCCGTAGAATTCGTGTGCTTGTTTAGATAAATCGGCATTTGAATCGCTTTCGTCCATCTCCTTCAAACCTTCCAGACACGGAAAAAGAAAACGCAGCCCCTATTTGTTGTTCAGGCGTATTTCTTCGTGATAGAAATAGTTGACGATGGCCGGTTTTCCGGGCTTGCTTCGGCCGTA
>JAFRPH010000079.1 GCA_017429205.1 Bacteroidales bacterium
CCTGCGGGCGCACCAGAGGGCTTTCCGATCGGTCCGGGGCTGCCGCCCATTCTCCGCTGAAAACTGTCCCCCGGACAGTTTTCCGGGCGCTCCGAATCCTCTGGACTCCTTCGGGGCCGTCCCGTTAAATAATTCTTGGGGAATTGTCAGGTTTTTGATGGAATGCCAGGCTATGCTCTCAGCCTTACCCGACAACTGACAAGAAAGAGGCGGCCCCGAAGGGTCCAGGGGCGATCGGAAAGCCCCTGGCGCGCTCCGCAGAGCGCGAACCCCCCATATGCTTTCCCTAACTTTCTGTGAAGAACCAGAGTTTGGACGGATCTCGCCCGCCGGAGCATCAGAAAACCGCCCGGCGGGTGATCATCCCGGGGGCGGTTACGCGGCTGTCATCAGGCGTTCTTGGCCAGCTCCACCAGCTTGGCGAAGGCGGCGGCGTCGTTGACGGCCAGATCGGCGAGCATCTTGCGGTTCACGGTGATGTTGGCCTTCTTCAGACCGTTCACGAACGTGGAGTAGCTCATGCCGCTCAGGCGGGCAGCGGCGTTGATACGGGTGATCCACAGGCGGCGGAAGTCACGCTTGCGCAGCTTGCGGCCCTTGTAGGCATAGCGCAGGGAGCGGCGCACCTGCTCGGTAGCGGCCCGGTACTGCTTGGATTTGGCACCCCAGTAGCCCTTGGCCAGTTTCATGACCTTGCGCTTTTTCTTCTGAGCGTTGACAGCTCTCTTGATACGAGCCATGGTTCAATTCCTCCTCTTCGGCCAAAGGGCTTATTTGTAGGGCAGCAGCTTGTGGATCGTCCGGGCCTCGGCCGCGTTGTCCACGACGCCGTCATTGCGAAGGTGACGGGTGCGCTTGGTGGTCTTCAGGCGAACCTGGTGATTCGCATTCATCTGCTTGTGCTGGACCTTGCCGCTCTTGCTGAAGAAGAAGCGCTTGGCGGCACCGCGGTGCGATTTCTGTTTCGGCATGGATGGGTCCTCCTTCCTGTTTTGGGAAGCTCGCCCTCGTCGGGCGGGATTCACGGTTTATTCCTGCGACTCCGGCTTTTCGGAGGCAGCCTTCTCCCGGGCGGCCTTCTTCTCGGCGAAGGAGGCTTTCGCGGCCTTGGGAGCCAGGATCATGATCATGTTGCGGCCGTCCATCAGGGGCCGGCGTTCCACCGCGCTGACCTCGCTGCACCGCTCGGCGAAATCCTGCATGACCTTCAGGCCGATCTCGCTGTGGGTGATCTGACGGCCGCGGAAGCGGATGGATACGCGCACCTTGTCGCCGTTCTCAAGGAACTTGATGGCCGCCTTGGCCTTGGTCTGCACATCGTTCTCCGCGATGGTGGCAGACAGCTGCACTTCCTTGATCTCCACGACCCGCTGATTCTTGCGATTGTCGCGCTCGCGTCTGGACTGCTCGTAGCGATACTTGTCGTAGTCCAGCAGCTTGCACACCGGCGGACGCGCGTTCGGCTGAATGGCCGCCAGGTCCAGACCGCGCTCCTCCGCCAGGGCCTGCGCCTTGACGGTGAGCATCACGCCAAGCTGTACGCCGTTCTCATCGATCAGGCGCACCTCCCGGTCGCGGATTTCATCGTTGATCATCAGCTCGAAAGCGATGTCCATGCACCTCCAAACTCGTCGGTGGGGAATGACTGTCTCCGTCGTCCTCTTCCCGGAAAGAAAGAGCGGCGGGTCGGAACCCGTCGCTCTGAAGCATCTTCCAGATTTCTCTGAGAATACTGCCATGGAACCCGGCGGCGCGAGCCACACAAGGTGAGAGACGGGCAAGCCTCTGCTTGAACAGATGCAGGATAGCACACTTGCCCGCCGATGTCAAGCCTTTTTTTGCGGAGGAAGACCGATGCCGTCATTCCCGCGCCGCAAATCGCAGGGTCGCGACGGTCTCCGTGAGCCTGGCGAGGGCGTCCTCCTCCGGGATCTTCTCCATGATCAGGGTCATGCAGAGGATCTTCCCGCCGTCCGCGCAGAGGAAGCAGGCCGCGGAGCCCTCCGCGCCGGAGAGGGGACAGGTGAACCAAAGCCCGGCGTGCCCGGCCAGCTCGCCGGAGACGGGCTCGCGGTCCTTCGCGCCGTACTGGCGCAGCATCTCCGCCGCGGTGAGCCGCAGGAGCTCCTCCGTCACGGCGTTTGACCCCGCGTCGGTCTCCGCCACGGCGAGATACCCGGCGAGGGCGTTGTCCGCGCTCTCCCGGTAATAGCAGTCCGCGCCGTCCTCCGTGACCCGGGTCCATCCGGCCCACACCCGGTAGACCGCGCCGCCGGTCGTGTATTCGACGGTCTCCTCCGCGGCCTCCTGCGTCGCGGCCGCGGCGAGGGGCAGGAGCATCAGCAGGCAGAGCAGCAGCGCCATCCGGCAAACGAACCCGTGTTTCATCGCAGAACCTCCTCCGAAACATGCGTTTCTCCGCCTCCATGATAGCGGATGCGGGGCGGGATGTCAACGGGGAGGCGGACCGCCGCAGCCCCGGACCGATCGGAAAGTCCCCGGTCATATCCGCAGGGATGAAACCCTCTCCCAAATGATTGGTTCTTCACGTTTAGTTAGGGAGATTCCGTTGGTGAGGGAATGCGCCTGCGGGCGCACCAGAGGGCTTTCCGATCGCCCTCTGGACTCCTTCGGGGCCGTCCCGTTAAATAATTCTTGGGGAATTGTCAGGTTTTTGATGGAATGCCAGGCTATGCTCTCAGCCTTACCCGA
>JAFRPH010000018.1 GCA_017429205.1 Bacteroidales bacterium
ATTCGAGAACGGTTACGTCGCCTACGAGGACCTGCCGGACGAGCAGCGCCACCTCCCCGGTGAGAACAAGGGCGGCGTGGAATTCGACGACGACGAGGACTTCGAAGACGAGGACGACGAGGAAGCGGACGACGACGAGGACGGCAAGGAAATCTACGACGAGAACGAATAGCGGATGGGCAGGCGGCTCCTGGTGATCCTCGGCCCGACTGCCGTCGGCAAGACCGACTACAGCATCGAGAAGGCGCTGGAGTACGGAAGTCCCGTCATCTCCTGCGATTCCCGCCAGTTTTACAAGGAAATGCGCATCGGCACGGCCGTTCCCTCCGGGGAACAGCTCGCGCGGGTGCGTCATTATTTCATCCAGGACCGCTCCGTCGCGGTCAATTACACCGCCGGGATGTACGAGGCGGAAGCCCTCGAGCTCATCGGCCGCCTCTTCGCCGAAGGCCACGAGACGCTCGTGGTCACCGGCGGCTCGATGCTGTACATCGACGCCCTCTGCTACGGCCTGGACGACTTCCCCGAAGTGCCCATGATGCTGCGCGAGCACCTGATGGAGTGCCTCCGCGACGAAGGCGTGGAAGTGCTGGCGGACCAGCTCAAGGAGCTGGACCCCGTCACGTACGACGAGATCGACCTCTCCAACGGGCAGCGGGTCATCCGCGCCCTGGAGGTGTGCCTGTACACCGGGCAGCCCTTCTCCTCCTTCAAGACCCGGAGTTTCAAGGAACGGGAGTTCGAGATCGAGAAAATCGGCCTCCAGCGTCCTCGGGAGGAACTTTACGCGCGCATAGACGCCCGCGTGCTGAAAATGATGGACGAAGGGCTGGAAGCCGAAGCCCGGAGTCTCCTCCCGTACCGCGACCTTCCAGCCCTCCAGACGGTGGGCTACCGCGAAATGTTCGAGTATTTCGACGGGAAGCACAACTTGGAGGAGACGATCCGTCTCATCCAGCGCAACACCCGCCACTACGCCAAGCGCCAGCTTACCTGGTGGCGCCGCGACCCGTCGATCCGGTGGGTCGACGCGGAATAGATTCCCGGTCAAGCCGGGAATGACGGATTATCTTTCCACAATAAAGACCGTGAAGCACTGCGGCGGGACTGTCGCGGTGAGGGTCTTGCCCTCGCCGGCGAAGGCGGCCTTGACCGGCGCGATGCGGGCGGGATCGTCCAGGGTGTTGTCCTCGTAGAGGAGGCCGGAGGTGAAGTTGACACGCTCCACCGCCTTCACGATCTCTTTCTTCTTGAGACCGCTGAACGCGAATTCCACGTCCTGCGGCTTCTCGGAGGTGTTGATCACCTTCACATAGACCTTGTCCCCGTCCTTCACGGCGCTGGCGAAGAGGCCGTCCTGGCCTTCGGCGCCGGTGACGTTCACACCGTTCATCTTGAGCGTCAGCACGTTCTGGCCCTTGTACTGGCCGTACAGCTGCTGGACGTGCCAGCTGGCGGTGCGCATCGAGCGGAGGTTGTCGAACCAGATGAGGTCCGGACGCCACTGCCAGCCCTCGACGTGGGCGAACAGCGGGGCGTAGGTGGCCATATGCACGATGTCGGCGTTGCGCTCGATGGTGGTCATGAAGGCCGCTTCCAGGAGGGAGGCGTGGAAATGGTTGAACTTCCGGCCGGCCCCGTGGCAGGCATACTCGCCGGCGAACACTTTCGGACCCTTGCGGTCGTAGTTGTCATAGCGGGCGCCCTGGGCCAGGAACCAGGTCTCCGGACGGTAGAAATGCTCGTCCACGAGGTCGGCGCCCAGGCGCTTCATCTCGGGCCAGAGATAGTCGAACTGGTCGCCCTCGGAGTTCGGGCCGCTGGAACCGACAATCTTGATGTCGGGATACGCGGCGCGGATGGCCTTCACGAAGGGCTCCAGGTGCTCGGGATAGATCGGATCCCACTGCTCGTTGCCGATGCCGATGAACTTGAGGTTGAAGGGGTCCGGATGGCCCATGTCGGCGCGGACCTTGCCCCAGGTGGAGGTCACGGGACCGTTCGCGAACTCGATGAGGTCGAGGGCGTCCTGGATGAAGGGCTGGAGTTCGTCCACCGGGCAATGGGCCGACGGGTCGTCATTCTGGAACTGGCAGGCGAGGCCGCAGCTCAGGATGGGAAGCGGTTCGCTGCCGATTTCCTCCGAAAGCTGGAAGAACTCGAAGAAACCGAGGCCGTAGCTCTGGTAATAGTCCGGATAGAAACGGTGCGGGAAGGTGTATTCCCAACGGTTCTCGTTGATGGGCCGGTTCTCGACCGGGCCCACGGTGTTCTTCCAGTTGTAGCGGGTCGGGAGATCCGTTCCCTCCACGATGCAGCCGCCGGGGAAGCGGAAAATGCCGGGCTTGAGGTCCGCGAGGGCCTGCGCCAGGTCCTTCCGCATGCCGTTGCGATGGCCCATCCAGGTGTCCGTCGGAAACAGGGACACGTGCTCGAGGTCCACGGCATTGCGGGCGCCCACGAGGAAGATGCGAAGGACCGCCTTCTCCAGCGTCGTATCGGGCTTCAGGATCACCTCATACTGCTTCCAGTCCTTGCCGACGACCCTGAGGGGCTCCTGGCAGACGAACTGGTTCTCGCCCATCGACGCGGTGTTCACCAGCTCGATGCGGAGATCGGAGGCGCCGCCGTCCGGGACGCGGGCCCAGACCGTGAAGCGGTAGGTCTCCCCGCCCTTCACGCCGATGCCGAAAAATCCCTCGTTGTCCAGGCCGGTCCACTTGTCCCGATGGCCGGGATCGACGAGGCGGACATAGTGCGGGCAGCGCTCGAACGGGCCGTCGTTCCACACTTCCACCTTTCCGAAGGCTTTCCAACCCTGGAGCGGGTCGTTCGGAAACTCGAAGGAACGGTTTTTCACGAGCTCGGCGTACAGGCCGCCGTCGGCCGCGTAGTTGATGTCCTCGAAGAAGATGCCGTACATCGTGGGCTGGATGGGCGCGCCGACCTTCTTGAGGTCGATGTCCATGCGGTGGACCTGCGCGAAGGAGACCGCTCCGACAAGGAGGGCCGCCGCCGTGAGAAGGAGTTGTTTCCGGGTCATAAATGGGTCGAAATTAGCGTTGGATTTTCAAATTTACGCAAAAATAAGTAAGTTTGGAAGCCGAAAGGTGGACAAATGAACTTAAGAGGTGTAAAATCTTGCGGGGTCGCCCTCGCGCTCCAACTCGGATTGTCGCTCTTTCCGGTCCTGGCCCAGGACCGGTTCGAGGACGGCTACCTGATGAGCACCCTGTCGATGGAGAACGGCCTCCCCTGCAACTTCATCGACGATGTCTGCCTGGACGACGCCGGCTTCCTGTGGCTGGCCACTTCCGGCGGCGGACTGTGCCGGTTCGACGGATACGACCTCCTCACATTCGGCGCCACCTCCGCCGTCCCTCTCCAGAGCAATTTCATCCGCAATGTCTGCGAAGACCGTTTCCACCGGCTGTGGATCGCCTCGGAAGGCGGGCTGGACCTCCTGGACCTCGGGACGCTGGACCGCATTCCGCTGCCGCATCCCGCCCTGGAACCATACGGCGGCCGGCTCTGCTCTTTCCTGACGCTGGATGCGGCGGGAAACCTCTGGTTCAAGACCGGAAAGACGCTGGTCCGCGTTTCCTTCGATAACGGGGGCGCCGTCCTCGACGTGCTCGAATTCACCCACGAGGGGCTCTCGCCCACCAATTTCGTCTTCGAGGATGTCGACGGGGACGGCACCGTGTGGGCGGCGCTCCAAGGCCGGCTGTACAAGATTGGATCGGGATCCGCCGGCGGCCTGCAGGCCGAACCGGTCCTCCCGGGCCTCCAGCTCGGGGAGCAGACCTACCTGTCCGATTTCCTGCCTGCCGGGCAAGGTCTCTGGATCTCGACGGAAAACGGCCTGTATTTCGTCAACCGACGGACCGGGGAATGGAAGCGGTATGCCCACGATCCCCGGAATCCGCGGTCCCTCACCCAGAATTTCATCACCGGCCTCGCCCGGACGGGAACCGGGGAGACCGTCGCCGTCTCGCTGCACGGGCTGAACCTGTTCAATCCCGTCACGGACGATTTCGAGCGGATCGGCGGCGAAGTCATCAACTGCATCAAGGTCAATGGCGACCAGATTCTCCTGGGCACGGAGACCACCGGGCTGCAGACATTCATCCCCAAACAACTATCCGTCAACAACTTCCGGCACGACGAGCAGCATCCGCAGTCCCTGGCCGCCGGGGCGGTGAACGCCGTCCTCCAGGAGCCGGACGGCCGGCTCTGGGTGGGGACGGTGGAAGGCGGCCTGAGCGTCCGGGAAGCCGGAAGCCAGGAATTCGGCCACCTCACCCGCGAACGGGGCGGCCTCTGCCACAACAGCGTGAGCGAATTCTGCCTGCTTCCCCAGGAGCGGATGCTCGTCGGGACCTGGGGCGGCGGCATCGACCTCGTCTCCACCCGGAAACCTTACCGCGTCCTGGAACATCTCCTGCCGGGCGACACCCGCCTGGACTTCATCGGCTCCCTGGACTACGACCCGGAAAGCGGCCTGCTTTGGATCGGCTCCAATCGCGGCGTCTTTTTCTATGATTTCACGACGCGCGTACTCACGCCCGCGCTTGAAGAACAGGCGAGCGGGTGCATCGGCTCGTGCCTGGACTCCACCCGGAAACTTTGGATCGGCTGCCGCGAGGGCCTGTACGCCTTCGACCTGAAAAGGCGCACCGACGACGGCCGCTTCCCCGCCACCCTGTACGCCTTCAAGCTGGACGCGCCCGAATCCGGCGTCCGGGAAATGATCTGCTGCATCATCGAAGCCACCGACGGCCGCCTCTGGCTGGGCAGCAACGGGGGCGGCGTCTATTGCGGCACCCGGGTCGGCGAGGAGCACATCGCCTTCAAAGGCTATTCCACCCGGGACGGCCTGTCCAACGACCGCATCCGCGGACTGGCGGAAGATGCGGCGGGACATATCTGGATCAGCACGGAACACGGCCTGAACGTCCTGGACCCGACAAACGGACGCATCACGCCCTACTTCCGCGAAGACGGGCTCGCCAGCACGCAGTTCCATTGGAACAACGCCTGCCGGGGCACCGACGGCCTGCTCTATTTCGGCCAGGTGGAAGGGCTCTCCGCCATCGACCCGACCCGGACGGTCGCCCGGACGATGGACGGCCCGCTCCGCCTGACGGACGTGCGGATCGGCGACAAGCATCTCCGCAATCCCTACCTGGAACGTGTCCGGTTGCACGAGCGGGACCGGAACATACTCTTCCAGTTCGCCGTCCTGAGCCCGGCCGCCCGCCGCCAATACACCTATGAATACCGGCTGGAAGGCTTCGAGAAAGGCTGGACCCGCCTGTCCGGGGACCGGCACGACGCCGCCTACTCCACGCTGCCCCATGGAGACTACCGCTTCGCCGTCCGGGCGATTCCCCGCAACGGCGACGCGGAGAAGACCCTGTACCTGTCAGTGGACGTCCGGCCGTTCTTCTACAAGACCTGGTGGTTCATCCTCCTCGCGGTCGCGGCCGCGGCCGCAGCCGCCTATGCCGGACTCACCTGGCGCACCCGGGCGCTCGTCCGGCGGCAGGAGCTGCTCCAGCGGAAGGTGGATGAAAGGACCCGCGAAATCCGGGAGCAGAAAAAGCTCGTGGAGCAGAAGGCCGAGGAACTCGCCCGCCAGAACGTCGTCCTGCGGCACCAGAACGAAGAGCTGGCCGGCCGGCGGCTTCTTGCGGCGCCGCAGGCGCAGTCGGAAGACCCGTTCGCGGACAAAGTCCTCCAGACGGTCCGTTCCCTGTACAAGGATCCCGACCTGGACGTGCCCGCTCTCTGCGCCGCGATGGGAATGAGCAAGACCCTCCTCAACAAACGCCTCCAGGAGGCCTTCGGCCAACCTGTCGCCCAGTTCATCCGGACGTACCGCCTGTCGGTCGCCCGGGAAATGCTCCGCTCCAACCGGGAGAACAAGACGCTCAACATTTCCGAAATCGCCTACGAGGTCGGATTCAACGACCCGAAGTATTTCAGCCGATGCTTCACCAAGGAGTTCGGTTTCCCGCCCAGCAACCTGGCCGAGGACTAGTGTTCAAAAATCCACCTTTTAGGTCTGTTTGTACACCACAGGCACCCGGAAAGTGCCTAATTTTGCCATCGGTTAACCATTACAATCGATGACGCTGAAACATTTGACCGCCTTTTTCGGCACCTTTTTCCTCATTCTGGCCGCTTCGGCCCAGGGTGTCCGCCGTCAACCTGCCTTCGATCCGCTCCAACCCGCCGCCCACGATCCCGTCGCCGTCCGCTGCGGAGAAACCTGGTATCTGTTCAGCACCGGGTTCGGCATCAGCGTCCTCACTTCGCAAGACCTCAAGTCCTGGGAGCCCGCCGGAAGAGTCTTCGACACCCCGCCGCAGTGGGCCCTGGACACCGTTCCGGGCTACCACGGACACACCTGGGCCCCGGACATCCTCTACCACGAGGGCACCTATTACCTGTACTACTCCTGCTCTTCCTTCGGGAAGAACGACTCGGCCATCGGCGTCGCGACCAACCGCACCCTGGACCCGTCCTCCCCGGACTACCGCTGGGAAGACAAAGGCTGCGTCGTCCGTTCCGTCGCGGGCCGCGACAACTGGAACGCCATCGACCCGAACGTCTTCATCGACACGGACGGGACCGGCTGGATGAGCTTCGGCTCCTTCTGGGGCGGCATCAAGCTCGTCCGCCTGGACGCGTCCCTCACCCGCGTCGCGGAACCCCAGGAATGGTTTCCCCTCTGCCGACGCCCGGAAGGGACGGCCGAGGACACCTCCGAGACCGACGACGCCATCAAGGCCGATCCCCGCGGCAAGGACTTCGACCCCGGCAACGGCGCCGTGGAAGCCCCGTTCATCGTCCGGCACGGGGACTGGTACTATCTGTTCGTCTCCTACGACCTCTGCTGCAGGGGCCCGAAGAGCACCTATAAAGTAGTGGTGGGCCGTTCTGACAAGGTGACCGGCCCCTATGTCGATGCCGCCGGCACGCCCCTGATGCAAGGCGGCGGCACCGTCGTCGCAAGCGGAAACGATCGCTACCCCGGCGTGGGTCACTGCGCCGTGGTATCCACGAAGGAATGCGAGAAAATGCTCTTCCACGCCTACGACCGCGAAACCGGCTACAACGCCGTCCTCCTCGCCCGGACGCTGGTCTGGGACCGGAACGGCTGGCCCTCCATCCAACTGTGAGCAATTATATATACCTCAATAAATCAACCAACAACCACATTATGAAAACCAGAGATTTGATGCTCAAGGCGCTCATCGCCACGGCCTTCACGGCGGTGGTTTCGGTGGGTTGCACGGGCCTCGAGCCCTACACCATCGACGCTCCGGACGACCTGGCCGAGAAGATCGCCGCCTACAAGGCGGAGAAGGAGGCCCAGAACGTCGTCCCCGACGATGCCGTGCCGATTGAAATCTCCCCCGCCGTTGTCGGCCAGGAAGACAACAATTCCGGCTGGTGGGCGGACTTCAGCCAGTACTTCACCATTCCGGTGGCGAAGAAACTCGTCCTCAAATTCAAGAACTACTCCCTCGGAGAGGCCAACTACCAGAACTGGGTTCTCGCCGTCACGAACGCGAAAGAGCGCGGCGGCGACGGTTATGCCGAGTATTTCGTCCTCCGCTCCGACATGTGGAAATGGGGCAGCGGAGACAACGGCTCCAACACCGGCGTTTCCCTGGACATGGACGGCGTCGCGCCCGACGGTGACGCCTGGTGGGAGAACTTCCGCGCCAAGATGAACGGCGCCGAGGTGGAGATGACCGTGGACCATGCCAGCGAGGGTACCGCCTACATCAAGGCGGTCGCCACTGCGACGGACGGCACGGTGATCACCGAGACCTACAGCCAGGCCGTCTCCTTCGTGGACGACATCAACGCCTTCCTGGTGGCCGACCACGACCACTTCGTGCTCGAGAGCGCTTTCCTCTCCACTTCCGACTACCCGATCATCCCGGACTCCGACCCGGACTACCTCGTCATCACAGAGTCTCCCAAGGCCGTGAACTACAGCGAGAACCCGGAGGAAATCGACTGGTGGGGCAATTCCGTCGTGACCGTCTTCTTCAAGGACGAATCCTCGATGACGGTGGACAAGGAAGCCGTGAGCATCACCGAACCGGATCTCACCACGCCCGGCAACAAGACCGTGGTCGTGACCTACAGCCGCTCCAAGAAGGGCGTCCTCACCGAGGCCGCCGCCGGCTACTACAACTTCGAGCTGGTGGCCGACCTGGAGAGTCTGCAGATCACGCAGGCGCCTTCGCACAATACGTATTATTTCTACGACAACACCGGCCTGGACTTCCGTCCGTACGGCATCCAGCTGCAGGCGACCTATCAGGGCGGCACCACCGTGGACCTCACCCTGGACGACGTGACCGTCTCCCCGATCGCCCTCGTGGAGGGTGAGCAGGACGTGACCTTCACCTACAAGCCCGGTTCCAAGCCCGTCACCGCCACCACCCGCATCAACCTCGTCAAGGGCGGCCTCGCCCTGGGCGTTCCTGAGCTGAACTCCGCCTGGTGGGCCTACTTCGCGCCCGACCGGAAGGTCCCGCAGGGTGAAAGCGTCTCCTTCGAGATGGACGTCTATTCCGTCGCGGAATTCAACTGGCAGGCGCCCGTAGCCATCCTCCGCAAGGGCGACCTCGCGCTCGGCGGCGCCGGCGAGTATGCCGTGGTCCGCATCGACAACTTCGGCTGGGGTTCCACCTTCGTCAATGCCGACGAGAACAAGGAGAGCGACTGGAACTGGGATTCCTTCCTCCCGATGCTCACCAACGCCCACGTCACCATCACGGCCACCAACAACGGCGACAACGCCGTCGTCCGCTACGACGTCCTCTGGGCCAACGGCGAGGAGCACTTCCAGCTGTACAAGAACATCGCCATCAACGATCCGGACGATGTGTACCTCTCCTGCACCGTGGACAACTGCTACGCGGTCCTCGTGCCCGACGATTACACCACCCCGGATCCCGATCCGGAGGATCCCACCAAGATCGTGAGCCTCTCCGCCGGCGCCACGGCCAAGGTCGTGGGCGGGACGAAGGTCGTCACCCTCTCCCCCGAGAACGTCGTCGTGAAGGCCACCCGCGCCAACGGCGAGGAAATCACCCTTCCGGGCGGCTATACCGTCAATTTCACGGGTGACAAGGTGGTCTATGACGCCACGCCCGGCACCTACGCCGACGCCTTCACGGTGACCTACACCCCGGCCGGCGGCGAGCCGCTGACCGCCCAGGGCGCCCTCACCATCGCCGCCAGCGACCAGGAGAAGCAGGCCGCCCGCGTGGGCGCCGACGACTTCAGCAACGCCTGGTGGAGCACCTTCTCCAAGGACTGGACCGTCGCCGCCGGCGAAAGCCTGAGCGTCGGCATGGAGGTCCATTCGCTCGCGCAGCTGAACCACCAGAGCCCCTGCACCATCGTCCGCAAGGCGAATGGAACCGAGTACGGCGTCGTCCGCATGGACCACTTCGGCTGGCTGTACGCGACCAACACCAACGAAGGTCTCGCCGAGCTGGGCTGGATCCTCGCCAGCAACTGGACCTGGGACGGCTTCGCCGCCAACATCGAAGGCTCCCACGTCACCGTGACCGTCGCCAACAGCGGCAACGGCAAGGCCTCCGTCCGCTACTACGTGGTCTACGCCAACGGCGAAACCCACTTCCAGTACTATGACAACATCACGGTGGACAGCGCCGACGTGCAGTTCGCCTTCGTCACCGAAGCCTCCTACCTTGATTTCGACTGATAACCGCCTTCCGATATGAAAAACCTGTTTAATACGATATTCCTTTGCGCCCTCCTGGCTCTCGCTCCGGCCGCTTTCAGCGGCAGGGACGGCGGCTATGCAGCCTTCGCGCAGAACAACGTGACCGTCACGGGCACCGTCGTGGACGAGCTCGGCGAACCCCTGCTGGGCGCCGGCATCGTGGTGAAGGACACCACGACCGGCACCACGGCCGACTTGGACGGCAACTTCGTCCTCACGGTGCCGGAAGGCTCCGTCCTCCAGTTCATCTCCGTGGGCTTCCAGACGGTGGAGATCACCGTCGGCCCGAACGGCAACCTCGGGACCATCACGATGAAGACCGAGACCACGCTCCTGGACCAGGTGGTCGTGGTGGGTTACGGCTCCCAGAAGAAGGTGGACCTGACCGGTTCGGTCGCCATCGTCGACGCCGACGAGATGAAGAAGGTCTCCCACTCCAACATCTCCTCGATGCTGGAGGGCAAGGTCGCCGGCGTGCAGATCACGTCCGACGGCCAGCCGGGCGCCGACCCGGCCGTCCGCATCCGCGGTATCGGCTCCTTCGGCGACACCAGCCCGCTGTACGTGATCGACGGTGTGCCGATGGGCACCACCATCCGCGACTTCTCCCCGAACGACATCGAGACCATCCAGGTCCTCAAGGACGCCTCCGCGGCCGCCATCTACGGTTCCCGCGCGGCGAACGGCGTCGTGATCATCACCACCAAGAACGGCAAGAAGAACCAGCCCATCCGCGTGGAATACCGCGGCTACGCGGGCGTGGACCAGATCCGCAAGGGCGTGTACGACGTGATGGACGCCGCCCAGTACGGCGACTACATCCGGATGTCCTACGAGAACAACGGCCTCGGCGACAAGGTTCCCGCCGGCTACGTGAAGGGTTCCGAGAGCTACCTCGATCCCGCCACCAACAACACCGACTGGTTCAAGGAGATGTTCAAGACCGGTATCCGCCAGAACCACAACGTGAACCTCTCCGGCGGCGGCGAGAACAGCACCTTCAACGTGGGCCTCGACTACTTCAGCCAGAAGGGCACCCTCGTGGGCGCGGGCCCGAACTTCGACCGCTTCACCGCCCGTGTGAACAACACGATGGACGTGAAGTTCGTCAAGCTCCGCACCGGCATCGTCTATTCCCACTCCGACCAGGACAACATGTCCTCCTCCAACGCCAACGAGTACGTCCAGGGCCTGTACGGCACCCAGTACCCGATCATGGCGACGACCCTGTTCATCCCGCCGACCATCAAGGCCTATGACGCGAGCACCTGGTTCCTGGACCGGGTCGTGGGCGCCGCCTCCGACTACTCCTACGACGCCTACGGGTTCGGCACCTACTATGACGCCATCCACGGCGACATCCGTATCGCCAACCCGCTGCTGTACAACACCCTCATCCAGCGCAAGTCGACGGTGGACCGCGTGGTCGCCACCGGCTCCGCCACGGTGGACCTGCTGGGCATGGTGGGCGTGAAGAGCGACAACCACAAGCTGGACTACAACCTGAACCTCTCCTACAGCCGCTCCTTCGTGAAGGGCTTCACCTTCCTGCCGGCCTTCATCCTCTCGAACGCCAACTACCTGGCCAAGAGCAACGAGCGCCTGAGCGAGAACTACAACAACTACTCCGACTTCCTGGTGGAGAACTACCTCACCTATGACGGAAAGATGGGCAACCATCACCTGAACACCGTGGTGGGCATGACCTTCCAGCGGGAGCGGTACCACACCCTCGCGGGCTGGGGCAACAACATGCCGGAGCCGTACTACCTCCAGGTGGGCAACGCCACCGACCGCGACGCCAGCTCCTACGAGAGCGAGCACGTGCTGGCCTCCCTCATCGGCCGTGTCAATTACGACTACGACAGCCGCTACCTGTTCCAGGCCACGGTCCGCCGGGACGGTTCCTCCCGCCTGAGCGTGAACCGCTACGACTGGTTCCCGTCCTTCTCCGTGGGTTGGAGAGTGGACAAGGAGCCCTTCTTCAGCGTGGATCCCCAGCTGGTGAGCCTCCTGAAATTCCGCGCCAGCTACGGTATCCTGGGTAACGAGAACATCGGCGACTACGCCTTCATGGACACGATGGCCCGCGGCAACTACACCTACAGCTTCGGCGGCCAGAAGGTCACCGGCTCGGCCATCTCCAACTACGTGAACGAGTTCATCCGCTGGGAGAAGAAGAAGTCCCTGGACATCGGTATGGACTTCTCCATGTTCGGCGGCGCCTTCGAGTTCAATGCGGACTACTACCGCAACGTCTCCGAGGACCTGCTGTACTCCGTCCCGGTCCCGGCCGAGGCCGGCGCCACCAACGGCAGCGTGACGATGAACGCCGCCACGATGGTGAACTCCGGTGTCGAACTAAGCGCCAGCTACCGCAACTACAGCCGCGAATTCAAGTACGACCTCTCCGGCAACGTCACGTTCCCGAAGAACGTCGTGACCTCCCTGGGCATGGGCACCGTCTCCCGGGACGATGCGATGTGCCGCACCATCGTGGGCGAGGAAGTGGGCCGCTTCTACGGCTATGTCTACGAGGGCATCTTCCAGAACCAGTACGAGATCGACCACCACATCAACGAGAACGGCGACTTCGTGATCCAGAACGGCGCCCACCCCGGCGACGTGGCCTACCGCGACCTCAACAACGACGGCCAGATCACGGCCGACGACCGCACCTTCCTCGGCAGCGGCATGCCCAAGGTCACCTTCGGCCTGAGCGCCCGCTTCGAGTACAAGAACATCGACCTCACCCTGTCCACCTACGGCGCCGCGGGCCACAAGCTCGTGGACTATGTGGACCAGGCCCTGCACAGCTCCTACGGCATCAACAACAAGAGCGTGGACCTCGTGAACGCCTGGACGCCGGAGAACCCGAACACCACCGTGCCGCGCGTGGCGAACAGCGCCGACGGCACCGTGAACAACGACTTCTTCAGCTCCCGGTTCCTGCAGAACGGCGCCTACTGGAAGATCGCGAACGTCGAACTCGGCTACAACTTCCCTTCGAAGTGGTTCGAGGATGCGTTCCTTTCCAGCGCCCGCGTCTATCTGTCGGGCCAGAACCTCTACACCCTCACCGCCTACCGCGGCTACAACATCGACTTCGCCGGCGGCGTCTTCACCCCGGGCTTCAACTACTGCTCGTATCCGGCCCCGATGACCTTCATGCTGGGCGTGAACCTGTCCTTCTAAATGCTTGAGATTATGAAAAAGATATCGTACATCCTGGCTTCCCTCTGCGTCCTCGCCGCTTTCGTCTCCTGCGACAAGCAGCTGGCCGTGAAGAACGTGAACAACCAGACCACCTACGACTTCGGCAATACCGAGTCCGACCTCCAGGAGGCCGTGATCGCCTGCTACAACCGCATCCGCCTGGAGGGCACCTTCGCCCGCGTGGGCTATATGCACGACGTCGTCCGCGGCGACGAGGCCTGGAACCCCCAGAACGCCTGGTACCTCCCGGCCGACCACCTGAATTCCCCGGGCACCATCGACGTCACCGACCAGTGGATCTGGCGCGACTGCTTCCACGTGGTGAACCGCTGCAACTTCGTCCTCTCCAAAATCACCGGCGAGGAGGAGAACCTCAAGGAAAGCTACAAGCGGATGCGCGGCGAGGCGCTGTTCCTCCGCGCCCTCGCCTACTACACGCTGGCCACCTATTACCAGACCGTTCCGCTGTTCACGGACTACGCCCAGTACGGCTCCCTGGAGACCATCTACTCCGAGAACGTGCCCCAGGACGAGATCCTGGACCAGGTGGAGAAGGACCTCACCGAGGCGATGACCCTCCTGCCCAAGCGCGACATCGGCGGTGAGTGGGCCAAGGGCCGCGCCACCTGCGGCGCCGCCGCCGGCTACTATGCCCGCGTGCTGATGTTCCGCCACAAGTACAGCGACGCCCTCGCCGTCCTGAAGGACCTCCTGAATTCCGCAGACGGTGGCAACGAACGCTACGGCCACTATGAGTTGGTCGCCGACTATGGCGCCAACTTCCGCGAAGGCACCGCCGACGAGAACAATGTCGAGAGCCTGTTCGAGGTCCAGTTCATGGACTACGGAACCGGCGGCGCCGACGAGGAATGGACCCCGGTGAACATCTCTTCCAACGCCACGCAGGGCCACGCCCTCGAAGCCAACTTCGGTCCCGGCAACTTCGGCGGCTGGAGCGACGTCGCGGTGAGCAACTGGCTCTACAACCTGTACAAGGCCGAGCGTTGCACCGACGGCCGCCTGGATCCCCGCCTGTATTGGACGGTCCTCTCCTACGAGGCCGAGTACAACACCTACACGGGCGTGGCGACGGCCGCCTACCCGAACGGCGACCCGCGCAAGAACGAGGCGTACCAGGTGGTCATCACCGACGCCAACAAGGGGATTCTCCGCACCAACAATGACAACGGCGGCATCCCCGTGGCCAAATGGACCAACGCCCGCACCGGCCTGTACGGCAGCGTCGTCACCGGCCTGCACTGCGGCATCAACATCCGTCTGATGCGCTATGCCGACGTCCTCCTCCGCGCCGCCGAGTGCGAGAACGAGGTGAGCGGCCCCACCCAGCAGGCCATCGACTGGATCAATGCGGTCCGCACCCGCGCCGCCCTCGCCCCGCTGCAGCTCTCCGCCTACGCCGGCAACGCCAACAAACTCTTCGAGCAGATCGCCAACGTCGAGCGTCCGAAGGAGTTCGGTCTGGAGAACGGCCGCGGCATCGACCTCATCCGCTGGGGCTTCTTCTACAACACCGACCGCCTGCACCAGATCGCCGAGCACAGCCGCTACCTGTTCGAGAAGTACGACAAGGAGAATCCCGTGCCCGTCACGACCGAGAACCTCGCCGCCAAGAACGCCGGCTCCGGCATTCCCTGCACCGACGACTCCTACACCTCCTATTTCCGCGAGGGCCACGAGTATTTCCCGATCTTCCAGGGCACGCTCAACGAGAACCCCAAACTGCATGGGAATTCGGCCAATACCAACACGTCCAACACGCCTTCCTGGCCCATCCGGCCGGTGACGTCCCTGAACTAAGAAACGAAGAAGGATCATGAAAAACAGAATCTATATCGCAGCGGCCCTCTGCGGCCTCCTGGCTGCCGCCTCCTGCACCAAGGACAACGGCGTGGGCATCATGACCAAGGAAGACTACGAAGGCGCCGTGGAGAACGGCATCCCGACGTACGCCGACGACTACTCTCCCATCGCCAACTGGGATTTCCACCCGAACTGGAACCTGGCCAACGTCCACGACCCCTCCGTCGCCTACTATGACGGTTACTACTATATGTTCGGCACCTCCGCCTCGTACGGAAACGAGCACGACAAGGCCACCATCGGCCGCCAGTATCAGGGCAAGCGCTCCAAGGACCTCGTGAACTGGACGCACGTGTACGGGCCGATGAGCACCGCCCCGGCGTGGGTGAAGGACTCCCTGAACAACATCCGCGGCCGGATGGACCTGCCCGCCATCGAGAACCCCGTGTACGGGTACTGGGCGCCGGTCATCCGCGTGGTGGACGGCAAGCTCCGGATGTACTACAGCATCGTGGTGGACAACATGATCAAGACCGGCGGCACCAATTTCGACGGCAGCTGGACCGAGCGCGCCTTCATCGGCATGGCCGAGACCACCGACCCGTCCAACCCGGAAGCCTGGGAGGACAAGGGCTTCGTCGTGTGCTCCTCCACGGCCAAGGCCGCGGGCGACTGGGGCCGCGCCAGCGCTGGCGGCGACTACGGCAACGCCTACTTCTACTACAACGCCATCGACCCGACCTACATCGTCGCCCCCGACGGCAAGCACTGGCTCATCTACGGCTCCTGGCACAGCGGCTTCGCGCTCCTGGAGATCAATCCCGCCACCGGCAAGCCCGTGAACACCCTCGGCAATCCGTGGGCCGACGGCGACGTCGCCGACCTCCAGTCCCGCTACGGCGTCCGCATCGCCACCCGCGTCCCGACCGGCACCTGGTCGCACTGGCAGGGCAGCGAGGCTCCGGAAATCATCTTCAACAACGGCTACTACTACCTGTTCATGGCCTATGACGGCCTGGACATCCCCTACAACACCCGCGTGGCCCGCAGCTCCAAGATCGAAGGCCCGTACGTGGACATCAAGGGGACCGACATCACCGCCGGCGGCGTGGCCTATCCCATCGTGACCCATCCGTACAAGTTCTCGCAAGGCGACGGCTGGGTGGGCATCTCCCACTGCGGCATCTTCCAGCAGGACGGCACCGGGGACTGGTTCTACGCCTCGCAGGGCCGCCTCCCGGCCGGTGTGAACGGCAACGAGAGCTCCAACGCCCTGATGATGGGCCATATCCGCCGCATCGTCTGGTGCCCTTCCTCCGCCGACAGCCTCAACGACCTGTGGCCGATCGCCCTTCCGGAGCGCTATGCGGGCCTGGACAACACCAAGGTGACCTCCGCCGAGATCGCCGGCACCTGGGAGCACATCAACCTCACGTACCAGCAGGGCGTGATGGACACCGCCCAGACGCTGACGCTCGCCGCCGGCGGCCAGATGAGCGGCGCGCTCACCGGCACCTGGACCTTCGACGAGAGCACCCAGTATCTGACGCTTGCGCCCGCCTCCGGCCCGAAAGTGGTCGTGGTCGTCGCCCGCGAGGCCGACTGGGAAGCCGCACCCCGCAAGGCGACCATCGTGTACGCCGGCACGGAGAAGTCCCTGGACGCCACCTGGTGGGGAAAGAAGGTCAACTGACCTTCTTTCCCGGGGAATTGGTTTGTTCTTCATAACAAATGAACCATTTTTCATACCCGATACGCGAGAAAACGACTATTTTTGCGTACAGAGACTAATAACTTGATAATGATTATGATAAAGAAGACACTGACCCTCATAGCGGCGCTTGCCGCCGCCCTGACCGCCACGGCGCAGGTCAAGGTTTCCGTCCACGAGACGGCGAAGGACCAGCCGGTCATCCCGGCCGAAATCTACGGCCAGTTCTCCGAGCACCTCGGAAAGTGCATCTACGAGGGCATCTGGGTGGGCAAGGACTCCTCCATCCCGAATGTGAACGGGTACCGCACGGACGTGCTGGAGGCCTTCAAGGCCCTGAAAGTGCCCGTGCTGCGCTGGCCGGGCGGCTGCTTCGGCGACGAGTACCACTGGATGGACGGCATCGGCCCGCAGGAGAATCGCAAGAAGCTCGTGAACAACAACTGGGGCAGCACGGTGGAGGACAACTCCTTCGGCACCCACGAGTTCCTGAACCTCTGCGAGATGCTGGGCATCGAGCCTTACATCAGCGGCAACGTGGGTTCCGGCACCGTCGAGGAGCTGGCCAAGTGGGTCGAATACATGACCGCCAAGGAAGGGTCGATGGCCGAGCTCCGCGCCAAGAACGGCCGCAAGGAGCCCTGGAAGGTCAAGTACCTGGGCGTCGGCAACGAAAGCTGGGGCTGCGGCGGCGACATGACCGCGGACTACTACTCCGACGTGTACAAGCGCTACGCCCTCTACGCCCGCAACTACAGCGGCAACCGCCTGTACAAGGTGGCCTGCGGCGCTTCCGACTACGACTACAACTGGACGAAGGTGATGATGCAGAACGCCCGCACGAAGATGGACGCCCTGTCCCTGCACTACTACACCTGCAAGGGCTGGACGGGCAGCAAGGGCTCCGCGACGCAGTTCACCACCGAGGAGTACTACAACGTCCTCGCGAAGACCTGCGAGATCGAGGAGGTCCTGAAGAACCACTTCGCCATCATGGACGCCTACGACCCGGACAAGAAGGTCGCCCTCATCCTGGACGAGTGGGGCACCTGGTTCGACGTGGAGCCCGGCACCAACCCCGGCTGGCTGTTCCAGCAGAACACGATGCGCGACGCGATGGTCGCGGCCCTGAACCTCAACATCTTCCAGAAGCACACCGACCGCCTGAAGATGGCGAACATCGCCCAGATCGTGAACGTCCTGCAGGCGATGGTCCTCACCGACGGCGAGAAGATGGTCCTCACCCCGACCTATCACGTCTTCCGGATGTTCAATGTCCATCAGAACGCGACGTATGTGCCCTCCGACTACCAGACCGGCAACATCGTCTCCGCCGAGGGCCGGATCATGGACGACTTCAGCGCCTGCGTCTCCCGCGACGCCGCCGGCAAGCTGCATGTCTCCCTCGCGAACCCGTACCTGGACAAGCCCGTCACCGTGGAGCTCGCCTTCGACTCCCTGAAGCCGAAGACCGTCACCGGCGAGATCCTGAAGGCCGACAAGATCAACGCGTACAACGAGTTCGGCAAGGCCCCGGCCGTCGCCCCCGTCGCCTTCACCGGCGCAAAGGCCACCGGCAAGGGCGTGAAACTCACCCTGCCCGCCGCCTCCGTCGTCGTTCTTGAAATCCAGTAATACAATGAAAAACAGTCTCTTACTGCTTGCAGCCTGTCTCGTCCTCGCGGCAGGCTGCACGGCGTCACCGAAGGAACAGGTGGCCGTGAATCCGCTGACCTACACGGACATTCCCGATCCGGACATCATCCGCGTGGGGGAAGACTACTACATGGTGTCCACCACGATGTACTTCTGCCCGGGCGCGCCCATCATGCACTCCCGCGACCTCGTGCATTGGGAGATTGTGAGCTACATCTACGACGTCATCGAGGACGATGACATCTACAACCTCCGGGACGGCCGCAACGCCTATGGCAAAGGCCAATGGGCGACGACGCTCCGGTACCACGACGGCACCTACTACGCCCTGTTCGTCGCAAACGACCAGCAGAAGACGTACATGTACCGCACGAAGGACATCGTGAACGGTCCGTGGGAACGGAACGTGATCGAGGGTTACTTCATGCACGACGCCTCCCTGCTGTTCGACGACGGCCGCCTGTGGGTCGTCTGGGGCAACGGCGACCTGAACCTCGTGGAGCTCGAGCCGGACGGCAGCGCCGTCAAGGCCGGCGCGGAGGCCGAGGTCGTCATCGAGTCCCCACGCGAGGGCTGGAACCTCCGGGCGGAAGGCGCGCACTTCTACCACATCGGCGATTACTACTACGTGCTGGAGATCGACTGGCCGCGGGACAAGCCCCGGACGGCCACCATCTGGCGCAGCAAGGACATCCATGGGCCGTACGAGTCCAAGGTCGTCCTGCAGGGCACCCTGGGCGGCCGCGGCGACGGCATCGCGCAGGGTCCGATCGTCGAGACGCAGTTCGGCGACTGGTACGCGGTCCAATTCCAGGACCACGGCGCCGTCGGCCGCATCCCCTGCCTCCAGCCCGTCACCTGGGTGGACGGCTGGCCGATGATGGGCGAGAACGGCGTCCCGCTGGAGGAAGTGACCGTGAACCTGCCGGCGCAGGGCCGCGACTATGTCTGGGACAATGACGAGTTCGACGGCGACAAGCTCGCCCTCGTCTGGCAGTGGAACCACAAGGCGCCGGAAGGCTGGTCGCTCACCGAGCGGCCGGGCTGGCTGCGGCTGCGCGCCGCGCTGGCCACCGGCCTCGCCGACGCCCGCGGCACCCTCACCCAGCGCACTGTCGGCCCCCGCTGCATCAGCGAGACTTACCTGGACGCCTCCGGGATGAAGCCCGGCGACGAGGCGGGGCTCGCCGCGTTCCAGAGCGGCAACGCCCGCGTCGGCGTCCGTGTCGATGCGGACGGCGAGCGGTTCATCGTCGTGCACCGGAACGGCCGATCCTTCTCCCGCGGCGCGGACGGCAGGCCCGTCTTCGAGAACATCGACGAAGACCTCGCCGTCATCCCGCTGGTGGGCGACGGCCTGTGGATGCGCATCAACTACGTCTTCACCCCGCAGGAAGAAGGCGAGGAGGCCGACACCGCCATCTTCAGCTGGTCCACCGACGGAAAGGAATGGATCGCCGCCGACTACAAGCTTCCTATGCGCTTCACGCTGGACTACTTTACCGGCTACCGGAGCGCTCTTTACCACTTCAACACCCTTGGAGAGGGGGGCACGGCGGACTTCGACTGGTTCCATCAGTGGACCTACTAGTTTCCGCGAGCTACTTAACCTACTACATATCAATCATTTATACAAAACTCCCTGTTGCATCCGCACCAGGGAGTTTTCCATAAGATGCCTACCAAATAGCAATTAAATTTGCTATATTTGTAAAAATAACCAATAGCATGAAGCGGATCCTCTCTTTCTCTCTGGCTATCATCGCCTTCCTGCCCCTTTTGGCGCAGAATCCCATCATCGGCACCTCTTTCACGCCCGACCCGGCGCCCTACGTGCACGGGGACAAGGTGTACCTGTTCGTGGACCACGACGAGGATGATGCCGTATACTTCAAGATGAAGGATTGGCTGCTGTACAGCACGGAGGACATGGTGAACTGGACCTATCTCGGCGCGCCCGTGTCCACGGCCACGTTCCCGTGGGCCTTCCAGGGCGACCGCGCCTGGGCTTCGCAGGCCGTGGAGCGGAACGGGAAATGGTACTGGTACGTGTGCCTGACCGAGGCGGCGACGCGGGGCGACGCCCTCGCCGTGGCGGTCGCGGACCGGCCCGAAGGGCCTTACACCGACGCCATCGGCGGCCCGCTCGCGAGGGGATTCTCGTTCATCGACCCGACCGTCTTCATCGATGATGATGGCACGCCGTGGCTGTTCTGGGGCAACAAGGGCTGCTGGTACGGCCGCCTGGGAGACGACATGATCTCCTTCCCGGACGGCTGGATGGAAGTCCCCGGCTTCCACGATCCCGCCTGCTTCGGTCCTGAATCGATGAAACCGGACTGGTCCGACGGCGGCAAGGAGAAGATGATGGTGGGCTACGAGGAAGGCCCCTGGCTGATGAAACGGAACGGCACCTACTACCTGTCGTATCCCGCCGGCGGCGTGCCGGAGCATATGGCCTACTCCACGGCGAAGTCCATCCACGGACCCTGGACCTACCGCGGCCGGATCATGGACGAGGCGGAGAACAGCTTCACCATCCACGGCGGCAACATCACCTTCCGCGGGCACGACTATATGTTCTACCACAACGGCAAGCTGCCCAACGGCGGCGGCTTCCGCCGGTCCACCTGCGTGGAGGAATTCACCTTCGGAGCCGATGGTTCCATCCCCTTCATCCCCTTCACGGAAAAGGGCGTGGAGCCGCTCCAGACCCTGAATCCCTATGTGATGACCCAGGCCGAGACGATGGCCGCCTCCTATGGGCTCAAGACGGACCGCACCGCCGGCGAGCGCCACTGGGTGACCTCCGTCCACAACGGCGACTGGCTCAAGGTCCGGAATGTCGATTTCGGCGACGAGCCCGCCGTCCTCGTATCGCTGGAGATGCTCAATTTCAAGAATCCCGGCACCGTCGATTTCTACCTGGACGAGCTGGGCGGCCGGCCCGTCGCCTCCGTTCCCGTCAATGGCGAGAACATGCTGGTCAAGGCCTCCGTCTCCCCCCGCGCAAAGGGCGTGCACGACCTGTACCTGATGTTCCGCGGTGGCGACGAGGAACTCTTCGACCTGGACTGGTGGGTGTTCAACCACCATCTGAACATGCCCATCATCCAGACCAAATTCACCGCCGACCCGGCGCCGATGGTCTACGACGGCACCGTGTACCTGTACACCACGCACGACGAGGACGGCGCGAAGGGCTTCCAGATGTTCGACTGGCTCCTCTATACCTCCACCGACATGGTCAATTGGACGGACCACGGAGCCGTGGCCTCGCTGGACAGCTTCGAGTGGTACGACGGCAAGAACGGCGCCTGGGCCGAGTGCGTCGTGGAGCGGAACGGCAAGTTCTACATGTACTGCCCCATCCACGGGCACGGCATCGGCGTGCTGGTCGCGGATTCGCCCTTCGGCCCCTTCAAGGACCCGATCGGGAAGCCGCTCGTATGGCAGAAGGAGCACTGGGAGGACATCGACCCGTCCGTGTTCGTCGATGACGACGGCCAGGCCTATATGTACTGGGGCAACCCGCACGTGTACTGGTGCCGGCTGAACGAGGATATGATCTCCGTCGATGGCGAGATCCACCGGATCGAGTATCCCATCGACACGTACCAGGAAGGGCCGTGGTTCTACAAGCACAACGGGAAGTATTACCTCGCGTTCGCGTCCACCTGCTGCCCGGAGGGCATCGGGTATGCGATGAGCGACTCCCCCGTCGGGCCTTGGAAGTCGATGGGCGCGATTATGGACCGCACCTGGCGCACCCGGGGCAACCATCCCGGCATCATCGAGTACAAGGGCCAGTCCTACGTGTTCGGCCTCAACTACGACCTGCATCACCTGGAGACCTTCAAGCACGCGGAGCAGCGGAGCGTTTCCGTCGCGCCGATGTACTACGAGCCCGACGGCTCCATCCGCAAGGTCCCGTACTGGCTGGACAACGTCGTGGAGCAGGTGGAGGCCTTCAATCCCTTCCGAAAGGTGGAAGCCGAGACGATGGCCTGGGGCTACGGCCTCAAGACCGACGTCGTGGAAGGCCGCGGCATCGTCCTGCGGGACATTGACGAAGGCGAGCACCTGCTCTTGAAGGGCGTCGATTTCGGCAAGGGCGCCAGCAAGTTCATGGCCTGCGTCGAAGGTCCCGCGACGATCGAAGTGCGCCTGGACGCCGTCGACGGCCCGCTCGCCGGCACGCTGATCGCGAAGCCCGGCAAGGCCGGCTTCCGCGAGGCCGTCTGCCGCCTGCAGGGCGCCGCGGGCGTGCACGACGTCTATTTCGTGTTCAAGGAAGGCGGTTTCCGCTGGGACTGGTGGCGGATGTGGAAATAAAACAGAAACAAAGGATATGAAGCGTTCATTTCTTGCTTTCGCGCTGCTGCTGTGCGCTGCGGCGCTGTCCGCCCAGCCGGCCCGGCGGGGCGCTCCGAAGATCAACGACGACCTCAGCGTCTCCTTCCAGGTGACGGCCCCGCAGGCGCGGGAAGTGGGCGTGGACATCTGCGGCAAGGTGTATCCGATGGTCCGCGAGGGCGAAGGCCCCTGGCGCGTCACCACAGATCCGCTGGAGCCCGGTTTCCACTACTATTTCCTCGTCGTGGACGGTTTCCGCGCGAGCGATCCGGCCAGCAAGCACTATTTCGGGACCGGAACGGACGCCAGCGCCATCGACATTCCCGAGGCGGGCGTCGATTTCTACCTGGACAAGGACGTGCCGCGGGGCGACGTGCGCCTGGAACGCTATTGGTCCCCTTCCCTGAAGACCTGGCGCACCGCCTGGGTCTATGTCCCGGCCGAGTATGACAGCAATCCTCGCAAGCGCTATCCGGTGCTGTACCTGCAGCACGGCGGCGGCGAGGACGAGACCGGCTGGACCTTCCAGGGCAAGACGGACATCATCCTGGACAACCTCCTCGCCGAGGGCAAGTGCGAGCCGATGCTCGTCGTGATGGACTACGGGCAGGCGGGCGATTTTGCGAAGATCCTGCTGGAAGAGACCATCCCGATGGTGGACAGCCGCTACCGGACGCTCTCCGACCCCAAGCACCGGGCGATGGCCGGCCTGTCGTTCGGCGGCGGGCAGTCCTGGTCCATCGGCCTGAAGCATCCGGAGGTGTTCTCCTCCATCGGCATTTTCTCTTCCGGGATGTTCGGCGGCGTGGGTCCGGGCGCCTATGCGCCGTTCTCCGTGGAGAGCCAGCTTCCGGAGCTCCTGGCCGATCCTGCCGCCTTCAACGCGGCCCACGACGTGTTCTACATGTCCTGCGGCCTGGGCGATCCCCGCATCGAGCACACCCGCAAGGCGGCCGAGGCCCTGAAGGCCGCAGGGGCGAAGGTCCATTTCACGGCCTGGCCCGGCGGCCACGAGTGGCAGCCCTGGCGCAAGTCCCTGCACGAATTCGTACAAATGCTATTCAAATAGACTATGAAACAGATGGTTTTGATCGTGGCGGCCGCGCTCGGCCTGTGGGCGTGCGCCACCGTGCCCGGCCAGGTGAAAGTGACCGGCGGCACCATCCAGGGCACCGTCCTGGAAGACATGACTGTTTACAAAGGCATTCCCTTCGCCGCGCCGCCCGTGGGCGAGCTGCGCTGGAAGGCGCCCCAGCCCGTCGTGGCGTGGGACGGCGTCAAGGAATGCAAGGAATTCGCTCCCAACCCGATGCAGGGCAACGGCGAAGGCTGCAGCGAGGACTGCCTGTACCTGAACGTATGGACCCCGGCCAAGAGCCCGAAGGAAAAGCTCCCGGTGATGGTCTGGATCTACGGCGGCGGCTTCGCCGGCGGCGCCACGTCCTACTATGACGGCGCGCTGCTGGCCCGCAAGGGCGTGATCCTCGTGAGCGTCGCCTACCGCGTGGGCAAGCTCGGCTTCCTGTCGCTGCCCGAACTGTCGGCGGAGAATCCGAACGGGGTGAGCGGCAACTACGGCCTGCTGGACCAGATCGCCGGCCTGCAGTGGGTGAAGGACAACATCGCGAAGTTCGGCGGCGACCCGGACAACGTGACCATCTTCGGCGAGTCCGCCGGCGGCATCTCCGTGAGCATGCTGTGCGCCTCGCCGGTGGCGAAGGGCCTCTTCCGGAGGGCCATCTCCCAGAGCGGCGGCTCCTTCGGCCCCACCAACCCACAGTCTTATCCCGGCGAGAATATGCAGACGCTCGCCGTCGCCCAGGAAGCCAATGCGGCCTGGGCCCGCGGGGCCTTCGGCGACGACTATACGCTGGAGCAGCTGCGCGCGGCCGATGTCAAGTCCGTGATGGGCGGCTTCGGCGGCTCCGGCGGCTGGCCCGTTACCGACGGCTACGTGATTCCGGACGACCAGTACAAGTTGTACGAGGCCGGAAAGTACAATGATGTCGACGTCCTCATCGGCTACAACTCCGACGAAGGCCTGAGCTTCGGCTTCTCCTTCGGCGGCGGCAGCCACGAGGACCAGGTGCGCGCCCGCTACGAGGACTATGCCGACGCCCTCCTCGCCGCCTATCCGGTGGAGGCCGACGGCAAGGTGGGCAAGACCGCCCGCGACCTCACCCGCGACGCCGCCTTCGGCTGGCAGACCTGGGCCTGGGCGCGCCTGCAGGAGCAGACGGGCAAGGGCCGTGTCTGGCTCTACTACTTCGACCAGCATCCCGACTACCCGGCGGACTCCCCGCGCTACGGCCAGGGCTCCCCGCATGGACAGGATGTGGCCTATGTCTTCGGCAATCCGGAAGAGGTGCAGCCCACCGACATGGCCCTCTCCGGCTGGATGATGGACTACTGGACGAACTTCGCCAAGACCGGAGACCCGAACGGCGAAGGCCTCCCCGCCTGGCCGCGCTTCGTGAACAGCGAACCGCAAACGATGGTCCTCACGGGCGACGGCTGCCACGCCGCCCCCGTCCCCTCCGAAGCGGCCCTCAAAGTCCTGGACGAGTATTTCGCCTGGCGCCGCAGCCAAGAGTAAGATTCACAATGACTTATACAAAGAGAGGTGCACCGGGCGGTGCACCTCTCTTTCGTTAAAATACTGCGGATCAGCTACTTGGCGATGTCTTTCTCCGCCTTGATGCGGTTCAGGAAGGCGACCATCGCGGAGAGGGTCTCTTCCGTGTACATGTTCATGCCGTGGCCGCCGCCCTCCACCAGGTGGAGTTCGCTGTCCACGCGGGCGTCCTGCAGCAGGCCGTAGAAGTGCGGGGCCTGGCAGCTGGGGACCACGTTGTCCGCCGTGCCGTGGAAGATGCACACGGGCGGGTCGTCCGGGCCGATGTAGGTCGTGGCGTTCAGGTATTTGAAGGCCTCTTCATTGCCCTTGAAGGGGAAGCCCATCACAGCCTCTTCGGGCGCGTGGTTCCAGGTGTCCTCCCGGGCGCCGCAGCTCATATAGTTCAGGTCCACGGGACCGGACCAGTCGCAGGCCGCGTCGACCGCGCTGGAGCACTGCAGGTTGCCGCCCACGTTGCCTTCCAGCTGGGGCTGGTTGCTGGACGTGGCGGCGAGCGACGCCAGGTGACCGCCGGAGGAGAAGCCCGACACCGCCACGAAGGACGGGTCGAACTTGTACTTCGCGGCGTTGGCCTTGACGAAGCGGACCACGCCCTTGATGTCGTGAATCTGGGCCGGGAACTTGGCGTCCATCGAGGAACGGTGGTTCGGGCACACCACGGCGTAGCCCGCGTCCAGCAGGGCGTTCACGATGGTGCCGAGGTCCGCCATTCCTTTGGAATTATTGGAGAACCAGGCGCTTCCGTAGATATGGATCACCACGGGATACGTGGCTTTCTCCACCTTCGGAAGGTAGATGTCCAGCTTGTGATACACCTGGCCGTCACCGGCATAATCCACGTCCGCGATCTTCTGGGAGCAGCGGACGTCCACCTTGGGCATCTGGAAACCGCCGAAGCCCGTCGGCTGCGCGAACAGGCCGAGGGCTCCGAGGGTAAGGGTAAGGGACATAAGAAGTCTTTTCATCGATCAATGCTTTTTTAAATCCCACTTGCAATTATCGTTCCCGAAGTCGAATTTTGCAAGACCGGGGGTGCTGTCAGCCACGGAAACAAGACAGAGTGGCAGGTCGCAGCCGGGGATTTCCTTGGGCATGATGCGGTAGGTGCCGTCGATGAGCTGGTCGATGCGCCAGAGCTGGTTCGCCGCGCCGGTGAACTCCTCGACGGTGGTGAGGGTCGCGCCCTCGGCGGCCGCCAGGGCCCGGTTGGTGCCTTCGATCACAATCTTGACATACGGGCCGCCGAGGAAGCCGCCCGCTTCGGGAACGGCCTCGATCGTCCACTTCTGGTGCGGACGGGCCATGTAGTCGCTGATACGCACAGGGATGTTGCCCGCCGGCCAGTCGGGAGCGACCTCCTCGAGCTTCTGGCCTTCGAGCTTGGTGACGGGCTGGTCCTGGCCGCGGCCGAAGCCGAACATCCGCATGCCGCCCTGGGCGCGGACGAAGTCCACAGTCAGCTCCAGCGCGTAGCCGCGACGGCGGGACAGGATCTTGTAGTTGCCGTCCTGGAAGAGCTCGCCGGCTTCCGGCCAGCCGTTCTTCCACAGGATCGGACGGATGGCGAGGACGCTGCGGCCGCTGCGGTCCAGGTCGGCCTCGAAGTGCAGGGACATCTTCTCCACGCCCGGCTCCTCGATGTAGCGGCCGAAGTGCCCGGCGCCGAACAGGCGCTCCTCGGCGGCGATGACCATCTTGCCGCCGCCGCGCAGCATGTCGCGGCCCACATTGTCCAGGAACGGACCCGTGGGCTTGCGGGAACGGCCGCACACGATGTTGTACGTGGAGTTCACTCCGTCGCAGCAAGTGCCGTGGGTTCCCAACAGGTAGTACCAGCCGTCATTGTAGATCATCACGGAAGCCTCGCAGTCGATCGCGACGTCCACGGCCTTGTTGCCGGGGAGACGCGCACCCGTCTTGGGATCGAGCTCGACCATCCGGATGTTGCCGAAATAGGTGCCGTAGGTGCAGAACAGGCGGCCGTCGGGATCCATCAGGAGGCCGATGTCGATGGCGTCGCAGTCCTCATCCATCTCCGAATGCGCCACTTCGATGGGCTCGGTATAGGCGAAGTCCGGGGAATTCGGGTCCAGGGTCTTGTTCCACATCGTAAGGATCCGGCCGGCGTGACCGCCGCCGAGACCGCCGCCCGTGGCGCTGTAGCCCACGAGGTACCGGTCACCGATCTTGATGGCGTCCGGGGCCGCGCCGCCGCCGGGACGGACCGCGCCGCTTTCCCAGGTCCAGCCGTCGGCGGACATCAGGCCGCCGCCACCGGTGCCGAAGGTGTAATACTTGCCGTCGCAGAACTGGATCGTGGACGGGTCATGGATGTAGGGAGCGCCCACCTGGGCGGCTGCGGAGACACAGGCCAGGGCAAGAATGCCCGCGAGAAGGATATTCTTTTTCATGGCTTATTTCGTGCTGAGGGTGATGTTCTTGACGGGATTGCCGGCTTCGTCGATGAAGCGGCAGCAGAAGTCGCTCATACCGGGGCCGTTGATGACGGCGCCCCAGATCACGTTGCGGCCCTTCTTGAGGGTGAGGCGCTCGGAGGCGACGTCGTCCGCCACCATCCGGCGGTCGCCGGACAGGATGACGGCCTCTTCGCCGTTCACCCACCACATCGAAGCGGAGTTGGAGCCGACGGACAGACGCACGTTCGGCATGTCCTCCGGGCAGTTCACGACGGTCACAGCCCAGAAAATGACGCCGTAACGGTCCTCGGTCAGGTTCGTCGCGAAGCGGAAGAGCTTCACGTTGTAGCGCTGGCTGTCGAAGGCGTGCCACTGGAGCTTCTTGTCCTTCTTCTCATAGACGACGGGCTCGTCGAAACGCATGCGGGGGCGGCCGGCGGACATGTCCACGGGCGGCTGGTACTCGACGGTCACCTTCACCTTGGAACCGTCCTTGGGGAGGACATCACCGAGCTGGCCCTTGAAATACGGGACCGCGAACGCCTCGCGGATGTAGCTGTCGGTGAAGACGGTGTTGCTGCGGTTGGGCTTGCTGATGGGTTCCAGCAGCAGCCAACGGCCCAGGAAGCCATCCTTGTCGGGGGTGGCGAAATCCCCGGTGGCGGGGACCATGTACTTCTCGAGCTGGGTCGAGGAGTCGGCGTAGACCGGTTCGTCGGCATTCTGCGCATACAGGCACAGGGCACCGGCGAGGGCCGCCAAAGTCAAAAGTGCTTTTTTCATGCGTTTATAAGATTTAAAACAGTTACATCATTTCACGGCATAGGGGCCCACGGTGGTTCCGGTGAAACCGCCCGCGACGGCCGTAGAGAGGTAAGAAGCGTCGACACTGGCGAGGAGCGTCCGCATTTCCTTCCCGTCCACCGCATAGCCGAAACGGAAAGTGAGTCCGTCGTCGGAGGCGATGCACAGGTCCACGGTGTTGAAGGATTTCGGCAGGGCCTGGCTGGAGAGGGTCTCGCCGGACCGCTCGAGGGCGATGGCCGGCGCCCCGTCCACGAGGCACACTTTCAGGAAATACTGGTGCCGCTCGTCCTTGTACAGGAGCAGGCCCGCCGCCTCGCTCCCTTCCGGGGCGAAGCGCATCCGCGTGGAGGCGGAGAAAGCGTGGTGCTGCAGCCGGCGCAGGAGGAGGGCCGGCGTCTCGAACCGGGTGGCGCGCATCGGGGAACAGGTCAGTTCCAGCGCCCCGCCCTTCAAGGCATAGAGCCCGTCCGCAGGGCCGCGGAGCGTCATCCACGCCATATCCAGCTTGTCACCGTCAAAGGAATCCTCCACGACAAAGTTGCCGAAGGAAGGCGTTCCTTCCACCCGGGTGCCGGGAACACGGACGAGAACGGGAACGGTCTCCTCCCCTCCCAGGAAGTACGGGAAACCGTCTTCCGACCAGCGCACGGGCAGCAGGAACGTTTCCCGGCCCAGGTTCTCGAAGCCCTTTTCCGTGGGCCTGCAGCCCAGGAAAACGCCCCACCAGGCCCCGTCCGGGGTCTTCACGATGTCCGCGTGTCCCGTGCAGGTCACCGGAACCGGCCGGTCGGCCGCGAGGTGGCGCTGCGTGAGGATGGGATTCCGGTGCCAGGGCTTGTACTCTCCCATCGGGGAATCGGCCCGGAAGACCACCTCCGAATGCTGGTCCGAGGTGCCGCCTTCCGCGCACATCAGGAAATACTTCCCGTCGATCTTGTACAGGTGCGGGCCCTCGATCCAAATCGGCTTCGCGGCGGGGTCCACGCCCTTGTTCACGATGATTCTCCGCTCGCCGATCGTGCAGTCGTTCTCCACGTCGTACTCCACGATGCGGATCGTGCGATGGCCGTCATACTCGGGCTTGCCGCCCGGCGCATCGTCGTTGTTCACGATGTAGGCCGTGCCGTCGTCGTCGAAGAACAGGGACGGGTCGATGCCCTGGACCTGCGGCAGCAGGATCGGCTCCGACCACGCGCCGAAGGGGTCCTGCGTCTTCACGAGGAAATTGCCCGTGCCCACGTTCGTGGTGATCATATAGTACGTCCGGTTCTTCGGATTGTACTTGATGTCCGGCGCATAGATGCCGCCGCTCGTGTGCTGGCGGCCGAGGCCCGTCAGCTGCGACGGGCGGTCCAGGACGTGGCCGACCTGCTTCCAGTTCACCAGGTCGCGGCTGTGGAAGAGCGGGACGCCCGGGAAATAGCTGAAGGTGGACGTGACCAGGAAATAGTCTCCCTCTCCGTTCGAGCAGAAGCTCGGATCGGAATACCAGCCCGGCAGGATGGGGTTGTACACCGCATCCTTCGTGGGCAGCGGATGCGCCTCATACACGGCGTCCCTGCCCTCGTACCGGAAACTCTCGAAGATGGCCACTCCGGGAGATACGGCGGGCTTGCAGGACGCGAGGACAAGGCCCGCGGCCAGAGCTGGCAGGAGCTTGTTCATCGCCACTTACTTGAAGGAGATCCAGTCTACGTCAAGGTCCTTGCCTTCGTCCACGATGAGTTTGATGTTCTGGTTGCCCGTGAGCGGGGTCTCGAACGGGAACTCCACCTCCTTCCAGTCCTTGGAGGCCGGGAGGTCGAAGGTGCCGACGATCTTTTCGTCCCGGGTCTGGAAAGAGACCTTGGACGGCGCGGCGCTGCGGATGCGGAAGACGGCCTTGGTCGGCGCAGTCTCGCCGAAGTTGATGTCGTCGTAGCGGACCCAGGTGTTTCCGCGGGCGAAGTGGATGTAGAAGCCCTCGAACGGGTTCGCCGCATCCAGCAAGTCGTCATAGACGCCATAGTGATAGACGGCGCTGTAGCGGTCCATCTGGATGTGGTCCGTGGCCTTGGTCTCGCCCACGCCGCGGAGGGTCGGGGTGACCTGCTCGATGGTGCCGTCCGGGAGGAAGGAGATCTTGTCGATGCGCACCGAACGGTTCTTGTCGAAGTTCGGAGAATAGTCGTTGTGGTGATAGAACAGATACCACTGGCCCTTGTAGTTCACGATGGAATGATGGTTCGTCCAGCACTCGTTCTGGGAACGCTCCATGATGATGCCCTTGTACTCGTAGGGGCCCATCGGGTTCTTGCTCATCGCATAGGCGAGCACCTCGGTGTTCTCCTTCACGTACGGATAGGTCAGGTAGAAGTTGCCGTCCTTTTCAAAGGCGAAGGGGCCCTCCGCCTGGCGGCTGGGCAGCCCCTGGAGGCAGTTGACGCCGACCATTTCCATCTCGCGGTTGCCCCACTTCATGGTCGTCTTGGGGTTGTCGTCAGCGAGTTTCTTCATGCTGGGATCGAGCTTGGCGCAACGGCCGTTGCCCCAGAAGATGTAAGCGTTGCCGTCGGAGGCCTGAAGCACGCAGGGGTCGATGCCGTTGATGCCCTCGATGGGCTCCGGTTCGGGAATGTACGGTCCCTCGGGACGGTCCGCGACGGCCACGCCCACCGCGAAGCCGCGGCCCTTGGAGGCGTTCGGGAAATAGAAATAGTACTTGCCATCCTTCTCGACGCAGTCGGGCGCCCACATCGAATACCCCTGGGGATTGCCCCAAGGCACGTCTTTCTGGTCCAGGATCACGCCGTGGTCCGTCCAGTTCACGAGGTCCTCGGAGGAGAAGACATGATAGTCCTCCATGCAGAACCATTTGCGCTCGGGCTCCACCGGGCTGATGATGTCGTGCGAGGGGAAGAGGTACACTTTCCCGTTGAAGACGCGGGCGGTGGGGTCGGCGGAGTACAGGCCCTTGATGACGGGGTTCTGGGCGAAGAGGCCGCAGGAAAGCAGCAGAGCGGCGATGGGGAGGAGGAACCGTTTCATACGATGCTTATTTCTTGAAGATATGGGGAATGAATTCGTTCAGGCAGCGGCGCCAGGTGAGCCACTCGTGGGCGGTGCCCGGGGACTCGTAGTACGTCGCGTTGATGCCGATGTCGTTCAGGGACTTGACGAAGCGGTCCGCGCCGAAGTTCTCCTCGGAGCCCATGCCCATAAACAGGTAATGGACCTGCTTGTTGAACTTCGCGGCATCGGCGAAGGCGCCGTCGTACAGGGTCTTGAAATCGGTGCCCGGCATATTGAAGATCGCGCCGCTGAAAGTGCCCATCCACGCGAACTTGTCCAGGTTCGTGAGGGCCACGTCGAAGGTCTGGTGTCCGCCCCAGGAGAGGCCGGCCATCGCGCGGTTCTCGCGGTCCGCCTTCACGCGGAAGGTCTTCTCGATGTACGGGATGATCTCGTCGAGGAGGATGGGATAGAAGGAGGCGCCGAAATTCTGCATGGTCTCCCCCTTCTTGGCGCCGAAGCCGTAGCCGCAGTTGCCGTAGTCCATCACCACGATCATCGGGACGCTCTTGCCGGCGGCGATGCTGTTGTCCATGATGTTGGCCATGTGGCCCTGCTCGTGCCAGCCGCGCTCGTCCTCGCCCATGCCGTGCTGCAGGTACAGCACCGGATACTTCTTGGTGCCCTGCTCATATTCGGCCGGAGTATAGACATAGCAGGTGCGGACCGCCTTCTCGATGTCGCTCCAGTACTGGCACTCGCGCACCTGGCCGTGCGGGACGGCCGGGTTGAAAGTGTAGTACGCGGCCACTTCCGGCTTCTCGGGAATCTCGATGCCGCTCGTCTGCTGGCTGCAGCCGTAGAAGGTCTCGCTGTTGGGGTCGTTCACGCGGACGCCGTCCACCAGGAGCGCATAGTAGTGGAAGCCCACCACCAGCGGGTCCGTCGTGCCGGTCCAGACCCCCTTCTCATCCTTCGTGAGGGGATATTTCTTGTTGCAGATGTCCACCTGTACGTCCGTCGCCGTAGGCGCGGCAATCTGGAAGGTGGCGCGTCCCTCGGCATCCACGCAGGGATACTCCTTGGTGGGGACGTTGGTGGAAGCGGGTGTTTGCGCAAACGCGACAAGGCTGGCGGCCAGCGCCAGGGTAAGGGTCAGTATCTTTTTCATTTGAAGAATTTTTGCAACGTTTCGTTCAGGTAAGCGCGGGCGTTCATCCAGGTATGACCACCATCCGTGTTCATATCCTCGTGCTTGATGCCCTTCTTATCCAGGTACTCGCGGTTCTCCACGACCTGCTTGTACAGGAAGTCGTCGGAGCCCACGCCGTACCAGACCAGCTTGAACTGGTCATTGATGAGGGCCGGATTCTCGCCGTACTGCGGGAAGCAGGTGTCCATCATCTCCGGCGTGAGGTAGGCGCTGTAGGAGGCCAGCCAGGCGAACTTCTCCGGGTTGCGCAGGGCGGTGAACAGCGACTGGCCGCCGCCGCGGGAGAAGCCCGCGATGGCGCGGTGGTCGCGGTCGTTCACCGTGCGGAAGGACTGCTCCACGTACGGCATGATGCATTCGGTCATTTCCTTCGCGAAGACCTCGTACATCTTCGTCGCGGCCATCGACGCGGGCTGCGGGGTCGAGCCCATGTTGCCGTACGGCATCACGACGATCATCGGCTCGGCCTTGCCGTCGGCGATGAGGTTGTCCAGGATCGTGTTCAGCTTGCCCACCTTGAACCAGGTCTCCTCGGTGTCGGTGGTGCCGCTGACGAGGTAGAACACGGGATAGTTCTTGCCGGAAGTCTCATAGCCGGCAGGCGTATAGACCACGAGCGGACGCCAGGCGTTCAGGACGGAGGAACGGTACTGGCAGTACTGCATCTTGCCGTGCGGCACGTCGCGGACGCCGTACGGGACGCCCTGCTGCGGCGGGCGCTGCGCGCCGCCCGGACGGCCGAAGCCGAAGGCGAAGCCCGCCGGAATCTCCACCAGCGAGGCCTTGAAGTTCTCGTTCGGGAAGAGGTCCTTGTTCAGGGGGTCGGCGATGGACACGCCGTCGACGATGAAGTTATACGGGTAGATATCACGCTTTTCCGGGGTGACAGTAAGCGTCCACAGGCCATTCCGGCCCTTGACCATCGGCACGGGCTCCTTCAGGAACTGGCTGGATAGCAGCACTTTCTGGGCGTTGGGGGCCTGGAGGTTGAAGGTCACGGCGCCCGCCATGCTCACGAGCGGAGAGGCGATCGCGTTGGAATGATAGTCCCCCGGCGCGGGCTTGTACGGAATGCCCCAGATCTTGAGCATCTCCGCGGCGTAGCGGCGGCCGAGCTCGCGGTAGCCCGCGGCGGTGAAGTGCAGGAAATCGAAGTTCTGCGGGCAGCCGTCGGCGGGAATGACGTGCGCCGTGGGAATCACGCGGGCGATGGTGTCGATGACGGCGTTGTGCGCGGCGCAGGTGCCGCCGCGGTCCGCCGCAACCACTTCACCCACGAGGAGCGGCACATCCTCGGCGTTCAGTTTCAGGTCTCTCAGGAGGTTCTCATAGACGGTCTTCACATCGGCCGGCCATTTCGGGTCGCCGGTGTTCGTCTCGCCCTGGTGCATCAGGATGCCGGAGATGACACCCTTCTTCTTCGCAATCTTGCCCATCGCCACGAGCCGGTCGTACGGATGGCCGTCGTAGGCCGCCAGCATCGGCTTCATCCACTCCGGAGCCGTCTTCGCGTACTCGTCGATCCGGTCCGGCAGGAAGCCGTCGATGCTGATGCCGCCGATGGCGACATGCACGATGCCCACCTTGTGCCCTTCCGGGAGGTTCTCCAGCAGGGTGCGGCCGAAATAATCGACCGGCGTCAATCCGGTATTCTCGCGGCACAGCGGCGGCAGAGCCTTGTACCACTTGCCCATCTTGCGGGACTTGTCGGAGAAATTGACGGCCGACAGGTTTAGGAAATTGTCGGAAACTCCCACGGAATCCTGCGGCTCGATGCGGGCGTTGCCCTCCATGTTCGACTGCCCGAAGCAGAGGAAGATATGGAAATTCTTGTCTTGTGCGGTTGCGTTCAGTACGGTAAGCGCGGCAACCATCGAAAGAAAGAGCTTCTTCATGGGTGCAGTGTATTGTGTTTGGAACCCGGGTCGGGTATCACCCCGGCCCGGATTAAGGATGGACAGTGTGCTATTCGCCCTCTGCAGGCGCCGCACCGTTCAGGTATTCCCAACCGAGGACGTCCTTCAGGTACGGGTTCGCAGTCTTGACGTCACGCGGGAACGGGAGGTACTCGTGCTTGCCGACGACGAAATCGGTATTGCCGGGAGCAGCCTCATACGTCGTATAGAACTTGTGGTACTTCTCGAAGCCGGGCATACCGGGCTCGGAGAACTCGTCGTGCACGGTAGGAACGTGCTTGTGGATACCGCCATAGTTCTTGTTGTAGATCTGGTCCAGGTTCACCTTGCCCTGCTTGCTCCAGCGGACGAGATCCAGGAAACGGCAGTTCTCGAACCACATCTCGTACTGCTTCTCTTCCATCACGGCTTCGAAGGTCAGCGAGCTGGAGATCTTGCCGGAACCGGAACGGCGCTGGACGTCGTTCAGGGCCTTCAGACCCTTGGCCTCGTCGGAGGAGCCGATGCAGGCTTCCGCATAGAGAAGGAGCGCCTCGGCGTAACGGGCCACCCAGAAGTTGGACTCGTTGGTGTTCTCGCCCATACCGGCGATGTTGTCACGATGGTACTCCTTGCCGCCCGTGAGAATCTTCGGGGGCTTCGTGAAGGACATCGTCTTCCAGCGGAAGTACTTTCCGTGGCTGAACATACCGCCCACCGCCAGGCCGCGCAGCGGATCGGACATCAGCTGCTCGCGCGTAGCGTTATTGTCAGGATAAGTGGAATTCGGCCACTCCAGGTCGCAGAGGAACTCTTCCTCGGTCAGGAAGCAGGCCCGGCGACGGGCAGAATTGCCGTCGTGCGCGACGAACTTCTCGGCGAAGTCTTCCTGGACGGCGCCGCCGCCCCAGCCGTCGGTGTTGCTGATGCCCGGAATGGTGATGAGGCTCTTGGAACGCCAGTTGAACACATTGGCGACCATCCAGCGGTCACGCATATGCGGAGAGGACCAGCGCGCCCACTGGCTGGCGTACATGGCGGGATTGTCCACGAGGTTGGGCTCGAAGATCTTCTCGGAGTTGCCGTCGCCGACCATATGGAAGTTCGTCCAGTAGTCTTCGGTAGGAGTCAGCTCGTAGTCCTTGGAATCGATCAGGTCGCCCAGGTACTTGCGGGCCGTGGCCGGATCGTTCTTGAACATGGCCGCCTTGCCGGCGATGAAGCGGGCGAAGCCGACGTTCATGCGGGCGGTGTTGTTCTTGTCGGAGGGGCCGTTTCGCTTGGGCAGCTTGCCGGAGGCAAGGGCCTTTTCGCACTCGTCGATGACCCACTGCAGGATCTCTTCCTGGGTCTTGTCGTTCACCGGGAACTCGTCGCCTTCGTAGATGCGGTCCATCAGCGGCGGCTGGTTCCAGATGAGGGCGACCATCATGTGGAGGTACGCACGCATCACGCGCGCCTCGGCGACGCACTGCTCGGTGAAGGGGCTCGTCCACTTGGGCTCGACGCCGTTCCTGTTCTCCGTCGTGAAGTTGGAGATCACCAGGTTGGCGTGATAGATGGAGAAGTAGTAACGCTGGTAAGCGGAGTTGAGCGTACCGTTCGCCGCGTCATACTTGAATTCGTCGAACCAGCGGAAAGGTTCGTGGTCTTCGAAGTTCTTGCCGGCGGCGAGGATGTCGTCCGCGGCATAGTTCAGGATGACCTGCTCCGGGTTGTCGATGCCTTCGGTACCGCCCACATTCTCGATGTACTGGCCGTACATGTTCACGAGGGCCGCCTGGGCATCTTCATCGGACGCATAGTATTCAATCGTACTGACGACACCCTTCTGAGGGATCTCGAGGTACTTTTCGCAGGAAGCGGCCAGAAGGGCGAAACCTGCCAGTATGGGGATGATGATCTTTTTCATTTCGCAAATCATATTAGAAGGTCAGGTTGACACCAAGGATGAGCTTCTGCATCGTCGGGTAGGAACCCCAGTCGAGGCCGGCGCCGGTGGTGTTATTGGTGGAAGCCGTCTCAGGATCGAGGCCGGGATACTTGGTGAAGGTGAAGAAGTCGTCGAGCGACACATAGAAGCGGAGGTTCGAGATCGCGACCTTGCGGGTGATGCGGGCGGGCAGGGTGTAGCCCAGCTGCAGCTGCTTGATGCGGAAGTAGTCGCCCTTGAACAGGTTGGCCGTGGAGGACCAATAGATGTAGTTGCCGACGACCTTGCTCGGATGCGGCAGCTTGCCGTTCGGGTTCTCCGGCGTGTTGGAGTTGTCCAGGTACCACTTCAGGTTGTTCTTGAAACCGGTACGGTGGAGGACCGGGAGGATGGAGTTTCCGCCGGCGCCGGCGCCGAAGATGGCGAGGTCGAAGCCTCTCCAGTTCAGGTTCACGTTGATGCCATAGGTGAATTTGGGCGTGCCCTGTCCGATGTATTGCATGTCATCGGTGCTGACCTGGTCGACGACCTCGCCGGCCTTGTTCCGGTACAGGGGATTGCCCTCGGCGTCCATTCCTTCATAGATATAACCGTTCAGGTACCACACCGGGAAACCGGGCTCGAAGGCGGTACGGATCTGGTAGTTCGTGGAGGAAGCGTCCGAGCGGTAGCTCGGAGCGGCGCCCTCGGCGAGGGAGACGACTTCGTTGTGCAGGGAGGAGAAGTTCGCGTTCACGGCGTAGCCGAAATCGCCGATCTGGTCCTTCCAGCCGAGTTCGAATTCCAAACCGGTGTTGAGGATGTTACCACCGTTGGCCATGGTGCTGCTCACACCCAGCTCCGGCGGAACGGAGACGGAGAACAGCAGGTCCTTCGTCTGCTTGTTGAAGTAGTCCACGCCGAAGGTCAGGCGGTTGTTGAACAGGCGGGCGTCAAGACCCAGGTCCCACTGCTCGGACTTCTCCCAGCGCAGGTTCGTGTTCGGAAGGCCGCTCGGAGCGGAGCCGTACTGGACACCGTTGTCCACCACGTCGAACTGATACCAGGCGGACGTTCCCTTGTTGATGGTCGCCGCATAGGGATAGCCGCCCAGCACGGAGATGTTACCGTTGCGGCCCCAGGAAGCGCGGAGCTTGAGGAAATTGAAGACATCGGTGTTGATGTTCTCCTTGAAGAAGCGCTCGTTGCTGACCGTCCAGCCCGCGGAGAAGGACGGGAAGTAGCCCCAGCGGTTGTAGGCGGGAAGCTTGGAGGAGTCGAACGCATCGGCGCGGAAGTTGGCCTGGAAGCTGTAACGGTTGTCAAAGTTCCAGATCAGACGGCCGAAGTACGAGAGGGACGCGGACTTGCTCGGAGAGTTGCTGATGTCCTTGGAGGCGTCGTCCAGCACATAGGAAAGGTAGCGGAAGTTCTCCTCGTAGGAAGGAAGCAGTTCCTTGGGATCGTCACCGACGGGCGTGGCCTTCGCGCTGGCGCTCACGTTGTCGCTGTTGCTCTCGCGGTAGGACATACCGCCCATCACCGTGAAGTTGTGCTTGCCCAGGTTGAAGATGTAGTTCGCGAAGTTCTCCCACTGATAGTAGAAGCCCGTGTTCGCGCCCGCGGAAATGCTGTAGCTGTCGTTGGAGCCACGGCCGCCGATGTAATAAGGGGCGGTATAGCTGTGGGAAGAGCTCTGCGAAATCCGGTAACCGAAACGGGAAGTGACGGTCAGGCCCTTGATCGGCATGAAGTTCGCGAAGAGGGTGCCGTTGATGTTGAAACCGCCGTTGGAGCCGTCGGACATGTCGCGCTTGGCAAGCGCGGTACCTTCCATGTCGGAGTACTTCGTATTGGCGAACCAGCCCTTCTCGTCACCGAGGAAGCGGTACGGAGGGACGGTCTTGTCTCCGGCCATCACCTGGTCGTACTTCGTCTTGACGTCGATCGAGAACTCGGAGGGATCGGTCCAGTAGACCGGGGTCAGCGGGTCCATCAGGAGCATCTGCTCGAAGGAGGAGGTGTAACCCTGCTGGGAAACGCTCTTCGTGGACCACTTCTCGATGGAAGTGTTGGTACCCACCTGCAGCCACTTGAAGAGGTTGTAGTCGGCGTTGATCTGCGCGGTCAGACGCTTGTAGACGTCCTTGTCGCCCTTGACGACACCGTTGTCGTTGACATAGTTGAGCGCGGTGAAGAAGTGGCCGTTCTTGTTACCGCCGGAGAAGCTCAGCGAGTGCTGCTGGCTCCAGGTCGGCTCCATGAAACCGGAGATCCAGTCCTGGTCGATCACACCGTTCTCATAATAAGGGTGGGAGTAGTCGAAGCGCTGGAGGTTCACGTCCACGTCGTTGTCACCCACTTCAAGCCGCATGTACTTGAGGAAGTCGGCACGGTTCATCACCGGACGCTTGGTGTAGTTCTGCAGGATGGCCTTGGCGGTGTAGTTCACGGTAGCCGTGCCTTCGGAACCGCTCTTCGTGGTCACGAGGACGACACCGTTACCGGCCTCGGCGCCGTAGATGGCGGCGGAGGCGGCATCCTTCAGGATCTCGATGGACTCGATCATCGAAGGCTCGATGTACTGGATGCTGGAGACCTGCAGGCCGTCCACGATGTACAGCGGGGAGAGGTTGCCACCATTGGAGGAGTAACCACGGACGCGGATGTCAGCGCCGCTGCCCGGAGCACCGTTCGCGAGGACGTGCACACCGGCGGCCTTGCCCTGGAGGGCGTGGGCCGCATCGACGGTGGACAGGTTCTTGAGGGACTCCTCACGGACCGAAGCCACGGCGCCGGTGAGGTCGCTCTTCTTCTGCACACCGTAACCGATGACCACCGTCTCGTCCAGGAATTCGGTGTTCTCCGCGAGGACGAAGCGGAAGGTGGTCTGGTTCCCGACGGCGACCGTCTGGTCGGAGTAGCCGATGCAGGAGACGTTGATGGAAGCGCCCGCAGGGACATTGAGACGGAAAGCTCCGTTCACGTCAGTCACTGCGCCGATGGAAGAGTTGCCGACCACGACAACAGCCGCCCCGATCACCGGAGCGCCGCTCTCGTCGACAACCGTTCCGCTGATGGCGCGGTTCTGGGCGGTCGCAACCGTTCCCAGGAGGCCCGCTGCGACGATCATCACAGCGGCGGCCATTCTTGCAAAAAATTGCCTTGTCATAAAAGCGTTGATTTGGTTGGTTAAATTATGGTTGTAAAAAGTTTTGTGCTTATGCAGCCGAGGGCAAATGTACCCTTTTATATAGGTGGAGACTTTCAAAACGCGACCGAAATCGGAAACAAATCAATCAATTCTCAATCATTTCGGACCCACACCCATCCTTTTGGAAGATTTTTAACATCCTATGAACGGATTTTAAAAGATATTTTTGCTACCTTGCAACGCCAAAGAACGAATAATGAAAAGAGCGCTCCTGTTTGTCATTCTTCTCTCGTCCGTCCTCCTGGGACGGGCGCAGAACACCCATACCCAGTTCCGGAATTTCAGCACCGACGACGGCCTGCCCGACAATTCGGTGCGGGCCATCTTCCAGGACAGCTACGGCCTTATATGGTTATGTACGCGCGAAGGAATCTGTATGTACGACGGCCTGCATTTCAAGCAGCTGGAGGACCCTTCCTGCGACATCCTGGGCGGCCTGGCGATGAGCCTCGCCGAGGACCCGCAGCACCGGCTCTGGTTCATCACCACGCGCGGTATCGGCTTCCACGACCTCACGACCGGGGAAACCCGCACCGTACACCGCAACACCTCCGGCGGCCTCATCGGCGCGGCCGACATAGCCGTGGACCGCAACGGGATGGTCTGGTTCGCGAACGAGGACATCTTCTGCTGGGATCCCGCGCGCGAGACGCTCGTGGACTACTCCCCCATCGCCCTGTTCCACAGCAACACGGTCGAGGCCGACAGCAACGGCACCATCTGGTTCCTCGCCACGAACGGCGACCTGTACCGCTTCAACACCATCGGCGGCAGCTTCGAGCGGATCACCAGCGGAGCGGGAGAGCGCTTTTCCCGGCAGGACATCGTCTCGGACGGGGCGGGCCATATGCTTTCCTCCGCCCCCGGCGGCATCGTCCTCAGCACCGACATCTTCACCAACGTCACCACGACGCTCTACCGGACCGACGCCGGTGAAATCCGCTGCATCGTCCCCGAACGCGGCGGACGCTGCTGGCTGGGCACCGACCACGGCATCATCCGCGTGGACGGCGACCGCCGCCAGGTCTTCACCCACGACCGGTCGGACCCGGACTCCATCGCCGGCGAGGACATCTGGTCGATGCTCCTGGACCGCCAGGGGAACCTCTGGGCGGGGATGTTCTACAACGGCCTGGCCCTGCACCGCAACCCCCGGAACCGTGTGTTCCGGCACCTCGGCCGCCGCTCCGGCGGGGATTTGCCCGGAGACATGATCCGGCCGGTCGTCGCCGTGGACGACAGCCACATCCTGGCGGGCGCCGAGGACGGCGGCCTGTCGCTGATCAACCTCACGGACAACTCCGTCGAAGACCTCACCTTCCCCGGGCCGAGCGGCGCGCCCGTCAACATCCAGGGCCTCTGCCTGGACGGGGACGACCTCTGGATCGCCACCTTCGGAAACGGCGTGTACCGGATGGATTTCCCGAGCCGGAAACTCCGGAAGAACTACCTGTCCGACCTGTCCGCCGCCACGGTCGCCCGCACCCTCGGCGGCGACATCTACCTGGGGACGACCGCCGGCCTGTACCGGTACGACCGGGCGGAGGACCGCTTCCAGTCCTGCCCCGAGTTCGGCGGCAGTTTCATCCACGCCCTGTACGAGGATTCGCGGGGCACGCTCTGGGTGGGCACGTACGGCAGCGGCCTGTGGACCGAAAAAGACGGGGTTTACAAGCATATCACCCAGAATGACAAGGAGTTCGGACTCGCCTCCGACTACATCACCTGCATCCGCGAGGACAGCCGCCACCGGCTGTGGGTCCTGACGGAGACGGGCGGCGCCTGCTTCGCCGGAATGGACGAGATCGCCTCCGGGAACTTCCGGTTCCGGTCCCTCTCCCGCCGCAACGGACTCCCCTCCTCCATCGCCTGCTGCATCCTGGAAGACCTGGACCAGGTCCTCTGGCTCACCACCACCCACGGCATCGTGAAGCTCGACCCCGACGACCTGTCCATCCGCGAGATCTACCAGGAGGAGCACGGAAACACGATGAACCAGTATTCCTACGGTTCCGCCTGTTCCACATCCAGCGGCAGGCTGTTCTTCGGTACGAGCCGCGGCCTGGTCGGCTTCACCCCGCCGGAGCGCAGCAACCGGGAGCCGCTGAAGCTGTACATCACCGAAATCTCCGCCAGCGGCCCCGGCCTCATCTACTCTGTGACCGAGGAAGGGAAATCCACCTTGCACACGCAGAAAGTTCGTCTCCGCTACAAGGACCTCTCCTCCCTGACCATCCGCTATGCCGCCCCGGACTTCCAGTCCTCCCGGACCGGCCTGTTCCGGACCGTCCTGGAAGGCAAGCGGCGCTCCATCCAGAGCTACTCCTCCACCGGCGAGACCACCTACACGGACCTCGCGCCCGGGAGATACCAGTTCCGCGTGAACGGCGTGGGCAACCGCCGGGAAGCCTACCGGGCCCTGGACATTGAAATCCGCCCGCCGCTGTACCGGTCCGTCGCCGCGTTCATCCTCTACGCCCTGGCGGCCCTCCTGATCCTGGGAATCCTGGCGCGGCAGTGGGACCACATCCGCCAGATGCGGATGTCGCGCGAGGTCGAGAAACTCCAGACCGAGCAGCAGAAAGAGCTCTACGACGCCAAGATCAACTTCTTCACGAACATCACCCACGAGATCCGCACCCCGCTGTCCCTGATCAAGATGCCGCTGGACAAGATCATCTCCAGCGGGAACTACACGGAGAGCAACCGGCAGGAACTGCTCACGATGCAGGCCAACGCCGAGCGGCTCCTGAGCCTGACGAACCAGCTCCTGGACCTGCGGAAGATGGAGAAGATGGAGGTGAAGCCCACGTTCCTCCCGAACGATCTCGCCGCCCTCCTGCGGAAGACCTGCGAACGCTTCGTCCCGGTGGCGAAGGACCAGCACATCCAAATGGACGTTTCCCTGCCGGAGACCCCCTTCATGGTGGACTGCGCGCGGGAAATGGTCGAGAAGATCGTCGGAAATCTGCTTTCCAACGCCTGCAAGTACGGAAACGGGCACGTCCGGGTGGCGCTGGAGCCGCAGCCGGACGGCGAGCGCGTCCGCGTCCGCGTGGACAGCAACGGCGAGCGGATCCTGGAAGAGGACGCCGACCATATCTTCGAGAAATTCTACCAGGGCAGCCTCGCCCGGCAGGGCAAGGGGACCGGGCTCGGCCTTCCCTACGCCCGGAGTCTCGCGGCCCTGCACGGCGGCACCCTCACGCTGGACCGCTCCGTCCCGGATTTCAATTCCTTCGTGCTGGAACTGCCTGTGCATCAGGAAACGACGGTTGAACTCCCGTCCGTCCGCGAAAAAGAGGAAAGCGAGGAGATGCCCGCCGCCATCGACAATCTCCATCACACTGTCCTCGTGGTGGAAGACGACCCGGAGATGCGGGGATACCTTGCCAAAGAACTGTCGGAGCAGTACAACGTCCTGGTGGCCGCCAACGGCGAAGACGCCCTGGAGCTGGTGGAGAGCCAGCGCATCGACCTCGTCGTGAGCGACATCATGATGCCGGGCATCGACGGCGTGGCCCTGTGCAACCGGATCAAGTCCACGACCGAGTACTGCCACATCCCGGTCATCCTCCTGACCGCGGCCGTGGGCATGGAAACCCGGATCGAGACGCTCCAGGCCGGCGCCGACGGCTACATCGAGAAGCCGTTCGCCATCGAGCTGCTCCTGGCGAACATCGCAAACCTGTTCAAGAACCGGGAAATCGCGAACCGCCAGTTCACCCAGTCGCCGCTCACCCATTTCAATTCCATGGTGACGGGCGGCATGGACCAGGAATTCATGGAAAGGCTGCACGACATCGTGATGAAGCACCTCGCGGAACCCGACCTGAACATCGAGACGCTCACCACCGAGCTGGGCACGAGCAAATCGACGCTGTACCGCAAGGTGACGGCGAACACGGGCCTCAACATCAACGAATACATCCGCGTGAGCCGCCTCAAGAAAGCCGCCGAGATGCTCTCCAGCCAGAAATACCGGATCAGCGAGGTGGCCTATATGACCGGCTTCTCCTCGCCTTCCTACTTCGCCACCTGTTTCCAAAAACAGTTCAACGTTTCCCCTTCCGCATTCGTAAAAGGCCTAAAGAGTTGATTATTAGGAATTTTTCCGTATCTTAGTGTCGTTAATACCAAAACCATGAAGCGATACTCCCTTTTTGTCGCCGTGTTGCTCGCGGCGGCATGCCAGAGCGAAGCTCCGGACCTGCAACTCAACGACCTCGGCTACTTCGAGCGCCAGGGCGTGAATGTCCTCGTGTTCAGCAACCCGTTCAGCGGCGGGTTCAACGACGAGAAGAATTCCGGCATCGAAATCATCCACCACGGGGTGCGGACCGTCCAGGGCGGCGCCGTGCGCCTGAATGTGACGCCGGAGCAGTGGGACCTCGTGCCCACGATGACCTCGCGGGTGGTCGACACGCTCGCGCAGACCATCGAGGTGGGGATGCGCTTCGACTGGTACGACTTCGATTCCCGCGTGGTCGTGGAGCCCAAGGGCAAGGCCGTGGAGATTTCCGTCTGGCTGGACAAGCCCGTGCCGGAGGTGCTGGCGGGCGAAGCGGGCTTCAACCTGGAATTCCTGCCCTCGCAGTACTGGAACAAGGCCTATCTGGTGGACGGCAAGCCCAACCGCTTCCCGCGCTATGCCGTGAGCGACACGAAGGTGCGGCCCAACGCGGAGAAGGTGCGCCAGTTCAAGGGGTACCGGACGTATGACGACCGGGGCACCGGCGAGTTCATCGAGCCGCTGCCGCTCAGCGCCGGCCACGAGTTCCTCCTCGCCCCGGACGATCCAGAGCGGATGGTGAAGGTCGCCAGCGAGAGCGAAATCAAGCTCTACGACGGCCGGATGCTCGCGCAGAACGGCTGGTACGTCCTGCGGACCGTCCTCCCGGCCGGCCAGACGGGCAAGGTCGTCAGCTGGACCGTGGAGCCGAACGCCGTCCCGGGGTGGATCCGGGAGCCGAACGTGGGCTTCTCCCAGATGGGCTATGTCCCCGGCCAGCCGAAGGTCGCGGTGATCGAACTGGACAAGAAGGACAAGGTGAAAGCGAAAGCCTCCGTCTGGAAGGTCGAGGCCGACGGCTCCGAGCGCGAAGCGTTCTCCGGCCCCGTCAAGGTCTGGGGCGACTTCTTCAAATACAATTACGCGAAGTTCGATTTCTCCCCGCTCCGCGAGCCCGGCGTCTATTTCCTGAAGTACAGCGATGTCCGCACGGGGAATTTCATCATCGACCCGTCCGTCTATGACAAGATCACCGTGGCGACGAGCGACGTCTGGATTCCGGTCCATATGAACCATATGGCGGTCCACGAGGCCTACCGCCTCTGGCACGGCGAGCCGTTCAAGGAAGGCTACCTGCAGGCCCCGCCGTCGACGGACCACTTCGACCTGCACGGACAGGGTCCGACCACGGATACGCGTTTCAAGGCCCTGGAGCTCATTCCCGGCCTGAACGTGGGCGGTTACTTCGACGCCGGCGACTTCGACATCGAGACGGGCTCCAACATCAGCGTGGTGATGAACCTCATCACCCTGTGGGAGCGCTTCCGCTCGGAGCGGGACGAGACGTTCGTCAGCGAGGAGCAGCGCTATGTGGAGCTCCATCGGCCCGACGGCGTGCCGGACATCCTCCAGTACATCGAGCACGGCGTCCTGAACCTCGTGGCGCAGGCCGAGCAGATCGGCCACATGGCCCAGACGCTCTCGAACTCGGTGCTGGACAACTACCACCACCTAGGCGACGCGGCCGGCATCACCGACGGCCTGCACTACGACCCGCGCCTGAAGCCGTACCAGAAGTCGGCGGACGGCAAGTCCAGCGGCACACCGGACGACATGTGGGCCTTCACGAGCCGCAATCCGGGCCTGGACCTGCAGGCGGCGACGATGTTCGCCGCGGCGAGCCGCGTCCTCACGGAGAAGAACCCGGACCTCGCCCGGCGCGCCCTGAAGCAGTCCATCCGGCTGGACGAGGAGGCCACGAAACTGATGGCGGCCGACACCACCGGCCGGTTCCGTCGCCGCAACCAAGGCAACAGCTTCTCAACCGCGCTCCAGCTGTACGTTTCCACCAAGGATCCCAAGTACCTGGCGCAGTTCACCGACGGCGTCTGGCCGGCCCTGGAGCGGATGCCGAACAACGCCATCGGCGCGGCCCTGGACGCGATCCCGTACCTGGACAACAACTATAAGGAGAAACTCCGCCCGTATGTGGAGAAATACCGCGACTACATCCTTTCGCTGGAAGAGCAGAATCCGTACGGCGTGCCCATCGGCCTGGGCAACTGGGCCGGCGGCGGCCAGGTGACGGGCTTCGGCACCACCGTGTGCAACGCGCACCGGCACTTCCCCGACATCGTGGGCAAGGAGCACATCTACAAGGCGCCGGCGTGGCTGTTCGGCTGCCACCCGTACCACAACTACTCCTGGGTGGCCGCGGTCGGCGCCGCCCGCCCGAAGCAGGTCTTCTACGGCAACAACCGCGCGGACTTCTCCTTCATCCCCGGCAACATGGCCCCCGGCCTCCTGTTCCGGCAGCCGGACCACTTCGAGAACTACGACGACTGGCCCTTCCTCTGGGGTCAGAACGAAGGCACCATCGCCGGGAACACCGGCTACCTGATCTTCGGTGAAACTTTCCGGAACGTCCAGGCGAACTAGAGCTCGATCCCGAGTCTCCTAAACGTCGATGGTGGTCCATGACCTGGACCACCATCTTCATTTTACCCCCTTTTTTGCGAAAGGTGGTCCACCATATGGACCACCATCGGCACTTTCCGCCGGGGATAAGCCGAAAAAGCCGAAAACCTACCGGAACAGGGCGCGGTCGATGCCCCAGCCCATTTTCTCGTAGCCCTTGGCATTCAGGTGGAGCCAGTCGCGCTGGTAGAGAAAGGCGGGGTCCAGGCGGTCGGGCTGCGCGGGGTCGGCGACGAGGCGGTCGAAGTCGATCACGCCGTCGAAGACGCCGCTGGTGCGGATCCATTCATTCAAGGCGACGCGCCCGGCCTCATGGTCCGGGGAGTAGTAGCCGTTGCCCTTTACGGGCGTGACGGTGGCGCCGAAGACTTTGATGCCGCGCTCGTGGGCCTCCTGGACGATCCGGGTCCATACTTCCTTGATCCCATCAGCGGTGGCCATCGCATTGCGGCTGCCGCCCAGGTCGTTCGTACCCTCGAAGAGGATGATGTACTTGACGCCAGGATGGCAGAAGAGGTCGCGGACGTAGCGGCTCTCGCCCGTAGGGCCGAGGCCGCCGCGGAGGATGCAGTTGCCGCCCAGGCCGAAGTTCAGCACGGAGAGGTTCCGCGTGGCGGGATCGGCGAGGAGGGACTTGGAGAGCTGGTCCGTCCAACGGTCCTGGCCGTTCGTCGTCGTGCCGCGGCCGTCGGTGATGGAATCCCCCAAGACGGCGATTGCGGCGCTCTTCCGATACGGCTTCACGTCGATGGAACTGATGGTGTACCAATGGTCTGTCTTCGCGATCGGCGCAGAGAAATCCGTGGTGTAGCCGTCGGCGATGTAGGACGTGGTCCGGGAGCCCGGATGGCTCGTGAGGAGGGTCGACGAGATCCGTCCGTAGTGGATGGTGATCGCGAGGTTCATCCGGTCCTCCAGCGGGAAGGCGACCGGGTCGGAGACCACGGACTGGCCCGGATACATCGTCACGAACGGGCAGCCGTCGAAGGTGAGCTTGACGGTCGTCGCCTCGTCGATTTCAGGCGTGGCGCCCATGGTCTTGGCCACGGCGATTTCCACGCCCAGGATGTCCGTCGGATCCGCGTTGAACAGGTTCGACAGGTGCAGCCGGAGGGCTTTTCCGCCGATGGACACCTGCACGATCTGCCGGAAGGAGTTCCCGGCGAGGCCGGGCTCCGGCGGGCGGTTGTGCGGTTCGGCGATCTGCAGGGCCGTGGCCCAGGTCGTGACCCAGTCGCGCGTCTGCGCGAAAACGGGGGTGAGGCCCGCCGCGAGGGCGAGCACGAGCAGGAATGTCTTCATCGCTGGGGAGGTCTTCTGGGGAAACGTCTCGGTTTGACGATGATCGGGTCGCCCGCCTCATCGTGCTGCGGCATACCCAGCCGGTCGGACTGGATGTTGCGGAAGATGAGCGAATCGATGGGGGTTCTCAGCGGCTCCACGCCGGCGGGCAGCGGACGGCCGGAGAAGGTCTGGAAATAGCCCACGCAGGCGTCGCGCCACCAGCGGGCGTCGCTGGCCTGGATCGTGAGTTTCCGGTCGGCCTCCGCCCACAGGACGGGGCTCACGTACGGCTTCAACTCATTCCAGGTGGCACGGAAGCCTTCCACGGTCTTGATGCCGCGGTCGTAATGCAGGCAGATCTCGTCCCACAGGTCCTTCCCGGAAGCGAGCTTGTAGTCCCAGGGCAGGTGGTGGAACCACAGCAGCAGGTTCTCCGGGCAGGTTTCCAGGTTGTTATAGGTCGACGCCAACGGCTCGTTGTACTGGTCCACATTGTCGGAGCCCGTGCGGGTGCGGTCGAAGCCGATGCCCGCGCTGTCCGCCTTGTGGTAGTAGGCCGGCGTCCAGTCGGGACGGGCGCCCCGGTCCCACGGCATGGGTCCGTAGTGCGTCCCGCCGAACAGGTGGTGCAGGCCCAGCGGCATCTCGTAGTCCACCACGGCCTCGCGGGAAGCCATCAGGATGTCCTTCACGGGCTCCTGGAACTTCTTCGCGAACGCCTTCTCCTTCATGCCTTCCGGCTTCAGGAACGTCTGGCGGACCCATTCGTCGGCAATCTGCTCCGCGCTCAGGGTCGGATTCCAGGCGAGGCGGCCGTAGGCGTACCAGTTGGCCTGGGCGAACACGTAGCCGCAGAAATTGGGATCCTGGCCCGTGTTGGCGACGCCGGCGATGCCCGTGAGGTTCTTATACACGGGAGAGCCCTCGCCGTGCTGGTACGTATCGGCCTGGAGGCATTCCTCCCAGGTCGTGCCGTGGAAGGCCAGGTGGTTGGAGAAGCCCAGGTACTCCTGCGTGACCTGGAACTCCATCATCATCTTCGTCTTCTCCAGCTTGCCGAACAGCGGGCTGAAGGGCTCGCGGGGTTGGAAGTCCACCGGGCCATTCTTGACCTGGATGATGACGTTGTCCGCGAACTGGCCGTCCAGCGGGAGGAACTCCTCCACGGCCTGGTTCGCCCGGTCGGGGCTCGTGGGTGCGTAGACGAAGGCGCGCCACATCACGATGCCGCCGTAGGGCGCAACGGCCTCCGCCAGCATATTGGCGCCGTCCGCGTGCGTCCGGCCGTAGTCCTGCGGGCCGGCCTGGCCCTCGGAATTGGCCTTCACCAGGAAACCGCCGAAGTCCGGGATGGCGGCGTAAATCTCGGCCGCCTTGTCCTTCCACCACTGCCTCACCTTCGGATCCAGCGGGTCGCCGCTCTTCAGGCCGGAGAGCGCGATGGGGCTGGTCCACTTGACGGACAGGTAAGTCTTGACACCGTATTCTCGGAGGATGTCCGCGATCTTCGCCACGCGGGCGATGTGCTCCGCATCCAGGATCAGCGGGTTGGAATTGACATTGTTCAGCGCGGCGCCGTTCAGGCCGATGGACGCGCACAGTTCGCCGTAGTGGCGGATGCGCTCCACAGGGATTTCCGGCGAGGTCCACTCCCACATCGACTTGCCCGCATATCCGCGTTCCACGGAGTCATCCAGGTTGTCCCAGTGGTTCAGGAGCCGGAGGTCGTAGTACGGCTTCTCCTGCAGGTCCAGGCCCGGGCCGGCCTGCCCCAGCGCTTCCGCGCGCTTGAGGGCGTAGACGCCGTAGCGGAGGCCCGCCTCGGAGCCGCCGTCGACGTGCCGGACGCCGTCCGCGTCGTAGATGTGATAGCCTTCCGTCGGGAGGGCGGGGTCGATGCCCGCCGCCACGGAGGCGAGGACTTCGTCATAGGAACGGCCGGCGGCGAGCCAGAGGTCGGTGCCGTCCTGCGCCACGGGCTCAGGCTGGCTGCAAGCGGCGAAAAGGAGCCCGGCGAGGGCCCAGAAAAGATATTTACGCATATTTTTAGGGTTGTTTCTTACTGAAAGATTTCGCTTTCCGCCTCGAACATCCGGCGGGCATCCTTGACGGTCATGCCGGTGGAGGCATTCCCGAGGTCCGGAACGTTGAAAGACTTCAAGTTATACACATAAAAGCGGGCGGATTTCTGCGGCAGGACGAACGGCTTGGTCGTGCGCCCGTCCGCGTCCAGGTGGCAGAAATAGGGCTTCCCGTACTGCCCGTCGCCCCGCTTGCTCGCAAAGACGAACCAGCGGCTGTTGGAGGACCAGCTGTGGTAGGAGTCGGACTTGTCCCCCTTGATTTCGTCCATCGGACGGATTTCGCCGGACTGCAGGTCCGCCAGGTAGAGGGTGCATTCGGGATGGAACAACGGGAAGGTGCCGTAGTCCGCCACGGTGAACATCAGCCAGCGGCCGTCCGGAGAGGCCTTCGGATGGCAGACGGAGCCGTTGTTCGTCCGCGCGTTCCAGACCGTGTCCACCTGCTCGCTGATGAGTCCGGTCTCGGGGTCGAAATCGGCCCGGAGCAGGTCGTACTTGGCGTTCATGATATCCTGCGGCAAGGCCACGGTGTCGGACACGCAGTAGTAGACGGAGCGGCCGTCGGCCGAGAAGCACGGGAAGGTTTCCCACTTGTCGCCCCGCATCACGTGCGGGACGTTGATCATCCGGTTGTTCTCGAAGTCCGCGACCGTCAGGTCGGAGGCGGAGTCGTACACCTCCATCCGCGCGACGGCTTCCGCGTGGAAGCTCGGGAGGATGATGTTGGTGGAGAAGACGCCGAAACGGCCGCCGGGATGCAGTTCCCCGTACACAGTGGCGGAGAGCATGCCGTCCGCCTTGAGCGAGAGCTTCCGGAGCTTGCCGTTCTGGTTCAGGATGCTGCCGCCCTTGGGGCCGCGGATGTAATACAGGGAGTAATCCCCCCGCGACTGTCCATGGACGTGGCAGTTCATGCAGGCGTTTTCCGTATGCTGCCAGTCGCAGATCACGGTTTCGTCGAAGTTCTCGATGCAGCGCTCCATGATGGACACCTCGTGGTACATCTGGTAGGACGGTTCGATGAGGCGGTAGGTCAACCAGCCGTCGACCGGGTCCTCGCTCACCTGGATGGACCATCGGTCCGTGAGCGGCCTGCCCTCGACGACGGCTTCCGCCGTCACGACAATCGTCTGTCCCTCAGCCCCTTCGAGGAATTTCTTCCAGGCGCCGAGGCGCCATTCCACTTCGTCGCCCCGGATTGTGACGGACTTGTCGCCCAGGGTGAAGGTCGTCTTCGCCTTCCGGACGTCCTTCATCGCGTACCGGAAATTGAGCGGCGCGATGTTGGCCGGAATGGTGACATCCTTGTAGTCCGGATAGATCACCAGAGGGCCATCGCTGCCGTCCACGGCCGTGGCGGGATCGCCCGCCCTGCACCCCGGCAGCGCCAAGAGCGCGAGAATCAACAGGTATAAAGAATGGTGTCGCATCGCTTATTGCTGCGCCTCCTGCATCGCCGAGAGATAGTAATACCAATACGTGTTCTTGAAAGCGTTCGGATTCCGGCCGAAACGGTTCATCCGGTCCACCTCGGACACGTCCACCCCGTACCGGGCGACGCCCTCCGGATTCAGCCGGTCGTGCTGGCTGAGCCAGATGAGGACGGCCTCGTGGTAGAGACGGCCTTTGGGCCGGTCCTTCGCATATTGTTCCATGAACCCGTCCAGGTTGTAGCTCATCAGATCGTAACACATCAAGTATTCCCGGGCCAGGGCGTTCGCGGGATCGGCGTCCAGGAGGGCCAGGAGCTGGTCCCGGTAGCTGTACGAAGGATGGACATAGTCCTTGCGGAGCAGGTGCGCGCGGGCTTCCGCGAGCTTTGCGCGGACCGCCTCATCCTGGTTCCCCGGCATCCTGTCCAGCGCCCATTTCCGGTAGAACAGCGTCTTGCTCAGCATGTCCAGGTATTTCAGGGCCGCACCGTCCTCGCCCGTGATGAGGTTCACCCGCGCCAAGCGGACGAAGAAACGGGCGCCCGTGTGCTTGGGAGAAGCCTGCAGCGAGGTGATGGCGCTCTGCTCCGCCACGGTCATGTCGCCCAGCTGGAACCAGGCTTCCCCGGCAAGGGTGTTCGAGAACACCGTCCGGCCCGGGGCGACCGGAAACAGCAGCGCGGTCTCGCGGTTCTGCGAATGGTCCAGCATCCTGTCCCCCAAAGCGCCCTTCATCGCCAGCGCGAGGTTGTAGCAGTAGCTCGCCTCCGCCATATAAAGGTCCTTCCGGGACAGCTTCAAGACTTGGTCCCAATTCTCCCGGGAGGTTTCGACGTCCAGGCCGATCATCCGCTCGTAATCCAGCTTGGGGACGCCCCATAGCTTTCCGTAATCCTTGTGGTAAGGGGTGCCCAGCGCCCAGGCGCCGACGGCGAGGAAAACCACCGCCGCGACGGCCTGAAGCCAGGCCTTCCGGAACTGGAGCGCCAACAGGACCAGCAGGAGGAATCCCAGGACGACCAGCGTGTAGCGGGTCTGGTACAGGTTCCCCATCTCCCGGAGGAACGACCATGCGAAAAACAGGGTGCCGACCAGGATCGACGGCCACATCCCCATCCAACGCCGGCCGATCTTGAAGGCGGCCCAGCCGATGGCCGTCAAGACGAGCGCCACGATGAGCGGCCCCGCGACGGGCAGATGGAAGAACTGTTCCAGGAAATCGGCCACGAAACGGACCAGCCAGCCCGTTCCCCGGTAAGTCTGCGAGATGTAGTCCCCGTCGAAGAGAAACAGGTTCAGCTGTTCCCGGCGCATCAGATGATACGGATAGGCGAACTGGAAGAAACAGAACGAGCCCAGGAAGGCCAGCGCTGCCGCCAGATGCCCTGCTTGCGATTTGATTCCTTGCTTTACCACTTTACAAAGATGCGAAAATTTCCCCGCTTCTCAAAGGAAGGGGGCGGTTACCGGAAAGGCTCGCTTTCCGCCTCGAACATCCGCCGGGCATCCTTGACGGTCATGCCGGTGGAGGCATTCCCGAGGTCCGGAACGTTGAAAGACTTCAAGTTATAGACATAAAAGCGGGCGGATTTCTGCGGCAGGACGAACGGCTTGGTCGTGCGCCCGTCCGCGTCCAGGTGGCAGAAATAGGGCTTCCCGTACTGCCCGTCGCCCCGCTTGCTCGCAAAGACGAACCAGCGGCTGTTGGAGGACCAGCTGTG
>JAFRPH010000080.1 GCA_017429205.1 Bacteroidales bacterium
CCTGGAACGGCAAGCGCGCCATCCGGTACCGCCAGATCGAGCACATTCCGGACGACTGGGGCACGGCCGTGAACGTCCAGTCCATGGTGTTCGGCAACATGGGCGACACCTCCGCCACCGGCGTGGCCTTCTCCCGCAACCCGGCCAACGGTGACAACAAATTCTACGGCGAATGGCTCATCAACGCCCAGGGCGAGGATGTGGTCGCCGGTATCCGCACCCCGAACCCCCTGAACGAGGCCACCAAGAGCGAGAAGAACAAGAACCTCGCCTCCCTCGAGACCGCCATGCCCGAGGTGTACAAGGAGCTTGACGACATCCGCGTCCGTCTGGAACAGCATTTCCAGGACATGCAGGATATCGAGTTCACCATCCAGGAAGGCAAGCTGTGGATGCTCCAGTGCCGGATCGGCAAGCGCACCGGCCTCGCCGCCCTGCAGATGGCGGTGGACATGGTGGACGAAGGCCTGATCGACGAGAAGACCGCCGTCATGCGCGTGGCTCCGGCCCAGCTGGACGAGGTCCTTCACCCGATTCTCGACCCGGCTTCCGAGAAGAAGGCAGTGGTCCTGGCCCAGGGTCTCCCGGCTTCCCCGGGCGGCGCCGTCGGCCAGATCGTCTTCACCTCCGAGGACGCCATCAAGTACGCCCTCGATGGCAAGAAGTGCATCCTCGTCCGTGAGGAGACCTCCCCGGAAGACATCGACGGTATGCACGCCTCCGTGGGCATCCTCACCGAGCGTGGCGGCATGACCTCCCACGCGGCCCTCGTGGCCCGCGGCTGGGGCAAGTGCTGCATCGTGGGCTGCGACGCCCTGAAGATCAACTTCAAGGAGAAGACCGTCGCCTTCGCCGGTATCGACAAGACCTTCAAGGAAGGTGACTTCCTGAGCCTCAACGGTGCCAAGGGTCTCGTCTACGGCTGCGCCATCGACACGATGGACGCCTCCGAGAACCCGCTTTTCGCCAAGTTCATGGGCATGTGCGACAAGTTCCGCAAGCTGGGAATCCGCACCAACGCCGACACGCCGGAGGACGCCGCCCGCGCCCTCAAGTTCGGGGCCCAGGGCATCGGCCTGTTCCGTATCGAGCACATGTTCTATGGCCGCAACAGCGAAATTCCCCTGTCCAAGCTCCGCAAGATGATCCTCTGCGACACCGACGAGGAGCGCAAGGCCGCCCTGGCCGAGCTCGAGCCCTTCATGAAGGCCGCCGTCAAGGACACGCTCCGCGTGATGGATGGCAAGCCGGTTGTGTTCCGTCTGCTGGATCCGCCGCTCCACGAGTTCGTCCCGCAGGGTGAGGACAAGAAGAAGGAACTCGCCAAGGATCTCGGCATCTCCGTCAAGGAAGTCGAGAAGCGCGGCGCTTCCCTCCACGAGGTGAACCCGATGATGGGCCACCGCGGCGTCCGTCTGCACGTCAGCTTCCCGCTGATCGCCGAGACCCAGTACCGCGCCATCTTCACCGCCACCGCCGAACTCCAGAAGGAAGGCCTGCACCCGCACCCGGAGATCATGATCCCGGTCACCATCTCCGCCCGTGAGCTCAGCTTCCAGAAGGCCATCTGCGAGAAGATCAAGGCCGAAGTCCAGGCCAC
>JAFRPH010000081.1 GCA_017429205.1 Bacteroidales bacterium
CCGCGGAAGCGATCACCGAGGAGCCCGCACCCGAGGCCACCGCGGAAGCGGTCACCGAGGAGGCCGCACCCGAAACCACCGCGGAAGCGGCAACCGAAGAGCCTGCGCCCGAGGCCACCGCCGAAGCGGTCACCGAGGAGCCCGTGCCCGAGGCCACCGCGGAAGCGGTCACCGAGGAGCCCGCGCCCGAGGCCACCGCGGAAGCGGTCACCGAGCAGCCTGCACCCGAGGCCACCGCCGAAGCGGTCACCGAAGAGCCCGCGCCCGAGGCCACCGCGGAAGCGGTCACCGAGGAGCCCGCACCCGAGGCCACCGCGGAAGCGGTCACCGAGGAGCCCGCGCCCGAGGCCAGCGCCGAAGCGGTCACCGAGGAAGCGGTCACCGAGGAGCCCACTCCCGAGGCCACCGCGGAAGCGGTCACTGAGGAACCTGTGCCCGAGGCCACCGCGGAAGCGGCAACCGAGGAGCCCGCGCCCGAAGCCACCGCGGAAGCCGCGGAAACCACCGAGGAAGCCCCCGCCGAGGAGCCTGACCTGGTGATCGGCGGCCTGCGCTATCTGCTCACCGACAGCGGCGACGCCGTGATCATCGGCTGCACGGACGACCTGCCGGCGGACCTGACGATCCCCGAAACCCTCGACGGACACCCGGTGACGGAGATCGCCGCGGACGCCTTTGCCTATCACCTCGCCCTGAACCGACTGACCGTACCCGGGACGGTGAAAACCGTCGGCGACCGGGCCTTCTTCGCCTGCGCCGGACTCAGGGACGTGAACCTCCTCACCGGCATCGGGACCGTCGGCGCGAAGGCCTTCTCCGGCTGCCTGAGCCTGGAGACCGCCGACATCGGCGAGGGGATCGCCCTGGGCGACGCCGCCTTCGCCGCCTGCCCGAGATTGGCCGGCGTGACCCTCCCCAACAGCTTCACCCTCGCCGGGAGCGATGCCTTCACCGGCGACACGGCGGCCGTTTTCGCGAACCACGGCTTCCTCTATACGTTCTCCGGCGGGGCGGCCGTCCTCACCGGCCACACGGGCCTCGGCGGAGCCATCGCCCTGCCCGGAACCCTCAACGGCTGCCCGGTGACCGCTGTCGGCAAGGGCGCCTTCCGCGGGCGTACCGACCTGACCGGGGTCACGTTCCCGGCCGGGATCACTTCCGTCGGGGAGGAGGCTTTTGCCGCGAGCGGCCTCACCGCCCTGACACTCCCCGCGTCCGTGGCCTCGGTCGGCGCCCGCGCCTTCGCGGACTGCGCGTCCCTGACCGACGTGACTGTGGAAAGCGGCGAGATCGCCGTCGACCCGACCGCCTTTGCGGGCTGCACGGTCCTGACCATGCGCGGCTTCAGCGACGGGTTCTCCTATGCCCTGCGCGACGGGGCCGTGACCCTCACCGGCTGTACCGGGGAGCTTCCGGCGGAGCTGACCCTGCCCGCTTCCATCGGCGGCAGCCCGGTCACCGCGGTGGCGGAGAACGCCTTCGCCGACTCCGACACACTCACCCGCCTGACCATCCCTGAGGGGATCACAGGGATCGGCCGAGGTGCCTTCGCCGGGTGCGCGGCCCTGACCGACGTGACGCTCGGCGGCGATGCGGTGCTGGCGGAGGGCGCCTTCGCGGACTGCCCGGCCCTCACTCTCCACGAACCGAACTATTCCTTCAGCCTCCCGGGCGACGCCGCCGTCATCACCGCCGCGCGCAGAGCGGAGGGCGCGCTGGCCGTGCCCCCGACCCTCTGCGGCCGCATGGTTGCCGCCATCGACGTCGCTGCCTTCAGCGGCAACACGGGCATCACCTCGGTTTCGATCCCGGCCTGTGTGACGGGCATCTGCCGCGGCGCCTTTGCCGACTGCACCGCGCTGCGCCGCCTCACGGTGGCCGAAGGCGGCGAATGGGCTTCCATTGTCATCGCTGAGGAGGCCTTCAGGGGCTGCACGGCCCTGACCTCCGTCACGATCCCGGCCTACGCGCTGATCGGGAAGGATGCCTTCGCCGGCTGCACCGTGACCGGCAAGTGCGGCATGTACGACTACGCCCTCACCCCGGACGGCGGGGCGGAGATCACCGCCTTCACCTATGACGTCACCGATCAGCTGGTCATCCCGGCGACCTTCGACGGGCGTCCGGCCGAGGCGATCGCGGCGGGCGTCTTCAGCGGCAAGAGCATGACCTCGGTGGAGATCCCCGGCACGGTCGTGCGGATCGGCGAGCGCGCGTTCGCCGGCTGCGGCCGCCTGACCGGCGTGACCCTGCCCGCCGGCGTGCGGGAGATCGGCGACGGCGCCTTTGACCACTGCATGGCGATGGAGGCCTTCCGCGTGGCGGAGGGCAGCGAAACCTTCCGGGCGGAGGGCGGCGCGCTCTTCCGCTCCGACGGCGTCCTCCTCCAGTGCCCCGCCGGCGGCGGGACGGCCGACCTGGTGATCCCCGAGGGCACGGTGCGCGTCCTGCCCGGCGCTTTCTCCGGCTGCACGGGCCTGCGGAGCGTGATGGTCCCCGCCTCCCTCACCGCCCTGCCCGGGGACGCCTTCGCGGAGTGCACCTCCCTGCAGCGGATCGAGGCCGACGGCGCGAACCCGGTCTTCCGGAGCGCGGACGGCGTCCTCTTCAGCAAGGAGGGCGTGCTGGTCTGCTTCCCCGCGGCGAAGACCGGCGATCGGTACGAGATCCCCGAGGGCACGCCGCGCATCGGCCCCTACGCCTTCTGCGGCTGCGCGGGCCTGACCGACATCGTGATCCCGGACAGCGTGACCTCCATCGGGGCCTATGCCTTCTCCGGCTGCGGCCGCCTGACCGGCGTGGCGATCCCGAACCGTGTGTCCGACATCGGGGACTACGCCTTCCTCAATTGCGTCAGCCTGACGAAGGTCGTGATCCGCGAGGGCGCGATGTGCCTGGGCACCTACATGTTCGCGGGCTGCGTGAACCTGCAGAGCGTGATGATCCCCGAGAGCGTGTCCCGGATGGGGGACAACCCCTTCATCTGGTGCGTCTCCCTGCAGCGGATCGAAGTCCACCCCTACAACATGAGTTTTTCGGGCGAGGACGGGGTCCTCTTCGAGGTGGGCACCGGAAGGCTGGTGAGCTATCCCGCCGGACGCCCCGGCGTGGAATACACGGTGCCGCAGTCGGCGAAGATCATCGGCGTTTCCGCCTTCGACAGCTGCGGCGGCCTGCAGCGCGTCGCCCTGCAGAGCGGCGTCACGGCCGTGGAGCGCTGGGCCTTCGCCAAGTGCACGTCCCTGACCTCGGTCCGGATCCCCGCCAGCGTCGCGCAGATCGGGGAGAGCGTCTTCGACCTCGGATCCCCGGTCGTCGTCACCGTGGACAGCGGCAGCCCCGCCGAGGGCTACTGCCGGAAGTACGGGATCGCGTTTGAGGTGAGATGACCGCAGGCTCCCGGGCCGCATCCGGAAACACTGGGAATGACCCGGATATCCTTCCGCAAAAACAGCCGGCGGCTTTGCACCGTCGGCTGTTTTGATGGGGAAAGGGTATGCGCCTGCGGGCGCACCAAAGGGCTTTCCGATCGCCCTCTGGACTCCTTCGGGCGCCGTCCCGTTAATGATAGTCTTTGGGGATTGAAAGTCTTTTTCCGACTTCGCATCACCTGATGACACATAAGGAAGAGAGGGCCCGAAGGGTCCAGGGATTCGGAGCCCCCGGCAAACACCTTTTCAGCGCTTTTCCTCCACGGTTCCGGCGATCAGCTTGTCCATCCGGCCGCGGACGCCCTCGTTGGGCTCGATCACGCGGAGGGCGGCGAGGAGACGGTGCGTCTGCGGCAGGAGGGCGGAAAGGGGCTCGCCGCGGGCGGCCGTCCAGGCCTCGAGGACAGCGAGGCCCATGTTCCGCAGGCGCACCGGCGCGCACTGCAGCGCGGTCTCCACAAAGTCAAGCCCCTCCCCGGGACGGTCACGCAGGGCCTGCAGCGCGATCTCCAGCGCGTTCATCTTCCACATCTCGAGGCCGGTGTTCAGGCTCTGGTCGGTGGGCGGGGCCTTCATCTCCTCGAGCGGGAGCTTCTCCCGGCAGAGGGCGATCATCCGGTCCTGATACGACGGGTCATGCATGAGGAGCTGGATCAGGTAGATCTGCTTGCTGAAGTCGGCCTGCGTGACGCGGAAGAAATCCTCCTTGCAGTCCAGGCCCAGGGAGAGGGCCAGGGCGATGCAGCGGCCCTCCCGGACCGCCCCGGCGACGGCGGCCCTGCAGGCGGAGGTCTGCAGCAGGCCCTCGCAGACGGAGATGATCTCCGGCCGGTCCGGCACATTGTCCTCATAATACCCGCGGATGGCGTCCACCGTCTCATAGTCCCCGGCGAGCAGCTTTCCCTCGCGGGCGAAGGCCAGCGCCGCGTTGAGGAAGGCCGCGATCTCCGCGTCGGGCTCCTCCATCGCGGAGATCCCCCGCACCGGGCCCTCGTCCAGCAGGCCCTCGATGATGTCCCGGATGCCAGAGAAGGTCTCCCGGGTCAGGGGGCCGCGGAGGGCCTCCGACGCGCCGCCCTTCTCCCAGCAGGTCAGGGCGGAGTAGGCGGCCCCGATGCCGTTGTGCACGCCGTCGGTCAGCAGCCATTCACGGATCTCGGGCGTCTCGGGGGCGAGACGCTCCACGGCGTGGATGCGGCCCCAGCCGTGCACGCGCTTCGCCAGCTCCCAGACCTCGCGGTTCCCGTCCTCCCACTTCAGCATGTGGAAGATCACGAAGAGGGTGAACTCATCGCTGAGGCCGAGGGTACGGATGGCTTCGCGCGCCTCGGCAACGCTCTCCGGCCGGAAGACCTCCAGGATGGCCAGGCCGAACTTGACGGTCTCGGTGTCCTCCGCGCTGACGATGGCGAAAGAACCGAAGGCGCGCAGGTTGCGGTCGTTCAGCTCAAAGCGGTGTTCCCAGAGCATGGCCTGCAGGGGGTCGATCAGGGGGAGGGCCCGCGCGGTGCGGCTGAGGTCGGCGAAGAGATCCATGGCGGCGGGGAGGTCGCCGGCGGAGGCGGTGCGGACGGCCTGCCCGAGCTGGGCAAGGGCGGCCTCGCCGGGCTGCGGACGGCCCATATGGTAGAGGGCCACGCCGTCCTGAGCGCCGTCGGCCCAGCGGAGACCGTCGTCGTCCCTGGGCAGCGAAAAGCCCTCCGGCAGCTCGCCGTCCACGATCGCGTCCGAGATGATCCGGTAGATGGAAGCCTTGTCAGTCATGGGGATCCGTCCTTTCCGTCGCTTGTGATGCTTCCTGTTTTCGTTGATCAGGGTATGTGCCTGCGGGCGCACCAGAGGGCTTTCCGATCGCCCTCTGGACTCCTTCGGGCGCCGTCCCGTTAAGATAGTCTTTGGGGAAGGAAAGTCTTTTTCGACTTCGTTTTATCCAACAATACACAAGGAAGAGGTGGCCCCGAAGGGTCCAGGGGCGATCGGAAAGCCCCTGGCGCGCTCCGCAGAGCGCGGATCCCTCTCCTCTTTTGTTTGCAGAGAGGGAATGCGCCTGCGGGCGCACCAGAGGACTTTCCGATCGCCCTCTGGACTCCTTCGGGGCGCCGTCCCGTTAAGAGAGTCTTTGGGGATTGAAAGTCTTTTTCAACTTCACTTTACCTGACAATACACAAGGAAGAGGGGACCCCGAAGGGTCCAGGGGCGATCGGAAAGCCCCTGGCGCGCTCCGCAGAGCGCGGATCCTTCATCCCAACGGAATCTTCGGCGAAACCTGGGAGACACCTTTCCTTTTCTGCCCCCGATTATACCACGGAAACCCTTCCGGAATCAAGGGATCGCGCCCTTGACACGCGCCGCGGGGGTCCGTATACTTTTCCCTGTGGCGCCGGGTCCATCTGATCCGCCGCCGAGGAGGCCTTATGACTATCTCCACACTGAAAAAGCGGTTCATCGGGGACCGCGCTTTTTACCGGATGATCCTCGGCATCGCCGTGCCGATCATGGTGCAGAACGGGATCACCAACTTCGTCTCCCTGCTCGACGGCATCATGGTGGGCCGCACGACGCCGGAACAGATGAGCGGCGTCACGATCGTCAACCAGCTGCTCTTCGTGTACAGCCTGTGCATCTTCGGCGGGCTGAGCGGGGCGGGCATATTTACGGCGCAGTTTTACGGACACAAAGACTGGGAGGGCATCCGCCGCACCTTCCGCTACAAGCTCTGGCTGGCGGTGATCCTGACCGGCGGCGCCCTTACCCTCTTCCTCACCGCGGGCCCGCAGCTGATCAGCCTCTACCTGCGCAATGAGACCGACGACCCGGAGCTGATCCGCCTCACCCTGGGATACGGCCTGGACTATCTCCACCTGATGCTCCCCGGCCTTCTGCCCTTCATGATGGTGCAGGTCTACACCTCCTCCCTGCGCGAGTGCTCCGAGACCGTCCTCCCGATGAAGGCCGGCATCACCGCGGTGCTGACGAACCTCGCCCTCAACTGGATCCTGATCTTCGGCCATTTCGGCTTTGAGCCGATGGGCGTGCGCGGCGCGGCGATCGCCACGACGATCTCCCGCTATGTCGAGGCCGCGATCGTCATTGGCTGGACACACACCCACCGCGAGCGCTGCCACTGGGCGGAGCGGCTCTACCGCACGCTCCGCGTCCCGGCGGCGGAGGTGAAGCGGTTCTTTGTCCGCGGCTTCCCGCTGCTGATCAACGAGGCGCTGTGGTCCGGCGGTCAGGCGATCCTCACCCAGTGCTATTCCGAGCGCGGCCTGGAGGCGGTGCAGGCGTTCAACGTCTCCTCCACGATCGGCAACCTGTTCATGATCGTGTTCATCTCCCTGGGCAGCTCGGTGTCGATCATCGTGGGCCAGCGCCTCGGCGCGGGGCGGATGGCGGAGGCCCGGGATGTGGACAACAAGCTGATCGCCTTCTCGGTGCTCTGCTCGGTGGGCACGGGGCTGATCATGTTCCTGGTCTGTCCGCTCTTCCCGCGGCTGTACAACATCAGCGACACGGCCCGTGAGACGGCGGTCCGCCTGATGCGGGTCAACGCCTGCTTCATGCCGGTGCATGCCTTCCTCAACGCGGCGTATTTCACCCTTCGCTCGGGCGGAAAGACCTGGATCACCTTCTTCTTCGACTGCGGGTTTGTGTGGATCGCGTCGATCCCCCTGGCCTGGTTCCTCAGCCGCGGGACGGATGTCGGGGTGGTGACGATGTTCGCCTTGGTCAGCGCCGCGGACCTGATCAAGTGCGCGGCGGGGTTCTTCATGGTCCGCGGGAACAAGTGGATGCACAATATCGTCGGGGATGAGGGCGGAAAGGCATGAAAAACCTCTCTGTCACTGCGGTGACATCTCCCCTTTCAGGGGAGACATGGATAGTTAGTTACCCAAACATCTCCTGAAAGGAGAGGGGGACTGCCGCAGCGGTGGAGAGGTTCCCTGACAAGCTAATCCGATTAATATACTTAGCGTGCCCCGAAGGGTCCAGGGATTCGGAGCGCCCGGAAAACTGTCCGGGGGACAGTTTTCAGCGAAGAATGGGCGGCAGCCCCGGATCGATCGGAAAGCCCCTGGCGCGCTCCGCAGAGCGCGGAACCCTGTCCTTTCACTTTGGCAGATCGTTCCGCTGAAAAGGGAATGCGCCTGCGGGCGCACCAAAGGGCTTTCCGATCGCCCTTTGGAAACCTTCGGGCGCCGACCCGTAAAGAAAAGCAATGGTATTGTAAAGTTCTTTATCAAGATTACTTTGCCCATCAGCATACAAGGAAAAGGCGGTTCCGAAGGGTCCAGGGGCGATCGGAAAGCCCCTGGCGCGCTCCGCAGAGCGCGGAACCCTTTCCGTTCAATTTGGCAGATCATTCCGATGAAAAAGGTATGCGCCTGCGGGCGCACCAGAGGGCTTTCCGATCACCCTCTGGACTCCTTCGGGGCCGACTCGTTAAAGATTGGCTGTGGGGTTGAATGCTTCTTTTTCCTACTAAACTTTACCAATATCAAACAAGGAAGATATGCTCCCGAAGGGTCCAGGGGCGATCGGAAAGCCCCTGGTGCGCCCGCAGGCGCATTCTCCGTTCCCGAACAAACCGCACAGCACCGAAAAACGGCCTCTTCCTCTTCCCCGGGAGATCCTCCCGGGCGGGGATGAGGCCGTTTTTTATCAGAGCATCACTTTTCATCCGGTACCCACCGGACCACCAGCACGCTGACGGTCTTGTTGCCGCCGCAGTAGGAGCACTCCCTGTCACAGGGGACGGACTGACCGTACATGCGGTAGGTCCCGGTGCCGTGGCACAGCTTGCACAGGCCCGTGCCGTAACAGTAGGGGCAGGTGCGGTCCTCGTAGACATACTCCGGGTGGTAACCGATGCGTTCCTCTTCGGTGTTCTCCTTCTCCTCGGTCTTCACCGGACCGCCGAACTCCTCGCGGGCGGTGATCCTGGGCATGGCCTCGAGGATGCCGGTCAGGGTGTCGCGGACGAAGAGCCGCAGGACCTCGTCCCCGCCCTCCGGGAGGCTCACCGCCGCAAAGCCTGCGGGGTAACCCATCCCGGTCAGGTAGAGCGCCGGATAGCGGGTCTCCGCGTTGAGCCCGTTGAGGAAGATGATCGCGGCGGACGTGTCCGCGGCGGTCACGGAGCAGGTCTCCGGTGTCCCGTAGAACACGCACTGCAGCACGTCCTCCGCCTGAAAGGCGTAGTAGACCACATAATCCTTGCCGTTCTCCTTCGCTTTGATGCACACGACCTGCCCGTAGGCGTAGCCATCCATGTCCTCGAGCGTCACGCATTCTTCAGGGAAGAAGGCCAGCGCGGCTTCGCGGGCGATCTCCGGCGGGGTGCCCTCCGCCGCGGCCGCGAGGACAGGCAGCAGGAGGGCAAGGGTCAGGATCACGATCCATGCTTTTCTCATACGCTCCTCCCTTTACAGCCCGAAGCGGAACTCCGCCCGGATGACGTCCTTGCCGTTGTTGAAGCAGCCCTCATAGACGCCGCAGATTTCGTAGCGGTCGCGGTAGATGATCGTCACTTCGAAGTAGTCGTTCGCACCGGTCAAGGCGCTGCCCGCCGCGTAGGGGGCAAAATCGACCAGCGGTTTGTGATCACCGGCGAGGATATTGAGGAAGTACCAGCCGTCCTGGTCGCGCTGGGTGCGAGTGAAGCGCTTGTGGGTGCCCGTCTCCACACGCGAAGGGATGCGCAGCTGGAGCCAGTGGAGCTCGCCGGAGACGATGCTGTAGAATTCGTAGTAGCTGCCGTAGGTGTTCAGGAACAGCTTTTGGCTGCTGCCGGCGCTGTAAGCGTACTCCCTGCCGTTGTAGGTGACGCGCACGTCGCCGATCTCCAGGGCCTTCGCGTCCTTTTTCTCATATTCGGCGACGGTCAGGCCCTTCTCGGCCATCAGCATGATCTGCCCGTTCAGGCCGGGGATCAGGATCGCGCGCAGGCCGTCCTTATCCAGAACGTAGCCGATGTTCCCGTCGAAGGAGTCGAAGGAGTGGGTAAAGCCCGCCTTTTTGCACGCGGCGAGGAAGCTGTCCACCGCGTTGCCCCAGTTCGCGCTCTGCGGGAAGTACCAGACGGTCCAGGTGCGCCCGTTGTACGCATAGTCTTCGGCGGTCAGCTCGCCCTCGTCGCCGAGGAGGGAGCCGAAGTTGGGCAGGGTGACGGCGGCCGGCTGTGCGTTGTCCGCGGGCTTGGGTGTGGGAAGGAGGTCTGCGGAGGCAGCCGCGGCCGGCGCGACGGCCAGGATCAGGCACAAAAGCATCAAAAGCATGTGTTTCATGAGGGGGATCTCCTTTCTGCGTGTGAAGTTGTTTCGGTTGGAAAAATCTTACCATAGGTCGTTGGGAGTGTCAATACTCGCTGCCCGGGCGGGTGTCCCGATTGACAGCCTCAGCATAGCACGGCGGAGAGGGCGCTGTGTCTACCGGGAGTAGACGGAAAAAGGGGCTTTCGCATTTCGTCTGGGAAAATCCGTTGATGAGGGTATGCGCCTGCGGGCGCACCAGAGGGCTTTCCGATCGCCCTCTGGACTCCTTCGGGGCCGTCCCGTTAAAGATAGGCTTTGGGTAACGGAGCGCGAAAACCTCTCTGTCGCTGCGGCGACATCTCCCCTTTCAGGGGAGACGGGGTGGAAAGTTACCCAAACCTCTCCTGAAAGGAGAGGGGGACCGCCGCAGCGGTGGAGAGGTTCTTCGTGCAGGCTGTACCGATCATCATACTCAATGGAGCGGCCCCGAAGGGTCCAGGGGCGCTCGGAAAG
>JAFRPH010000082.1 GCA_017429205.1 Bacteroidales bacterium
GGTCGATGCCACCATCGTCGCTGACAGCATCGCCCGTCAGATCGAGGGCCGCGTGAGCTACCGCCGCGCCATCAAGATGGCCATCGCCACCGCCATGCGCGTGGGCGCCGAGGGCATCAAGGTCCAGATCAGCGGCCGCGTCGGTGGCGCTGAAATCGCCCGTTCCGAGATGTTCAAGGAAGGCCGCACCCCGCTGCACACCTTCCGTGCCGACATCGACTACGCCCTGGCCGTGGCCCGCACCCAGATGGGTACCATGGGTATCAAGGTGTGGATCTGCAACGGCGAGAAGTACGGCAAGCAGGACCTCTCCCCGAACGCCGGCTTCGCCGCGAACGCCCAGGCTCCGGCCGGTGGACGTCGTGAAGGTGGCCGTGGCGACCGCCGCGGAGGCCGTGGCGACCGTCGTGGGGACCGTGGCGAGCGTGGCGAGCGTGGCGAGCGCCGTGAGCGCCGCGACGACCGCGACCGCCGCTAATCCCGGCTGCTAAACGCTAAGAAAGGCACTCCTCCTTGCGGGGAGTGTTTTTTTGTGTATCTTTGCGGGGATTAATGCGATTGACGATGAAACGGATGATTTTGAGCCTGGTGGCGCTGGCGGCGGCCTTGACGATGGCCGCGCAGGTGCGCCCGCAGAGCAACCATACGGTGTCCACGACCTTGGGATTGGGCCTGGAGTACGGGTATGAATGGGCCTTCGCCGGGCAGGCGTCGGTCATCGGCCGGATCGGGTACGCGTCCAAGGATTTCCTGCTGCGGAGCTCCCTGGACAATTTCCAGTGGAGCACGACGATGGCGCCGATGGTGACGCTGGAGCCGCGGTACTATTTCCTGATGAATTGGCGCGAGGCTCACGGGAAGTACACGTCCGGCAATTCTGCGGAGTTCTTCAGCGTTCCGACGACGCTCACCCTCGCCAAGGATGCGAGGGGGATCGGCGAGCTGGCCGTTTCGCCGGTGCTCGGCGTGCGCCGGGCCTTCGCCCGGCACTGGTTCCACGAGTTCACCGCCGGGGCGGACTTCCTGTGCTACCCCACCTTCATCGTGACACCGCGCATCGGCTATCGGATCGGATTTTTATTCTAACCTCAAGCATATATGAAATTCAACCTGACGCTCCTGGTCGCCGCACTCGCCGTGGCCGCCTGCGCCCCCAAGGCCGGCAAGACCACCCAGGTCGTGGGCCAGTTCACCGAAAACGCTCCTGAAACCGTCCGGATCGTCCTCGGCGAGTCCGTCGACACCACCGTCACGGTGACGGACGGCCGTTTCGAGGTCGTCATTCCGACGGACCTCTGCGACGTAGCCTATGTCGAGACCGACTACATGCCCGTCTCCTTCATCGCCGACGGCTCCAAGATCACCGTGGATCCGATGGCCGGCACCGCCGTTTCTTCGAACAAGAATGGCGCCCAGGCCCATTATGCGGCCTACAACCAGTGGATGGATGCGTTCACGTCAGACTACCGCGCCAGGATGGCCGGATTCGGAGAGGACAAGGACGCTGCCCAGAAGTATTACGACGAAACCATCGAAAAGTTCTATGATTACCAGAAAGAGACGGCGAAGGCCAACCCGGACAACATCGTGAGCCTGATGGCCATCAGCAGGATCACGGATGACGATACGGACGAGCTGCTTGCCCTGCTGGACGGCCTTTCGGACGAGATGAAGGCCCTCCCGGTGGTCGTCCAGTTGCGTGCCGCCCTCGAATCTCAAGGCAAGACCGCCGAGGGCCAGCCCTTCGTGGACTTCACCGTGGTCGAGGAGCCCGCGGCCCCGGAGGCTTCGACCGTCAAGTTCTCCGACTACGTCGGGAACGGCAAGTACGTCCTGGTCGATTTCTGGGCCTCCTGGTGCGGCCCGTGCCGCGAGGAGATGCCCAATCTCAAGAACGTGTACGAGACCTATGCCGGCCCGAACTTCGACATGCTGAGCGTCGCCGTGGCGGACGAGCTGTCGGAGACGCGGAAAGCGGCCGAGGAGCTGGGCATCACCTGGAACCAGATCGTGAACGCCCAGCAGATTCCGCTCGAGCTCTACGGCATCGACGCCATCCCGCACGTCATCCTCTTCGGCCCTGACGGCACGATCCTCAAGCGGAACCTCCGCGGCGAGGCGATCGGCGAGGCGGTGAAGGAGGCTTTGGGCTTGTGACAGTACGCGAGAAAATAGCCCTGTTTCCGCATTCCCCGGGCGTCTACCGGTATTATGACGCCGCGGGGAATGTCATCTATGTGGGGAAGGCGAAGGACCTGCACAAGCGGGTCGCGCAGTACTTCGTGCCGCCGGAGCGGCTGACGACGAAGACGCGCATCCTCGTGTCCAAGATTGCCGATGCGCAGTACTCGGTCGTGGACACGGAGGCGGACGCCCTGCTGCTGGAGAACAACCTCATCAAGCAGTACAAGCCCCGCTACAACATCCTCCTGAAGGATTCCAAGACCTATCCCTGGATCTGCGTGACGGGGGACGAGTTCCCGCGGGTGTTCATCACCCGGCGCATCGACAAGTCCCACGGGAACCGGTATTTCGGCCCCTACAGCAGCGTGATGCACGCGCGGAACCTCGTGGACTTCTTCCGCGAGACCTATCCCCTGCGCTCCTGCAACTTGAACATCACCTCCGAGGCCATCCTCAAGGGAAAGTTCCGGCCCTGCCTGGACTTCCACATCGGCCGCTGCAAGGCCCCCTGCATCGGCAAGATCTCGAAAAAGGAGTATGCCGACAACATCGAGGAGATCATCCGCATCCTCACGGGCCGGGGCGGGGAAGTCATCCGCCACTACAAGGCCCTGATGGCCGAGGCGGCGGAACGGTTGGAGTTCGAGGACGCCCAGGTGTACAAGGAGAAGATCAGGACGCTGGAGAAGCACTACGCAAAGTCCATCATCACTTCCGCGGCCGACACCAGCGCCGACGTCTTCTCGCTCGTGCTGGACGCCAACGAGGCCTTCGGCAACTTCCTCCGCATCCGCGGCGGCGCCATCGTCCAGTCCCTGAACCTGGGCTTCCGCTGCGGCATCGAGGAGGAGCCCGCGTCCATCCTGTCCGCCTTCGTCGCCGAGATCGAATCCAAGTTCGGCGACCTGTCCAAGGAGGTCATCGTGCCCTTCCTGCCGGACGTGGAGATCGACGGGGTGGAGTTCAAGATCCCCGTCCGGGGCGACAAGCTCGCCCTGCTGGAGCTCAGCGCCAAGAACGCCAAGGAGTTCCATTTCCACAGCATCAAGCAGCGCGAGCACACCGACCCGGACCAGTTCCGCCTGAGCGTGATGGAGGAGCTCCGGAAGGCCCTGGAGATGAAGGAGCTGCCGCACCATATGGAGTGCTTCGACAACTCCAACATCCAGGGGACGAACCCCGTGGCCTCCTGCGTCGTGTTCCGCGACGCGGAGCCCTCCAAGAAGGATTACCGCCGGTTCAAGATCAAGACCGTCATCGGCGCCAACGACTTCGCGTCGATGAAGGAGGTCGTGAATCGCCGCTACGCCCGGATGCTGGAAGAGGCGCCGGACGACCTGCCGCAGCTCGTCGTGATCGACGGCGGCAAGGGCCAGCTGGACGCGGCCTACCAGGCGCTCGCGGAGCTCGGCCTGACGGAGAAGCTCACGGTCGTGGGCCTGGCGAAACGCCTGGAGGAGGTCATCCGCGTGGGCGACCCGTACCCCCTGTTCATCGACCGCAACTCCCAGGCTCTGAAGGTGCTCCAGCGCATCCGCGACGAGGCGCACCGCTTCGGCATCACGTTCCACCGCAACCTCCGCTCCAAGGCCGCCATCCAGAGCGCCCTGCGCGAGATCAAGGGCGTGGGCGAAAAGACCGAGCAGCGCCTCCTCCTCCATTATGGTTCCGTCGCGAAGATCGCCCAGGCGCCCCTGGAGGACCTGTCGGCCCTCGTGGGCGCGGAGCTCGCGGTGAGGATACACGATTACCTGAATGAATAGAGATTTCTCGACAAGCTCGAAATGACAAAGGTAGACGACAAGACTTTCAACAAATGGTTCAACACCTTCATCCTCGTGGGGATGGCGGTGGTGACGGTGGTCGTGACGGCCATCAAGTTCAAGGATGCGGACAGCGGAAGGGCGATGCTCCTGATATCGGCCTTTGGGTCGCTGATGGGCGTCCTTTGCACGGTCCTGGCGGCCAACGGCCGGATTCTGACGTTCCTGTTCGGGATCTTGGACGTGTCCATCTACGGGGTGATGTGCCTCATCGGCACCAAGTACGGGAATGCGGCCCTGCATCTGCTGTATTTCCTGCCGATGCAGTTCGTGGGGTATTTCCAGTGGAAGAACCGGGGCGCGCACGAGGAAAAGAAAGTGCAGGCCCGGCGGCTCAGCGGAAAGCAGTGGCTGCTGTACGGCGGCATCTTCCTGGTGGGCCTCGTCGCCGCCTACTTCATCCTCGCCGCCTTGGACAAGAAAGAGGCGGCGGGCGTCATCAAATGGGTGGCGATGGCCGACGCCTTCTCGATGATGTGCAACATCCTGGGCCAGTATCTCTTGTCCACGGCCTATATGGAGCAATGGTATTTTTGGATCCTGGTGAACATTTCAACCATCATCATGTGGGTCCTGACCATCCGCCAGGAGCCGGATTCGGCCTTCGCGCACATCTACATCGTCAAGTACAGTTTCTACCTGCTGAACTCCCTGAACGGCCTCCGGATCTGGTACAATTTGAGCCGCGGGGAAACGGCATGATGTTTGATTTGGGAGGGATTGCTTTCATTTTTCGGAAATTTTTGCTTACTTTGCAGCATAAATGCGAAAACGGTAATAAAACTATAAACTAAAATCTGACTGTTATGACTAAAGAAGAAATCGTAAAGCAGGTCAAGGACATCATCGTCGACAAGCTCGGCGTTGAGGAATCCGAGGTCACCGAGACCGCCAGCTTCACCAACGACCTGGGTGCCGACTCCCTGGACACCGTCGAGCTCCTGATGGAATTCGAGAAGGTCTTCGGCATCAAGATTCCCGATGAGGAAACCAGCGGAATCGACACCGTCGGCGCCGCCATTGAAAAAGTGACTGAGAAGCTCGGCGAGTAATCGCACGACGCATCAAAAAGAAAATCCGACTCGAAAGAGCCGGATTTTTTTTGATGTTTATTTAACCGGGGGAAGACCCCCGGACCCCCTCCGTCGGCTTCGCCTCCAGGGCCGCGTGAAGGCCCCCGAGACCCCTCCCAGATCAGCCTTTCGGGACGGAGAAGGTGACGCGGAAGGTGGGGACGCGCTTGGCGCCGGGGAGGAGAAGGAGGCAGGAGGCCGGGTTCGTCGCCGTGGAGGCGGGGCCGTTGAGGATGGCGCGGTAGTAGCGGTCCTTGTCCAACTCCTGGGTGGTGGTGTAGGTGGTCTGGTTCATCGAGTTGAGCAGACTGGACATCATCATCATGTTGTAGTAGTTGGAATAGCCGCCGTAGCCGCCATAGCCGCCGTAGCCGTACCCGTAGCCGCCATACCCGTAACCGCCGTAGCCACCGTAGCCGCCACCGTACAGGTTGTTGTAGTACATCGCGTACATCATCTGCTGGTAGTAGGCTTCCTGCTCGGCGTTGCCGTTGGCGTTCGCCACGGTCTCGCTATGGACGGTCAGGAACCAGATGTCGGCGTCGTCCTTGGTGTCGAGGTCCTTCCGCTGGAGCAGCTGCTGCATATGGTAGGTGATGTCAGGCGCGTAGGCGCGGTTCGCGCGGTCCAGGTTGCCCTGGTTCTCGGAGGAGGCGCTGGCGTCGGTCAGGCCGGCGAAGGTGACGGTGCCTTCCTTGTCCGTCTTCCGGATGGTCGGGCTGATGATGGACGGGAAGAGGGCCACGAGGTCCTCGTCCGCGGGCGCTTCGTACGGGAGGATGAGGCTGGCCTTGTTGATGACGGTCTTGGCCGGGTCGCCGCCGCGCTGGACGATGGCGTCGACGACCTTGCTCCGCAGCTGGGCCGCGGGGATGACAGGCTTCAGGCCGCCGCCGCCCTCGATGCGGATCTCGCCCTCGGCGTGCGCTTCGGGGGCCTCGTGTCCGGTCCGGTTGAAGACGTACTGGTAGAACTGCTTGTTGCTCTCCAGATACTCGGCTTCGTCATACAGGGTAGGCTCGCCCGGGATGAACAGGAAGGTCGTGTCCTTCCGGACCCCGTTGTAGGTGGACCGCACCGTGAGGCGGCCGACGTTCTCGTTCCGGTAGTAGTAGTTGTTGCTCACCGACAGGCAGGACAGCTCGAACAGGTTGATGCGGCCGCCGATCCCTTCCGGCTCGTCGCTTTCGATGTAGATGCCCGGAACTTCCTGGATGTACTCCTTGTACTTGTTGATGGTCTCGATTTCGTCCCGGCTCGCGAGGACGGGGCCCAGGCGCTTGAGGACGTCGACATACTTCTGGCCGTATTCCCGGTTGAACTCGAAGCTCAGGGAATCCTCGCCGTCATAGACGGGGATGCCGCGGGTGACGATCTCGCCGCCGTGGGGGACGATCCGGTTGGTGCCGCTCTTCTTGCTGCTGAGCGTGTCGGTCAGGGAGTAGACGAACAGGTTCTGGAGGATGTGCTCCTGTCCCGGGGAGGCCGTGGAGATGGTGTCGGCCTCGAAATGGACCATAAAACGGACGAATTCGGGGTCGGTGCCGAGGTCGAGGGTGTCCAGGGCGGGCACCAGGCAGAAGGCGGTGGACCGGGTGGTCAGGCCGAAGGTCTCGTCGCGGATGGCGCCGATGGCCAGGCGTTTGTCCGAGAAGCCGGACAGGTCGTCGGCCCGGCGGAGGCGGATGTCCTCGATCGGGAATTCGACGGTATAGGTATCGTACAGGAGGCTTTGGTCGATGAGGTCCTTGCCGATCTCGGTGCTGGTCTTGAAGCAAGCGGTCAGCGCGAAGGGAAGGACGGCGAGGAGAAGTGCTTTCCTACAAGCGGATTTCATTTCGATAAACTGTCGTAAAAGGCGTTGTACTGGTCCATGTAGCTTCCGTCGGCGAGGGCCGCCGCGTCGAAGGGGAGGATGGGCTTGCCCAGCTCCCGGACGTACGCCTGCAGGGCCGGGTCCACGCCCGCCGATCCCAGGATGACGCCGTCGGAATACTGCGCGGCAAGTTGAGCAAGTTCCATGCCACCGGCCTGCTCGGGCAGGGGGACGTCCTTGAGCTTGATGCCGCCGAACAGGATGGTTTCCGCCAGCCCGGGAGCGAACTTCTCCGCGGGGGTGTCGTCATACAGGGACAGCACGACCTTGGCGCCGGAGAAGACGGGGTCGTCCTTGTAGGCTTTCTTCAGGTACAGGGGAAGGACGTGGGAGATCCA
>JAFRPH010000083.1 GCA_017429205.1 Bacteroidales bacterium
GAACTCCCGGGCGAGGCGGCGGCAGGAGAGGAGTTCGCTCAGGGAGGGGACCACCCCTCCCCTCCGTCGCTCACTCCGCACTTTGCGCGTCTTCGTAGGACCGTCTGTGCTTTGCCGGCCCCGCTCCCGCAGTCGTCTCCTCCGCAGGCTCCGGAGACCACTGCGTCCGCTCCTTTCTTCGATGTTTAGGGCAGCAGGTGTTCGAGGGCGCAAAGTGCCGCCCCGAGGACCGTCAGTGCCGTGCGAAGGGCATCACTCGCCTTCAGTGTCGGTGGTATGCTGGCATCCTGCCGCCTTACGCAGCTCCGCTGCTGGGTCGCTCCCTCTCCGGAAGTCAGCTGTCCCGCAAGCGAGCCAGCTCACTTCCTCCGCTCCCGCTCCTCGGTAAGCCTTCGGCTTGGTTATACCTGGCCGCTATTCCTCCACACCTCCGGCGGGGTAAACCCCGCCGGAAGTGTTCCGGGCGTCCAGGAAGCAGCCGTTCCGGCTGCAGGCGCAGACAGTGTCGGAGCAAGTCCGCCACAGACTGCGCCGGGAGGTCAGTGCAAGGCAGCATACGCTGCCGCGAACGTCGTACCCCAATCGGGCAAGTGAGCCGTTCCGGCTCAGGCCGGTGAGGCCGTCTGCCCTCCCGCATCGTCGGTCTCTTCCGCTGCTCCAGGGAGCCTGAGGTCTCCCTTCCGCGGCGCTCCAGAGCCCGCCAACCCCACACTGCCAGACCGCCTCCCCGGCCACGCTCCACTTCGTTCCGCGCCCTTGGTCACTGGGAGACTCTAAGACGGGCTCCCCGCATCAAAGGCAGCATAAGACCGACCGCCGGTACCCGCTCCACCGTCCCGTCTTAGAGACTCCCAGCAACCAAGGCCAACCAGGCATCTCACGCCCCGACCGCAGTGCTTAATCGACCGTCCTGCCCCGCCCCGAAGGCAGTTACAAGATTTATATATATACCTCAAGGAGCAGCGGCTGACGCCGCTGCGGGTGCTCTTGATTTGGATGGCGTCAGAGGTGGTGAAAATGCGGTTAATCCTCTGAATATAAATTTGTTAATGTCGGTTATTTTACGTATCTTGTAGCTTAGTAGAAACACGGGGTAAGGTCCCTCTGAACTACCTCTTTGTTCAAGAGTTCAAGGCGCGACCCCTGCCCCGGCCATAGACTGCACAGTATGCCCAGGTATAACCCAAATATCCGATTCTCCGACTGCTGGTCTTCAGTGGGTGATGTCACGTTCTACCACAGGAACGGCATCTGCTACTGGAAGAAGCGGGCGCATCCGGAGTTTCCGGGCACCCTGGGGCAGCTGGAAGCGCAGTCCGTGCATCTTCGTGCGCTGCAGGCCTGGCGTGACCTCGATCCCCTGACGCAGGAGCAGTGGAACATGCTGGCGCTGACCGTGCAGAGCCACCGGCCGCCGTTCCGCAAGGACCACCACATCACCGGCCACAATCTCTTCGTGTCCGGCTACCATGGCTTCGCGCAGCTGGACAATGAGCACGTGCCGGTACCCAGGGCCTTCGAGGACTTCCCGCCGCTATACTGCGAGTTCCACTCGGCGTCAGTCGTGGATGGCACCACCCTTTCGCTCAAGCTGCGGGTGCGTCTGGATCGCTGCGCCAATCCTTCCCGCTACCGGCTGGCGGTCCGTCTCCAGCTCACCACGCCCGGAGCAGGCAGAAGGCCCGGCTACCTTAGGTCGTTCGTCGCCCAGCAGAACTGCTCTTCCGATGACTGCATCGTGGAAGTGCTGGTCCCCGGATACAAGGACATCTGGGACCTCGACCTGCCGGAGTACCAGGTGCATTTCCGGTACTTTCTGCTCGACTCCGAGACCGGCTACCGCAACATTTTCCGGAAGAAATCCTTCCTGATGGAGCTGTAAATTTACCTAAAGTAATACTTTATACAATCGTATCTAATTATTTGTATTTGAATAATTAGAAAACTTTTTGTATATTTGTGTCGGAATCAGAGGCTGCTACCCATAAGAAGATTATGATAGCAAAGCCTTCCATAGCGTTCAACGACTTCGCCGGCACCGCGAAGGATGTCAC
>JAFRPH010000084.1 GCA_017429205.1 Bacteroidales bacterium
CGAACAGATCGATGTCGTTATGTATTCTTGTTTCTCTGCCTATAAGTGCATCGACACCCCAACCGCCGTCCAAAAATACCTTTACAGATGCTTCAGACAGCATTTCAAGAATCTCACATACATCAAAACAAGTTACCATAATATCGATTTTTCTAACTCTCAAAGATAATACATTTCGGTTACATCATCTGCATGATGGCTTGAAATAAGTATAGGGGTCTGTTGGCAGGTTCTGACACTTCCCTTAATACGTGATTTTTTCCGAAAAGACCCGGTTCTTCTTAGGACGAGTACCATCCTGTAGTACCATTTTGTAAAAAGTCGACTTTTTTATCGGATTTCCCCCGTTTTTCTGTCCCTGCCCTATTGCAATTGTCATTTCCTTTCTAATTTACCCCTCGGAGAACGGCTTGAAACGCCCCTTATCTGGCACATTCAGGTCACTCCGCCAAAGACGATTGTGTGAATTAGAACGAACGTTATCCGGACAAGAAAAATGAGTGTTTTTTGGATTTTCGTCATCATCCTCACCGTGGCCTACGTGATTTACTACACGGTGGTCATCAGTTCCGACCTTTATCGGAAACCCAAGGAGCAGTCCGCCTCTTCGGTAGAGACCTTCGAGATCAAGGACATGGCCGATGAGGCCAGCAAGGCCGTCGAGGAGACCGACGGAGGCTTCCGTGTGTCGCGCGGCGGCGGCGATCCTTCGTGGGACGAGACCGACCTGCGCGCCGCGCCAGCACCCGAGCCCGAACAGCCGGAGGAGCAGCCTGCGCACAGGCTCGACGCCTCCGGCGCTCCCGTCTCCGAGCTGGACGCGAAGGTGGAGAAGGCCACGGAGTCGATGGAGGACATCCGCCCCGAGATGAACGGCGAGCTGATGAGCCTGAACATGAAGTCCGCCCTGTTCGAGGGCAAGCCTTACCTTCAGATCGAGAAGACGTTCACGCCCGCAACCGAGGGCGCGCAGGAGAATAAGGAGGAGGAGAAAGATGAGGATGCTGACGACGAATAGGGCTGTCTCCCCCACCCTCCTCCTGACTTTCCTGGCGCTGCTGGTCACCCAGGCGGCGTCGGCCCGTGCCGGAGCCGTGGACTATTCCTGGGGAGCGAGCGCGCTGGCCAAGGCCCACGACTTCACCGTCACGATGATGCTCTACGTGGTCTACATCTGCTACGCCGTCGGCAGCATCGTGGCCGTCATCTCGGCCCTCATCATCTACATCAAGATACAGTACCAGGAGGGTCAGGTCTTGAAGAACGTCATGACGCTCATCGGGGCGGGGCTCTTCATGGTAGGAGCGACAATCGTCTTCCCCGCCTTCTTCGGATACAGAATATAACCAACAGTGAAAAGGTATCGGCCATCGGTAAGTGCACGTGCCGCGGACCGGTCCGGAACGTCCCGCCGGGGACGGATATATCAAGTCAAACTCTAAAGCATTCAGACATGACAAAAATCAAGAACTGGATCAGGAAATTCCTCGCGTCGCCGAAGACCAGGGCCGTCGCCCTGATGCTTCTGGTGGGTGGGGCGACCGCGTTCGCCCAGACCGCCGGTGACTACACCGCCGGAACGAACGCGCTGTCCACCGTCGCCGAGGAGATCGCGAAGTACGTGCCGATCGTCGTCAAGCTGTGCTACGCCATCGCCGGCGTGGTCGCCATCGTCGGCGCCATCAGCGTGTACATCTCGATGAACAACGACGAGCAGGACGTCAAGAAGAAGATCATGATGGTCGTCGGCGCCTGCATCTTCCTGGTGGCCGCAGCACAGGCGCTGCCTCTCTTCTTCGGGCTCTAACCGATTAAGCGACAGATGGATGGAAACCAAAGGCAAGGATACCCGCTACCCAGACTACCCACTCTTCAGGGGACTCCAGCGTCCCCTTGAATTTATGGGTCTTCAGGGGAGGTACATCTACTGGGCCGCAGGGGCGGTCGGCGGGGCCATCCTCGGCTTCATCATCGCCTACATCATCGCGGGCTTCGTGGCGGGTCTCGTCGTGCTGGTCATCGCCGTGTGCGTCGGCGCCGGGATGATCCTTTTCAAGCAGCGGCGGGGCCTTCACGGCAAGAAGGTGGAACGCGGCGTCTTTGTGTACGCCAGTTCCATGAGACTGTAAACCAACAACCGTAAAGAGGGAAATGATCCTGTACGTGATACTCGTTTTCGTGGCGGTCCTCGTCGGCATGGCCGTCTCCGTCCTCGCCTTCGGTACCGGAGGCAAGCGCAGCCGCATCTTCCAGGACATCTACTTCACCGTCGAAGAGGTGGAAGGGATAGGCGTGCTGTACACCAAGAACGGCGACTACTCCGCCGTCCTGCGGATGGAGAACCCCGTGCAGAAATACTCCGCGAACATCGACGCGTACTACGAGTTCACTTCCCTCTTCACCACGATAGCGGAGACCCTCGGTGAGGGCTACGCGCTCCAGAAGCAGGATGTCTTCTGCCGGCGTAGCTTCCGCGACGACCATCCCGGCCGCCGCGAGTTCCTCTCCGACTGCTACTTCCGCTATTTCGATGGGCGGGAGCACACCGACGCCTTCACCTGCCTGGTGATCACGCAGGAGAGCAAGGGCGGCAGGCTCATGTCCTATGACGCCCGCAAGTGGCGGGATTTCATGGTGAAGATCCGGAAGGTCCAGGACCTGCTCCGCGACGCAGGCA
>JAFRPH010000085.1 GCA_017429205.1 Bacteroidales bacterium
ACCGCGAGCGAGCAGACGATGGCCGCCTTCCTCCAGAACGCCTTCTTCTCCGCCGGTTACCTCATGACGGCGAGCATCGTGGCCCTGAAGTGCCTGAACCTCGTCCCGGACCTCGCGGCCTGGATGATACCGGAAGGCGACACGGCCTTCTCCACGAGAAACTTCGGCGAGGGCGTGGCGCAGCAGGCGAAGAGCACCGCCACCGGCATGCTCAGCGGACACATCATTTGACAACTATAACGGACAGTATATGGTAATCAAGAACCTAGAGAACAAGATCAAGCTGGTGGGGATCGTCTGCGGGCTTTTCCTGCTCGGCTGCATCGTCATCAGCGTGGCGAGCATCGTCACCGCCCGGGGCATGGTCTCAGACGCCCACAGGAAGATATACGTGCTGGACGGCAACGTCCCGATCCTCGTCGAGCGCAGCTCGATGGACGAGACGCTGGAGGTCGAGGCGAAGAGCCACATCGAGATGTTCCATCACTATTTCTTCACCCTCGCCCCGGACGACAAGTACATCAAGTACACGATGGAGAAGGCCATGTACCTCGTGGACGAGACCGGCCTCGCTCAGTACAACACCCTCAAGGAGAAGGGATTCTACTCGAACATCATGGGTACGAGCGCGGTCTTCAGCATCTACTGCGACTCCATCCGGGTGGACACCAAGAACATGGAGTTCACCTACTATGGAAGGCAGAGGATTGAGCGGCGCAGCAGCGTGCTGATGCGCGAGCTCGTGACCGCCGGTCAGCTGCGCCGGGTCCCCCGCACCGACAACAACCCGCACGGGCTGCTCATCGTCAACTGGCGGACCCTGCTGAACAAGGACATCGAACAGAAGAACAAGTCAAGCTATTAGCCATATGGGAGACAACAAACTCAAGAAGATGATCGTCGGCGAGGAGATACCCGACAGGGACGACCCGAAGTACCGGAAGCGGTACGAGGAGGATGTCGAGGCGGGCCGCCGGTTCGCCCGTTTCCTGAAGCTGGACGTCCTGGCGGGCCATGTCGAGCTGTTCGCGCAGAAGCACCGGAGGCTCTTCCTCGCCATCGTCTTCGGCATCATCCTTTTCTGCTTCGGGCTCAACGTCCACCGGTTCTCCAGGGCCTACAGGGCCCGGCAGGAGCACCCCGGGGCGGTCAGGAGCCAGGAGGAGGTCCTCCGCGGGAGGATCCCCGAGAATACACACACCATGATACCAATACCGCAAGAAGATGGAACTGACAAAGAGAATTAACTTCCGGCAGCCGAAGTACATGATCCCTGCCCTGGTCTACTTTCCCCTGCTCTTCACGGGTTACTTCGTGATCGACATGTTCGGCACGAAGAAGGCCGAGACGGTGGACCCGTCCATGCAGACCACGGAGTACCTCAATCCGAACCTGCCGCAGGCGAAGGTGAAGGACAACCTGGAGGGCAAATACGAGAGCATGCTCAAGTCCTGGGGCAAGATCGACGACTACAGCGCCGTCGGCAACATCGACCGTGACGACGACAATGCCGTCACCGAGACCTACGAGCGCCAGGTCTCCGAAGAGGAGGCCGAGGCGATGCAGAGCCAGGGCACGCAGGGGGCCATGCCTCCGGGCAGCGTCGAGGAGACCCTGCGACGCAGCGCCAGCCGAGGCGAGGCGATCGCCAGCGGCGACTACCCGTTCCCGCTCACCGAGAGCGAACGGCTCATCCAGAGCCAGCAGCGCGAGGAGGCGCTCCGTGAGGAACTGGAGGCTGCACTCGCCCAGCTCCGCGCCCAGAGCGAGGCTTCCGTCACCGGGAGCCAGGCTCCGGCCCAGCAGCCACAGCAACAGATCCAAAGCGAATCCCGGGCCGTCTCCACCCCGGACGGGGAGGACGGGGCCGCGCAGGTCGTCAAACGCATCATGCAGTCCTCGGACTACTTCCATACGGTCTCCGAGAACGACCCGCAGCCGGACCTCATCAAGGCCATCATCGACGAGAACATCAAGGCAGTGGACGGCAGCCGCGTCAGGCTGCGCCTGCTGGACGACGTGCAGGTCGGCAGCCTCACTATGCCGAAGGGCAGCTACCTCTACGCTGAGATGAGCGGCTTCTCCGGACAGCGTGTGAAGGGGACGGTGAAGAGCGTCCTCCTGTACGACGAGATCGTCAAGGTAAGCCTGTCCCTCTACGACACGGACGGGCTGGAGGGACTCTACGTCCCGAGGAGCGCCTTCAGCGAGACGACGAAGGACGTGGCCAACGGCGCAGTGAGCAGCAACATGACCATCAACCAGGGCAGCTACAACAACAGCCTCTCGCAGTGGGGCATGCAGGCCATCCAGAACGCCTACCAGCGAACCACGAGCGCCGTCGGGA
>JAFRPH010000086.1 GCA_017429205.1 Bacteroidales bacterium
CAGATAGATGGGGTAGATGTCGAGGGCGTACTTGTCCGGCAGGATCAGGTCGTGGTCCAGATCCAGGTAATCGGGATCGTCAGACCAATACTGGGTGTATGGCAGGTTGCTGTACGGTTCCTCCTCTGCGCTTGCTCCATACGGCACCAGCGCCCGGTCGAACAGGTTCTGATCGTGTGCATCCAGCCATTCCAGCAGCTGCTTGTCGTCGATCTCCGTGTCCCGCAGCTTTCTCGCCGCATCAATTGCCTCGCTGATCAGCATACTTTTCGCTCCTTTCCAAAAATTCCGCTTTTCTCCACTTCACCTTCAGGAGCCCTGGATATTGCGCCGCCAGGGCTTTCAGCCCGGTGTACGCGAAGCCTGCTGCCTCGTTTGCACGCCGCAGGCCGTCCCCGCGTCGATCCGTTTTGTGCCAGCGCAGCTCGTACCGGCCATTCGCCTTAGAGCGGTTCACCCGGATGTTCCAGGTGCTGTCCAGGTTGGCGCACAGGCATTCTTCGATCACAGTCACCGCGTTGCAGATCAGCTCGTTGCCCTGCCCGGCATGGCCTGTCGCAAGGTAGCTTCCTTCTGCCGCCCGTGCCGCCGGCATGATTTCAATCTGGATCATATCAGTGTCCTCCCTCGCTGCGTTCCATCCGCCAGGCCACGTCGAAGATCTGCGTCGGACCGCTGCCCTCAAATCGCAGCCGGAAGTTGTCCTTCCTCCGCGGCAGGAGGTTCATTTCCCAGGTTTTCAGTATATTAACTCCGCTTCCGACGAATTCCCGCAGCAGCTGCCAATCCCCGTCCTCGTAGGCGATGTAGATCCGCAGCTTGTTGGGCTGTCTGGTGCCGTTCTGCAGCATCCGGAAGCGGACCCGCAAATAGCTGACCCACTTGTGCTCTGTCAGGGATCTGGACGCGCTGTCGTAGTGGATCGCCTGCGGCGCCGTCTCAGCGTACCATGATTCGCGCCCGTACACTGGGCCCTCGGCCATGGATTTGATGCGCCCTTCATCGATGTAATAGAGATCATCCTTCCAGGTAACGGCCAGCCCGAACCACGCCTCGTCGTCGATGTGCCAGTCGCCGGTCTTGAGATCGAGCACCAGCACCACGGGCTCCTCTGCGGTCCCCTGCAGGTTGGTGGACAGGCAGTATTTCATCTGGTGCCTTGCCCCGCTGCCGCCCCGGAAGACCATGTCCCCGAAGGCGTCGGAGATCCTGCGCGGCATGGAGCCCGTGTAGACCATCACGCCGCCGCGGCTCTTGTAGTACAGCCTGTCCTCGATGACGCACAGGCTGTCCGCCGCGCCAAGCTCCACGCCCTCCAGGTCGAAGGTCTGGATCTGATGCGCCCCGCTGGCGCTGGGATACACCTTCTCCAGGCTTTCCTCGCGGAAGAAGAGCGGATGCCCGTCCAGCACCGCCGCCCCGGTGAACGGCGCAGCCACGCCGCGGGACGCGGTCCAGCTGTCTGTGCTAAGTCCCTGGAACACGTGCCAGTTTGTCGGATCCCCCAGGGCGGAGGCGTAGATCTCGTTGATGCTGTTGGCCTCGTCATACCTGCAGCCCCACAGTCGGTTCCCGCATTCCACCACAAAGTCCATGGTCGGAACAGGTCTCCCGACTCCGAAGATTTCCGAACTGCTTTTCGTCACCGTTACCGTGTCGCTTGGCAGGATACCTGAGACGATGATCTCCCGCACGCCGTTTTCCGTGATGTCTCCGTAAACGTAGTGCCACGAATTCAGCAGCTGCTTGACAGACTCGTCCGTCGTGGACGGAACGTCTGTGTTAAGCTCGACTGCGTCGTGGACCTTGATCCCTTCGTACACCTCTCCGCTGAGATCGTCCGCACCGATGACCAGCGTGTGCTTGATCCTGACGAAGGTCGAGGCGATCGTAATCCAAACAGAGGACGATACAGACCATTCCCGCAGCACGGTCTCCGATCCTGACGTATCCAGCCAGTATCCATCCTGCGTTGGTTCCGTTGCGCTGACGACCACGCCGCTGTACGGATTCCCGTCAATATCGCACATCGTAAGCGTGAGCGTATCGTAGGCGTAGTAGTTGCCTACATCCAGCACGCCGTAGTCGTCACCCTCTGTCAGCGCGTCTCCGGTCGACAGCTTCACCGCGTCGATCCAGACCTTGCTTTTCGGATCTACGACCCATGCCCCCATCCGGACCAGCCGGTGCCCGCCGCTCAGCAGGGTTCCCTTGCAGTAGGTCTGATTCAGTTCGATCACAAGTCCGTCGATGTCGTTGTCGCCGTCCACCGTGATGTTGTAGTCGCTCAGATCCACAGACGTCCAGACAGCAGGCGGATTCTGCGATGTTCCGTTGTCCGTCTCCCATGTCCGCACCATCTGATGCGTTTCCTCGTCGTAGGTCTCGGTGCAGCGGAACCGGATCCTCGGCACCGTGACCGTGTGGTTGTCGCCGTCCACGCCCAGGCCGTTGAAGACCGTCCAGTCGGTTCCGGCTCCCTTTCTTGGCGTGATCGTCACGGTAGCCTGCACGTCCTGTACGATCCTGAAATACCATGCCAGTCCCGGCACGTCGCTGGGGAAGTCCACCTGCTGGCTGTACCCGTTGCACCAGAAGGTCCCGGTCTCGTCCAGCAGCACGATATGGTCTCCGCCGCACATGGCGACGATGGGCACCGTCGGGCTGTTGCCGTCGATGCTGATATGCCGAGACCGCTGCCGCCTGCATACCATGGTCGGGCTCAGATCGCTGGTCAGATTCCGGCTGTCCCACCAGGTCCCGATAGGGGCCGTTGGGTGATGGTTGATCCCGCCGAATTTCGCCACGCTCTGTTGGCTGACCGGACGGATCTTCAGCTTGGGTAGTTTCATAGAATTCCTCCTTTATCCGTTCCACGGCTTCACCGCGCCGTCTTTGAACTCATAGCACGGATGCTCCGGGTCCAACTCCATGTCTCGCCCGTTGCTCCCGTGGGCCATGCCGAGATACATATACACCTTCCCGTCCGCCGTGCTGGGAAGCGTCTGGGTCAGACAGTCGTTCCCGTCGAGCTTCAAGAATCCATCCGTCGTCGGGCTGCACCGGATATAGACCGGAACGCAGGCGATCAGCGCCGTCGTGACGTTGAAGGCGTACCGCAGATCGATGGAGGAATACTGCCTCCATAGCGCGTTGCCCGCAGCCTGCGTGTTGGCCGGGGTGTTGGTGGTGCCGCCGTAATACAGAATCGGTCTGCGCGGGTCAAAGGCCCTCGTTGTGTTCATCGTTTTGTTGGTGCCGGTGTTGTAGCTGCTGCCGGATGGGATCAGCGCCGCCGGGAAGATTTCGCTGCACAGGCTTGTTCCGATTGTGAAGCAGATCTGATACCGTGCCAGTCGGTCCGCCACGGTGCGGTCCGTGGTCTGCGTCCGCACGTTGTAAGCCAGTGTGTTGGTGTTGGAGTCGTAGCCGTAATACATGTCCCAGCCGCCGTTCCCGCTGTCCCTGGCCTCGTTGTAGATGAACAGCATGCAGTAGTTGGCCGCGTATGTGGTCGTGATCGCACCGCCGCCCTGGGAGTTGTAGACGTGCTTCGCCCCCAAACCGTTGACGTTGATCGTCCAGCCGGAGGCGGTGGACGTCGCGTCGTTGATGATGTAGCAGGCTACTCCGTCCTTGAGCTCCGTCACGCCGGGCACCGTCGCGGTCTTCGCAGAGGATGACGTATTCCCCGTCACCTTTCCGAACGGCAGCAGGTGCTTCGGCTTCGCGCTCGCCGTACTGCCTGCCCCCGCTTTGCTGCCCGCGGCCTCCGCCGCTTTCTCCCGACGCGCCATCTCCTCCTCCGCCAGCCGAAGCTGCTCGACGATCCTCCACAGGTCCTCCCACAGCCTGTCGATGTCCTCCCTGGCGTTGTACGTCAGGGGTTTGGGATAATCGTATGGCATAGTGTTTCTCCTCCTCTGTAGCGGCGCACAGTGTGCGCCATATTACATCCCGAATCCGGGTGCCCAGCGCACCCTGGTGTTGCCTGCAAACTGGTTGAGCGGGTCCATGCCCACCACCTGCGGCTCCTCGCGGATGACCGGCTTGATGGGCCGGGCCATGCACATATAGCGCCATTCGTCGCAGACGTGGTCCTCCAGATCCGTGTCCAAATCCTCGGGCTTGTGCTCGTCGTAGACCATCAGCGGCACGGTCCGGATGAACGCCGGGCAGTTATCGTACACGTACATCATCGGTCTGCCGTGCTGATCGAACATAAGCCTGTAATGGCATTGCATCCAGCCTGGGATCCGCTCGTGGTCGCCTGGACTGAACCAGACCCGGTACTTCTCCGCCGTCTCCGCGATGGAAACGCCGCCGCTCTCGTCCCAGATCGCCGGGTCCGCAACGCCCTCGATGGGCTTGCCCTTCAGCCATGGGTGACTGTCCTCGATCTCCCGGATCCTCCGGAAGCACTCGTCCGGGGTCCACTTGACGCCGGTGTTGGGCTCCTTGGTGCAGCCGTAGAGCTCCAGGATCCGGTACAGCCTGCCGTCGTAGTCCACGGCCCACCAGGCGCAGGAGAAGGGCTTGGAATAGCCCCAGTCGAAGGACCGATACAGCTTCCAGCCGGCAGGCGGTCCGTTCTTCGGTGCCTGGATCACGTGGGTCCAGAGCCCCAACTTCCGGGCCTCCTCCGGGTCCAGCCCCTCCTCGGCGCACCTCTTCGCATCCGGTGTGACGCGGAAGTCCTCGAAGAATTGCCCCTCGAATATGTCCCAGTCGCCCTCCAGCCAGGCCTTCCTCAACTTCTCCGGCAGGGCCTCCAGCTGGTGCACATAGTCCGGCTGCTTCGCCATCAGCGCCTTGTTGTCTGTCACCAGGGATTGAATGAAGGTGTAATCCTCCGCCCGCTCACCTTCCTCATATCGCTTGTCGATGAAAATCCGCTTGATATAGCCGTGGCCCTGGCCTCCGGGATTGCAGGTGTAATAGATGCGCTTTGGCAAATCGTTCGCACCGCGTAGGCAGGCCGTGATTGTTTTCATCTGGTATTCACTGAGCTGTGTGGCCTCGTCCAAAAAGATGATGTCGAACTCCGCGCCCTGATACTGGTCCAAATCCGCGTCATTTCTGCAGTAACCGAACTTGATGGTGCTGCCGTTTCGGAAAGTCAGAATCTTGTCCCGGTCGTTGTACCTGGCGTTTCCTACCAGCTCCGCCCGGAGAATCTGGATGTGATTGTTCATCAGCTCCGGGTAGGTTCGTCTCACAATCAGCATCTTTATGCCGTCGTACTGCCCCGCCAGCAGCTTGGCTTTGGTCCGCACGGCCCAGGATTTGCCGCCGCCCCGGGCTCCGCCGAAGCCGATGTGCTTAGTCCGGGCTTCGATCATCATTTTTTGCTTATCGTTCGGTCTTCCGTTGAGCGGGATCGGTCTGCTGTTCATTCCATCAGCTCCTCTACCTCGCCGAACTCATAGCGAACCACGTCCTGCTCGATCTGCTTCGGCTGGTCCACGCCTGTCATGCGTCCGACGATCTCAATGGCCTTCAGCTTGTCGTGGAAGACGATCTCCACTCCATATTGTGTCTGCCGAATCTGCTTAATCGCTTTGCTCTTCACCGGGTCGTTGATAGCATCCGGAATCAGATACAGACCCTCGTCACCCAAGCGAATAAAGTCTGCCGTGGAGTAAGCAATGATTGGTCGCATCTCGTCGATCAAACTGTCTGCCGTGATCTCGCTCCGTTTAATCAGAGCTGCACCATGCGCCTGCAGGGCCCTCTGAATACATGGTTTTTTCTTAAGGATTCTTCCCTCATTACAGGCGATTTTCCGGCTGGCAGCGGAATAGCCGGCATCCAGATACGCCTGGGTGATGCTCTTCCCTTCGTTAAGTCCTGCCACAAATCGTTCTTCCTTTTTGGTCATCCCGCCACCTCCTCTCTCGTCCACCATATCAAACCGCGTCCGTGATTCTCTATGCACCAAAACGAAAAACTTGCGGACCACCAAAAAACAGAGGACCCATCACTCAGGGTCCTCTGTTTTTTATTTCGTTTTTTGCCCTTTGGCATCGTATGTCCCGTACACCAGCTGGAACACAGGGCAGGTCTCGAAGTTCCGGCAGCACAGCTCCTCCATGATCCTGCGTTTTTTCTCTGCGGCCTGGAAACACCTGCGGACCGTCTCGCTGACGTAGAATCCCTCACAGACGATCACGTTCCGTGATTCACCCTTGTAAAACGGACACCTTACCTCCACGGCTCGCCAGGCCTCGGTGTGGCAGCGCGCCTCTCGCTCGTGCGGCTTTTTCCGCGGCCTACCCATTGCCCGCCCTCCTTTCCCCGTAGGAGCAGAAATCATCATCGTAAGGTTCGACAAGTCCTGTCACAATGTCGCACCGCCATTCCGTAGCCTCTGGATTGTAGTGCTGGCAATCCTTACACCGCACGACCTCCACCACATCGGCGGCGGGCAATTCCTCGATCCTCTGGTACTCTACCATCTCGTCTGCTGTGTGTTCGTGTCCGTATCGATCAATCCAATCACTGAAGCAGGAGAGCGCCGCCTCCCGGCTTATGTAGTCCGTAACATGGTCGAAATCGACCAGTTTATCATTTTCCATTGTCAGCCCTCCTGTTCCACGCCTTTATCATATCGTTCGGGCAAGTGTTCAGATTTGCATCAATGTAGGAACCCCCACAGCGTTTGCATTTTACGCCTTTCCAAGACACGTTGCGAAGCGGTGATACAAATATTCGTTCCTCAAAGTACTCCGCCTCTCCCCCGCAAAACGGACACGGTTTCAGTTCAGCCATTGTCCGCCCTCCTTACATTTCCGCAACTGTCGATTTTGTATTCCGATGTGGTGATGGTGGCGTTCGTTGTTGTTATAAGATTATTGACACAATAAGCGCAGTTCTCATCGCAGAACACCCATCTGCCCCCGCAAAGCACAAAATGGTTGTCAGAGAGCAGTTCAACCATCCTTGCCGCCTCCTTCCGCTGGAACGATTGTGGGAGCTGCATCTATGTCACTTTTCCAAACGGCAGAAGCCTCAATGCCTGTGCCGCGCATCCAATTTTCTTTGTAAAGCATTGTATAATCCAGCTTATCCGCATCAATCAGCCTCCCATGCCCAGCCGGGAGGGGGAGGAGGGGACACCAATCTGGGCGGTCGTTGTAGTGATTGATAACTTCATACGGCTTATCCTTCAGAACCGCTGTCGCGCAGTCCTTGAATTTGTCCACTGCTCTGCAATAGAGCGTACAGTCTGAACTCATCGGAGAGACATATCCGATTGCGGCAAACTCACAATGCGGACAGTCGTGCGGCATATCCATGCCCCGGATCAGAATATCAGCCATTGCCGGACACCTCCTGTTTCAGCCAGTCGAGAAAACACACCATGCAGTCACTCTCGGAACACCCACGAAAAAACCTGACTGGACAGGCGAAATAGTTTTCATCGTCATGTTTTTCGATGAACAAATCAGCCATCTCCTCGTCCGTCATCGCCCGGATGCGATCTGCGTTGGTCATTTCAGCCGCACCTCCACGCCGTTCTCGTGGAGAACCATATCGATGAAAGACCAGCTCAGTCTGTACTCGTTGATAAGCCCGGAGGCCCAAGCGATCTCTCTGGCGAGCTGCTGCACGTCCTCCTTCGGGGCTCCGTGCTTGTCCAGGCAGATGTACAAGCACAGCTTGATCGCCTGCTTGCAGCCCAGATCGATGCCCTCCGTAAAGCTCTTCTTCACGTCCTCGCCGGTTGCGTGGACCTTCCGCGGATTCGTTTTCTTGCTCATGCAATTCCCTCCAGAATCGATTTCATCAGAATGTCCACGGGATACCGCAGCTTTTTGGGAGTCCCGATCCGCTTCGTCGCGTCACCGTGAATGAAATTCCAGATGGCGTTTTGCGTTCCGGCGTAGATCTTTTCCCGCGTCAACGGCTGGCGCTTTGCCTTGGCGTTCATCACCGTATTCGCCCAGACAAATGCCGCCGTCTCGTTATAACCTTCCGCCTCTCTCTGATTTGCCATGGTATACGCGGAGAAAAAGGCGTGGATCGCATCATAGGATTCTCCGCAGAGAAGCGCTGCCAGTGCGGCTGAGCTCATTGCAGCAGTAACACTTGTCCCTCGCGTTGCGGATGCCTCATATACCTGGATGATCTTTTCCCGCAGGGTGTGCATCAGGATCTTCATCTGATTGTTGGTCAGATCGTAGTTGCCTTTATATCCGTACCGAACAATCTGGCGGACCGCGGCGATGGTCTTCGTGTGCCGCATGGCCGGATGGTCATCTGATTCCGCAAATACACAATAGTCTCTGTAGCTGCGCACCTTTCCGGTGTCGATCTCCGCGGAACAGTCATCATCCAGGCCTCTCGTGACCATCATCTTAACGGTGCATCCTGACAGCGCAATCGCTGTCAGTCGGTGCTGCCCATCCACCAGGCTGCCTTCCTTGTCGAACGCAATCCCCTGGTGCGTGAGCTTAAACGCTCCGGCCTTCATGTCCCGCATCAGTTCTTCAACTGCACGGCTCCGCAGCACACGATTGACCCGGTTGTGCAGCAGATATTCCTTTGCGATCTCTGGCGTAATGGTTTCGATCTCGGTCTTCATGTTATACCTCCTTCACACGTATCCCATGCACCCACAGCATGAGTTTTCTTTTGATCACGTATTCCTTCGTGCGGACGCCCTTTGCGTCCTCCACCACGGTCTCTCCGGTGGCGCAGTCGACGTACACAAAGTCCGCAACATAGCTGACCGCCCGTTCCACCAGCTTCCCCCTTTTGTCATTGCGAGGGCGCTTGCGCCCGTGGCAATCCGCATCCCCCGTTGCCTTTCCCTCGTACTGCGCCGGGATCAGCTCGTATTTCACCTGCTCACACAGGTCCCGGATCTTCCCTGCTTTTTCCAGCAGATGCAGCACTCTGGCACGTTCGGCCTCCCTGACGGAGTCGTATCCCCGTGTCTTCACGTTGTGGTATTTTGCCATGCTACTTCGCCTCATATTTGTCCGCGCAGGCGATCCTGGCCGCAGCCACGCGCCGGTTCATGCCGTTGATCACGCCGCGGTTGTCTCTGGACGGATGCACCTCACAGATCCCGGATCCCCGATCCGGTCCGCAGTAGTGACGGCAATCCCGGCAATGGTGGCCGGTGTACGGCTTGGCTCCGCCTGTCCGGACGACCACCACGCCGCCGGCGCGTTCCTCAATGGCCAGCAGTCGTTCCAGCGCATCCACGATGGTGACACTCGGCATCAGCCGCACGTGGCCAAGCTCGTTCCGGCAGACCATCCTGTCCTCAGTCATGGCCCGGCCTCCTTCCCTCCGGGAGCCGCATCAGCCGCCAGAGGCGTGCCAGCTTCCGCTCGATCCAGGCGCCCACGTCCCGGTAGCCGTAGACGATCCGCATCTGCTCGCACATGATCGTGGCGTCTGCCAGCTCCTCGCGGATCGCCTCCTTGTCACCGCGGCCTGTGTGCTCTCTGGCGATCTCCACCAGCAGCTCGCCCAGCTCCTCCACCAGCTTCCATTTCTGGTGCTCCGTGCCAAAGTGATCTATGGCCCGCAGGCAGATCTCCCGCATGGGTTCTTCCAGGTTGGCGTTGGCATTGTGCGGGGCCTGGGGCCCCGCGGAATTCTTATCGCTCATTCGCGTCCTCCTGTTCGTAGCTCCTCCGGATCCAGTCCGCCATCTCGGCGCTCAGCTCCTGATCATGCTTCTGGTAGCCGTCGCCCCGCGCCGCCGGCAGCTCGTCCTCCCAGCGTCCCTGATTAAGCCAGGTGGCCGGATTTGGGATATACCTGCCGCCTTCCTTGGTCCATTGCTCGGAGCGCTTCTGCCGCTCCACGGCCTCGATCATAGCGTCCGCCGTAGGGCGGGCAGACCCTTGCCCGCCGCCCTTCTCGTTCATGGCCTTAAGAAATGCCCTCCAGGCATCCTTCTTTCCGACCTTCTTGGGGTAGACAGACCAAAAGCGGTTAAAAGCCTCCGCATCCGACGACGCCATCGCGCCCCCGCGCGCGTTGGATTCGGATTCGGATAAGGATTCGGATTGGATTGGATTGGATTGGATTACGGGGACATTTGATTGCAATTGATTGCAATTGATATCATTTGCTATCAATTGCTTGCAATTGTCTGCATCCTCCGGCGAAGGATACTTGCTGACCTTATTCCGCACCTGCTGATGTCTGTCCCAGGTCTTCATCTGCAAGAAGGGCTTTCCCCCTACCGTGTAGGTTATCACCAGTTCCGCAGAGGTTAACCCCCGGAGGGCATCCTCGATTTGTGCAGGTCTGATATCCTTCAGCGGGAAGAGCTTGGATGCCAGCAGCTTTGGTCTGGCATCCGCTCTTCCAAAGTCGTCGCAGGTGACGATCAGCCGGTAGAACACAGTTTCCTGGAAAGCCGTCAGCTTGTCGATGTTCTCAGACGTCGTGATGCTTTCCTTCAGGATCCTGTTCGGCACAGCTTATCCCTCCTGCATATCGAATGGCAGCTCGCTGTCGTCGCCGTCAAGCATCTCGAAACCGTTATAGTCCGCCATCCGCGGCGCTTCCTTACGCGGCGCGTCGCCGTCCTTCTTCTCCCCGGCGAAGTACACCCGGTCCGCGGCTACCACCCACTCGACCTTCTTTTTGCCGTCCTTGTCGGACCACTCCCGGCTCTCCATGCGGCCTTCGACGCAGATCATCTGGCCCTTGGCAAACCATTTTTCGATAATCTCAGCGGTTTGTCTCCATGCCTCGACCTTCGGGAAGTCCACGGCCTTGCGGCCCGTGCTGCGGTCGGTGAAGTCCCGCTCCACCGCCAGGGAGAAGGTGGCCACCGGGATCCCGGCCTGCGTTCTGCGGATCTCCGGATCCCTGGTCAACCGGCCCATCATGATTGTTTTGTTAAGCATTGATTTTCTCCTCTCCTAAATTCTGTCGCCAGCGTCTTCGTGCTCACACGTAGCTGCATACATTTCGGCCTCTCTTCCTGCCGCTTGCCGTCTCTTCCACTCCGCGTAGCCCTTCTGGCACTCCCGGCAGAGCGCGTGGCCGTACTTTTCCTTGCCGTACTCCAGCTCCCGGATGGGCACCGTCTTGTGGCACATCTTGCAGGTCCCGGTCTGGATCCCATCCATCTGCGTCTGTCTCCCAGGCGCCGCTCCCGCGTCCGTTCCTGTCATTCCGACCGAAGCGGATGAATCCGTACTCCCTTTTCTCCGTTCCCCGGTCGTCTTATCCATCGTAAACACCGTCCTGCCGGTCTTCGTGTTGACGATCTCCAGGGCCTTGATCCGCTTATTCTCGTCGTACTCGATTCGTGTGACGTCGAACTTGTCGTAGCAGGTGTAGCCCTTGCCGTTGTTCTTCTCCTTGATATCCGCGTCGCCGCGTCGGATGAAGATCCGCGGGGCGGAGTAGAGCTCGGTGCCGATGCCCCAGACGAAGCCGGCGCGTTTCATGGCGTCGGAGGCTTCGCCCTTCTCGGCCTCGGTGTTGCTCTCTGTTCCCACGTTCCACTTCCAGATCCATTCTCCGGTCTCCGCGTTTCGGATGCCGATGGCGCAGTACATATTGTCGTTGATCGTCTTGTAGTCGTTGGCCCAGAACAGAGGGCCCACGGTCTCGTCCAGCAGGCTTGCGTCGATTCTCGCGGTCTTGTAGAGGAGGAGCGTCAGCCAGGAGCCGTCCTTGGCCACCTCCGCCACGCGGGTCTCGATCTCATCCGCCCGGAGCAGTCTGAACATTCTCATGACTACCACCCCCTCACTTGATCTGGAGGCTTGGCTTGCCGGCCTCGATGTGGGCACCCTCGATCTGGTAGCCCTCCTCGAACAGCTTCTTGATGCCGGGCTTGCTGTAGAGCGTCGGCTGGCGTTTCGGGTCCAGCAGGCCGTGAACGTGGTTGAACTCCTCGCGCTCGTCCTCGCTCAGGCTCTCCCAGCCGCCCTTGACGAAATTATCTACCAGCCAGCTGGTGATCTGGTCCGCGTCGTCCACCTTGGCCGAATCGACGCCCTTCCTGGTGCTGATCTTCACGCGGGCGGTCTCGATCTTGTCGTCGCCCAGGTTGAAGATGATCCATTCCCGGATCCTGCCGGCCTTGCTCTCCATAGCCTGACGTCTCTTGGCCAGCGCCTTCTCCTCCTCGCGGATGGCCTTGGCCATGGCCTCCAGGTCCTTAACATAGAGGGCCGCGCCCTCCAGCTTGTTCTGGCGCTGCTCCTGCAGGGCTTCCAGGGACTCCGTATCCAGGCTGACCTCTCCGGTCTCCTCGTCGATGACCATGCTGTCGAAGATCTTCTGGATCTCCTGATCGATTTCATAAAGCTTCATGTCTTAATCCTCCTTGATTTTTTTGGTATCTTGTGGTATCATGGAGGCGGATTGGGTCGTTTCTGTCATTGCGAGGGCGCTTGCGCCCGTGGCAATCCGTCCCTTCCGCCTATTCATCCGCCGTCGGAGCTGTTGCCGCAGCCCCGGCGGCTTTTTCTATTGCTTCGCAGACAATATCAGCCAGCGTCTTGCGCTCCACGTTGTACTTCAGAAAGCGCTCGTTGTACTCCGGGTTCATCCAGTGCAGTGCCTTGTACTTCTTGGCCGCGTCGTTCTCCATCGCCTGACGAAGAATCTTCCTGATCAATTCTCCAACACACGAGTCCGTCAGATAGGCTTCCTTCTCCAACCATGCTCTGGTCTCGTCATCGAACCATACCGTGGTCTTGTTCCCGTTGACGCGGTTTTCCTGCCGTCTCGGCGATTTTAACAGCCCCTGCGCGGCCTTCCGCGCCTGCGGGGTAAACTGGACGCCTGATTCCTTCGGCCTCTCAGCGAGGCTTACAGCGGCCTTGGAGCAGGCGGTGAAGCCATGCTCACGAAGCAGCTCTGCGAACGCGCCCTGGCTCATGCTCCGCGGTCTAAGCTGGCTCATCGTCTGCCTCCTCGTCGAACATCGCGCACCAGCACTCCTCGCAGAGTCCGCCGTGCTCGTCGTAGGCGTCGAAGCTGTAGATCTCAGCGCCGCAGCAGTCGCAGGTGGCGCAGGGCGCCATCTCCCGGTCCAGCAGCTCCTGCCGGATGAAGGTTTCAACCATCCGCGCCACCTCCAGTCATTTCGACCGCAGCGGAGAAATCCGTCTTCCCCCGCTTCTCCAGCTCCGCCAGCCGCTCCCGCAGCCGGTTGTTCTCCGCCCGGACAGCAGTCAGCGTCCGGTTCACGCTCTCGATGATCCGGTTCTTCCGGACGAGATCCTTCTGGAGCTTGGCGTAGCCTGCCGCCAGGCTCTTTGTCAACTGCTGGATCTCATACCAGGCGCTTCCGGCGTAGCCCAGGGCGTCCGCCAGCTCCAGCTGATCCACGTCAGCGCCCTTGCCGATCTCCAGCAGGAGCTCCTCAAATTCATTGTTTTTCATGTTTCCTCCCGATCACGCCGATCCAAAGGACCGCGGCGACGGTGATCAGCACCGTCAGCCCGCCGATCCACGCCAGGATCCCGGTCAAAATCTCTCCGATCATGCAATCTCCTTTCAATTCGTAGCGGCGATCAGTGATCGCCATTGTCACAGTCCCAGTTTTTTCTCGATTTTCGCCCGGCTGAGGAGCAGCTCTCTGCCGTCCGTTGTGACGACCCTTGCGCCGCCGGGGCTCAGACTGACGATTCTACAGTTTCCGCTTCCTGGGCACCAGCATGCGTGGGTCTCGAACTCCCGTTCTACGAATGCCGAAAAGCCCATGGCATAGATCTCGAATCCGTCCTCATCGCCGTCGTCCCAGGTGCCGTTGTCGATCTGCTCTTGCACGTCCTCCAGGTAGGCTCGGTAGTTGGCCTCGATGTCCATGCACACGCAGTCGATCTCACTGAGCGAGGTTTGCATCTGCTCGAACATATTCAGCTGCTCAAACATCGTACCCCCCCCCAACTTGGCCAGCGGCTTCCAACTGTCTACCGGGTACTTCATCACTTCACCGCCAGGTACGCCCTGGCCTGCTCCGCCTCGATGTCCAGCACCCGGTTCAGCTTTCGCATGGTGTCCATCTGCATGGTCCCAGGCTCTCGGATGTACCGGCGGACGGTAGGAGGGGATATCCCCATCCGCGCCGCCAGCTCCTCGGTGCCGTAGTCCAGCGCCACCATTCTGCCGAGCACAGCCCCGCGGTAGCGCTCCCAGGGATCGTAGGCCTTCTTAATCTTCGGCATCAGGCGCCTCCCATCCGATGTCCCGGAGCCGCTGCCCCAGGCGCTCCAACTGCTTCAGCTCCTGCAGGTAGGCCAGGCGCTGGTCCTTGGTCTCGTTGTACCGCATGGCCAGCCGCACCTCCGGGCTCTTCTCCAGCTCCTCGATCCGGCTCTCGATGTTCACGGCCTCCCGGAGCATCGCCCTGGTCACGTCCGCGTCCGAGATGTCCTTCTTGTTCACCGTCTCACTCCTTTCGTTTTGTAGCGGCGATCAGTGATCGCCATTCTGCCTACTGCTCAATTTTTTGAACAGTCTCGTCAAAAAAAAGAGAATCAATGGTAGTCCCAAGCGCAGACGCGAGCTTGTACAGGGTCGCCCCGCTGGCGTTCTTGGTCGCGCCGCTCTCGATGAGCGCGATTGTGACCCGTCCAACGCCGCTTGCTGCGGATAGCGCCTCCTGCGTCATCCCCTTCTGCTCTCTGACTTCCTTGATTCGGTAGCCCATATCTTCACCCCCTTTCGGTTGGCCGTTCAAATCTTTGAACATCAACATCATACACCATGTGGACGTGATTGTCAATAGGGTTAAACACATTTTGTTCAAAAAATTTAACGAAGCTCTTGATTTCTGTTCGGCGCTGTTGTATAATGCGGTAAACAGCCAAATGAAAGGGGTGATTTCCATGACGCTTGGTGAATACATCAAACAATACAGGGCCGAACACGACCTGTCGCAACGGCAATTTGCGAGCCTGTGTGGAATCTCAAACGGATATGTCTCCATGCTTGAAAAAGGAATGAATACGTCAACTGGTCAGCCGATCATACCGACAATTCAAACCATGCGTCAAATTGCAAATGCTATGGGGCTGACGATCCACAAGGTCCTCTCTGAGGTGGACGACATCGTGCTGGATATTGGAGCTGATCCTAACGAGGATGACAAACAGCCCCCCGTTGTCGAGGGGCTGTCAGAGGAGGCGCTTATGATTGCGCGGATTGTCGACCGGCTTCCGCCTGAGCACCGGCGGCTGCTTCTCGCTCAAGTGCGAGCGTTAGAATCCGCAATACCAGATCCGGCCTCCGCGCCGCAATCTCCAGAATATCCTTAGTCTCTTTGTGCATCAGTCATCGTCTCCTCGTTTTGATAGCCTGATTCTACGCGGGGAGCTGTCCCATAAAGTGGACTGTTCAAACAAATGTTCGAATCAGAAAGCATTTTGAAATGCGGAGCCGCCGTCCGTGCCGCCAAGCTGTACGACGGCCCCGCTTGCCGGGGACGCTGTAATCATACCACAGCGCCTCCGTCAACTCAATACCAACAACGCGCAAAAACCGCGCATTGTTCCGCACTAAAACGCACGGAGGTAAAATATATGCCGTCGAGTTTACACACGCACGACCTGATCCTTCGCATGAAAGCGATCAAAGAAGAGCAGCATCTGAGCCCACAGGACATTTCAAGGATGCTTGACGCCGCGGGCTATCACGTCTCAGAAAACTCTATCCGCAAAGTGTTCGCCCCCGGCTCCGAAAACCAAAACTTCCGTTTCCACGATACCATCCAGCCCATCAGCCGGGTGCTGCTGGGCATCTACGGCTCCGATACCGAAGACTCAGAGGTTGAGGGCCTGAAGGCCGCGATCCGCGTCAAGGACGAGCTGATCACCAAGCTGGAGCGGGAGCTGGCTGACGTCAAAACGGAATCAGCCCGCCGCAGCACCTTTCTGATGGATCAGATCCGTCTGAAGGACGAGCGGATCGACAAGCTCATGGCCCGCGTGGACGAGGTTTTATCCAGTAATCGTGACCTGCTGCAGCAGATCCAGCGCCTGATCGAGAAAATGTAAGGACAAGCCCTGTGCCCTTCATGGGTAGTCCTTGTCCGTCGTCTATGAATGAAAAAGGAGTCTATTATGTTTCGTAATCGTTTTTCTGGACCGATGATTATCCGAATGCTGATTGCTCTCGCCATCAACATCATCCCAATGCTCGTCCTTGACTTCCCAATCTGGGTTACAGTTTTGGTTATGTTCGTGCTGGCTGTATTTGAACTGGCCTCCGTACCTTATTCTGGTGTCTGGATTTGGGCGGCTGTGGTCATCGTACAGCGACCGTTCAGTTGGCTTACCGTCCTTTTCTTTGTAGCTATGGCGGCCTTCATTGCCAGCACGATTGGCGTTGTAATTCTTGCTTTCGGTCGGAACAATCGCAGATTCTGACATTATTTTCCCCATTTTCGTGATTATTCTGCAATAATCGTGAAAATATTCCTGAAATGGTGATTTATCATGAAAGTCCCCAAACCTCGAAAGCTCCCCTCCGGCTCATGGTTCATCCAACTGCGCCTCGGCGGGCAGAGCATCAGCGTCACGGAGTCCACGGAAAAGGCCTGCATAAAGAAAGCCCAGCTCATCAAGGCAGAGCACCAGGCCGGCAGGCGGATTGCCGCGGCTTCCCCGCGGACCCTGGAGCAGGCTATGTCGGCCTACGTGGATTCCCGCATTAACATTCTTTCGCCGTCCACCGTCCACGGATACAGGACCATCATCAGCACACGGTTCCTCTCCTGGTCCTCTCAGCCGGTCGCAAAGATTGACTATCAGCGCATGGTCAACGAGGAGGCGAAACTGTGCGGTCCGAAGACTCTGCGGAACGCATTCGGTCTGGTCGCCGCCGCCGTGGAGGCGGAAGGGCTTCCACGACCTTCCGTCTCTCTGCCGCAGCTCGGAAAGGCTGATCACGCCTTCCTCCAGCCGGAGCAGATCCAGACCCTCGTCAAGGAGATCCGGGACAACGTCCACGAGCTGCCCATTCTCCTGGGCCTTCATGGACTGCGCCGGTCTGAGATTTTCGACCTGCGCTGGTCTGATATCGACACAAAGCGCGGCGTCATCCACGTCCGCGGAGCAGCGGTCATAGGCGAGGATGGGATGGTCCACAAAACATCCAATAAGAATGCCAGCTCCCGGCGCGACGTCCCCATCCTGATCCCACGCCTCTCAGAGCTCACAGAGGCCCGCAGGAAGGCCGCAAAGCCGGAGGAGTACATCTACACCGCTAACCCCACCAATCTCTACGCCACGGTCAATGCTGCCTGCCGCAGAGCCTCCCTGCCGGAGATCGGCGTACACGGCCTGCGCCACAGCTTCGCCTCCCTCTGCTACCACCTGGGCGTCAACGAGCTTACCTGTATGCAGCTCGGCGGCTGGTCCGATTATAACACCATGCGGAAGATCTACACCCACCTGTCCGAAACAGACCGCGCCGCCCAGACCGCCGCACTTACCGCATTCTTTCAATCTTCTGAGACAAATCCCAATCCGGAAAACGCTAACAAAAACGCTAACGAAATCCAAAACACATGATTTTACCGCGTGTTTGCGATTTTCGCCACGCATTCGAGTCCCGTACGGGTCACCAATCAGAAAAGCCAGGAAACATCACGTTTTCCTGGCTTTTCCTTTGTTTTCTTGGCTTTTTGTGAGAAATTTATCTTTCTTTTGGGAAAGTTTTCTTTCCGTCCGGAAAGCTTTTTTTCCCGGTTTTGCTAACAGGTTTTGCTAATGCTTACCGCTCCATCTTCTGCATGATCCGCTCCAGCTCGCGCCTGGTCTGCTCGTCCGGGGCCTGCTCCATCACTTCCCGGAGCATTTCTGCCGGATCACCGTGACGGGAGTAACCCATCTCGCCGGAGTAGCGGCCCATGCTGTCACGAGGCGCTCCACGCCGGCCGCGGGCATAGCTGCCGCGGTAGGACATATCCCTGCCAGGCTCCACGTCGCGCCCGATGGGATCCCTGCTGTAGGCGTAGCCGCGGCTGGAATAGCCCTCGCCTTCTTCGCCGTCAATGATCTTGCAGAGGTTCTTGACAGCGCTGGACAGCTTCATCGCAATGTCCAGGTCAGAGGCGTTGAGGTTCGCCTTGCTGCCGTAGCCCTCCAGCTCCTTGACAAGTCTTTCCTTGAGGTTGTACAGCTTTTCCATGCTGAACACCTCCTATCAGACTGCGACGGCAGGCGTGACGGGATTGGCCACAACGTAAGCGGGAATCGGATAGGGAGCGACGCGGTTCACGATGTACTGCGTCTGGGCAGTCTGGCTGGCCTCGATAGCTGCGGTCTGCGCCACCTGGGATGCCTGGCCGCGGGCATACATCAGCTCGGAGCGCAGGTTCTGGTTGTCGCGGCGCTCGGCGTCAAGCTCCTGCTGGCAGAGCATGTCCTTGATGCTCTGCACGCCCGCCTGGATCGCGGAGCGAGTGGCCGCGCCCTCGCTGATGATTGTGTTGTTGGTCTGGCAGTTTGCCAGCCGGTTCTCGCAGCAGCAGGTGGACAGGCTGGCCTGCAGGCTGTTGAGGCCTTGGGAAAGCGCCGTCTGGGCCGCGAAGCTGCGCTCCAGGTCGCTGATCTGACTGGTGTAGAGCTGGGTGGTGAGGTTGCCGAAGCCGCTGCTGATGGCGCCCTGGATGTCGCCGAGGTTGGAGCTGATCATCTGGTCGCGGAAACCGTCGGCCATGTTGCCCTGGATCTGCTGCTGACCGTTCAGCACCCACGGGAAGTCGATGCCGAGGGCTGCGCCGCCGTAGCCACCGCCAAAGCCATTGCCCCAGCCGCCACAGGCGAGCAGAAGCAGGATGATCCACCAGCCGTCGCCTCCGCCAAAGCCGCCGCCTCCGTATGCCGGGGCCACGGGCATAAACAGGCCGTTGCCGCCGGAAGATTCTTCAAATGCCATTTTTCTTCTCTCCTTTAATAATTATTTATGTCTGCCGACGTAGCGCTCCGCCGGAAAACACACTTACCGGATGCCCATTTGCGAGGCCATCTGTCTGGCATGGTCCACCTGAGCCTGGGAGATTCGTCCGCTGTTGAGCATCTGCTGGACGATCTGCTGGGGATTGTTCATACCCTGCGGAATTTGAAATCCGCGCTGGGCGAGGAATTGCATGGGATTGCCCTTCAACTGGGGCAGCATCTGCATGAGCTGCATGGGGTTAAGCATTGTCATTTCCTCCCTTCAAAAGTGTCTGGATTCCGCGGATCTCCGCGAGCACGGCTGCAAGGTCCTCCTTGGTCGCAGGCTCCTTCTCAGGCTTTGCCTCCGGCTGGATCTCCCCGCGGATGGTGTAGTCCAGAGTCTGCATGGATTGCCGCCCGGCTGCGTCTGACTGTTTCCAATAGGCGACCTTCTGATTCCGGTCCCAGATGATGACGGCAGCGTTCGGGGCCAGCGGATAGGCGCAGGCCTCCTCGTAGGTGCCCCAGATGATGCCGCCCTGATAGACCGGCTGCTGGACCTGGGGCTGATACGCCTGGTACGGTTGATAGGGATTGTAGTTGTAGGGATATGCCATTTTAGATCCTCCTCCACATAAACATCGGTATCTCGTTGCTGCTGTCCCAGCTGTCCAGGATCACGCCGTCGATGACGGTTGCCACGTGCTGCCCGGTACCCAGAACGTAGACGCCCCGCGGGAAGTCCTCCGCGAATTCACCGATGGTGTAGCAGTCCGGGCAGGACGACGGGATGATGGACCGGACGAAGCCGTGCTGCCGGAGCACGGAGCCCCACACGGCGTCGGAGCTGGGCATGTCACACATCTCCCTGGCGTTATGGGCCAGCAGGTCGAAGGCTTCGTCCCAGCTCACGTCCAGAGCCGCAGAGATGGCACGGACGGAGCAGTCGCCGACCATCCTCCCGCAGGGATTCGAGTTGTAATATCTCCACATTTGCGACACCTCCGTCCGTGTTTTCTGATCTAAGAATATAAAAAAAGCAGCCCATCCACCATGAGGCAGATAGGCGGCTTTCCCGCGGATTTGTTGAGCTTTAATAGAAGGATTCCTGATGATTTCTTCGCCATTTTATGAAGCCTTCGAGGTCGATTCGATACTTGGCGATAATATCGGAGACGGTTCTGGGCTCGATACCGAATTCCTCCGCCAGCGGTTCAATGAGCGCTTTGTCGTGGTATCTGCGACGTAGAATTGCCCGGTGCCGCTCGTCGTGGACGATCTGGTCGATGGCGTCCTCGGCCTCGTCCTTCGTGTATTTGAAATGCCGCATAACTTCCCTCCATAAGAAAAGCCGCCACCTATCCCTTGTAGATAGATGGCGGCACGTTATTTTTGGCGGCACGGTTTGGTTGTGGGTCAATCTCGCATCTGAGCTGCAAGGTCTTCGACCTTCTGCTCCAGTTTGGGGAGGCGTTCCGCAAAACCGTTGTGCTTGCGGACCTCCAAAGTCAGGTGCTCGATTTTCTCATCGGTGACGGCCTGGTGGATCTTAAATGATTCCTCCGTTTTTTTGGATGTCTGGAGGATCGTCAGAATGGTCCCAAGCAGCGACAGGCCTCCGGTGATAATGGCGACGATGATTGCCTGTGACATTTCAGCCGCCCCCTTTTTGGATGTAGTCGATGATGCGGTCTGCGACGACCGCCATCTGTGCTCTTGTGACTTTGTCGTTTGGCGAGAAGGTCGTTGGCGTGGTCCCCACCATGATCCCGCGTTCATAGCAGCGCAGCACCGCGTCGGTGTACCATTTGCCTTCCTGGACGTCGGTGAACGGGTTGAGCACCAGGTCCATGCCGTAGTAGTCAGCCAGTACCTTTGCTTCAGCCTCGGCCATCCGTCGCAGGTTGTCCTGGTTTTCCAACCACAAAGCTGCACGGTTGTTGGTGTGAAAGCTGTGCTCGATGATCAGCCCAGGCACGCCCACGGAAGCCGCGCCCCGGAGCACGCCGTAGTAGTCTGCGTTGTGAGCGCTGTTCCACTTGTTGTAGATCCTCGACGGATCGTTTGTCTGCATGACAGCGCGAACCGTCTTTGCCAGTGTCTCAGCAAGGTCGATGCACTTGTTAGAGACCGGATAAATCACAACAGGCCGGTCAACAGATTCGGTGCCGCAAGCGTTGGAATGCAAACTGATAAACAGGTCGCAGCCATTGGCCTTCCGGCCACGTTCCATCAGAGGCAGGTCCTTGGTCTCGTCCTCTCTGGTTGTGATGACCTCAAAGCCGTATCGCTCCAGGGCCTCCTTCAGATAAAGATGCAGGTCCCAGGCCATCAGCGATTCCCAATAAATCGGATTGACCTGGTTGTTCCAGTTGTTCTTCCCAAAGTGTCCCGCATCAAGGCAGATTTTAGGCATCGCCCTCACCGTCCTCGTCGTCAATGGTTTCCGAGAAGATCACGCCATGCTTTTCCTTTGGGCTTCCATCTTCATAATAATCATCATATCCCAAATCGGTCACAGGGCAAATCTCCTCGTCAGAGCTGTCGGGAGGATGTTGGCTTTCCGATTTCTTGGCCGCATCGACCAGGCCCTCACCGACGATGTACCCGATAACAGCCGCGGCCTGCATAATCAGTCCGGAGACGACCTCGGCGGTTCTGTCCTTGCCGGCAGCGGTCAGCACGCCGGAGACGAACAAAGCGATAGCCAGCCAGAGCTTGCGGCTGGTCAGCTTACGGATGATAGTTTCCTTGTTCATATTACCCCTCCTTACTCCAACTCCGCTGCCTTGGTATCGTCGTACTTGACGTACTGCCCGCAGCAGATGTCCAGCCGATCGGAGCAGGCCTCGATGTCCGCCTCCGAGACCGGCCCGTACACTCCCGGATGGATCCCCCAGCTGCGGAAGTAATCCACCATGTTGTCCATGGCGGCCTTCGAGGAGAACGCGGCGGCGCTGATCTCCACGTAAACCTTGTTCTTCCCGGTCTTGGCCCCGTTGGCGTAGGGCGTGGTGTCGGCGTAGTCCGCCGGATCCACGGCGGTCCAGGACCCCGCGGTGACTGCCACCGGCACATAGGGATCCAGCGCCAGGATATCGTCCACGCAGCCGATGCTGGACGCAACCAGCATGGTCCGCCGCTGCATGCCGTATTTCCTGACGATGGCCCACATGCTCTCCATCTGAGCCTTGGACCAGCTACTGCTCTTGATGTCGATCTGCAGGCAGAGATGCCGCATCCGGCAGTACATGACACATTCGTCCAGGGTCATGATGGCCGTGCCGGCGTATTCGGCACCGGCGTACACGCCGAAGTCGTAGGCCTGGGCCTCCGACAGCGTGATGTCCGCGATGTTGACCGTCGAGGACAGGGCGGTTCCGTCCTCGTTTCGAGCCGTCCGGTTGATGCTCTCGTCGTGCAGGCAGACCCATTTCCCGTCCGAGGTGAGCCTGGCGTCGGTCTCTACCCAGCTCCAGCCGTCCTCGGCGCAGGCCGCAAGGGCCGGGATCGTGTTCTCAGGCAGCCCGCTCCGGGCCATGCCCCGATGTGCCGACGCGATGGGCAGCATGCCGTCCTCCGGGAACCGGCTGTAGACGTCGTTGGCCGCGTCGGCCTGCAGTACGTCGATCTCCGCCTCCGCCACCGTCACCTTGTCCTCCAGCTCTCCGAGCCGGCAGGAGTCCACGGTTCCCTGGATGCTGGACACGTCCATATCCAGCCCGTTGGGCCGATAACTGCAGATGAACCATCCGTCGGCCTCCACGGTGATTGTCGCGTCGTAGTAGCGGTAGCTCTCGTCCGAGCTGGTGTATTTGCCGTTGGACGCCCCGGCGACCCGGGTCCCGACGTAGGTCATGTCGTTCTCGCCGGCCACGAAGTTGTAGAACCAGTAGCAGTACGAGCTTCCCAGCGGGATCGCAATCTTGACGGTGATCGTCTCCCCGGCGTAGACCCGCGCCGCCCGTTTGGTCATCTTGTCCCCGTTGGGGGCGTTGGTGGTGACGTTGGCGGAGCCCAGGTATCCGGTGATCCAGTCCTCGGCTGTGAACAGCTCGCCCTCCAAATGGGAAACGCCCACCGCGGCCTGGAGCGTCGCGTCCAGCTTGGCGTTGGTAATGGCCCCGTCCTGGACGGTGGTGGTGGCCTCCGGGTGATCCTCCAGCCAATCGTCCACCGCGCCCTGAATAGCTTCCGGTGTCACACCACCGATCTTCTGCGCGGTGCCCAGCGCCCCGGTCTCAGTCACAAGGTTGCTGAGCAGCATTTCTTGTGCCATATTTGTTTCTCCTTTCTAAAGAAATCGGGCCCCGGGTACCGGGGCCCTTTTCTCAGCGGACCTTATCCGCCTGGGCCTCGTTGAAGGCCCGGAGCCGGTTCTCCATCCGCAGGCTTTCTGCCAGGATCTCGTAGACCGGACGCGGGATGCGGACGGTCACGCCCTTCATGATCTTCCAGACCTTGCCGTTCAGACTGGCCAGCTCGAAGTTCGGCTCGTTGCCGGTCGCTCTTGGCAAAGTCACGGGGATCAGGTCCTTCATGGGATCATAAGGTACCTGTGCTTCCTGGATGGGTTCTTTCTCGGCTTTTGCCATGATGATCTCCTTTCATGTCGTGGCGGGTAAGGTCTGCCCGCCGATTAGTTGTCCTCGTCCACGGTGGAGTAAGCAGAGCAGCTCTCCACACGGACCATGCGGTTCTGGTACAGGATCTTGGCCGCGGTCTCGAACTTGTAGCCCACGGTGGAGAACTGATTCAGAGGACCGCCCACCTGGCTCTTGTCCTTGATGATCATCTCCATGCCCATGCCCTCGGGATCGACGACCGCGAAGGCGTCCTTGCCGAAGAACATGGTGGCGTAGACGGCGCACTCGGAAGTGGAACCGCCGCCCTCGCCGGGGTACAGCAGGTCGCTGTTTGCGATAGCAGCAGGCGCGGCAACGTCGAAGAAGACCTTCTTGTTGGCGTAGTCGGTGCCGACAATGGTCGCGGACCCGACGAAGGCGGTCGCGCTCACATCGTAGAAGTGGATCTTTCTGCCGATCAGGGCCTCACCGAGGTCCGCGGTCAGGGTCTCGGAAACGACCATGCAGTAGCTGGTGGTCTCGCCCTTGGTCGCGGTGCCGGAGCTGTTGTAGGTTGCGATGGTCAGTTTGCGGGCGTTGGTGAAGAGGTCGGCGCCCACGAAGATGGGAGCGGAGGTCGCTTCAACGAAGCGCACGCCGTGCAGCTCGCCGATCTCGCCCTCGAAGATCTCCTTGGTGGCCTCGTACTTGTGAACGTCCAGCCATTCGGTGGAGGAGCGCAGGTCGTAGGTGACGGAGGGGTGGATGACGGCCACGTACTTGTTGCCCTCGTAGAAGGGGGCCTTCTGCTTCTTCAGGAAGGTGTAGGCCTTGTTGACGGTGTCGGGGGTCAGGCGGTTGTTGGTCGCGGCCATCTGGTAGCGGCCCACGGGGGTGCTGGAAGGCACGCCGTTGGCGTCCAGGGTGTCGGCGTAGATGACGGAGGTGCCGGTGGCCAGCACGTTGCGGACCAGGGTGTCGGCAGTCTCGCCGCCCGCGGCGCCCATCTCCTCGGTCGCGCCCAGGATGACGGGATCAATCGCGTGCATCTCCAGCTGATCGGAGATGGTGGTGTAGTCGCCGTACTGCTGGATCTCGACGGAGGTCTCGGTGATGCCGAACTTCTGGCCGGGAGGAATGACGCCCTCCTGCAGGGGGGTCATGGCCTTGTCAAAGGTGTTCCACTTGCGCCACTGCACGACCTTGCCGTGCTTGATGGGGAGTCTCTGCTGCTTGCCGAGCTGGGAGTAGATCAGCTTCTCGCGGGCGTTCTCCAGGAGCTCGGTGTCGTAATACTCCTTCATGGTGGCGGACATGGACTTGGTGGTGGTTTCGCTGGCGTCATAAACGCCGGTATAGGCGTTGACGGTGCCGGTAGTGCCGTTGGTGGTCAGGTTGACCACGGAACCGGCGTCGGCATGGATCAGAAGATCCTCAAAAAACTTCATGGTGTAGCTCCTTTCATTTGTTGGGAGCGCATCACCAATAGATTTCCTCTCCCGCATTGACCCGCTTCCGCAGGTCCCTGCGCATATCCTTTGTGAGGTTTTTCGGACTGGCGACGCGCTGTGGGTTTGCGGCGGGAGACCTGCCGAGCCCGCCTTCTACGGGCCGGAACTGCCCCGCCTGAATGCTTGCAGAAAGAGCTCTCGTGGCCTGCATGGATGCGGCCTTGGCCTGCGCGGCCATGAGCTCATCGTGGTGGGCAGAGAAGTAGGCGTTTTCCACGCCGACGCCGCAGCTCAGCAGATGAGTGAAGGTCGGGCTTTTCTCCATCTCCTTCACAAGGTCGAATTCCGGCCAGTTCATCTTCTGCCGGAAGGCCTCTGCCTGCTGCCGGTGCTGCTGGAACTGAGCGTACTGCTCAGCATCCTGCTGCCGCTTTTGCTCCGCCGCTTGGAACTCCCGAAGCTGGCGGTCCTGTTCCCGGAGCTTGTCCTCCATGTCGATCCGCTCCTGGGCAAATTCCTCGGAGACGCCGTTTTCCATGGCGTATTCCTCCACGCGGGATTTGCCTGCGGCTTTCTTGATGGCGGCGATGTCGGCCTTGCCGTCCGCTCCGGGCTGAATGTTGAACTGTGCCGCGGCCAGCTGCGCCAGCAAAGCGTCGCGCTCATCAAGCGCCGCCTTGGTGGTGGTCAGCTCCGCCTCGCTGTCCTTGAGGTTCTTGATCCTGCCGGTGACGGCCTTCTCAATCTTCTGGCCGATCTCGTCGTGGTAATCTTTTTCGATTTCCTCAAAGGGACGCTTGGCGCTGGCCTGTGCGGTCTGCGCAGGTGCCGAGTCCTGTTCCGGACCTTGTATGCCGTACTCATAGGGCAGCCGTTCCGGTCTGCCGTACTTTCTCGGTCTGGCCTTTTCCTGCGGCTTCTTCTCCCCGGCGTCGGGAGTCGTTACGCCCGCTGCCTCCGGTCCGGGTGCTGCGCCGGGCGCTGCGCCTGCGCCGCCGTCGCCGCCTTCCCCGTGGATCAGGAGGTCTTCAAAGTATGTGTGAAGCATGGTAGCTCCTTTCTGCTCGTCAGGTGAGCGATCCCTTCTACCATGCAGAGTACCAAAATCGAACAAATGTTCTCTATGCACCAAAACTAAAAAATAAAAAAATAATGGGGCTGGTTTTCCAGCCCCATTTTCTTCAGTGCCACGGCGCCTCTTTGATGGTCTTGGCCGACCAACCGTTGAAGTAGTACAGCGCGTCCTTCTGTGCGGTCGTGATGTTCAGCTTGTCGATGATCTGCATGATCGCGGCCTTCTTGGACCCGGAGTCGGTCTTGCCGTCTCCGTCCTTGTCGGTACCCTTTGCCTTTGACGCGGCCTCCGCGTACCTGATATAGGCGTCCAGACCGATGCCGGATCCCTGCAGCGTTCTGCCGACGTTCTCGATTGTGGTGTCGTAATACTTATCAAGCGTCGTCTGCCCAAGGTTGGAATCCGGGTAGGATTTCTGGAAGTCCCAATACCGCACCCGCGCCTTGGCGTCGCTGCTGCTCATGCCGCCGTACTGGGTCAGCGCCTTGGTTGCGGTCTGGCTGGGAATCTTCCCGGCCTTGTATCCCTTGCCAAGGTTGCCGTAGTCGTACCCGGTCAGCTTCTTGCAGTTTGCGTCCCGGACGATCTCGTCTCGCTCTTCGCCGCCGGTCAGACCCAAATACTTGGAAAGCTGGTTCTTGAGCTTTGCCTCGGTGCTGTTTCCGGCGATGTACTGGTCAATCAGATAGCCCTTGATGTGAGACGTTACGTTGTCCGCCTTCACGCCATGATCCGTCAGTTCCTTGACAAGCCCCTTGATGTCCTGGCCGCTGCTGATCGCCTCGTCGATTGCGTCGTACTGGGTGTAATGGTAATCCTCCTCTTCCTCGTGTCCGGCGCTTTCCCTCCACTCTTTGATCTTCATCCAGGCCTCGTTCTCGGTCAGCTTCCGGTATGCACCGTCCTCCTTTTTCCAGGCATAGTCCAGAATCTGATCAATGGCTTCATCGTCGGTCAGCTTTCCTGCCTGATAGAGCTCCTTCGTGTGAGATACGGCGTTGCTGCGGAGGTTTTTTTCCTCGTAGCCATGGTCCAGATACGCGGCAGCGGCCTCGTCGAACGTCTTTCCAGCGTCCAGATCTTTTATAAGATCCTCGTACTCGCTGTAATGGTAGTCCTCCTCGCCCTTGTGCTCCGCGGTGGTCTCCCAGCGCTGCAGGATCTTCCAGGCGTCGTCCTCGTTTTCAACCTTGGCATTGTACCGGATCAGAAGGTCGACGGCCTCCTTTTCGGTGCGTGCTCCGGCCACGTACTCATCTCGGACAATATCCAGGACCTTTCCGTTCAGCTTTTCCTCGTCCCAATATCCAGTCCGGTCCAGCAGCTCTGCGTATTGGTCGATGTCGATGTTGCCTTCTTCATAAGCGGTCTTTGCCTGCTTGCTGATCGCGTTCCTGATGGCATCCTCGCTCTTGCCGGAATCACGCAGCTCTTTGAGAACATCCCGGACCTTCGCGTTGTCGCCGGACATCCATGCCTTGTAATACCGTCTGGCGTTGACTGCGGTGCTCCGATCCACGCCTGCCTCGAAACTGAAGAACTCCTCGTTCATAATGTCGGCAATGTGGTTTCGTCCGCCCTCGATGATCTTCTTGATGTTGGCCGTCGGGATTCCGGTCATCTGGGAAAGGTATTCGCCGACCTTCCAGAGCTGCTTTTCGGCCAGATTCTGCCAATCTTTGGCCGTGGAGTCTTCGTCGCCGATCAACTTGACAGCCTGCTGCTCGAATTGAATGACTGCTGTCGCGAGCTCATTGATGGTGGAGATTCCGCCGACGTCATTGCCGTAATACTTGGAGCCAGTCAACATAGCTTGGAGTCCTTCGTAGACCTCGGAGCCTGCCAGGAAGGATCCTGTCAGAGAGGAAAGGAATCCGTTCAGGTATTCCTCCGCGATGGATTCAAAGGTGAGCTCGTCGTCGTCATCCCGCCAGGGGTTCATCCGGTGCATCACCGCGCCGGCCAGAAGCGTCATTGCGCTGAGTACCATAGCGGAGACGGTCTGCGAGGAGATAGCGCGGGTGAGCTTTTGCCGTGCGGCCTTCCTTGCCGCCTTGGTCTGCGGCGTGCCGTTTTGCTTATCCGCCCGTACCATGGCTCTGTATTCTCCGATGGCGTCGATCAGAATATTGCCGTTCTGGAATCTCTGCGTAGAGAACATGACCATCGCCCGGACCAGCTTGTTCGGATTGCGGAGGATGTCAGGCCGCTGCAGGATCGTGTAGTTCGGCTGGGTGTCCTCGACGATGTCCGCGAAGACCTCCGCGACCTTCCGGTAGAAGGGGCTTTCTCCGTTCTTGATCTGTTCCTCGGTGCCCTTCTCCAGGTTGTAGTTGTCCTTCACGTAATACTCCGCGGCGTACCACAGCCTGCCGACGGTGGCCCGGTCCGTCTTCTCGATCCAGCCCATCAACCATTTGGCCTTCTGTGTCCAGTCCCGACCGTTGGCGATGTCGCCGATTTCCACGTCGATAGCGCCCTTCGATCTGTACCAGAGCAGCGGAGAGTAGATGCTGATCAGGTTACTGTCCGCACGGCTGATAGGCAGGTTGCTCTTTCCGCCTCTGGCCAGGGCTTTCATCAACGGTCCCCATCCAACGGTCGCTGCCGCTGTCGGGAAGGACGCAGCCTGCTTGATGGTGACGGAAAGGTTCGCCGCCAGCACCGCCTGAGCGTAGTTGCCCTTGACCCGGTCGAAGATTGTGCCGGGCGTATTCCGTCCGCCCACCATATCGGTGATCAGGTTTTCAACGTACTGTTGCCCGTTCTTTCCGTAGGTCTTGGCCATGGCCTTCTTCACGGAATCCGTGAATCCCCTGTCCTGGACATTGTACACGTTTCCGAAGGTCTTCAACGCCTGGGTAAGGCCTGCGTACCGGCTGACGTTGGAGATCTGCCGGTTGACGGCCTTTGTGATATCCTCCAGGTGGATGGGATTGGAAGCGCGGACACGTTCCTTCATGAAGCCCGCGTTCTCCAGGGAGATGTTCTTGGAGATGGACTCAAACTCAGATTTGAGGAAGTCAGAGTCCGTCACGATGGGGAAGTAGTTGTCCACCCTTGCCTTGCTGAATCCGTACATCTCGTTGGTCACGCGGTTCAGCTCTCGACGGGAGAATCCGTCAAAGAATTCTCTGCTGGCCGCGATCCATTGCCGGTCGTAGTCCGTCAGCTGTTCCTCGATTGCCGTCCGGATGGAGTCGAAAATCTCGTCAATCTCCGCCTTGTGCTCCTTGTAGGCCTCCTCGTACTCCGCGTCGCTCAGCTCGCCCTTCGTGAACAACTCGTCCAGGGCCGCGACCCTCGCGCCCAGAGCAGGAATGGATACAGTCCCCTGTCCCCACGCCTCGGATCTGCCCTTGTAGTAGCGTTTGAAGTCCGGAAGCGTGATGCCGCCGTACATCAGGTGACGCATATTTTCCTCGTTCTGCAGGTGCATATAGAGGGAAAGCATCATGCCGCGGGGGATGGGGACGGCCTTTCCGGTCTCGTCCTTCAGCCCAACGTCCACCAGATCATCTTCCCGGTAGGATGTCAGCTTCTCAGCCTTTTCCAGGTTTTCCTTCCCTTCCAGTACGCGGTCGAAGATCCGCGTGCCCTGCATCTCCAGGGTCAGCATCTTCAGCTGCGCGTCGTCCAGCATCCGGTAGACCTTGTTCCATGCGGAACTCTGCTGATATCCGCCGAACCGGTTGAAGGCCCGCTTGGCGCTGAGCATTGTCATGTGGTACTTTTCCAACAGCTGCAGGGCGTGTGCCCCACGACCGGCGCGAAGCTCCTGCCGCATCTCGTTGCCGATCTCCCAGATCTCCTTCCCCTTCTCGATTAGGTCCGCCTTGATCGCGTTTCGGATGGTGGTCCGCATGGCCTTCATGACGGTGTACACGTCCTCCAGCTCCGCGGTGGTCAGATCGTAGATGGAGCGGCCTGCCAGCGTTCCGGAAAGCTCCACCAGCATGTCCTTGACGGTCTCGTCGTAATACTGGCTGTAGCGCTCGTCCTTCTTGATGGCGTCGTAAGCGGCGTTGATGGCGGCGATGCGGGCCTGGGCGCTTTCGCTCTTGGCGCGGTTGGTCTCAGTGTTCACCAGATCCAGCAGGTCCACCACAGGTCGGATCAGTTTCTCCGGAACAAAGTGTCCCTCCCTGGGCCGCAGAAGGTCGCGGTTCATCTCCGCGTGCAGGTTCTTGATCCGGTTGCGGATCGACGTCCGGTTCTTCCGGTCCTTGTATCCGGCGAACTGCGCCTCCTTGGCCTCCTGGTCCTTCTCGTACTGCGCTTCCTTGGCAGCCTTCAGCATGGCTGTCAGCTGCGGGTTTCGGAGCTTGCCCGCCAGGATGTCCCTGTGCTTCTGAATCTCCTTCTCCAGCTTTGCAATATCCCGGTTCTTGGAATCAATCAACTGCTGAGAATAGACTCCGGCGTGCTTGGCCTTTTCTTCCCAGCCTTTCATCTCTTCGATTTGCGAAGCCGCCGCCTGCAGTTCTGCGTGGGCGGCATTCAGCTTCTGTCTCAGATCCCGAATGTCCCGGTTTTTGGAGTCGATCAGCGCCTGGGAGTAATTGCCCAAATGCTTTGCTTTTTCCTCCCAGCTTCGGACCCGTTCTTTTGCCGTCCGCAGGTCGCCTGCCAGCCTGGAGACCTTCTGCTCCAACCGCTTGACGTCCTTGCTGTTGTCCTTTCTGGCCTGTTTCAGCTCCGCTCTGGTGTCCTGCAGCGTCTCGTTCAGGTTATTCACCACGGTCCGCTGCTGGTCCTCGATCTCTTTCAGGATCTTCTGCTCAGCCTGCAGCTTATCGTTGGCCTGCTGCAGGGCCTTGTTTTCCGCCTTCACTGCGTCCAGCTTCTGGTTGTATCGGTTCTCCACCCGATCCACGATTCGATCAACCGCGGTGGCCTGGACGGCCTCCCTGTACCGGTTCATTCCGAAGTCCTGATACACAGCGCTGACCACCTCGTCCACGGCGTGTTGCCGGGCTTCTTCGGTGTTGGCGTAGACCTGCGCCCATTTAGCTCGGTCCCACTTGAATCCCTGCTTTTCTCGGTAGGTGCCGTTTTCCAGAAGGTAGTCCGCCAGATCCAGGGCGCCCTGATAAACGATCTCCATGGGGCTCTCTCCACGGTCGATGGCGGCAATGGCCTTGTCGTAGGCCTTTTGCAGGGTTTCCGCCGCGGTCTTCTGAATGCCCAGATTCTTGGCGTCGCCCATGCCGAAGGTCTTCATGATCCCGCCGACCAGCTTCTGGATGCCCCGGGTGTTGTAGCTGCGGTCCGTCCGCTTGAGATCCGCCTTTGCCTTCTCCAGCTTGGCCTCCAGATCCTGCACCTGCTTGGCCTTGGCCTGGAATTCCTTCAACAGCCTGCCCTGCTCAAGGTTGGCTGCGTCCTCCACATTCTGCTGCAGAAGCAGGTCCACGTCGGAAACCGTGTTGTCGTAGTCGCGCACGGAATACTGTCGACCCTCTACGTTTTCCTTGAGCTGGGCATACGCCTTCATGTTCCGTCCCGCCGCTTCAAACTTCGGGATCTCCCGGCGGATGTCGTCCACGATCTTCGGTACCTCGGCGTCCTGCTTTGCCTGGAGCATGGCGTCCGATTCCAGGCCCATTTCGATAAGCTGCTTCATGGAGCCGAAGGCGCTGTCGGTGCCTGGATAGTTGAGCTTCACGGCCTCCTGACGGGAAACCTTGCCCTCCGCGTCGTAGCAGGTGAAGTCGGCCAGCACTTTGTAGTAGTTGCTCTCCGCTTCTCCGGTCATAGTGCCGGTCTGCCAATCCGCGTGCTGCGTGAAGTCGTAGGCCTTGTTATAGCTGTTCCTCGCGCTGCCGGAGGCTACGCCGGAGAATTTCGGCTTGTACCTGTTCTCCTCACACCAATCCAGGTAATCCTGCGCGGCAGCTCTCGCGTCGCCCTTGTGCTTCTGGACGGCCTCGTTGAAGTCGAAGTCCACGTCCACCTTGGTCCATTTCGTTCCGTTCCACTTCAGCGTGTTCTGATAGCTCTCGTAGTTCTCGAAGCCGGGGATCTCCATCATAGAGGCCAGGATGTGGTTGAGACCGCTCTTGTGGTAGGGGATGACCATGCGGATGTCCGCGTCGTCCAGCATCTTGCGGATCTGGGCCTCGGAGACGCCGATGGCGATGGTCCCGTTGTTCTTTCCGTAGGCCGGGTCATTCTGGATCAGCTTGGCCAACTCGAAGCCCTGGGCTCCGGTCAGTCTGCCCTTCACCTGATAGCCCAGGATCTTGGACAGATGCGCTTCCAGCTTCGGGGAGAGGCTGTAGGCCGTGGAGCCGAATGTCTGGCCGTCGCGCCACAGATAGTTGCCGTCCGCGTCAAGTCCCGGTGCAATACCCTTCTTGACCATTGCGGGGATCAGGCTCATGTTGATCTTCGTGCCGGTCAGACCGTGCTGGAGGACGCACAGGATCTCCTTGGTGTACATATGCGCCGGGACGCCCTTCGCAGCCAGGTCTCCGATGATCTCCACGTAGTCAAAGACCAGCCGCGGCACGTAGTCGGAAAAGCTCTGAAGCCGGAAGCCGCCGGCCTTGAACATTCTGTCAGGGGTGATGAAGGAATTCTCCAGCGCCTCGTGGAGGTACTGGATGTCGGTCTCTGTGGCCTTCGGCCCAGCCTGCCCCTTCTTCACGTTGTAGAGCGTAAGGATGTCCTTGTTTGTCCTGTTCAGCTCCAGGAAACCGTTGCCGGAGAGGAAGTCGGATCGCAGCGCCAGCTTCCGCAGGCTCGGCTTTTCCTTCAGGGCAAGGGCGATGCGGTACTCCGTGGTGCCGGAGGTAGGCAGGTTCTTGACCGTGCCGTTCCGTCTCCATTTCTCCTCGCCGTCCTCGGTGAATTTTTCCCAGCCCTTGCTCTCCCACTTGGCCTCCTGGTCCCGGATAGCCTTGTTGATGCCGTCCCAGTTGATCTCGCTGTCGGAGAGGGTGTCCAGGGAGTTGGCCAGCGGCGTGACAGATTTGTTGCCGCCGAAGTTAAAGGCGTTGATGGGGACGCCCGTCTTGCCCTTCAGCATGGATCGCACCAGCTTATTGTAGACGTTGCAGAAGCTCCCGGCCACGATGGCTGCGCGGTAGCGTCTGGCATCGATGTAGCAGGTGGAGCAGGCCGTCTCGAATCCGTGGGCCCGGATGATGTCGTTGATGGCCACAATGCTTTCCTGGGCCAGCTTCAGCCCCTCCGGCCCGTCCTGGATCATGTTCTCCCGGATCATGTAGTCGAAGACCGCGTCCAGCGTCCGGCGCTTCACGCAAATCAGGGAAGCGTCGCCGGAGATGCCGTAGTCGCCGTTGGCCTTCAGCCAGGAGAAAACGGGGTTTCCGAAGATATCGGTCTCCACCTCCGCGTCGGCCCATTCCTCGTAGGTCTTGTAGTTTCCGGGTTGCTGCCGCACGATCTCGTCCAGAGCGTCGTACTGTTCCTGCACAGCGTCCATCAGCGCCTTGGCATCATCCGGGTGCATCCCTTCGGGGTCGTTGCGGTTCGCCTCATATTTCCGCACCCGCTCGTCAAGATACTCCTGCATCTTCTCCTTGCCGCTCTCGCGCCAGGTTCTCTGGGAGAATTGCAGATGCCCGTTCCCGTCCTGGATGCCGACCGTATCGCCGCTGCGGTTTGTGATGTCGTGGACACGGTTGTCGCTGGCAAGCTCGTCGCGCTCCGAATACCGGATATCCTGATTCTCGGTGTTGAACCGCTCGGATAGAGGGATCACGTTGCCGGCGTCGTCGTAGGTAACAGGATCCGCGCTCTTGACGGCGTTCTTCGCGTTAAAGATATAGACGTCGCTGATCCCGCGCCAGTCGGTGCCGTCGCTGTTGTCCCGGACGTTCTTGATCTCCACGCTGTCGTAGCCCAGGGCGAAGGCTTTCTCCGCGATGGTTCTGGTCTTGCTGGGTCTGTCCAGGTGAAGCTCCTCCGGCGTGACGATTGCGTTCCAGTTGGCTCCGTTGGCGTCGATGGTCAGCTTCTTTCCCATTCTGCCGTATAGCTGATACACGCCCTTGTGCAGCTCCGCGTCCAGCTCCAGCGCCATCTGATTGTCAAATACCAGGCCATTGCCCAGATACGCAGCCCATTTGCCGTCCGTGTCGGTGTAGCGGTACAGATCCCCCTGATAGAGGAAGTCGCTGCCGTCACGATATGCGTTCAGCACGTCCTTGCTGGGCACGTCCCAGATATACTGACTGAACAGATTGCCATCCTTCCACTTAAAGTCCCACAGGGCGTCGTCATACTGCTTGTATGCGGCTTCGTAGTCGTCTTCCGTCTGTGCCGATGCAATCCGGTTCAGGGCGTCAGTCATCTTCTCATAGATGCCGGAAAGCTCCGCGTCAAAGCGGTCTGCCCGCTTCTGCCGGAATTCCGCCGCCTTTTGCGCCAGCTTTGTGATATTGTTCTGCGCCTTTTGCAGTCCGGCCTTCTTTTCCGTGTCTGTCAGCAGCTTTAATTTGTCGTATCGGTTGTCCAGATACTTGTTCGCCGCTTCCAGCAGAGCGTCTCCGTGCAGAGCATCCACGTCCAGCTTCACCTGGTCAGACAGCCGCATCAGCTTCGTCTCGCCGGAGTAGGTCTTCGCGGTCTTGATCGACGTTGTGGCGAATATCTGCCCGAAGCTCTTTTCCATGTTGAAGCTCGTAAATCCAAATGCGGAGCTGCCGTGGTACAGATTCGGGGAATTGTACCCGGCCTTCTTCGCCGCCGCCCGTACCATCTTCTGCGCCGTCGCCATGTCGTCGTTCTCCACGGCTTCCAGGTATTCGGTGTCGCGGTCGCTGTTCTGCTGTTGCTGGGGCTTTTCGATATTCCCAACCCGGTCATGGACCTCCACGGCTTCCTCCAGGGCTTTGTCCCACAGATCCCCGAAGGCCTGCTTGACGTCCTTTTCCAAATTGTTCATCATGCGGGCTTCCTCGGACAGCCGGCTGCCGGTGATCGCGGATTTCAGTTTGCCGAACCACTTGTCCAGCCAGCGGACAATTCCCTTGGCCGCGTCCTCGTGCTCCTGGGCGAAGCGGCTGACCGCCTTGCTGTCCAGCAGCATATTCTGGCAGGCGTCGGCCACGACCTCGTTCTCGGCCTCGCGTTGGGAGATCCGTCCTTTTGCGCGCCGCTTCTTTTCCTGGATCAGGCGCTCCAGGGTCTCCTCGCCGTACTTTCCGTTCTGAACGATCTGCTGGAAGACAAACTCCTTCAGGGCCTTGTACTGCTCCGGTGCGTATTGCTCCAGGAAATGCGTCAGCTCATGGCCGGTGGTAGCCAAAATCCCGGACCGGACGTCGTTCAGGAAGTTTCTGCCTGCGTGGATGTCCAGCGTGACGGTTCCGTTCAGATAGGAACCGTTTGCGCCAACGAACCGTCCGTTCTTCTCGCTGGACGCGACCCACCGCAGATCCACGCCAAGCGCGGAGAAGATCCTGTTTGCAAGCTCAAACTGTTCGCGCTCGCTCTGGCTCATGGTGACGCCCTCGATGGCGGAAGTGTCGATGGTTGCGGTTCTGCCGGTTGCACCCTTCTTTTTCGGTGCGTTCTTCAGCCGGTCCATGGCCTTCTGCGTTTCCGCGTGTGCGATCTGCTGGCCGATGGTGTAGGCCTCCATCACGGTCTTTGCGTCCAGCGACGATGACTTGGTCGCCCGCTCCAGGCTCACGCGGTTTGTCCGTCCCTGCTCGATGGCCTGGGTGTAATCCGCGATAAACCGATACCCCTCCGTCCCGGAAAGGCCGCTGTCGCGGTATGCCTGCAGGACCTTGTCCGCATTTGTGCCCAGCTCCATGGAGGCGATCATCTGAATGGCATCTTTGGTATCCGCGTCAGCCTGGAGGTCCTTCACGTCGATTTTAACGCCGTCAGAGAGCTCCACGGCTTTCCCGTCCTCAGTTATACCTGTGATGTCCACCGCCTTGCTCTGGCCGTTCTCGTCGGTGACGGTGGCCTGCATCGTCATGTCTCCGCGTGCTTTGTTCCGCTGCGCCCGCATTTCCGACACGACGCTGGATTCATCCAGGTGACGGAAGCCCTCCATAACCTCACTTCTCTGGGTGGCGTTGGTTGTCTTCCGATAAACGGCGTAGTCCAAAGCCTCCTGCGCCACGTCCCGCGCCTCCGGGTTTTCGATTTTCCCGACCTGCTCCTGGAACGCGGTGGTAGCGGAGACGTTGCCTCTGTCGCCGGTCTCGGTGACGATCTTGTTGACCGTGTTCCGCAACGCCGCCTGGGCCACGGGCTTGATTCCCTCGCCGTATTCCTGGACGGTCTCGTTGTAGACCGCCACAGCGCCCGCCATGCGGCCTTCCACGTTCTCAGACTTGGAATACATCTTGTCGGCGATGGAGTTCGTGACGGCCTCAACGTTTTGTTTGACGGCCCTTGTGCCGCGCCGGCTGACCTTCTGGTCGTCGCTGCGAGTTTGGGCGTCGTTGCTGGTCTGCGCTGCAGGCGTCGCATTCTCCGCGCCCGTCGTCTCGACCGAAGCGGAGAGACCCGTATCCTTCAGCGTGAGACCGTTCTTCTCCGCGTAGGCCTGCATGGCGGTGGTGGTTCCGCCGGTCTTGTCGTTGATCGTCTGGTTTACCGCGCCCTCAGACGCCTTCTGGTGCAGATTGACGTCCTCGCCCATGCCGACCAGGTTGGCCCCGGTGTAGATGTCCCGGGTGTTGCGGATCCCGGAGACGACCTTGCCGGCCGTCGTGGTAAGGCCCATGCTGGCGTAGTTGCCGCCGGTCATCAGACCGCCGGAGATAAATCCGCCCAGCGCGTCCTCCAGCAGATCGGTCATGATGTCCACGTGGGCCTTGTTGTAGGCCTCGTTATAGCTCAGTCCATCTGCCATGTACGCCTTGGCTCTGCGCTCCCGGTCGTTGTCGTACCCGTAGATCTTCGATTGGACGGCATCCGTGATGTGGTTTGCAATGCTGGTCGTCACTTCCTCCGACGCCTCGACGCCTGCCTGGGTCAGCAGGTTGCGCACAAGCCCGCGGGAAACATTCTGGTCCAGGAGTTTATCCAAAGATACCTTTTCAAACACTCCCTCTGCCAGGCCTGCAAACAGGGCGTGGGTCAGGGCCTTGTCATCGTCCCAGCCCAGCTCTTTCATCCGGATGTAGTCGTCGTTCGCCGCTGCGCCGGACTGCATATACAGGCCGATGACCTCGATCACAGCGGCGGCTTCCGGGTGGCCGGTGGCCAGCGCGATCTTCGCGGCCGCGGCGGTCTCGCCGGACATGATCATGGAGGATTTCAACTGCGTCCAATCGTTCAGGCTCTTGCCGCCGATAAGAGGGATATCCTCGTCCAGCTTCCCGGACAGGAATCCGGTGTTCAGCACGCCGTACTTCTCGCGGCCTGCGCCGACGGAGGCGGTCATGGCGTTGGCCTCTTTTGTGGCCCATTCGCCCATTTCTGTACCTGGTGCAAGACCAAAGAACAATTTCATGTTGGCCGCGCCGAATTCTTTTAGGACGCGCATTAGAGGGCTTGTTTCAGCCGCCGATTTTGCGGCGTAACTCGCATCCTCCGCGTTCTTTTTGCAGGCTTCTGCAAATTCTTCTGCCTTTTCAGGATCTGTAGCATAAAGCCAGAAAAAGGTTGCCTTTTGATCGTCGGTCATACCGAAGCCCTGTCTGTTTTGGACCAACGCTTCAGAATAACCGTTGTCTTTCAAAATATCGCCTGTGGTTGAACTGTATGCTCTGAATGAAGGGCTTGGGTTTCCAGATAGGATTTCTCTTATATGCTCCTCGTTTTGTTCGTCCGTGAAGGCACCGCTGTAAAATCTCCGTCCAGGGAAAGCCTTTTCAAACGCTGCTTTCTCATGCGCCAGGAATGCCTGTTGGCCTTTCTCAATCTGCTGCTGAACCTCCGGGCTGGTCTTTGCCTGCTCCGGGATCTCCTTCTCCAGTCTTGCGAACTCATCACCCTTTTCGAGGTCGATCGCTTTCTTCCAGATCTCAACCTCTGCCTGGGCGTTTTCGTAAGACTGTTTTGCCTGATAATAGGCAGCCTCCGGATCCTCCGTCGGGTTCTGCGGTTTGTACTCACCGAGGGCGTAAAGCTCATAAACCTTGTCGGCGTTCTCCATGGCTTTCTTTCTGGCTGCGACCGCTGCCTCGGCCTCCGCCTTTTTCTGTTCAAGCTCCTGCTGGTTGTAACGATAAGCATATTCCGCAGCAGGTCCTTCTTTTTCTCCGATGAGATTTGCGGTTGCGTTGTTTAGTCTTTGACCTGTCCAGCCCATGTATCCGGTCGCCCGGTTCATGAGATCCTGGTCCTGGAGCATCACGCCGGCACGAAATGCGTCAATGCCTCTGTTCTTCTGTTCCTCCCAGTAGTCGGCTTTCTCCTGGGTCGTTTTGGATCTCCAGTCCCGCGGCATCATCCAGGCGCCGTTCTCCGGTGCGGCCATGGTCGAGAAGGCGTCTCTGGCTTCCTGGGCGTACTTCTCGTTGCTGCCCTGCAGGTTTTGGATGTAGCCCAAATACCGGTCCGCAGATTCCTTATCGCCTGCGGCTGCGGCCAGCTGATACATCCCGTAATAGTCCTCGATCTGCGGATTGTTGAGCATCAGCTGATTTTCCAGCCGGCCGGAGTAGGTCCCGGCGTCCGGGATCGCCTCTTTCCCTGTGAGACGATCCACCGCGTGCCGGGCAAGATTGGCGTGGGCCTTATCCTCCCGCTCCTGCAGATAATTCTGGATGTTGTCGCTGCTGGTTTGGAGGCCGGCGGTGCCGCGCTTGGATAGCTCCGCGTCCCCGGCCTCGTTGCCCATCTGCTCCATGTAGCGGAAGAACTGCTGCTGCTCCAGCAGGTCCATGCCGCGGTCAGGCGTCTGGCCGAAGGCGGCGCCGAAGCCGTTGCGGAGCACCTGCCCGATGCGCATCGCGCCCTCTCCGACAAACCAGTTCCTGGAGTTTTCGCGGCTGATCTGCGCCCGCTGGTCGTTGTACTGTTGCCTCTGCTGTGCCAGTTGCATATCGTGCTCCGGGTCTCCGGTATAACCGACGTGCTGGTTCTGCATCAGGTACAGGTACTTGTCATGCTCCAGGTCGCCGTTGTAGGTGTCCATGGCGTAGGTTTGCGGATAGCCGCCGGTTGTTCTGATTGTGGTGCTCTGGGTCTGCGAAGTCTCCGTGGCAGGTCTCCGGTTGGTGTTCTGTTGTCTGGCTCCTGGCTTCCGAATAACAGGCTTGTCCTGCTCCTCCTGGGCTTCCTCTTCCTCGCGTTTCTTCTTCCTGATCTGGTCCTCCAGGTATTTCTTCGACATGGTATACCCTCCTTAATAGAGCATATCAAGATTGGGCTTGGCCCCGCCGCCAGGACTGCCCTTCGGGGTCAGATAGATGTGGTAGTTGTCCTGGATCCACTTCCACGCCCGCTGCATATCCGGGTCGTTGTAATACTTAGCGAAGAAGTCATTGGTCGCCTTTGTAGGATCTGCCGCGTAGGCTCTGGCAAACTCTACCAGCTCGGACTGCGGGATCTGAGAGCCTCCGCTTCCGGACCCTGATCCGGTCCCGTTACCAGATCCGCTTCCGGACCCAGTCCCGGATCCGCCGCTTCCTCCGCCACTTCCGGACCCAGTCCCGGATCCGCCGCTTCCTCCGCCACTGTAGGCCCCGGCCATCTGCGCGTTGAAGTAGTTGCGGATGCTCGCGGCTTCCTGCGGCGTGATCCCTGCCGCGGCCAACTGCTCGTCGCTGGGCATGATGCCCATCTGAAGCAGGTAGGTGGCGTAGCTCCGAGCGTCGCTCTGTGCGTTCTGTGTTTTGTTGTATTCCCATTGCTCCCTGGCCCAGGCGTCGTCCGCGGCGTCCCGCTCCTTGCCATAGTCCCACTGCATCTGCCAGCGCTGGTCTGCAATGGCGTCTCTGCCCTGGTTGTAGGCGCGCTCCTGCTCGTAGCGCAGATCGCCCAGGGCGTCACGGCCCTGCCCGTAGGCATTGTTGGCCGCGTTCAGCGCCAGGGCATAGCGGTCCCGGAGATCCTGGCCCTCTGCGTCATAGGCCGCTCTGGCCTGTTGCGCCAGCACGGGGATCTGGGCATTGAGCTGCGTCAGATACTCATTGTACGCTTGGTTGCCCACAGCCTGGGCATAGCTGGAACCGTAGCCCCCGGTGAGGCCCGCGGCCTGGCCCATGGTGTCCTGCATGGCACGCTGGCCCTGGTGGACGTATTGGTTCTTCACGCTCTGGAACATCGGGTCCGTCTCAGCGTTGTAGCTGAACGCGGGCCGGTTGTTGATTTGCTCCAGCAGGCTGTCTGCCTGCTGCTGGTAGCCCTGGCCCTGGGCCAGCAGATCTTTATAGATTTCCTCGGTGGATTTCGGCATAGTCTTCTACCTCCTTATCCCGGCTGGGTCGCTGCCTGCGCCCTGGCCTTTGCTTTGTCTGCGATCCGGTTCGGCTGGGCGATGCCCTGCTGGTCGCTGGCCTCCGGCAGCTTTGTGCTGCCTCCTGTCGGTGCAGCCGGCGCCGGTGCAGGTCCGCCTTCCATTCCCTGGACAGGGATCCCCATTGCGGCCTTCAGGGCCATGTTCTCCTGCTGTACCATCTGCAGCATCTGCAGCAGGGTGCCGTTCTGTTGTACACGCTGCATGACCTGGTCTTTGCCGTCGAAGTCCATCATCTCCAGCGTCGACAGCGCCGGATCTGCGTTGTTGGGTGCGAACATCCCCAGCTGATACAGCTGCAGAGCCAGCTCGTTCTGGCTCATTTTGGAATACTCTGTGGCCTTTTGCGCCGTGATCTTAAGGTCGAATACCGGCTGGTGGAACTCTGTCATGCCGGTGGCGGGGTCTGTGAAGCCCTGCATCTGCAGGCCGGAGTTGTCGTAGCTCACAAACTCCTCCTGCCCCATCTCGCCGGTGATGCGGAACATCCGCGGCGCGTCGTAGAACTGCCGGATGACCTCGATCACGCAGGAGACCACGTCCTTGAAGGTTTGGTAGCTGACGCGGATCTGGTCGCGGCTGAGCTTGCCGGACTGCTCCTGCATGGCGGCGATGGCCGAGGCCGCGGTCACGCCGGACGGAGCGCCGCCGTTGTTGACGTCCCGGTTGCCGGAGGTCTCCTTCATCTCGTTGATCTTGCTCTCCAGGATCGCCAGATAGTTGCCGGAGAGGGGAGAGACCGTGATCTGCCGCAGGGCGTTCTCCTCGATGGAGCCCTGGACGTGGACGAAGGGCCTGGTCCAGTCGGCGTACTCCTCCTCGTTGATGCCGTCGTCGCCGCGCTTGAGCCAGCGGGGCGTTGCCGCTGCCACGCAGTTTGCCACGATAGCGTTGTTCATCAGGTCGATCTGCCGCTGTGCGTCCTTGCACAGGTCGATGTAGCCGAAGCCGTATGGCGTGCCCTTTTCCGGAAACAGCTTGTCCTCGAAGAAGGGATACAGGCCGTGGTCATACAGACCGCGCTCCGTCCGCTCCGGGTCGTTCTCGGTGGCGTAGAGGATGTGCTCGCCCACAAACTTGACGTAGTGGAGCACCGTCCTGCCGCCGCTTGACCTCTTGTAATACCAGTCCACCACAGGGCTCTTGTCCGCGGTGTTGATGTGGTCGTCGTGGTAGTATTCCTTTACCGTGATGTCCTTGCCGCCCAGTTCTCCCTTGAGCTCCGGGTACTGCTCCTCCAGCACATCGTTGTCCACCAGCTCCAGCAGGAAGATGTTGCGGCAGTCCTGCAGGCGGGTGACGCCGGGCTGTGGGTAGAGCTTCAGAGGGTCGATGGCGCGGATCGCCACGTCGCCCAGGCCGTTGTGCCTGGACTTGTCCCAGAACACGCCGAAGATGCCGGTGCCGCCCTGCAGCTTGTTCCACCAGGCCTCCTCCCAGGCGTCTGCAAACTCCGCCTCGTCGAGGACCACCGGCAGGATCTTGCTCAGGCGTCTGGCCTCCTCGCGGTCGTCCTCCGCCCTGGGCAGGACGTTGGGCTCCGGCAGGGCGTCCATCGCGTCTGCGTGCTTGGAGAGTACCACGTTCACAAGCCATGCGGACTTGGTCTGCAGAGGCGTGGTGCCCTTCTCGCGGATCACGTCCCAGTGGCGCTGCCGCCACCACTTGTCGTTTTCGATGAGCCGCCGGTCGAGCTGCGCCTTGCCGGCCATGTAGTCCCGCAGGGTCTGCATCGCCTTGCGGATCTGCTCCTTGTCGATGGGCTGGATCATCGCGGCCTGCTCTGCCGCCATGACGCCCAGCGTCCCTGCGTCCGGCATTCCTGTCATTTCGACCGGTGCCGCAGGCGGAGCGGTGAAATCCGTGCCCCCCGTCATTTCGACCGGCGCGGAGAAATCCGTTTCTTCCGGTCTCCGCCGGAATCTGTCAAACATTGCCATTGTCAGTCCTCCTTAAAAGCGCAGTCCCGAAACCGGGTGCCAGGGCCTGTCTGTCGGCACATAGTCCGGTTTGGGAGGGCGCCATTTGTTTTCCCGCGTGATGTCGTTCAGCATCCGCTGATATGAATCTCCATAGAGCATCGCGTCGTTGTTGTAGCGTTCGTAGTCACCGTGCTGCAGGTCGATCCGCATGACCAGATAGATGGGGTAGATGTCGAGGGCGTACTTGTCCGGCAGGATCAGGTCGTGGTCCAGATCCAGGTAATCGGGATCGTCAGACCAATACTGGGTGTATGGCAGGTTGCTGTACGGTTCCTCCTCTGCGCTTGCTCCATA
>JAFRPH010000087.1 GCA_017429205.1 Bacteroidales bacterium
CAGCAAAAATGAATGAAAAAATCCGATATTGCAGCAATCATAGGAAACCCGGTGATACTCGCCTAACGTGCTGATGCTTCTAATATTACATCGCCCACTTGGCGTATCGTTTCCGATTGTTTTCCTCGCGACAAGAAATTTTATTCTAATTTTGTACTGGTGCGATGAAACGGTTCCTGATCATATCGTACTGGATTGTATCCATCCTGCTGGTGGCTGTAGTGCTCACCAGCCTGGGATACGGTTTCTTGGAAGCGCTGTTCATCGGGTCGATGTTCCTCCCCGGCGCCCTGGCGGCCAAGTACTTTTTCCCGAAGGTGAAGGGCGTCAAGGACACGGTTTTCCTCATTCTGGGAATCCTGGCCGGGGAGATGCTTCTGTTCCTGGTCGCCCACTTCAGCATCATCACCTTCCGGGGGAACCTTCCCGGTCCGGTTATGGAATGGCCGGATATTCCCCACATCCTGACGAATCCTGTTTTCATCGCCATTATCCTGACCGCCCTGGCGGCAGGCAGCTATTTCTTCGAATCGTGGCTGGACTGGAAACGCCCGACCAAGCCGGTGCCCATCACGTTCACATCGGACCGGAAACCTGTAACGCTCCCGCTGGAAGAAATCCTGTACGTGGAATCCAACGACGACATCACCACCGTCATCGCTACGGGCGACCGCCGTTTCCGGAACAAGACCCCCATCTCCCAGTGGGAAGCCATCCTCAGTCCCCATTTCCTCCGGATCCATCGGTCCTTCCTCGTCAACAAGGAGGCAATCACTCGTGTCGACGGAGACCTTCTTTATGTCGATGACATCGAGCTCCCTGTCTCTCGCAAGTACAAGGATGCGGTCCTGAACGCCTGCTCTGTTTCGTGAGCGACGTCAATACCCGTACCGCTTGCGGTAGGCCAGAATCAGGGTGACGGCGACGAGGAGGCAGCAGAAGTCGGCGGCATCGACGGCGAGCCAGATGCCGTCGGGACCCATGACGGCCGGGAGCAGGAAGACGAAGCCCAGCTCGAAGACCAGATTCCGGATGAAGGAGAGCACGGCCGACACCTTGCCGTTGCCGAGGCCGGTGAACCAGGCCGAGGCGAAGAGGTTGATGCCCGCGATGAAGAAGCTGATCATATACAGCCGGATGGCGTGCTTCGTGAGGGCCGACAACTCCGGATCATAGCCCACAAAGAGCCGCGCCGCAGGGCCGGCGGTGAGTTCCGACACCAGCGTCATCAAGGCGCCCAGCACCAGCAGAAGGATCACCGAATGCCGCAGGAGGCTCTTCAGTTCCACCTTGTTCCCCGCCCCGTAATTGTAGCCGATGACCGGCGTGACCGCGATGTTGAAGCCGAAGAAGACCGCGGCGAAAATGTACCCGTAATACAGCAGGACCGAGTAGGCCGCCACGCCATTCTCCCCCATCATCCGGAGGAGCTGGAGGTTATAGCACATCGCCAGGACGTTCCAGGAGATGTTGCCCACATACTCGGACAGGCCGTTGCTCGAGGCCTGCAGGAGCGGCTCCCGCTCGAGCTTCGCGCGTAACAGCCTGAGTGAGCTCTTGTTATGTCGACTTGAGAAATACCACAGCGGGAAGAAACCGCCCACGCAGCAGGCGAGCATCGACGCGGCCGCCGCGCCGGCGAGCCCCCAGTGGAACACCGCGATGAACAGCGCGTCCAGGACCATGTTCGTGACGGCGCAGATGATGGACATCACCGTCCCGAGCTGCGGGCGCTCCGCCGTCATATAGAACGACTGGAAGCACATCTGCAGCATGAAAGCGGGCAGGCCGACGGTGCAGATGCTTCCGTACACCACGCACAGGCGGGCCGTCTCCCCTTCCGCCCCGAGCAGCCGGGCCAGGGGCTCCATGAACACCAGGAGCGGGACCATGAACACGAGCGAAAGCAGGATCGTGAACTTGACGAGCATCGTGAAAATCTGGCTCGCCCGGTAATAGTCCCCTTCGCCCATCGTCTTGGAAACCAGGGCCGATCCGCCCGTTCCGACCATCAGCCCGAGCGACCCCACAAGCATCACCGCCGGCCAGATGATGTTCAGCGCGGCGAAGGCCGACGTCCCCACGAAATTGGACACGAACAGCCCGTCCACCACGCTGTATATGCTCCCCACGAGCATCATCAGGATGCTCGGAATGGAGGATACGGCCAGTCTCCGGTATCCGTAATGTCCTTGCAGGGCGATTTCCATAAGAAGTGCAAAGATAGAGTTTGTTTTTGTAAAAAACACAAATAAATGCTATCTTTGCATAATCGCGAAATTATTAGGTTACCTCAGATATGTACGACAACAAGCAACTCCAAGAGATCTCGACGCAGGTGCGGCGGGACATCCTGAGGATGGTGTGCAGCGCGAAGTCCGGGCATCCGGGCGGATCGATGTCATCGACCGACATCCTCACAACCCTGTATTTCAACGTGATGAAGCAGGACCCGGCCACGTGGACCCGTGACGGCAAGGGACAGGACATGTTCATCCTCTCCGCCGGCCACATGACGCCCGTGTACTACTCCGTCCTCGCCCGCGCCGGTTACTTCCCGGTGTCGGAGCTCGCGACCTTCCGCCAGTTCGGCGCCCGCCTGCAGGGCCACCCGTCCATCCGCAAGGGCCTCCCCGGCATTTTCCAGGCCTCCGGTTCCCTGGGCCAGGGCCTGTCCGCCGCCTGCGGCCTCGCCCTCGGCAAGAAGCTGGACAAGGACGACAACTTCGTCTTCTGCCTGTGCGGTGACGGCGAGTCCGAGGAAGGCCAGATCTGGGAGGCCGGCATGTTCGCCGTGTTCCACAAGCTGGACAACCTCATCGCGATGACCGACTGGAACGGCAAGCAGATCGACGGCCCCGTCTCCGAGGTCTCCGGCGAAGGCGACCTCTCCGCCAAGTGGGAAGCCTGGGGCTGGAACACCATCGTCGCCGAAGGCCATGATTTCGATTCCATCGCCAAGGCCTTCGAGCTCGCCAAGGCCGCCAAGGGTAGCGGCAAGCCCACGATGATCCTCTTCAAGACCGAGATGGGCCACGGCGTGGACTTCATGGCCGGCACCCACAAATGGCACGGTTCCGTCCCGAAGCCCGAGCAGCTCGAGGACGCGCTCAAGCAGCTCGGTGAAACCTCTTTGGGTGACTTTTAAACCATTGACATCATGAAAAAGTATATCGATACAGGCAAGAAGGACACCCGCAGCGGATTCGGCGTGGGTCTTCTCGAAGCGGGCCGCGCGGACAGCCGCGTCGTCGCCCTCACCGCGGACCTCAAGGGCTCCCTCAAGATGGACGCTTTCGCCGCGGAGTTCCCGGAGCGTTTCATCCAGTGCGGCATCGCCGAGGCCAACATGGTCGGCGCCGCCGCCGGTCTCGCCATCACCGGCAAGATTCCGTTCATCGGCTCCTTCGCGGAGTTCGTGACCGGCCGCGTCTATGACCAGGTCCGCCAGGAAGTCTCCTACGGCAAGGCCAACGTGAAGATCGCCTCCTCCCACGCGGGCATCACCCTCGGCGAGGACGGCGCCACGCACCAGACCATGGAGGACATGGCCCTGATGCGCGCCCTCCCGGAGATGGTCGTGATCAACCCTTGCGACTTCAACCAGACCAAGAACGCCACCATCGCCGCCGCGAAGTATGTGGGTCCCGTGTACCTGCGCTTCGGCCGCCCGAGCGTCCCGAACTTCACCCCGGAGAACGAGGAGTTCGTGATCGGCAAGGCCCAGGTCCTCAACGAGGGCACGGACGTCACCATCATCGCCTGCGGCCACCTCGTGTGGGAGGCCCTCCAGGCCGCCGAGGCCCTCGAGGCCGAAGGCGTCAGCGCCGAGGTCATCAACATGGCCACCGTCAAGCCGCTGGACGAGGACGCCATCCTCACCTCCGCCGCGAAGACCAAGGCCATCGTCGTGGCCGAGGAGCACAACATGGCCGGCGGTCTCGGCGAAGCCGTGGCCGGCCTGCTCGCCCGCACCGTCCCCACCCCCGTCGAATTTGTCAACGGCAAGGACCTGTTCGGCCAGAGTGGCACGCCTTCTGCATTGATGGCGCAGTACGGCCTGGACGCCCAGCACGTCGCTGAAGCCGCCAAAAAGGTCATCGCGCGGAAATAATGGACAATGCCGAACGGCTCTTCAATGAGATTGTGAAGGAATACAGCGAACGTGTCTACTGGCACGTCCGCCGGTTCGTGAACAACCACGAAGACGCCGACGACCTCGTCCAGGAAATCTTCCTGAAGATATGGACTGCGCTTCCCTCGTTCCGGGGGGAAGCGCAGCTCTTTACCTGGGTGTACCGCATCGCCACGAACGAGACCCTGAACTGGCTCCGCCGCGAAAAGGTCCGGTCCGCCCTCCGCTTCACCTCCATCGACGCGGAAATGGAGCGGCGCATCGACAGCGACCCCTTCTTCGACGGGGACGCCGCGGACCGCGCCCTTTCCAAGGCCGTGGCGAAGCTCCCGGAAAAACAGCGCCAGGTGTTCATCCTCCGGTACTACGACGAAATGCCCTACGAGCAGATGTCGGAAGTGCTGGACACGTCCGTCGGCGCCCTCAAAGCCTCCTATCACATCGCGCAGGAGAAAGTCCGTTCCGCGCTGGGCAAAGATATTTTCATCGGATCGGATTAAACCTTCCCCAAAAGCCCGTGTCTAAACCTGTGTCTATGAGCAAAAGAAACGACATAACCACGCCGGAAGGCTACTTTGAGAACCTGCAGCAGCGGCTCTCGGAGATTCCCGCACGCCCCGTCCGCGTCAGCACGGTCCACCGCCTGGCGCCGTACGCGGCCATCGCCGCCAGCTTCCTGGTGGCCGTGATGCTGGGCAATGCCATCCTCCGCAAGACGGCCCCCGCCTCCGCCGAGGACGACACCTGGACCTATGTCTCCTACCTCGCCGACGCCCTCGACCCGGACGGCGCCGCGATGATGGACCTGTACGACTACGGGGAGGAAGCCGAGGAAGAAGGCCTCTCCGCCGAGGATATCGTCAATTACCTGCTCGCAGACGGCATTTCTGTCGAACACTTGAATTATCTCAGTTATGAAGAAGGTTATTAGTGTACTGTGCGCCCTCGCGGTCCTGTCCGCGGGCGCTTTCGCCCAGGGCCCGCAGGGTCCCCAGGGCCCCCGCCGTGGCGGCGACAACGGCTGGCGCGAGCGCGTCCGGGCCGAGAAGGTCGCCTTCCTGACCGAGGAGATCGACCTCACCGAAAGCGAAGCCCAGGTTTTCTGGCCCATCTACAACGAAATCCAGAAGACGCAGCGCGACTCCTTCGAGGAAGTGAAGAAGGCCTATGACGCCATGGTCAAGGGCGTCGAGGAGAAGAAGGGCAGCAAGGAGATGGAGAAGCTGGTCAAGGCCTACATCGACGCCAAGGAGAAGAACGAAGGCATCGAGACCAAGTATCTGAACAAGCTGATGAAGGCCCTCCCCGCCGAGAAAGTCGCCCGATACTACGTGGCCGAGGAGAAATTCCGCCACCAGCAGATCGGTCGCCTCGGAAACGGCAACTTTCCCAACCTCCGGATGAGCGAAGAGCAGAAGCAGCAGTGGAAGGAGCGCGGCGAACAGATGCGAGAGCAGTTCCGCAACTGGACCGGACAGGGCCAGAAGAAAGACAATGACTGATCGCGCTTAGCGTTGATGATTTGATTTGGTTGGTTGAAAAAGAGCAGCCCGGCGATGGTCGCCGGGCTGTTTTTTCATTCAACCGCATCGATGAACTGGCCGTCCCGCATCACGAGGGTGCGGTCGCAGAGGGCCGCGAGGGACGGGTCGTGGGTGACGATGACGACGGTCTGGCCCAGGCGGTCGCGCAGGTCGAAGAACAGGCGGTGGATCTCCTCCTTGGTCTTGCTGTCCAGGTTGCCGGAGGGTTCGTCGGCGAAAAGGATGGCCGGGTCGTTGACGAGGGCGCGGGCGATCGCGACGCGCTGCTGCTCGCCGCCGGAGAGCTCCGAGGGCTTGTGCGTAAGCCGCGCGGACAGGCCCACCTCGCCGAGCAGGCGGGTGGCCTTCTCCCGCGCCGCGCGCATCGGGAGGCCGCCGATGAGGGCCGGGATGGTCACGTTCTCCAGGGCGTCGAACTCCGGCAGGAGGTGATGCGCCTGGAAGACGAAGCCGATGCGGCGGTTCCGGAAGGCCGACAGTTCGCGCTGGCCCAGGTGGAGGACATCCGTCCCGTCCACCGTAAGGGTGCCCGCATCCGGCGTGGACAGGGTGCCCAGGATCTGCAGGAGGGTGGACTTCCCCGCCCCGGACGCGCCCATGATGGCCACGACCTCGCCGCGTTCCGCCTGAAAATCAACTCCCTTCAGCACTTTGAGCGTGCCGAAACTCTTCTCAATTCCTTTTGCCTCGATAATCATACGACAAAAATAAGGAAAAAACACCGAATCGGTGTGGTATTCGGAAAAAAAGTCGTATCTTTGCCGTCCGCAATCTCGAGAAGGTTGCATAACGCATTTATTAACAAACAAAAAACAGATTCACAATGGCTGTTAAAATCAGACTCCAGCGCCACGGTAAGAAGAATTTCGCATTCTTCCACATTGTTGTGGCCGATTCCCGTTCCCCGCGTGACGGACGTTTCATCGAGCAGCTCGGCTCCTACAACCC
>JAFRPH010000088.1 GCA_017429205.1 Bacteroidales bacterium
CCGCTACAGCGGGGTCTGCAACGTCGGTACCCGGCCCACGGTGGACGGGGGGGAGCGCACCGTAGAGACCTGGCTGGCGGATTTCGACGGCAACCTTTACGGCAAGGAGCTGACGGTGGAGTTCTGCCGCTTCCTGCGGCCTGAACAGAAATTCCCCGACCTGGACGCTCTGCGCCGCCAGGTGGAGACCGACCGTAAAACGGCTATGGAACTGCTGTTATGAAAAAATTCTGCGTTCTGTTTTTGATTTTGCTCCTGCTCTGCGGCTGCGCCGCTGAGCCGGTGGGCACGGAGCAAGCTTCCACGGCGGAGCCTACCGCTCCGACAACCGACGCCCCAGCCTCGACCGCCTCCGAGCCGGTCGTGCTGGAAAACGCGATGATCTCCGACCTGACCCCGAATACGGTCCTGTTCTACCGGCAGGCGGACTTCAAGGCCCGGCAGGGAACGCTTCTTCCGTTGAAGACGGTCCTTTCCTCGCCGGAGGAGGCTCTTCTGCCCCGGACGCATTATTATGACGAGTACTTCCCCGGCGAGACCGCCATCTGGCTGCGGCTGCTGGACTATGCCTTCGCCAACGAATACCAGGGCTTCTCCGTGCGGACAAGCTCGATGCCTGTACTCAACGTCGACCAGCGCGCCGCCATCGAGATCCTGTACCGCATCGACGACGGCAGCATGTACTTCCTCGATACGGACGGCGTCCTGACCGCCTTCTACATCTGCAATACGCCGGACGCCATGGAGAAATTCAGTCTCGGTCTGGCGGCGGCCCGGGAGATCGCCGCTGGCGCGCCCCGGGGCGACGACTGGGAGACCGCTCTGTGGATCTTTGACTACCTGGCCGACCACGCGGAATACGGAGACCGGGAGACCTACTACGCCACCCACGGCCATCATCTCTATGATGCCCTGGTGGAAAGCGAGTGCCTCTGCTCCGGCTACGCGGACGCCATGTACTATCTCTGTAATCTCTGCGGCGTGGAGTGCCTGGAGCTCCAGGGCTGGAGCGACGGCCCGGCGGGCCCCGGGGGCGGAGAGACGGACGGTCATGCCTGGAATATCGTCAGGGTCTGCGGGACCTGGTATGCCTGCGACCCCACTTTCAACGACACCGCGCCCATGCCCGTGGAGGTGCCCCTGTGCTTCTGCGTGTCTTCCCGGTTCCTGGAGACGGCCTTCGGCCACAGAGCCGACGGGATCTACGCCAACGCGGATCGACTCCCCGCCTGCGAGACCTGCTTCGACCCGGCGTCGGCCTGGAACGCGACCCCCGAGGGCGCGCTGAAGAGCTGGCTCTGGTTTGCCGCCTATGACGCCTTCGACCCCGGCTATCTGCTGGCCTGCGGAGACCTCGCCGCCTTCCGGGCGGACGCCGCCGTCTCCGACGAGAGTGCACAGCCTGACCTCGACGTCTCCTGGGCGGCCTATGCCGCCTGGGCGGAACGCTTTATGAGCGAGGACGCGGCGACGCTGCTCCCCTGGGTCTTTGCCGAGGGAGCGGACGGAAAGCTGCTGGTCCGCAGAGCGGAGACCGACAGCGGGATCGACTGGGCGAAGCTCACGATCCGATCCGTGAGCCCAGGAGAAAACGGCGTTTACACCGCCGAGCTCGGCGCCGCCTCCGCCGTCTTCACCGTGACGGAAACCGGCGGGCTGTACCGCATCGAAACCATCACCCTGACCGAAACCCCGTGACCGCTGGCCGCGGGGCCCTTCGCCGCCTGCCGCACAGACTTTTGACAAAAACCAG
>JAFRPH010000089.1 GCA_017429205.1 Bacteroidales bacterium
CCTTCACCGTGACCTACAACGGCACGACGCCCGCCTATGCCAGCACCGGCACGGGCAAGACCATCACCATCGCGGATATGGCGAACACCGTCATCGACGCGACCCATCCCGCCTCTTTCAAGGTGTTCTGCCTCCCGCAGCAGCTCAGCAACCTGAAGATCCAGTTCACCGTGCGCGGCCAGGGCTGGACGAAAGACGAAACCCGCAGCCTCCTCCTGAACTACGCCGACGGCAGCCCCGTCGAGTTCGCCGCCCGGAAGATCCACAAGATCTCCGGCACGATGCAGGGGCTCTACAACTTCAAGCACATCACCCTGGAAGGCCAGGCCGTCGATTGGGAGGCCGTCGAGGTGACCGAAACCTCAGACCAACTCCCGCAGTCCAGCCAGTTCAATGTGAGCGGCGTCCACAACGTGTACGAGCTGCACAACACCGATGAAGGCAAGGCGCTCCGCCAGACCTGGGTCTTGGGCAGCCAGACCGCGACGGTGACCTTCAAGATCTTCTCGCCGGAAGGCGGCTCTTGGGAAATCGTCCCTCAAGGCGCCGTGGACAAGTTCACCGTGAATGGCACCACTCCCGCAACTATGTACGGCCACATCAACACCCGCACCGAGGAAGACACTGAAGGCGCCACGAAGGTGACCTTCACCGTCAGTTCGAACGGTGCTTCCGCAGGTGACCAGATATGGTTCAAGACCTACGTGTACACCGGTGCCGACAGGACTGGAATCAAGTCCAGCCTCGACTCCGAGACGCAGCTGTATGACGCACGCGGATACCACTATTTCCGAATTGACGATCCGCTCCAGTAATCCAACGAAATGAAGGATATGAAAAAGTATATGATCATCGCGGCCATCGCGGCCGCATCCCTCGCAGCTTTCTCTTGCTCGCAGGTTGAGAAGGAGGTCCTAACGAATGGTGGCCAGCTCGTCCTGAAACTGGACAGCGGCGAGATGGAGACCCGTGCGGCTGACACCTCCTTTGAGACGGCCATCGACCACTTCGACTTCTTCTTCTTCTCCGACGCCGAGGGTACCACCCCGATTCCCGGCATGCACGGCCGCGCCGAGGGTTCCTCCAAGAGACTCGACACCCAGGTCGGTGCCGAGTACGAAGCCCTCCGGAGCGTCACCTCCTATGTGTATATCCTGGCCAACTACCCGACGGCCATCGACCACACCAACGACTGGACGCTGGCGGACATCCTCGCCCTCGACGTGACCAGTGCGATTGTGACCGAGAAGAAGACTGCGGTGAACCCGATTACGAACAAGCCGGAAGAGACCGGTGAGGTCACCTTCGTCGAGAATCTCGTGATGGACTCCTGGCGGGTCGAGAACGACGCTGACGTCTACACCGTCCAGCTCACCCCGACCAAGATCCAGGAGGAGCGTACCGTCACCGTCGACCTCCGCCGCCTGGCCGCCAAGCTCACCGCGAACATCACTGTCGTGCCCGACGTGACCATCGCCGGCTACAAGTGGGTGTCCCACCCCGAGCTCCTCAAGGCCTACTATGTGAACGCCCTGAACAACAAGACGACCGTCCTTGGCACGCCGCTCCAGCGTAGCGCGATTCCTACCGCTGACGTGGAGAATTATGAATACCTGTCCTATCCTACGTTATATCCGATGACTCCCGCGCCCGCGGAGGACGTTTATCAGTACACGACGGACCCTATCTACACCTATCCACAGGAATGGACCTCCGATGACAACGGCGAGCCGTACTTCAAGTTCCAGATTCCCTGGATGAACGAGAACGACGATGATGAACTCTCGATGGGCTCCTCCAACTTCTACTACAAGGTGACCGTCCCGAAGCCCGACACCGACGGCAAGTGGACCCTCGAGCGCAACAAGTGGTATCAGGTGAACGTCACGCTGTCCATGCTAAACCCGCAGGAGGACTATGCTGACATCTCCTTCGACTGCACCGTCGTCGACTGGGCCGACAGCGGCTGGAAGGGTGGCAACGACATGGCTTCCGCCAAATTCTTCGACGTTCCCACCCGAGAATTCACGATGTATGGCCAGGAGGAGTTGTCCATCCCCTATTCTTCCAGTTCCACGGTGAACGCCTATTTCGAGGAAGTCAGCTACTGGTTCTACGGTTCCACCAACGGAACGCACTACCACTTCCGCTACGATCCGGATGACCAGGTTTCCCAG
>JAFRPH010000090.1 GCA_017429205.1 Bacteroidales bacterium
AGCCCACGTAGCCCGGAGGCGCGCCGATGAGCCGGGAGACGGAGAACTTCTCCATATATTCGCTCATGTCGATCCGGACCATGTTGTCCTCCGAGTCGAACAGGTATTCGGCCAGGGACCGCGCCAGCTGGGTCTTGCCCACGCCGGTGGGGCCGAAGAACAGGAAGGTGCCGATGGGGCGGTGCGGGTCCTTGAGCCCCGCCCGGCCGCGCTGGATGGCCCGCACGACCGTGTCGATGGCCTCGTCCTGGCCGATGATCCGGGTCTGGAGGCGCTTCTTCATCTTGAGGATGCGGTTGCCCTCGGACTCGGCGACCTTGTTCACCGGGATGCCGGTCATCTTGGACACGACCGAGGCGATGTCGTCGGCCGTCACCGTGTCGCAGCCGCCCTTCTTGCGGGCGAGGTTCAGCCGCACCATCGACCCGGCCTCGTCCATCGCGTCGATGGCCTTGTCCGGCAGGGACTTGTCGGTGAGGTAGCGGTCGGTGAGCCGGACGGCGGCCTCCACGGCCTCGTCCGTATAGGTGATGTGGTGGAATTCCTCGTAATGGGGCTTCAGGTGGCGGAGGATCTCGATGGATTCCTGCACGTCCGTGGGCTCCACGACGATCTTCTGGAAACGGCGGTCCAGGGCGCCGTCCTTCTCCACGATCTTCGTGAACTCGTCCATCGTGGTCGCGGCCACGCACTGGATCTCGCCGCGGGCGAGGGCGGGCTTGAGCATGTTCGCCGCGTCTAGGCTGCCCGACGCGCCGCCGGCGCCCACGATGGTGTGGAACTCGTCGATGAACAGGATCAGGTCGGGGTTCGACTGGGCTTCCTTGATGATGGCCTTGAGGCGCTTCTCGAAGTCGCCGCGGTATTTGGTGCCGGCCACCACCGAGGCGATGTCCAGCGAGAGGATGCGCTTCTTCGCAAGGGCGGGGGAGATGTCCCCGGAGGCGATCCGCAGGGCGATGCCCTCCACGATGGCGGACTTTCCGACGCCGGGCTCGCCGATGAGCATCGGGTTGTTCTTCTTGCGCCGCCCGAGGATCTCGATCACGCGGGCGATCTCCATGTCGCGGCCGACGACCGGGTCCAGCTTCCCTTCGCGGGCCGCCTTCGTGAGGTCGTAGCCGAATTCCTCGATGTCGATGCCGTTCTTCTTGGGCGCCTCGCCCTCTTCCTCCTCCTCGTTCTCGCCCTCGGCGGGCTGCTGTTCGGAGCCCTGGACCTTCAGCAGGCCCTCGGTCTCCATGAACGAGAGCATCCGGCCGTAGTCCACTCCGCGGTTGCGGAGGAAGGCCTGGCCGTAGCTGTCCGTGGTGCGGCACAGGGCGAGCAGGAGGTGGTGCGGCGCCGCCTCCGGGCTCTTCAGCCGGGTGGCTTCCATCACCGTGATGCTCAGGACGTTCTGCGCCTGGCGGGAGAAGTTGATATGGTCGATTTCGGAGTAGGGGATGGTCTCGTTGGTGAAAATCCTGCCGTCGATGAAGGATTTCAGTTCGGCGGGTTCGATGCCGAGCCCCTGGAGCACCTGGAAGGCGGTGTTCTCCTCGTGGCGGATGATCCCGAGGAAGAGGTGGTCCGGGCCGATGCCGTAGCTGCCGGTGCGCATCGCCTCTTCGCGGGCGTATTTGATGATGCCGTTCAGTTGGTCGGATATCTGTATCATAGGAAACAAAGATAAGTAAAATCCCCTTAATCAACAATCGTGCGGAAAACGGATTTTGACAGATTGTCAGTCTTTGATAAATCAAGAAAAAGTGCTATATTTGTATGTTTATAGATAGCACTTGTAAAATGGACAAGAACGAAGAGAAGAATCCGGTGGAAGAGCCCCAGTCGACGGGGCTGATCCAGCCGGTGGAGATCGACCACGAGATGCGCACCGCGTACATCGACTATTCGATGTCCGTGATCGTCTCCCGCGCCCTTCCGGACGCGCGGGACGGCCTCAAGCCGGTGCAGCGCCGCGTGCTCTACGGTATGAACGAAATGGGTGTCAAATATAACGGCCAGACCAAGAAATCCGCCCGTATCGTGGGTGATGTGATGGGTAAGTACCACCCGCACGGCGACTCCAGCGTGTACGACGCGATGGTCCGGCTGGGCCAGTGGTGGAACCAGCGCTACCCGCTGGTGTGGGG
>JAFRPH010000091.1 GCA_017429205.1 Bacteroidales bacterium
AGACAATGGAAAGGCATTCGAGTGGTATGAAAAGTCTGCAGAGCAAGGAGATTCTGATGGCCAGCGTAAAGTGGGCTATTTTTATGATGAGGGTTTAGGTGTGGAACAAGACTATGGGAAAGCTTTCGAGTGGTATGAGAAATCAGCGGAGCAGGATAATGCTATAGGCCAGTTCTTTCTGGGAACTATGTATGAAGATGGCCATGGCGTGGAACAGGACTATGGAAAGGCTTTCGAGTGGTACCAGAAGGCTGCAGAACAGGGAAGTGCATTTGGCCAACTGTGCCTAGGAAATATTTACCAGGAAGGCCTTGGTGTAAAACAGGACTTTGAAACGGCAATCGAGTGGTATCAGAGGGCGGCCGAGCAGGGGAATGAATCCTCATATAACCAAATAGCGTGGACTTATCATCTGTTGGGGAGGCATACCGAGGCTCTTCCTTGGGCGGAAAAGGCGGTTGAAGCGGACCCGGAAGATATGGACTCTATCGATACGCTGGCAACTGTTTATGAAGAACTTGGGCGATATGAAGAGGCCTTGGAACAATTCGAGGATTGCTATCGGTTGTATAGGGAGAATGGTGACGACGAAGGGGCGAAGGAGACGAGAACAAAGATCAACGCGCTAAAGCAGATAATGGCGCGTGCGGGTAACAGACGTTAGTAGTAGACGAATCAACAAATACTCCATAGTATGAAGAAAAGACTTCTTTTGCTGGCGGCCTTGCTGGCGGCGGCGGTCAGTTCCTTCGCACAGGTCCGGAATTACGGGATGGTCAATGACGGAACCCGCAGATTCCTGGAAGAGGTGGATTATTCCGCCGACACCGCGTATGTCGTTTCTTTCGCCCGAGATTACAGGAAGAACCTGGGGGCGTCGGACCGGCCGAAGCCGGTGACGGTCGTGTGGGCGGAAGGGAACGCCGCCAAGGTGGCGGTCTCCTCGTCCCCGCTTTTCGAGGCGGTGACGGAGGTCCCGTTCGAGGCGGAGGAAGCCAAGATCTATAACCTCGTCCCCGGGGTGAAGTACTTCTACAAGGTGCTGGACGGTGACGGGAAAGTCCTGACCACGGCCAGTTTCACGCCCATCGGCCCGCTGCGCATGATCGCCGGGGTCGCCTCCAATATGCGCGACCTGGGCGGCTGGAAGGCCGACGGCGGGCACATCGCCTATGGCAAGCTGTTCCGGGGCGCGGCGCTCAGCACCCGCCGGACGACGGAACGCGCCAAGGAGATCTTCAAGAAAGACCTGGGCATCTCCGTCGACCTGGACCTCCGCGGCATCAAGGAGAGCGAGGCGAACGTGGGCCCGGTCGTGGAAGGTGTGGAATACATCAAGTTCCCCGTGGAGAAGAACCTCGGGCGGGGCACCGGCAATACACAGGAGCTCTACCAGCAGGCGATCCGGGCCATCATCGGCTATCTGGGCGAGGGCCGGGCGGTGTATTTCCACTGCGCCGGCGGCGCGGACCGCACCGGCACCCTGGGCTTCCTCATCGAGGCGCTCCTGGGCGTGTCCGAGAGCGACATGTCCAAGGACTATGAGATCACGACCTTCTCCGGCATCAACACCCGCCTGCGGGACTTCCGCGACGACGGGAAGGAGACCCATATCCTGTACGAGGCGGTCCAGCATCTGCGCAAGTTCGGATGGCCCGAAGTGACGGACATCCACCAGCTCGTCTACAACTGGGCGACTACGCGGCATTCCGCCAGCGTGGACCCGCTCACGCCGGAGGAGATTGCGCGCCTGCGCTCGTATCTGATCGAGAAAGACACCGTCGGCGTCCTTGCGGAGCCGACTCCCGCGACCACGAACCAGCCCGGCCAGGCGTTCCCGAAGGTCAATCCGGACCTGACGGCCGTGTTCCGCAACAGCTTCCCCGACGCGAAGGCTGTCGCCGTGAACGTGGGCGGGAAGAACTATCCGATGGCGAAGGGCGCGGACGGCCTCTGGGAGGCCAAGACGGAGCCCCTCGTGCCCGGTTTCCACTATTACACGCTGAACGTGGACGGGAAGCGGGTCTCGGACCCGAACAGCCGGCTTTTCTTCGGCTCGGGCTTCTGGTCCAGCGGCATCGAAATTCCCGAGGCGGGGGTGGACTTCTACCTGGAGAAGGACGTCCCGCACGGGGAGATCCGCATCGAAAAATACAACTCCGCCCTGACGGGGGCGGAGCGCACCTGCTATGTCTATCTGCCGCCGCAGTACGCGTCCGAGCCGGCGCGCCGCTTCCCGGTGCTGTACCTGATGCACGGCGCCGGCGAGGATGAGACCGGCTGGGCCACCCAGGGGATGATGCGGGACATCATGGACAACCTGATCGCGGAAAGCGCCTGCGAGCCGATGATCATCGTCTGCGAGCACGCCGTGGCGACGCTCGCCGGCGCCCAGCCCGCGGGCGGCTTCAACCTGTTCAATTTCGACGCTTTCGAGAAAGTGACGGTGGAGGAGACCGTTCCGACCTTCGACGCCCGCTTCCGCACGCTCACGGACCGCGACCACCGCGCCATCTGCGGCCTGTCGCTGGGCGGTTTCCAGGCCTATACGATCGGCCTGGACCATCCCGAGCTCTTCGGCTGGATCGGCGGCTTCAGCGGCTCCGGCCGCGGCCCGGGCGACCGCCGCGACAGCGAGATGTATCCGCAGTCCCTGAACGAGGACTACCACCTGCTGTACATCAGCATCGGCACGGACGAACCCGCCCAGATGTATGCCGGCATCCGCGACCTGCACCTCGCCCTGGACAAGCTGGGCGTCAAGCACTTCTATTACGAATCCCCGGGCACGGGCCACGAATGGCTCACTTGGCGGCGTTCCCTCCGCCAGTTCGCCCCGATGCTGTTCCGATAGGGGAGGAGACTACCTGCTCTCCAGCAGGGAGCGCAGGTAGTCGATGTCGAAATACTTCGAGTAATCCTTGACCGTCATGGAGTTCTCTTCGGAGACCTTCACCTCGACCGTTCCGTCGTTGGCGATCGGAATGTCCGGGGTGACGCCGCCGTCGATGTTCTCGCCGTCCAGCGTGTTCAGCCGGGCGCGGAAGGAGGAGATCTGGAAGCAGAAGCCGTCGGCCGTGCACATCGCCTGGATGGCGCAGGCGCCGCCGCCGGAGGTCGCGCCCATCACGGGAACGCCGGCGTCCTTGAGGATGGACGGGAACAGGTTGCCGCAGGAGAAGGACATCGGAGAGGTGAGGACGGCGAAGTTGAGGTCGTAGCGGACGTCCTTGTCCGCCGCGTCGAACACGCCGTTGAAGTTGCGGTCCACCTCGTACTCCACGATCGACCGCTGGCCGGTGAGGGAGTTGTCCTGGCTGATGTAGCTCTTGTCCAGGATGAGGGAGGTCATCGCCAGGACGATGTCCGCGGAGCCGCCGCCGTTGGCGGTGATGTCGATGACGAAGTTCTTCACCTCGGGATCGGCCGCGGCCTTCTTCAGCGCGTCCAGGAAGATGACCATGTCGTCGTTCGGCGCGTTTTCGACCGTGGGCATCGGGCCGGTGCCGGCGTAGTAGTCCTTCCAGGCCTGCTCATTCCGTTCGTTGAACGAGTCGAACACGCAGACGGCCGTATCGCCCTTCTTGACATAGGTCACGCCCTCGCCATAGACCTTCGGGCGCAGCGCCTCGACGGCCTGTCCGTCCGCCACCATCGCCCGCATGTCCATGACGGCGGACATCACCATCGCCATGACACCCTGGTTCGCCATCAGGCCCGCCTGGTATTCCTTGTACAATTCAGGATGGTCCGTGATCTTTCCGAGGGCGGAGGAGATGTCCATGGCGGTGTGGCCGTCGAAGTAGACGCCCGTCAGGCCGATCATCCCCAGCATATAGTCGGAGAACTTTTCCGAGAGCAGGAGCTTCTTGATGGCGGGACCGCTCTCGATATCCTCTTCGAGGGTCTTGTCCAGTCCCTTGGCCTTGAGCGCGTCGTTGTACTTGACCCGGCCGGGATAGCCGTAGAAGTGGTCCATCGCGAAGCACAGCTCCTTGTAATTGAAGTCCGTCAGGTCGGCCGGGCGGATGGTCCGGGCTATGAGGGGCTTGTTGTAGTCGGGGTCGATTTCGGCGAGGCTCACTTCGTTGACCGACAGGTTGGCCACCACCTTCTCGCCGTTGAAGCCGGCGTGGTGGTAATAGAGGTCGGTGTACATGTCCGCCAGCGTGGCGAAGGGGAAATAGACGGCACCCTTGCCGTCGGCGTGGATATCGATGCCATAGGCGCCCATATCGAGCGTCGTGGTCGCCTTGAGCGGGAAGTAGGAGACCTTCTTGTAGCGGACGAACGGCATGCCGTCATAGTAGACATTGGCCATGCCGGGCTGCAGGAGGCCCATCTGGTTCGTGAAGGCCTCGAACTGGTCGGACACGAACACGTCGTCGTTGATGTTGACGGTCGCCGTCGCGTCGGCGTTGGCGAGGGTGTACTGGCCGGCGCCGGTGTGCGTGACGGTCATCGTGGATCCGGGAAGGACGATGGACTGGAAGTCCGCCGCCGAGATGTAGGCGACGTTCGGCATGTTGTCATAGAAACGGAGCGTCACCTGCCCGTCAGGGGCGATCTTGGTGACCACGGGCACGACGCGTTCGGTGTAACTGCCCCCGTCGGGCATCTCGTCGGGAACGCGGTTCCGGTTGGCGTAGTACTTCGGGCTGCAGGAGACCGTGGCCACGAGGCTCACGAGCAGCAGAGGGAGGAATCTGGATTTCATGGCTTATCTTTTGTTTGTTTTGTGTACTAGTTCAGTAATACACCGCAAAGTTAAGGATGTTTTTCCAATATCCAAGAAAAAGTGCGAAAAAATGGAGGCAACCCGGAATGGGGCGCCTCCGTTTGACGTTCGCCGGACCGGCGGTCAAATCGTTTCCGCCTCGCTGATGGAGAGGGGAACCAGGAGATTGATCTGAGCCCTTTCGTCGGCCGACAGGTCCTGCAGGCGCTTGCCATAGACTTCCTGCGCCTTTTCGTCCCGTACTTCCTCATAAACCTGCTTCAGCAGGCTCTGGATGCGCGTGTAGGCGCCATAACCGGTTCCGCGGTCGTGATGGAGCCCGAAGTGGGTCTCTTTGCCGTGCTGCTTCAGGAAAGCCTTTCCGAGGCGGACAATCTCCGCATCGTCCTGGACACGCCGGTTGCCCAGCATGACGGCGCCGAGGGAATTGATCCGGATCATCAGGATGGTCTCCCGGTCCACTCCCTGGAACATTTCGTCCACGGTTTTGGCGACTTTTACCTTTCCATTTTCGGGAAGGGGTGGCATATACCGGGTAATCCCTTCCCGGCTGGAGGCCGAGGCATAGTTGACCTTCAGGGACTCCAATTTGCGCAGTTCGTTCTTCACGTCGTCGACGGCGCCCATAAGAACATCGTCCGCAGCCATGATCGTCACCGTCGTCTGGGGCTGACCTGCAGCATGGGGCGGAATGATGTCTTTCAGCTGTGACAAGGTATAAACCTTGCCTCCGCTTTCAATCGTTCCATCCTTCCGGATGTTCAGGACGACGGGAGAAGGGGTTTTCGATGACGTCCGAACCATGAAAACGACGGGCTGGATGAATGACATTTCGACGGGTTTCCCGTCTTTCATGGCCGGTGTCCATTCGGGAGACTTCGCGATCTGCTGGGCGACGATTCCGTCCAGCTGTTCGGAAACGCTCCAAAGAATGGTAATGTCTTTGACTTTTCCGTCGGTTCCGACCGTGAACTTCGCCAGGACCGTACCCTCATCGGTCTTGGCCTCGTCCGGATAGACGAGGCGGGTGTTCAGCCACCAGCTGAAATCCTCCAGGCAAACCGCCTCCGTGTCCATGTCCGGATTCTTGATGGACGGCAGAGGATCTTTCTCCAACGATTTGTGGTGCCGGGGGGCCTCAGGGCCGCCATAGCCTATCACCACAATTTCGGAAAGATAGCCCTGGGGCTTTTCCTCGGAAACGTTTTTTTCACTATCTTTGTCCACGGGGACATAGACAGTCCTTGCCTGCAGGCCGATGGCCAGGCAGACGAGCGGGAGCAGCCCAAGCGCCCGCAGCCCTCTCGAGAGAGGGGATCTGGATTTTGACATCATAGTAATACGATTTTTAAGGATACTGTGATTAAAGCTGTTAGCAACTGAGTAGCCGCTCTTGCTGACAGCTTTTCTTATGAGCAGATATTGGTATTCCCGGAGGTCGGCGCCAGTGCGGAGCACGGCGTCGTCGGCCTCGTACTCGTGGAGTTCCTTGAGGTCCGCGCGGAGCATCCAGATGGCGGGATTGAACCATTGGAGGGCCGAGAGGACATCGACCAGGAGTATTTCGATGGAGTGCCCATAAGCGATGTGCGCCTTTTCATGGGCAAGGATGGATTCGTGCGGGATCTCCCAGTCTTTCCGGGACAGGACGATATATTTCATCCAGCTGAACGGGTCAATGTCCCGCTCGGTGACGAGAATCCGGCAGCCGTCTTCTTCCCGGACCGGTTCGCCCTGACGGATGATGCGGAGGATGGACAGGATGGAGATGAGCACCCGGCCGAGGACGAAAGCCACTCCTGCCCAGAACAGGATGGTAAGCGCAACGTGCCACCAGGGCTCGGAGACCTGAACCAGCGGGGCCAGTTCCTGTTCCGGCAGTTCGGCGACCATGGCGGGTTCCGTCACGAGGTGCGCTGCCGTCTCCATCGGCTTATGGATGGTGATGATGCACAGCGGCAGCAGGAACGACAGGACTGCGGTTCCCACCAGTACAAAGCGGTTGAACCTGTGGATGGTTTCCTTCTTCAGCAGGAACCGGTAGAACAGGTAGAATACCAGCAGCGCAACCGCCACCTTGGCGTCATAGAGCAGGAAGTTTCTCATTGCTGTTCTCCTTTTTCGACCAGGTCGATGAGCTCTTTCAGCTGCTCCACCGTAATCTTCTCCTCCTTCACCAGGGCCGACACCGCGCTCAGGTAGGAGTTGTCGAAATACTTGTCGATCAGCCCGATGAGCGACCGCTGCTTGTACTCCTCCTTGGTGACTTTGGCGAAGTACTGATAGGTGGGGCCGTAGGCCTTATGGTCGATGAAGCCTTCTTCCTGCAGGTTGCGCACCTGGGTGGAAAGCGTGGAGAAATGGGGTCTGGGTTCCGGGTAAAGCTCGCGTAACTCCCTGACAAACAGGGGGCCCTTCTCCCAGAAGTGCTCCATGATGATCTCTTCTTTCTTGGTCAGTCGTTTCATGATCGTCCTCCTTTTTCTGCAAATATAGCTATAATTTTTAGCTACACAACTATTTTTGTATAGTTTTGTGCTTATTTTTTATAGCTATAGGGGAGGACGATGATGAAACGGCGTCCGCTATCGGACGGGCTTGAGCCGCAGGATGGCGATGGCATTCTCCGGCAGGGTGAAGTCGAAACTGCCCTTCACGGCGCCCAGGGCCTTGGAGTGCGGGACCACCGGCTCGTTGTACTTGACGCGGCGGCCGAAGCGGAAGGCCCTTTCGCGGAGGCCCGGGCGCTCGGCCGCGCCGGGGCCAACAGCGGCGGCCGGCGCCGCATAGTCCGGGTGGCTGGAGTAGTAGTTCTGGTCGCCCTGGTTCTTGATGGACGTGTCGTGGGAGGAGACGAACTCCAGCGTGGCCTTGTAGGTCAGGCCGGTGCCGGTCTGGACGGTGAATACCTTGTCCACAGCCTCGGCATTGACCAGCTTGATGAAGATTTCGCCGGTCTTGGTGTCGATGGTGGGGGAGCTGTAGATGCGCTCGTCCGCGGCGTCTCCGTTCATCGCCGGAGACATCGCGAAGGCGCGGTCGCCCGCCACGGAGAAGAGCTGCTGGTACCAGTAGTTGCAGCTGCGCCACATCCCGCGGTTGTCGAACCAGATCAGGTTCGAGTTCCATTTGTTGAAGCCCTTCTTGCAGAAGAGCGGGGCGTAGGCAGCCATCACGACCATGTCGGAGTTGCGCTCCAGGCTGAGCCAGTAGGCCGCCTCGGCCATCGCGGAGGAGTAGGCGTTGTTGGCGCGGTTGTTCGCGAACTCGCCGACGAACACGCGCGTGGGCTTCGAGCGGTCGTAGGTGTTGCCGTCTTTGCCGCGCACCTTGCCCGGCTCATAGCGGTCGCCGTGGGAGTAGAACCAATCATCGCCCTTGTAATAGTGCTCATCCACGATGGTGTCGGGGTATTTCGCGTCGATTTCCGACATGTTGGCGTCGAACTCGCGGCCCGCGTCGGCGGCGCCGGCGGTGGAGACGATCGTAATCTCGGGATGGGCGGCCTTGATGGCCTTGTACATAATGTCGAACCGCTCCCAGAACTCGGGGCCCTGGTTCTCGTTGCCGATGCCCAGGTACTTGAGGTGGAACGGGGCCGGATGGCCCATCTCCGCCCGCCTGGCGCCCCACTCGGTATCGTTCCCGCCGTTGCAGAACTCGATGAAGTCGAGCGCGTCCTTGACGAAGATGTTGTAGAAGCGGTCGCGGTCGGCCTGGGTCTCGAGCGGGGCGATGTACTGGTGTCCGGCGAACTGGCAGGTGACGCCGTTGTTCAGCACCGGCAGCGGCGTGGCGCCAAGGCCTTCGGCCATCAGCAGGTACTCATAGAAACCGATGTACTGCGAAGTCCAGTAGGCCCAGTGGTTGCGGAAGCCCACCCGTTCCTCGCGCGGGCCGATGGAATTCTTCCAGAACACCTGCCCGAAGTAGTTGGTCCCCTCGGAGGCGCAGCCGCCGGGGAAGCGCATGAAGGTCGGATGCAGGGCTTCCAGCGCCTCCAGGAGGTCCTTGCGGAAAGGCCCATACTGGCCGCCCTTCCAGAGTTCGGAGGCCTCCGGCACCAGGGTGACGAAGTCCAGCCAGAAGGTGCCTTTCGCGTCGCCCACGATGACCAGCCGGCTGTCCACGGAGCGCTCCGCCTTCAGCGTGCCGGTGTACTTCGTCCAGTTCTTGGCCGGCCGGGTGATGGCGACGATGTTGGAATTGATGTTCCCCTGCGCGTCCTCGAGATAGACCGAGATGGTGCCCCGGTACTTGTTCGCCTGCAGGTACAGGCCCATATCGTAGCTCACGCCCTCCTTGACCGGGATGGATGCCGTCTGCGTGTTGTTGGAATAGAGCTGGCCCGGCCCGCGCTTGTATTCGGAGATGCCGTAACCGTTGGCGGCGATGCCGAAGCCCTCGCCGGGATCCTGGATGTCGAAGCGGACGCTGTACTGGGCGTAGCGGAGCTCGTCGTCGTATTTGTCGTCCGGGTCGAAGTCGTACCAGCGCTTGAGTTTGGGGACCAGCGGCTTGTCGGCCACGGCGCGGGCGCTGCCCACGGCCCCTTCCTTCCGGACCACCGTCCAGCCGAAGAAGACGGTGTCGCACTGCGAGAATTCATCGGCCCCCGGGGCCTCTGGAACGTTGTAGGCCTGGAAAGAGTTGTTCTGAATGAGCTGGGCGCAGATGCCGCCGTCGACGCTCTGGTTGATGTCCTCGAAGAAGATGCCGGCGAGGGTGGGGCTGATCTGGATGCCGAGCTGGTCCGGCTGCAGGGCCAGGGTGCGCTTCTCGGGCTTCTTCCAGCCTTCGAGCTGGAGCATCTTCTCGGCCATCCGGTAGCCCATCAGGCGCATGCCTTCGGTGCTGAAATGGAACTGGTCGCCCGTGCTCTCGCAGCCTAGGGCGGAGATGATATGGGCGTTCGGCATCACTTCCGGCAGGTGCGGCAGCACGACGTCGTTGAAGGCGGCGCAGACGCCGTCCACCTCGGCATACTTCAGTTCGCCGGCGAGCAGCGGGATATCGTCCGGGTTGAGGCCCAGTTCAGCGCAGAGGTCGTCATGGATCTTCTTCACGCGGCCCGGCCAGGCGGGATCGTCCGGATTGGATTCGCCCTGGTGCAGCAGCATTCCCTTGATCACGCCGTCCTTCTGCGCGATGCGCGCGATTTCCAGCAGGCGGTGGTAGGGGCTGCCGCCGTACTGCGCGACGATGGCCTTCATCCAGTCGCGTTCGCTGTCGATATATTCCTTGTACGCATCCTTGTCCCAGAGCTCCAGCTTGGCACCCGCGACGGACACGTTGATGACGCCCACGCGGATGTTCGGAGGCAGGTTCTCGATCATCTTGCGGCCGAAGAAATCGACCGGACCCAGGTTGTTGCCTTCTCGGCAGATGGGCGGGGTGGCCGTGTACCAATGGCCTTTCTCGCGTCCGTAGCGGGGCATGTCGACCGCCGCCATAAACTGGAAGCGCGGGTCGTTGAAGCCCTCGTCCTGCGGCGCGGGCCGGGCCCCGGCTTCCATATTGGACTGTCCGAAGCAGAGGTAGATGTGAAAATCGGGGTCGGGCCCTTGTGCGAAGGCCTGCTGGCCAAGCGTTAGGGCGACCCCGAAAAGGAAGGTGAAAAGGATGGCGTTCTTTTTCATAAGACAATTCAGCTCAGTCTTACAAAAATACGCACATCGCGCCAAAATAGCAAAGCCTTCTATCGATCCAATTTGAAGTGGAAAGGCTTGTCGAAATGACGCCGGGAGTAGTAGGTCACGGACCGGTCGGTCAGGTTCATGACCATCGTCCAGGCGGTTCCCAGCCGGTCTCCCTGTGCCGGCGGCTGGGACACGTGGGCGATGGCCGTCGTCAGCTGCCGGAGATCCATCGTGCCGCCCGCTTCCTGCAGCTGCTGGCGCAGGAAATCGTATCGACGGTCTCCCTCGTACAAGCCGACATTCAGCTTCTGCTCGCACAGGTAGTGATTGGTGACGGCGGGGGAGTCCACGACCACGATTTCGTTGTCGACATATTCCACCACGACGCTCTTGCCGGAGGCATCGGCGATGGCATAATGATGGGCGGCGACGATGTCCGAGTGCATGTCGATGCCCCGCAGGAGTTCCAGCGCCTCATCGACAGTGGCGGCGTTCTTCAGCAGATAGCTGATGGCCGATGTCGTCGTGAGCGCCGGTTTCCCGGTCTCCTGGCGCGTCACCGCGTCGTCCCCGGCCATCAGGTCCGCGACGGCGAGGCCTTTCTCGTTGATACCGTCCAGGGCGAAGAAGAGGCAGCTCAGGGCCATATACTGGTTGACGAAACCTTCCGGCAGCCAGTCGTCCCCGAAGCCGAGGAATTCCACGTTGAAGGTCGTGATGGTCTCGTATCCCCGCTTGGGAACGGTGTGCAGGACCAGGCCGGTGGCGGAGGAGAAATCGAAGTTCCGGCCCATCAGGACGCCGTTTTCCGGCGTGCGGGCCGTCAGCGCGGAGCAGCCGTACTGGGCCGGAGCCAGGGTGATCGGCGGGTGGTAATAGCCCTTCGACAGGAAGGTCATCACATATTCCGCCAATTCGCCGGAGGTCCGGCCGCCGCCCCGGGCGATCAGCTCGTCGAAGCCGTCGTCGCCCTTGTACTCCAGATAGTACAGGCCTTCGTCCAGCTTCTCGACGGACATCGCGCCTTTGATCAGGGACCCGAATTTCATCCATGTCCCGGCCACGAACAGGATCGTCAGCGCGAGCAGGCTCCAAAGGACTATTTTGAGGATCTTTTTCATTTTCCGGAAGATAAGTACTCTTGCAGGGCGTCGACATAGCCTCGGAAGGCCTCCTGGCCCGTAGGGGTGATCTTGCAGGTGGTGCGGGGCATCTTCCCCTTGAACCCCTTTTCCACCGTGATGTAACCGGCGGCGGTCAGCTTGTCGATCTGCACGCTGAGGTTTCCGGACGTCGCGCCTGTCTGGTTCTTCAAGTAGGTGAAGTCGGCCTCGTCCACCCCGGCCAGGATGGACATCACCGCCAGCCTGAGCTCCGAATGAAGGAGCGGGTCTAACTTGGGAAACATCGCTCACTTGTTCTGAAGTTTCATGATGGCGCCGGTGACGAGCAGGAGGATGCCGCCCAGGGTGAAGATCAGCAGCTGCGCCTCGCTCTTGACGAGCATCGCGACGACGGCGCCGCAAACGCCCAGGAGGAAGCCGCAGACGATGATGGGCCAGTTCTTCAGCAGGACGCCGGACATGCATTCCGCGAGGCCCAGGATGATGACGATGATGAGCGAAACGTTCATCGGAACCAGGAAGATGGCCAGGGCGCTGAGCGTGATGGCGAAGACGCCGAAGACGCGCCACACGCCGGAGAGCATCTTGCTGACCTCGTTCTGCGGGACGGCGACGTCATATTTGCCCATCAGCGCGGCGAGGGGATAGCCGATGGCCGGCATCGCGAACCACAGGAAGTTCCATTGCGGCTTCCCGGTCAAGTTCCAAAGCAGGTAGATGACCAGGGAGATGGCGGTGAGCAGCGCGCCCCAGAGCAGGAAGTACTTTGCGCTGTTGCGGAGGATGCCTTTGCGGCTCTTGTTGAAGGTTTCCGTGATGATCTGAAGGCTCTGCTGAGCGCTCATTTCGTTGTTCTGTTCCATTGTAACCGTGTTTTAACTTGTTTTCGGAGTCCGGTGAAGCTGCGCAGTCTTCCCGAACCCGATGCAAATATAAACAAGTTTACATTATAAACCAAATTTATTTTGAATTTTTTGCAGGGGGGCGGTTTCCCGAGCCTCCGGCGGGGAACAAATACCCACAAAAACGTTCCCTCCGGTGTGCTCGAGCATTCCGGAGGGAACAATAGGGGCCGTTTTTGTTACTTGCGGCGTGCTGTGGGGGTGTGGACGGCTACTTGAACACCGTCCGCAGGAGGGCGTCGATGCCTTCGCCGCGCATGCCCTGCTGAACGATCTTGCCGTCAGGAGCGAACAGGAACAGATGCGGGATGGTCGACACGCCGAACTCGCCGGCGAGAGCGATGGAAGGATCCAGCAGCTGCGGGTAGTAGATGCCCATATTGGCCATCGCCTTTTGCGTATTGGGCTGCTGGTCCCGGACCGCGACACCCAGGACGACCAGGCCTTTATCCTTATAATCGTTGTAGGCTTTCACCACGAACGGAGTCTCTTCGCGGCAGGGGCCGCACCACGAGGCCCAGAAATCGACCAGGACATACTGGCCCTTGCCCACGAAATCGTCCAGGCAGCCCGTGGCCTCGGAGATGGTTCCATCGGCCTGCAGCTGGATGAGGGGTCCTTTGGTAGAACGCGGGGTGGCGGAGTAACCGGCGGCCGCGAACATCAGGGCCGCGGCGGCGAGAAGGAGGATTTTTTTCATCTTGCGCGTAGATTAGAGAGAGGCGTTATAGCTTTCGTTGATCATGTTCATGCTCGTGAGCAGCTTATGCAGATAGACAAACGGCCCGATCAAGATCAGACTTCCGAGGACGCCCCAGCCCCAGAAATCGCCGGCTCCGAATTCATAGCCCAGATTGCGGGCCTTGAGCTCGTCGCCGATGCGGTTCGACAGGTTGTGGTACCAGATCAGCGGAAAGATTCCGCACGTGATGGGTCCGAGAATGAACAGGACCAGCAAGTAATTGAGGGTGCTCTTGTGGTCCCGCGGAGCGGCGACCGTGTCGATTTCCATGGAAATATGAGTCTTGACGACAATTCCATAGATCCCGAAAGTGATGAGGGACAGCAGCACATATTTGAGGAGGCCTCGATTGGTTCTGAGCATAGCTTTATGGATGATGTCACGCAAAAATACGCACATCGCAGCAATAATCCAAGAACGGCTCGTCTTTCTGTTTATCAAGGTGCTCGTACAGGTCCATGAACGGGACCGGTACGGGCATTTAAGGGGTGTTTTTGCTTGTATAGGTCCCGCAGCTGGACCTTTACAAGCACCTGCAAAGAGAATCGGAAAGGCCTCGAAATGGTCTGAAAGTCGTCGTGCCGAACGTTATAGTTTAGACTCGTAACTGCCGTCCCATCGCTGTATTTTGCGCCACCACCTTCCCGTCACGATACACAGCAAATCCCCGTCGACCGCTCTTTAGGGTGATACCGCCGAAGTGCTGAGGTGAGGTACAGAAGAGAGGCGACGTTATAGAGTTTCCGCCCGTGAATGGATTGGAGGTGGAGGGGTTGTTTTGTTGGCGGTAGAAGAGACCGATAAATCTGATTTTACTTGAGGCCTTTTTCCTGCGAGAAAAGCCATTTGAGGCGCTTTGAAGTAAATGCATTATCACACGCATCGCGATGACGCTGCCCGAGAAGAACATCAAATTGAACCATCCCTCCGGCCTTTTCAATTTCTGACGAAA
>JAFRPH010000092.1 GCA_017429205.1 Bacteroidales bacterium
CAGAACCTGACCTTCAGGCTGACCCCGGTCGGCGAGAACTGCGTGATGGCGCAGGCCGGCAGCGAGCGGTGGCTGTCCAAGGGTGCGCTGCTGGCGACGGGAACGTTCATCATCGCGTGGCCGCTCGCGGTGACCTCGGGGATCGGGCTGGTGAAGCAGAAGAAGCTCGCGGAGCGGGTGCTGAACATGGCGATCCTGTGCGCGGCGGGGGCCGATCAGGGGCAGATGATGATGATGGCGATGTGAGGGAGGACGCCAGAGGGCTTTCCGATCGCCCTCTGGACCCTTCGGAGGGCCGTCCCGTAAGGCGAAGCTTTGGGGAGGTGAAGGGGTTTCGCGCCTGCGGGCGCGACCAGAGGGCTTTCCGATCGCCCGCTGGACGCCTTCGGAGGCCGTTCCGTGAAAGATAGTTCAGGAAGATCGTAAGTTTCTTTATTTCCACTTCACTTTACCCGGTAACTTACAAGGAAGTTGCGGTCCCGAAGGGTCCAGGGGCGATCGGAAAGCCCCTGGCGCGCTCCGCAGAGCGCGGATTCCTCCCATATGGTTTTCCCGAACTTTCCGTGAAGAGCCCCTTTTCCGCCATACAGCGGAGCACGCTGGGCTCAGCGGAAAAGGTCTCCCCGAAGAACATCAAAAGCGCCGCCTCCCTCCACGGAAAGCGGCTCTTTTCATTCGCGATCTCTCCCTCACACCGGCTTTCCCGGCGGGGTCCAGGCGGCCAGGCCATCGCGGCCTTCCTGCGTCACCGGGCGGATCCACTTGCCGCTGTAGAGGTGGCGCTGCATCATGACATAGCGGATCGGCTCGTCGATATAGCACAGGGCGAACACGATCAGCGTGGGCCAGCGGAAGACCAGGCCCGAGAGGCACACGCAGGGGAGGACCATCGCCCACATGAACACGATCTCCAGCACCGTGCCGAAGGTCGCGTCCCCGGCGGAGCGGTAGGTGTCGTTCTGCGTCCAGTTCCCCATGCGGATGAAGGCCGCGACCGCGTACACCGCGATCATCCCGAAGCCGTAGCGGAAGCTCTCGCCCTCCATGTTCATCGCGCGCAGGATCGGCGTGTGCAGGCCGATCAGCAGCAGGCCGATCACGCCGATGATCCCCTGGCAGAGGTAGACCAGGCGCCAGGCCCGGCGGTAGGCGACGTCGATCTCGCCCGCGCCGACCTCCTTGCCCACGAGGACCGAGGCCGCGTTGGAGAAGCCCGCGAAGAAGCCGATGATCAGGCCCTCCAGCGTGCGGAACACGGCGAGGGCCGCGATGGCTTCCTCCGGCTGGCGTCCGAGGACCATGTTGATGACCATGTTCCCCAGGCCGATCAGGACCTCGTTGCACAGGATGGGGAAGCACTTGCGGAAGTAGCCGCTCACCAGGCCGCGGTTCCACCGGAAATGCTGGCGGAAGGCCAGCAGATACGGGTGCTTCGTGATCGCTCCGCCGGCGAGGATCACCGCCACGTTGACCGCCTGCGCGATCACGGTGGCCAACGCCGCGCCCCGCACGCCCATCGGCGCGATGCCCAGGGCAGGCTGGCCGAAGATCAGGATCCAGTTGAGGAGAATATTGACGCCGACCGCGGCGAAGGAGGCGTAGAGCGGGATGCGCACGCGGTCGGTGCAGCGCAGCAGGGAGGCCATCGCCATCGCGAAGGCCTGGAGCGGGTATGCGAACCCGACGATGCGCAGGTACTCCTCCCCGATCTCCCGGATCGCGGGCTTGTCGGTGTACATGCCCATCACCGCGCCGGGGAAGAGCAGGGCGGCCAGGCCGAAGAGGATGCCCACGGTCATGATGCACGCCGCGGTCAGGCCGTAGGAGCGGTTGATGCCTTCGTCGTCCTTCGCCCCGTAATACTGGGAGAAGAACAGCATGCCGCCGCCCACAAAGCCCCAATACCCGCTGAACATCAGCGAGGAGAACTGCGCGCACAGGCCCACCGCCCCGATCTCCGTCTTGCCGAGGGAGGAGATCATCATCGTGTCGATCATGGAGCCGGTGGTGGTCAGCAGGTTCTGCAGGGCCACGGGAACGGCGATCATGGCGACCTTCTTCAGAAAGTCGCGCCAGGGAAACGGCTGGTGCATGGGCGGCTCCTCCTTCGGGGGGCTGAATGGGTTTCACGGACAGGATAACGCATTTCGGGCGGGTGTCAAGGGGGACATTGAAAAGCGGCGCCCTGCCGGCGGAACAGGGATGTTCTGCTTGCAATCATTTGCTCTCCGGAATATAATATGATCGGAAGTTTATGATGTTCGCACAGTACAGGAAGAATCTTGCGGTATGGCAATTCGCCATGGAGAATCAATGTTCCGGAGGGGCAGATCATGAAGATGAAACTGTTGATCCTGCAGGCAGCGGTATTGCTGGCTTTATCGCTGTGCTTCTGCGGCACCGCGGATACGCTCGCCTCGGGCGCATGCGGAGACGCCATTACCTGGGAACTCGATGACAGCGGAACCCTCACCCTCACCGGCACCGGACGGATGTGGGACTATCGCAATGACGACGGCGGTTTTGACTATCATGCGTGTCCCTGGAGTGAAGTCCGCACACATGTCCGGCGGGTCGTGATTCCGGATGGCATCACATACATCGGGGCGGACGCGTTCCGTGATATGGTCAACCTTTCCGAAGTTACCCTGCCCGATACACTGGATCAGCTCGCACCATTCTGCTTCATGGACTGTTCAAACCTGACCGCAGTAGAGCTGCCGGAGGGGCTGCGGGCCATCGGCCAGAACGCTTTTCAAGGCACGGCGCTGCGAAGCGTTGTGATTCCCGGTTCCGTAACGTTTGTTGATGCCTGCATCTTTGAGAACTGCCGTTATCTGACCAACGCTCTGTTCAGGAGCCCGACGAGCGCTATCGGCACGTATATCATGGCCAACAATCAGTTTCCCTGCTGCCCGGCGCTGGAAAGCATCGATGTGGAAGAAGGGCATCCGGCCTTGACCGGCATCGACGGCATCCTGTTCAACGGCGGCCAGCTGATGTGCTATCCGCAGGGCAGAAAGGCCGCACGATATGAGCTGCCGGCAGAGTGCAGTTCCATCTTCCCCGGCGCATTTCGGTTTGCGTGGGACGAAGGAAATCTCAGGGAGGTCGTGATTCCGGAAGGCTTCGCCCTCATCGGTGACAATAGCTTCGACCACTGCTTCAGCCTGGAGCGCGTGACGATCCCGGACAGTGTGACGTCCATCGGCAAACATGCCTTCCGTCTCTGCCGGAATCTGGAGGAAATTGTGATTCCGGACAGTGTGACAAGCCTGGGATTTGGTGCTTTTGATAATTCCGGATTGAAGCGTATCACCATTTCAGCCAATGTAACGGCATTACCGGATGAATTGCTTGAGGGCTGTGTGTCGCTGACAGATGTTGTTTTCGGCGGCAATGTCAACAGCATCGGGAATCATTGCTTTGCGGGTGCAAGGAGCCTGACTTCATTTACGATACCCGATGGTGTAACTTCCATTGGCGAATATGCTTTCCAGAATGCAAAGGGACTTGTCAGCGTAACGATCCCGGACAGTGTCGTGCAGATCGGCGAGGGCGCTTTCAGCCAGTGTGACAACCTGTCTGAGGTTCACTGCAGCGCCGGATCGCACGCTGCGGACTGGGCTGTCGCCAACGGTTTGGGCAGCTTGCTGGTGATCGAGGGCACCGTGACGGAGGGCGTCTGGACCGCTGTTCCCTCCGGTACAGGCTGCGCCATCATCGCCTATACCGGTACAGCGGCGGATCTTGTCATTCCGGATATGATCGGTGACCGCCCCGTCACTTCCATCGGCGCCGGCGTTTTCCGTGAGCATCTGGAACTGGCATCCGTATCCATTCCTGCGGCAGTGGCATCCGTCGGCGACTATGCATTCATGGGTTGTGAAAACCTGGAGACCGCTTTTTTGCCGCCGTCCCTGACAATTGTTCAGAAAGGTGTATTCCAGAACTGTTTCCGCCTGCGGAACACGGTCATACCGGAGGGCGTGACCGCTGTCGGAGACCATGCCTTCGATGCATGTCTCGCCCTCTCCTCCGTCGTGATCCCGGAGGGGGTCTCTTCCATCGGCAGCAACGCCTTCTACAATTGTGAGAGCCTGACAAATCTTTGCCTTCCGGACAGTCTGGTATCTCTTGGATTCTCCGCCTTCGATCAATGCACCGGCCTGGAAACCGTTCATATCGGATCAGGCACGGTGACGATCGACATGTTCGCGTTCCGCGGCTGTCGGAATCTGTCGGAAATCACGGTGTCGCCTGATAACACCGCCTTCACATCCCTGGACGGTATCCTGTACAGCAAGGATCTTTCGGTCCTGTACCTGTGTCCGATGAGCAAAGCGTCCGTCAGCATCCCTGACGGGGTGACACGGATCGAAGGATATGCATTCGGCGAGAATCGGTTCCTGACGTCCCTGATCATTCCGGAGGGTGTTACCTCGATCGGCGAAAGAGCGTTCCAGGCCTGCGCGGCCCTGAGCAGCATTTCTCTCCCGGAAAGCCTGACGTGTTTTGAAAACTATGTGTTTGAGTCCTGCCCGGCACTGACGGAGATCTTCATTCCCCGCAATGTCAGCGAAATCGGTGAGGGTGTCTTCACGAACTGCACCGTCATGCAAAGCATTCAGGTAGCGGCTGATAACCTGTACTTCCGTTCTGAGGACGGACTGCTCTACGATCGCTCGGGCTTTACCCTGATCGCCTGTCCGGCGGGACGGACCGAGGTCTCCGTCGCGCAGGGGGTTCGTGTGATCGGGATAATCGCTTTCTACGGATGTTCCGGACTGCGGGAAGTCAGTCTGCCGGATACAGTGACCTCCATCGGGTATCAGTCCTTCGCTTTCTGCTCGAATCTGACCGAAATGGTTTTTCCGGACAGTCTGACCCATATTGAAATGCAGGCTTTCCTACAGTGCCCGAACCTGCGGCGGCTGGTCATCCCCGCAAGCGGGATCACCATCGTTGATCCTATCTTTGACTGCTGCAGTCCGATTATCTTCGGCGTTTCCGGTTCTGCCGCCCAGGATTTTGCAGAGAGCCGCGGGCTGAGATTCTATCCCATCATCGAGATGGCGACTCCGGATTTCACGCTTCCCGACGGGCTCACCGGGATTGAGGACGAGGCCTTCAGCGGCTGCGTGATGACGGTCGTCTTTATTCCTGACTCTGTGAGCAGTATCGGCAATAAGGCCTTCGCCCGTTGTACCTTCCTGGAACAGATCCGAATCCCGCCTGCCATCAATATGATCCCTTCCGATGTTTTCGATGGCATCGACATCAGCCAGCTGACCATTTTCGGCGCACCCGACTCCGAAGCCGAGGCTTTCGCGGCAGAGAAAGGCATCCGCTTCGTCGCGCAATAAGGGAACGCTGTACAATCCTGAGGCGTTCGTTGGAAGAACACGAAAAGGGTTCTTCACGGAAAGTTAGGGAAAGTATATGGGAGGTTCGCGCTCTGCGGAGCGCGCCAGGGGCTTTCCGATCGCCCCTGGACCCTTCGGGGCCATCTCTTTCTTGTTAATTGTCGGGTAAGGCTATGAGCATAGCCTGGCATTCCATCAAAAACCTGACAATTTCCCAAGAATGATTTAACGGGACGGCCCCGAAGGAGTCCAGAGGGCGATCGGAAAGCCCTCTGGTGCGCCCGCAGGCGCATTCCCTCACCAACGGAATTTCCCTAACTAAACGTGAAGAACCACGAAAAAGGGCTTGCCGCAGACTTTGATGCTTCTGCGGAAGCCCCTTTTCGCGTGGACCTTCAGTTCAGGCACAGCCCTTCAAGGGTCTCCATGTTCTTCATGAGGGTGACGGCGGGGAGGACGATGTTGTCTTCCAGGCGGAAGGCGTAGCCGTCCATGATCAGGGCCAGGGTGATGCCGGTCTCGCGCTGGTAGTAGACATTGGAGGAGAAGCCGTCGAGGCGGCCCTGGTGGCCGTACCAGATGCCGCGCGGGAACTGGCCGTGGCGGACCGTGCTCAGGCCGTATTTGCTCGCGGCCAGGCCCGGCTGGTCGGCCTCCATCATCGCCACCGTGCTCTCGTTGAGGATGCGCACGCCGTTCAGCTGGCCGCCGCCGAGCATCATCTGCGCCAGCTTCGTCAGGGAGGCGGCGTCGATGTAGAGCTTGCCGACGGTGTAGCCGTTGTTGCCCTCGGGGTCGGCTTTGTTGTTGAAGGCGCGGGTGCGGTCGCTCTGCACGGAGATCGAGACCTTGCCGTTGGCCTTGAGCAGGTCCATCGTCGGGGTGCCGGCGGGGAGGAGCTTCGGCGTGTAGGCGGCGGTGAGGTTCAGCGGCTCAAAGACCGTGCGGCTGAGGTAATTCTGCACGCTCTCGCCGGTGATCGCCTCGATCAGGCAGCCGAAGAGGGCGCCGTTGTAGTCGGCGTAGGCGTAGACCGCGCCCGGGCGGGCGGACTCGTTGAAGAGCGGGTCATAGCCGCCGACGCCGATCCGCTTCCAGTTCGGGTGGTAGTTCTGTGCTTCCGGGGAGAGGGAAGAGGTGTGGTTGAGCAGCATCCGCGCCGTGATCGGGACGTCCGGGAAGGCGGGATTGCGCACCTTGAAGGGCAGGTAGGTCGAGACGTCGGCGTCGAGGTCGAGCAGGCCGCGGTCGTAGAGGGTCATCAGGCCGATCGCCGTGACCCACTTCGTCACCGAGGCGATGCGGAAGCAGGTGTGCTCGCTGACCCCGCCGAAGGACCAGGTGAGGAAGGGCTGCCCGTTCTTCGAGAGCACGACGGTGCCGCAGACGGCGCCGCTGTCCCGGGCGAGGGCGTTGAGGAAGGCGAGGGCCCCCGCGGGGAGGCCGGCGTTCTGAAGGGCGTCGTTCCACGCGGCGATGAGGGCGGAGAGGGTCTTCGGGCCCGCGATGCCGTCCCGGGTCAGGCCCTTCGAGCGCTGGAATTCGACCACCGCGCTGCGGGTCGCCGCGTCAAAGCGGCCGGTGAGCTCGCCGGTGTAGAAGCCGAGGGCGCGCAGGCCCTGCTGGAGGGCGAGGACGGCGCTGCCGCTGTTCCCCATCTGCAGGCGGGTGACGCCGGCGAGGGAGGAGGGCTGGGCCGTCTGCTCCTGCGGGGCTTCGGGCTGAGCGGGGACCGCGGGCTCGGCCGGGATCGTGACCGGCGGCTGGGCGGCGGGCGCCTGCCCCGTGAGGAGGAGCAGCTGGGTCGCGCTGTCGGCGATGCCGGTCGCGGGGAGGCCGCTGCTCCGCTGGAAGGCGAGCACCGCGGCCGCCGTTCCGCTGCCGTAGACGCCGTCGACGGCCTTCGTGTACAGGCCGAGGTTCCTCAGCGCGGCCTGGAGGGTGCGGACGGCATCGCCCCGGGAGCCGACGGTCAGCGTGGCGTAGGCCGGAACGGATCCGCCGGAGGGCTGCCCCGCGTCGGCGGGGGATGAGCCGCCGTAGAGCTTGCCGAGGGTCTTGGGCCCGGCGACACCGTCGGCCTTCAGGCCGTTCCGCGCCTGGAAGGCCCTGACCGCGGCCGCCGTCCCGCGCCCGTAGACGCCGTCGATCGTCTTCGTATACAGGCCGAGGTTCTTCAGAGCGGTCTGGAGGGCGATGACGTCGCTGCCGCGGGAACCGATGCGCAGGACCGTATCGGCGAAGGCTGACCCGATGCAGCCCAGTAGGAGCACCAGGGCGAGCAGAAAGGCTGTCCACCGCATGCGCATGCGAACACCTCCTCGTGTATTTTACAGAGTCATGACAATTATATGTTGAATGTGTGAAATTGTCAATGCGATAAAGGAATCGGGGGGAGTTCTTTCGTATTATAAGCATAAAGTGAACGACTTCCGCGGGCAGGGTTCCGCGCTCTGCGGAGCGCGCCGGGGGCTTTCCGATCGCCCCTGGGCTGCCGCCTATTCTCCGCTGAAAACTGTCCATCGGACAGTTTTCCGGGCGCTCCGAATCCCTGGACCCTTCGGGGCCGCCTCGTTGGGCATGATGATCGGCAAAGCCTGCCTGGGGAACCTCTCCACCGCTGCGGCGGTCCCCCTCTCCTTTCAGGGGAGGTTTGGGTAACTAACTATCCCTGTCTCCCCTGAAAGGGGAGATGTCACCGCAGTGACAGAGAGGTTTTCTCCTCTATGCTTTCACAGAGCCATCTTTTTACGTGTCGGCCCCGAAGGAGTCCTGTGGGCGATCGGAAAGCCCTCTGGTGCGCCTGCAGGCGCATACCTTCTCATCTCCGTACACAAAACAGCCCCGGAGGTGTTATC
>JAFRPH010000093.1 GCA_017429205.1 Bacteroidales bacterium
CCTAAAAGTCGGCTAACCCGACCACTATAGCCGTCGGCGAGCCTCTCGGAAACCCATAGCGCGAATTTTTTAAAAAAAGTTCGCGCTTCCTGTTGCATTCCAATCGTGGATATGTTATACTATAACATATCCACTAAACAGGAGAAAAAGGCCATGAGTAGGAAGTTTCAGGGAAAAGTCCACGTCGGAAGGCGCGTCCAGCGCCAGAAAAACGGCGACATCTACGTACTGGAGCGCACGACGAGGTACGACCAGGCGACGAAGAAGACCGTGACGGTCGGGCAGAAACTGCTCGGGAAGATCGTCGCGGGCACGACGGAGATGGTGCCGACGCGGGCGAAGCGCCCCGACGGCGCGCGGGCCGGCGCGGCGACGCGGCGGCACACGGGGCTGACGGACATCCTCGAGCACGTCGGGAAGGTTTCGGGCATAGACGAGGACGTGCGCGCGGCGTTTCCGAACGGGGGAACCGCAGACAAGATCATCACGGTTGCGAGATACTGGCTCGCGACCGGCGGGCAGACGCTGCCGAGGCTCGCCGCGTGGCAGGCGATGCACCCGACGCCCTACCCCGGGACGATCAGCGACGACGTGGCGAGCGACCTGTTCAAGGAGGTCGGCGTGGACGAGGGCGGCGTCCAGAGTTATTTCAGGGCGAGGGCGGACAGGCTCGACAAGGAGGCTGCGGTCGCCTACGACTCGACGACGGTCTCGACCTACTCGGAGAACCTGCACGAGGCGCGGCAGGGCTTCAACAAGGACGGCGACGGCCTTGACACGATCAAGCTCCTCACGCTCTACTCGGTGAAGGACTGCGAGCCGATCGCCTTCGCGAAGCAGCCGGGGAACGTCCCCGACGTCGTGTCGGTCTCGAACGCCCTGACGCAGCTTGAGGCGCTGGGGCTCCCCAAGGCGCTCGTCGTGACGGACAACGGATACCACAGCCAGTCGAACATGGCCGAGTACGCGGCGAGGAACCGCAAGTTCCTGACGCTCGTGGACACGGACGTCAAATGGGTGCGTGAGTCCATCGACGCCCTCCAGGACGACCTGGACGGCGCGGACGGCGTGTGCCCCTTCGACACGGACGTGTGCGGCGCGACGCTGACGCGCGAGGGGCACGAGCTGACGCGGCGCAGGGCCCGGGGGCGCGGGGCGAAGGCGGCGGGGGACGTGGAGACGCTCGTGCGGCGGCTGTACGTCCACGTGTTCCGCTCCCCGGACGTGAGGTCGAAGAAGGAGAGCGCGTTCAACCGGCGGCTCTTCGACGTGAAGACGCTGCTCGAGCGCGGCGCGGAGCTGAACCCCTCCGCGCAGCGGTTCGCGGACAAATACATGAGCGTGTCGAGGGTGGGGCGCGGCGGCGCGGCGAAGGTGTCCTTCGACAACGCTGCGGTACGGGAAGCCCGAAAGTACATGGGACACTTCGCGCTCGCCTCGAACCAGCCGATGGACACGTTCGAGGCCCTGCGCAACTACCGCATGCGGGAGCGCATCGAGGAGTTCTTCGGCATGGACAAGCGCTACTTCGACGGGCGGCGCACGAGGCTGTGGAGCGCGGACGCGCTGAGGGGCAGGCAGTTCGCCCAGTTCGTGGGGCTCTGCTACATGTGCAGGTTCCGGCGCATGCTCGACGAGGTCCTGGACGGCCTTGGCGAACCGAGGGAGGGCATGACCAAGGAGCGGCTGAAGCTGGAGAAGAGCCTCAAGGGATGGATAGACGGGCGTTCCACGCAGGACATCTTCGACTGGTTCGACTGCGTGGAGACCACCGATGTCCAAACCGAGGCGGGGAAGTTCCGGTGGTCAACCGAGTCGATACGGCGAGACGAGCTGTTCCTCGATCGGCTCGGCGTGCCCCGCCGCGAATAGTGGTCGGGTTAGACGACTTTTAGG
>JAFRPH010000019.1 GCA_017429205.1 Bacteroidales bacterium
TCCACGTCGGTGACATGATAGGTCTCGAAGTGACCCTTGGCTTTGGCGTTCTTCTGACGCCACACTTTCACGTTATATTCCATAATCGTCGTTAGTCTTTATAGTTACGGGTCGCAATCTTGATGTTCTCATACTTGAGCGGCTCCTTGTGAAGTTCCGGAGCGACACCTTCGCCCTTGTATTCCCAGGCGCCCACATACATGAAGTTCTCGTCGTCGCGCTTGGTCTCGCCCTCTTCCGTCTGCATTTCCTCGCGGAAGTGGCCGCCGCAGGATTCCTTGCGGTTCAGGGCGTCGCGGGCCATCAGTTCGCCGATGTCGAAGAAGTCGACGAGACGAAGGGCCTTTTCAAGCTCCTGGTTGAATTCCTCGTTCGTGCCGGGGACGCGGACCGTCTTCCAGAATTCCTTCCGGAGTTCGCCTATTTCCTCGATGGCCTTCTTCAGGCCGGCCTCGTTACGGGCCATGCCCACATACTCCCACATGATGTGGCCGAGCTTCTTGTGGATGCTGTCCACGGTCTCGGTACCCTTCACGGCAAAGATCTTATCGATACGCTCGCGCACGGCCTTTTCGGCCTCGGCGAATTCGGGGGCGTTGGTGTCGGTCTTGGGCTCCGCAAACTTGTGGGACAGATAGTCGCCGATGGTGTACGGGAGGATAAAGTAACCGTCGGCCAGGCCCTGCATCAAGGCGGAAGCGCCGAGACGGTTGCCGCCGTGGTCGGAGAAGTTCGCTTCTCCGATGGCGTACAGGCCCGGAATGGTGGTCTGGAGGTCATAGTCGACCCAGAGACCGCCCATGGTGTAGTGGATGGCCGGATAGATCATCATCGGCTCCTCCCAAGGGGAAGAGGAGGTGATCTTCTCGTACATCTGGAAGAGGTTGCCGTAGCGCTCTTCCACGCGCTGGTGACCCAGGCGCTTGATGGCGTCGGCGAAATCGAGGAACACGGCGAGGCCGGTCTCGTTCACGCCGTAGCCGGCGTCGCAGCGCTCCTTGGCGGCGCGGGAAGCGACGTCACGGGGAACCAGGTTGCCGAAGGCCGGATAACGGCGCTCCAGGTAGTAGTCGCGGCGCTCCTCAGGAATCTGGGAAGGCTTGATTTCGTGCTTGCGGAGCTTGAGGACATCCTCCATGTTGTTCGGCACCCAAATGCGGCCGTCGTTACGCAGGGACTCGGACATCAGGGTGAGCTTGCACTGCTGGTCGCCATGGACGGGGATACAGGTCGGGTGGATCTGCGCGAAGCAGGGGTTCGCGAAGAAAGCGCCCTTGCGGTAGGCCTGCATCGCGGCGGAGCCGTTGGAGTTCATCGCGTTCGTGGACAGGAAATAGGCATTTCCATAACCACCGGTGGCGAGAACGACGGCGTGGGCGCCGAAGCGCTCGATCTCACCGGTCACGAGATTGCGGGCGATGATACCCTTCGCCTCGCCGTTGATGATGACGAGGTCCAGCATCTCGTGGCGCGGATAACTCTTCACGGAACCGGCGGCGATTTCCTTGTTCAGGGCCGCATAGGCGCCGAGGAGCAGCTGCTGGCCGGTTTGTCCGCGGGCGTAGAAGGTACGGCTCACCTGGACACCGCCAAAGGAACGGTTCGCCAGATATCCGCCGTATTCGCGGGCGAAAGGAACGCCCTGCGCGACGCACTGGTCGATAATGGCCGCACTTACCTCCGCCAGGCGGTACACGTTGGCCTCCCGGGAACGGTAATCACCGCCCTTGATGGTGTCGTAGAACAGCCGGTAGATGGAGTCGTTGTCGTTCTGGTAGTTCTTCGCGGCGTTGATACCGCCCTGCGCGGCGATGGAGTGCGCGCGGCGCGGAGAGTCGGAGATGCAGAAAATCTTGACGTTGTAGCCGAGCTCGCCCAGGGAGGCGGCTGCGGACGCTCCGCCGAGGCCCGTACCGACGACGATCACCTCGAGTTTCCGCTTGTTGTTCGGAGAGACGATCCGGATTTCGGCCTTGCGCTTCGACCATTTCTCGGCGAGCGGCCCTTCCGGAATCTTGGAGATAAGTTTAGTATCAGCCATATAAGTTATAAATGAGAAATTATAATTTCAGAATTCTTGCAATTTTACGCAAAAATCAGGACTTTCACAAAAAATCTTAGGACTATTACGGATTTTTAGATTTCTCCACGCGCTTCGCTTGGTCGAAATGACAGTAACCATTCTCTTGTCATTTCGAGCGAAGCACAGCGGAGTCGAGAAATCTGCCTATGGTTGCATCCCTGTTACCGTATACGCTTTATACGGGTTCTTGTCCGGCTGTCCCAGGGAGGCCCACATGACGCCGTTCTCGAAAACGACGGAGGCGGTGGTGATCTTGCGAAGGATCGGCGCGCCGCTGCGGGAGATCTTGTTGATCAGGAAGTCGTGGTCCCATTCGGAGATCGGAATGCAGGTTTCGGCGAGCAGGCTGCAGGCTTTCTCATAGCGGTCCACGCCCTTGCGGTCCGCTTCCCGGCCCTGCCAGGTGAAGTTCGTAACCACCCGATAACCAGTCGGTTCCTCATTCACATCATACCTGGCACGGATCCTCCAGTTGTCCATCTCATAGTAGACCGCGCCGCCCTGGGCGTCGATCACGCCGAAATTGGCTTCCACCCCCATCGGCTTGGACAGCGTGTCGATGAAATGCTCGAAATCCGCCACCGTCGCGCAGATTTCCAGCGCCCGGTACATCAGATACCCTTCCCGGTCCATCTGCTCGGCCGGCACGTCGTCCTCCTTGAGGTCGTACGTCGCCGTATTCATGATGCTGAACCCGGCGCTGTTCGTCCCGGCCCAGACCTCCTTGTCGAAAGGCACGTCCGTATTGACCAGGCCGATGAATGCGTACTTCTCGCCCTGGAACCACCGGATGTCGTTCGTCTCGTGGCTCGTATCCCGATGCTTCATCATCACCGGCCTCCCGTCGGCCCTCACCTTCCCGCTGACAATCACCGACGTGCACGCCAGCGCCGGCACGGCCGCCAGCAAAAGAAGAAGAGTAATGACAGTCTTTTTCATATCAAAAGAGGGTTCCGTTGTCGTCGGGGTTGTATTTGCGCTGGGGGAGGCAGGATTCCATGCCCAGGTGCTGGTAGGCGAGGTCGGTGGCGACGCGGCCGCGCTGGGTGCGGATGAGGAAGCCTTCCTTGATCAGGAAGGGTTCGTAGACTTCCTCCAGAGTGCCGGCGTCCTCGGAGATGGAGGTCGCGAGCGTGCCCACGCCCACGGGACCGCCTTTGAAGGTGGTGATGAGGGTGCGGAGAATCTTGTGGTCGATGGAATCGAGGCCGCGCTTGTCAATCTTGAGCTTGTTCAGGGCGAAGCGGGCGATTTCCACGTCGATGCGGCCGTCGCCGAGCACCTGCGCGAAGTCGCGGACGCGCTTGAGCAGCGCGTTGGCGATGCGCGCCGTGCCGCGGCTGCGGAGCGCGATCTCCAGCGCCGCGTCGTTGTCGATCTCGATGTTCAGGATGGTCGCACTGCGGATGACAATCTTCCGAAGGTCCTCAGTATCATAGTATTCCAGCGCGCAGTTGATGCCGAACCGGTCCCGGAGCGGAGCGGTCAGGAGGCCGCTACGCGTCGTCGCGCCGATCAGCGTGAAAGGATTCAACGAAATGCGGACACTCCGGGCGCCGGGGCCCTTGTCGATCATGATGTCGATGACATAGTCCTCCATCGCGGAATACAGATATTCTTCCACCTCGGGGGAAAGCCGATGGATTTCGTCGATGAAGAGGACGTCGCCCTTCTCCAGGGAAGTCAGGAGGCCGGCCAGGTCGCCGGGCTTGTCCAGCACCGGGCCGCTCGTCACCTTCATATTGACCCCCATCTCGTTCGCGATGATGTGCGCGAGGGTGGTCTTGCCCAGGCCCGGAGGGCCGTGGAAAAGCGTGTGGTCCAGGGCTTCGCCGCGCATCTTGGCGGCTTTGATATAGATTTCCAGGTTCGAGACGATTTCCTTCTGTCCGGTGAAATCATCCAGCTGCTGGGGGCGGATAATTCCGTCCAATTCACTATCTTTGCGGTCGGTTGTGCTGCGCGGGTCGAATTCGCTCATGGCGTCGGTCGGGTCAGTTTCAGCTACAAATATAGTTATTTTTATCTTTAAATTGAATGGTATTATTGTTCCTGTCAATTTGTTGATAACTATACGGAAACAATTGTATATCATTTGATTGAGTGCTTTGAAAACTGTTGAAAACCCTGGTCTTTCCCCGTGGGAAACTTGTGGAAAAGTAAAGGGAAAAATTCCGCCCGAGTTATCCACCATTCCATCAACAGGGTTATCAACAGCTTTTCAACAGCCTTTTTGAGCGGAATGTTGATAAGTCAAACATCGACAGCCTTGCTCCGCCGCAGGATGAATTCCAGTCGGGAGACATTCTGCAGCGGGCTGTTTCTGTCTGCCCGTTGGTTCGTGCTTTCCCAGATTGCCGAAAAAGGAACCCATCTCATCGTCCTTCCCACTCGGGAAGCGGCGGAGTATTGCAGCGCGGACCTGTATAATTTAGTGGAAGGAGATTGCGTCTTTTTCCTTCCTGACAGTGGTGGTGCCGTCGAGAGAAGCAATTACAAATCCTCCCTCGGGGTTCAGCGCACGGCCGCCATCGGCAAGATGATGGATCCGGGCGAAGGTCCGCTGTTCATCGTCACCTATCCTGCAGCCCTTGAGGAACCGGTTCCCGAGCAGGAAAAGATCACCGGAGCGCTCCTGACAATCAATGTGGGTCAGGAAATATCCTATGACACCTTGCGCGAGACGCTGGTGCAGCTGGGATTCGAGCGCGTGGACTTCGTATCGGCCCCGGGGCAGTATGCCATCCGAGGCGCGGTAATCGACATATTCTCCTATTCCCTGGACCATCCCTATCGGCTCACTTTCTTCGGTAATGAGGTTGAGAAGATCCATACCTTCGACTGCAACACGCAGCTGTCCATCGACCAGATGGACAAGGCCGAAATCTATCCGGACATCGTCGCCGGCGGCCAAGGAGAGGGGGGCGTGAGCCTCTTGACGCTCCTGAAAGAGGATGCGGTGGTCTGGCTGGATTCGTCCGATATGTACAAGGACCAGCCGTTCTTCCCGGAATTGACCGCTTTCCGGCACGTGTTTCTGGAAATCCCGCTCCAAAACCAAGGCGTGGACAGCGTCGCTTTCTCCATTGCGCCGCAGCCGGTGTTCAACAAGAACTTCGAACTCCTGCTCTCCGACATCCGCACTCGGCTGGAAAACAATTATAAGGTCTATATCTACTGCGAGAAAGAATCCCAGCTGGAGCGACTCCGGTCCATTATGCTGCAGGACGAGCACGCACTCCTGCCGGATTTCGTCAAAGGAAAGAACATCCACGCAGGGTTCATCGACAACGAGGACCGCATCTGCTGCTATTCCGACCACGAAATCTTCGACCGCTTCCACCGTGTCCGCCTGAGAAGGACGGTGGAAAAGTCGGAGCAGCTCACCCTGAACGACCTCAGTTCCTTCAACCTGGGCGACTACATCGTCCATATCGACCATGGCGTGGGCGTCTTCGGCGGTCTCGTGAAAATGACCGACGACAAGGGTCGGGTCCACGAGGTCGTGAAACTGATGTACCGGGACAACGACGTCGTGTTCGTTTCCGTCCATTCTCTGCACAAGATTTCCCGCTTCCGGTCCAAGGAAGGGGAAATGCCGCGGATCAACAAGCTCGGCTCCAAGGCCTGGACCACGATGAAGACTTCGGCAAAGTCCCGTGTGAAGGACATCGCCAAGGAACTCATCCAGCTCTATGCGAAGCGCCGGGCCTCGAAGGGCTTCGCCTTCTCGGCCGACAACTACCTTCAGGAAGAACTTGAATCCTCCTTCATGTACGAGGACACCCCCGACCAGGAAAGGGCGACGAAAGCGGTCAAGGAGGATATGGAGGACAACTGCCCGATGGACCGTCTCGTCTGCGGCGACGTGGGCTTCGGCAAGACGGAAGTGGCCATCCGCGCCGCCTTCAAGGCTGTCTGCGACTCCAAGCAGGTGGCCGTCCTGGTGCCGACGACCATCCTTGCCCTCCAGCACTTTGAAACCTTCAAGTCCCGCCTCAAAGGACTCCCCTGCACGGTCGATTACGTGAGCCGCCTGCGGACGGCGAAGGAAATCACCGACATCAAGAAGCGCCTGAAAGAGGGAAGAATCGACATTCTGATCGGCACCCACAAGGTGCTGGGCGCCGGATTCGAGTTCAAGGACCTGGGCCTGCTGGTCATCGACGAGGAACAGAAGTTCGGCGTGGCGGCGAAAGAGAGGCTCCGGCATCTGAAGGCGTCCGTCGACACCCTGACCTTGACGGCCACTCCGATACCGAGAACCCTCCAGTTCTCTCTCCTGGGCGCGCGCGACCTCAGTATAATAAGCACTCCGCCGCCGAACCGGATTCCCATACAAACAGAAATTATCCTGTTCGACGAACAGGAAATCAAGGGCATCATCAATTACGAACTCAACCGGGGCGGCCAGATCTTCTTCCTGCACAACAAGGTGGAAGAGCTTCCGGCCATCCACGACATCCTGCACCGGCTCGTTCCGGATATGAAAATCTGTGTCGCGCACGGGCAGATGGAAGCGAAGGAGCTGGAAAACAAGATGCTGGACTTCATGCGGGGCGATTACGACATGCTCCTTTGCACGACCATCATCGAGAACGGCCTGGACATCCCGAACGCCAACACGATCCTCGTCAACCAGGCGCAGAACATCGGCCTTTCCGACCTGCACCAGCTGCGCGGCCGCGTGGGCCGGTCCAACCGGAAAGCTTTCTGCTATCTGATCGTTCCGCCGCTCGTTTCCATCACGGAGGACGCCCGCAGGCGGCTCAAGGCCATCGAGGAGTTCTCCGACCTTGGCAGCGGCTTCAACATCGCGATGCAGGACCTGGACATCCGCGGCGCCGGCAACCTGCTGGGCGCGGAACAGAGCGGTTTCATCACCGATATGGGCTTTGAAACCTACCAGCAGATCCTGTCCGAGGCGATGGAGGAGCTGGGTGTGGAAACGGGCATCACCACCAAGCAGTCCCGGGAAACCTTCGTCGAGGACTGCACCGTGGAAACCGACCAACCGGCGCTCATCCCGGACGATTACATCGATGTAACCGCGGAGAAAATCCGGATTTACAAGCAGTTGGACAGCCTTCAGGACGATCGGGAGATCGACCGGCTGGGCCGCCAGCTGGAGGACCGTTTCGGGCCGATGCCGCCGCAGGTGAAGAATCTCCTGGATGTGGTGAAGATCCGCAATCTCGGCGCCCGGTGCGGCTTCGAAAAGATCATCGTCAAGAACGGGATGCAGATCATGTTCTTCGTCTCCAACCCGATGTCCGGCTACTACCAGTCCAAGCAGTTCGAGCGGGTCATCGGCAAGGTCAATGACAATCCGGTCCATTTCAAAATCAATCAGGACAAGGGCAAACTGCGCACCGTCTCCCGGGGCGTCAACTCCCTGGAAACGGCCCTCAAGGTGCTCCGGCGGTTGCAATAACCGCTGAAAATGACTATTTTTGCAGTCTATGGCCAATCTGCTCGTAGAAATAGGAAACACCGCCTTGAAAGCGGCCTGGTCCGACGGGATGACCCTCGGAAAGACCTTCCGGTACCAGGGCGAGAAATGGATGGACTTCACCCTCTCGCTCACCCGCCGGGAGAAGCCGGCCGTGCTCGTCGTTTCCTCCGTCTACGTGCTGACCGAGGAGGAATGCAAGACCCTTTCCGGCGAGTGCGGGCATCTGCTTCTGCTGGACAAGGAGCATAAGGAACTGCTTATGAGTCACGGACTTCCTGTCTATCTGTCCTATGACCGGGCGGCCTCCGTCCTCGCGGCGCGGTACCTGTTCCGCGGGATGGGCTGCACCCTCGTGGATTTTGGCACCACCTTGACCGTCGATTTCCTCGACCGGGACGGCCTGTATACGGGCGGCAACATCTCCCTCGGCTGCCGTACGCGGTTCAAGGCGCTCAACCGGTATTCCCGCGCCCTGCCGCTGGTGAACACCCCCGAAACCTGCGCCCTGGTGGGCCAGTCGGAGCAGGCTTCCATCGAAAGCGGGGTCGTTTCGGGCATACAATTTGAAATAGAGGGATACCTGGCGCTGCATCCGGAGAATGTCGTCGTGTTTACCGGCGGCGATGCGAATTATTTTGCAAAACGGATGAAAAGTTCCATCTTTGTAATTTGTAACCTCGTTTTGATGGGGTTGGCTTTAATGGCTGACGAATATGTCAAGAAGAATGACCGATAGGATCTGGATCGCCGTCGCCGCCTTGCTTATGGCTGCGATGCCGCTCTCTGCGCAGAACGGCACGTACAACGGCTTTTCTCCCTATTCCGTATATGGCGTCGGAGATCTCCACGCCGCCGGAACCGCTTTCAACGCCTCGATGGGCGGCGTTGGCATCGCCACGCGCAACAAGCGGTTCGTGAACACGATGAACCCGGCTTCGGCCACCGCCCGCGACTCCCTTTCCTTCATGGCGGATTTCGGCCTTTCCGGCAAGTTCTCCGTGTTCAGCGAAGGCGACCTCAAGAGCACCAAGACCCTGTTCAACATCAACGACTTCGTGATTTCCTTCCCGATGTGGCGCCGCACGGCGTTCATGCTGGGCATCCAGCCCTTCAGCGACACGGGTTTCTCGATGTCCTATGTGGACAAGATCACCTCCGGCGACCAGAGCATCGGCTATACCGGCAACCGCGCCTATGGCGCCTATGGGGACGGCGGCCTGAACCAGTTCTTCGCCGGCGCGTCGGCGACGCTCTGGAACCGCCTGTCCATCGGCGCCCAGTACAACCTGTACTTCGGCACCATCTCCAAGTATTCGATGAGCCAGTTCTCCGATGCGAGCTACCGGAGCCAGACCCTCGGCGACACCCTGGAAGTGCGGGCCCATACCGCCAAGTTCGGCCTTCAGTATGAGCAGCCCGTCGGCACCGGCAAGCTGGTCGTGGGCGCCACCTACCGCCTCAAGGCCCGCGTGACCGGCCACGCCGTCGAATACAGCAACGTGGCGGAACTGGACCTCGGCGGCCACGAGCTGAAAAAGGACAACATCTCGCTGGGCGACGAAATGGGCTTCGGCCTCGGCTTCACCCAGGGCGACAGATGGTCCGTCGAGGTGGACTACCTCCGGGGCAACTGGAAGGGCAGCAACTTCGAAGCCGTGCGCGGATTCCGGAACAACGGGGTCTACTCGTTCTCATCGGGCGTCGCCCAGTCCGTCAAGGCGGGCTTCGAGATCACCCCGAACCGGAACGACATCCGCTACTTCCTGCGGCGCTGCACCTACCGCGTTGGCGGGTATTTCGACCAGTCCTACTACCAGGTGGGCGGGAAGAACATCCTGTCCGCCGGCATCACCCTCGGAATGACGCTTCCGGTGTTCCAGGGCTACAATGGCATCACTTTTGCGATTGACCTGGGCCAAAGGGGTTTCGGAACGAATTTCGTGAAGGAGAACTACCTCGGATTCCACGTCGGGTTCAACATCTTCGACATTTGGTTCCGGAAGCCGCAATACCAGTAAAAGAGAGTTTGACAAACAAAATTCTAACGCGATATGAAAAGATTGACCTTCATCCTCCTGGCCGCCATGGCAGCCTTCATGGGCCAGAATGCGTTCGCCCAGGGAAAGTATGGTGCGGACAGCGCTGAGTGCATCAAGTACCTCTCCTACTATCAGGAGTATTACAAGCAGAAGAACTACGATTCCGCCCTCCCGAACTGGCGGAAAGCGTACTCCATCTGCCCGGCCACCGCGTCCCAGAACCTGTTCGTCCACGGTTCCACGCTGATGAACCGCGAGATCAACAAGAACCGCAAGAATCCGGCTCTGTTCAGCGCGCAGGTGGACAGCCTCCTCAAACTCCAGGACGAGCGCCTCGAGTTCTATCCGCGCACCGCGAAGGGCGTGGACCAGAAGGCGACCATCCTGAACAACAAGGGCCAGTACATGATCAACTTCCGTTCCGACAACTCCCAGTATCTGTATGACAACCTCACGGCCATCATCAAGGAACTGGGCAGCGAGACGAAGGGCGGCCTGCTGGTGAACAACCTCCAGGCGGCGATCAACCTGTACCGCGACGGCAAGCTCCAGGCCGATGACGTCATCAACATGTACGACACCGTCTCCGAGGCCATCGCCGGCGCCACCGCGAAGAGCGACGCCGAGGCGGAGGACAACCTCAAGACCAAGGCCACCATCGAGAGCGTGTTCGCCGACAGCAAGGTCGCTTCCTGCGACAACCTCATCGCCATCTTCACCCCGCGCTTCGAGGCCGATCCGACCAACATGGCCGTCGTCACGAACATCGTGAAGCTGATGAACAGCGCCGAGGACTGCGCCAACAACGACCTCTACTTCAAGGCCGTCACCCAGATGCACAAGAACGATCCGTCCTACCGTAGCGCCTTCGGCCTCTACAAGCTGAACGCCGCCCGCGGCAATGTCGCCGACGCCTGCCGCTATCTGGAAGAGGCCATCGACTACGAGGAGTCCGACGAAGCTACCGACGCCCAGTACCTGTACGAGCTCGCCCGCTTCTGCTACGCGAACAACATGCGTGGCCGCGCCTTCGACGCCGCCGGCAAGGCGGTCCGTCTGGACAACGGCTATGCCGGCAAGGCCTATATGATCATGGGCAACCTCTGGGCTTCCGCCAGCTGCGGTGGCGACGTGGACAAGTACGCCCGCTACTGGGCCGCCACGGACTACTACCAGAAGGCCCAGGCCGCTGACGCCACCCTCGCGGACGACGCCCGCGCCGCCATCGGCAAGGTGAGCATCTACTATCCGGAGGCCAGCGAAATCTTCATGTACGACCTGGGCAAGGGCCAGATCTATACGGTCTCCTGCAGTGGTATGACCACCACCACCACGGTCCGTACCAGATAAGATTCTGTGAGACTGCACCGCATACTTACGACGATGGCAACCGCGCTGGCGGTTGCTTTCGTCGTATTTTCGTGCAAGGGAAACCTGTCCGAGGCGGAGAAGCTGGACTTGTCCCAGACCCCGCTCCAGGTAGTGGACAGCATGTTCTTCGTCCAGACGGAGAACGGAAAGTTGCGGATGCGCGTGGAAGCGCCCGTGATGGAGGTCTATGACCACGACACCCTCTCCTATGAATTGTTCCCGAGTGGCCTTTCCGTGTACGGCTATGCCGAGGACGGATCCCTGGAAACCACCATCAAGTCGCAGAAAGCCCGCCACGACACCCGGAAGAAGGAAGGGGAGGACAAGTGGTCGGCCTTCGGCAGCGTGGTCATCCGGAACATCATGAACCAGGAGACGATGGAGACGGACACCATCTACTGGGACCAGAAAGCCAAGGAAATTTGGACGGACTGCTACATCAAGATGTACTCTCCGGCCGGTTTTATGCAGGGTTTCGGGATGCGGTCCGACGACATGGCCCGCAACGCCATCATCCAGCGGCCGTTCAACAGCTACGGTGTCGTCGAACAGGATTCCACCAAAGTGGTGCTGGATTCCGTCAATTTTATCGGTCCTTTTCCGCCCAAAGGTGGCCTAAAAAAGCCTGTTGTGCGAAAAAATAGTGGTAAATTGAAAGAAAATGACTAAATTTGCGCCCTTGACTGAAAATTGACGAAAATTTTAAAAAAGTAACGATAAAATGGCAGTTTTAGAGAAACTCCGCGGTTGGGGCATCGTCCTTTCCATTCTGGTCGCCCTCCCGCTCTTACTCTTCATCATCGATCCGAGCCAGATCATCCAGACGGTCCAGTCCGTCTCCTCCAAGTACGACGTGGGCAAGATCGGTGGCAAATCCGTCAGTTATACCGATTTCCAGACGGAGGTTGACCGTTATTCCCGCATCAGCGAGTTGCTGTCCGGCAACACCTCCTCCAGCGAGGAGCAGCAGAAGCAGATCCGCGACGCGGTCTGGCAGCGCCTCGTGGACGAGAACCTGTTCATCAAGAACTGCAAGGCCGCCGGCATCAACGTGGGCAAGGACGAGATCATGGACCTGACCAACGGTGAGAACATCTCCCCGGTCATCGCCTCCCTGTTCGTGGACGAGAACGGCGCCTTCTCCAATGACCGGCTCGTGAACTTCCTCCAGAACGTGGAGGATGGTGACGAGAACGCCAAGGCCATCTGGGCCTACCTTCAGGAGTCGATTGTCACGAACCAGTTCTACAACAAGTACAACGCGCTGTTCGCGAACACCAACGTGGAGAACGCCCTGCAGGTGAGCAAATCCATCGCCGACAACAACACCACCGCCGACGTCCAGTTCGTGATGGTTCCTTTCTCCTTCGCCACCGACAGCACGGTCGTGGTGAGCGACAAGGAAATCAAGGACTTCTATGACAACCACAAGGATTTCTTCAAGACGGTGGCCACCCGCGACATCGAGTATGCCGTGTTCCAGGTGGTTCCTTCCCAGGCCGACATCGACGCTGCGAACAACGACTTCGTGAAGCTCTATGACGATTTCGCCACGACCGACAATGTCCGTTCCTTCCTGCAGCGCAACTCCGACACCCAGTGGAGCGACCAGTGGTACAAGGCCGGCGACCTCCGCAGCGTCAACGCCGACATCGACACCTTCGTTTCCGAGAACAACGAAGGCACGTCCCCGGTCTATACCGCGAACAACACCTTCTATGCCGCCCGCATCATGGATACCGCGATGATGCCGTCGACGGTGACCATCCGCCACATGATGTTCCAGTCCAACGAGGACGGCCAGCACCTGGCCGACAGCCTCCTGGCCGAGCTCAAGAAGGGTGCGGACTTCACCGCCCTCGCCACCGAGTTCTCCCTGGACCGTGGTTCCCAGGCCGACGGTGAGTTCGGCAAGATCGGCGAGATCTCCCAGGCGACCGTCTCCTACCTGCCGACCGGCTTCAGCGACATCTTCAAGCACAAGGTGGGCGAGCCGTTCCTCCTCCAGTCCAATATGGCCACCCACATCGTGGAGGTGACCGAGGCTTCCGCTCCGGAACTCTTCAAGCAGGTCGCCCTCTTCGAGAAGGAGGCCCTGGCCAGCAAGGAGACCTTCAACAAGTACTACAACGACGCCAACCGCGTCGCCACCCTCGCCGCCGGCAAGTACGCGAACTACCGCGCCGCCTGCGACTCCATCGGCACCTACTCCCACAGCCTGACCATCAACGAGGGCACCGATACCTACGGCGCCATCGGCCATGCCAAGGAAGTCACCCGCTGGGCCTTCGACAACAAGCCCGGCAAGGTGTCCAACATCATCACCGTGGACAACAACTACTTCTTCGTGGTGGCCGTCACCGGCGCCCACAAGGAGGGTATCGCCCCAGTGAATGAGGTGGCCGACCAGATCAAGAACCAGCTCTACGCCGACAAGTACGCCGAGAAGCGTCAGGGCGAGGTCGCCGAGCAGATCGCCGGCATGACCGACCTCGAGGCCATCGCCGAGAAGCTGGGCACCACCGTGTCCACGCAGAGCGACGTCGCCTTCGCGTCGATGTCCGCCCGCAGCCTGGATCCGAAGTTCGTCGGCGCCATCGCCGCCGCTCCGGAAGGCAAGATCAGCGGCCCGGTCGCCGGTTCCTACGGTGTCTATGTGTTCAAGGTGGACGGCCGCGAGACCGGTTCCTTCTACACCGAGAGCGACGCCAAGAATGCCAACGCGCAGATCCTGAGCTACACCACCCAGATGATCGTCCCCGTGATGATGCAGGATGCCGACGTCAAGGACAACCGCGCTCGTTTCTTCTAGTAGACTATGGCTTTGAAATGTGGAATAGTTGGACTTCCCAATGTCGGGAAGTCCACTTTGTTTAACTGCGTGAGCTCGGGCAAGGCCCAGAGCGCCAATTTCCCGTTCTGCACCATCGAGCCCAACGTGGGTTCCACCAACGTGCCGGACAAGCGCCTGGAAGTCCTGACCGAGATCTGCCAGCCCAAGCGCACGATTCCCGCCACGGTGGAAATCGTGGACATCGCCGGCCTGGTAAAGGGCGCCTCCAAGGGAGAGGGCCTGGGCAACCAGTTCCTCGCGAACATCCGTGAGACCGACGCCATCCTGCACGTCCTCCGCTGCTTCGACGACGGCAACATCGTCCATGTCGACGGTTCCGTGGATCCGGTCCGCGACAAGGAAGTCGTGGACATGGAACTGCAGATCAAGGACCTCGAAACGGTGGAAAACCGCATCAAGAAGGTCGAGAAGCAGGCCACGACGGGTGGTGACAAGGAGGCGAAGAAGCTTCTTTCGCTGCTCCAGCGCTACCGCGAGGTGCTCCTGCAGGGCAAATCCTGCCGTGTGGTCGTTCCCGAGAATCCCGAGGAAGAGCAGATGGCGCGCGACCTTTACCTGCTGACGAACAAGCCGGTGATGTACGTGTGCAACGTGGACGAGGCCTCCGCCGCCACGGGCAACGCCTATGTCGACGCCGTCCGCGCCGCCGTCGCCGACGAGCACGCGGAAATCCTCGTGATCGCCGCCAAGACCGAGTCCGAGATCGCCGAGATCGAGGAGTACGAAGACCGGCAGATGTTCCTCGAGGAGATGGGCCTGTCCGAGTCGGGCGTCGTCCGGCTCATCCAGGGCGCCTACCGCCTCCTGGGTCTCCAGACCTTCTTCACGGCCGGTGCCGACGAGTGCCGCGCCTGGACCATCCGCGTGGGCGACAAGGCCCCCAAGGCCGCCGGTGTCATCCACACCGACTTCGAGCGCGGCTTCATCCGCGCCGAGGTCATCAAGTACGACGACTTCGTCCATTACAAGACCGAAGCCGCCGTCCGCGCCGCCGGCAAGATGGGCATCGAAGGCAAGGACTACGTCGTCCAGGACGGCGACATCATGCACTTCCTGTTCAACGTGTAGGGACGTTGTCATTTCGAGCGAAGTCGAGAAATCTACCAACCTAAACCTTTATTCACGCTCCCCTTGCGCTTCGCACGGGGGGCTTTTTTGTTGTTTTATTGGAACAACAAAAAACATTTCGCCACATTTTTATGTTTCTTGCCCTGCGTTCCGTCGCCGCCCCCTAACTTGGGCGTATGAGAACGCTGTTATTATTGTGGCTTTTCGTTGCCCCGAGTGCGGATACGCTCCAGGTGATGTTCTGGAACGTGGAGAACTTCTTCGACTGGCGGAATGATTCCACGACGGTGTCGGACGTCGAGTTTTCGGCGGCGGGGGAGCGGCACTGGACCTGGAAGCGGTTCCAGGCGAAGGCGAACGCCTTTGCGAAAGCGCTGTTCTGGGTGGAGGCGGAGACGGGACGGCTGCCCGATATCATAGGTCTGGAGGAGGTGGAGAACGCCTTTGTGCTGCGGCAGGTGCTCCAGAAGACCGCGCTCCGTAAACTGGACTATAAGTATGTCCACTACGACTCCCCCGATCACCGCGGCATCGACGTCGCCCTCCTCTATCGCTCCTCCCGGTTTGAACTCATTGACTCCAAACCCTGCCACCTCTTTGCCGCGGACACGGTCATGGCCACGCGGGATATCCTGCTGTGCGTATTCCGACGAGCCGTATCCCCCGTCCTTTCCTCCCCGGCCTCTTCCGTCATGCCCGACCCACCCTCTTTCGTCATGCTCGACTCCGATCGGGCATCTATCCCCACCTTCCAAGAGATTCTCGGTCAAGCCGGGAATGACGGCGCCTTCGCCGTGCTGGTGAACCACCACCCGTCCAAGTACGGCGGGGCGGCGGAGTCGGAGCCGAGGCGGCGGATTGCCGTCGAGCGGCTCCGGTTTTTGGTGGATTCGCTCGCGGCCATCGGCATCGACCGGATCATCGCCGGGGGAGACTTCAATGACACGCCCGACAATCCTGTCTTCCGGCTCCTGGAACCTGCGCTGGCGCCCATGCACATGGAGCTTTTCCGTCGCGGCCTCGGCACCATCAAGTACGACGGCAAATGGGACCTCATCGACCATATCTATGTGTCCCCGGCCCTTTTGGACGCGCCAATGTCCGCGCCGGCCTCTGATTCTTCGTCGGGAGAGGCCAATCGACAGACGGACAAGGTTGCGGCCCCATCGGCCTGCGCTCGGATACGGATCCTGAGGATCCCCTTCCTGCTCACGCGCGACACCGTCCATTCCGGCGAGAAACCCCTCCGCACCTACACCGGCCCCCGTCACACCGGCGGCGTCTCCGACCATCTGCCCGTTCTGCTGGAGGTTCCATTGCCTCCTTGAGGACAAACTGTCTTGTACGCTGCTTCTGTGTACAAAAGAACTCCTTTCAGGGGCGGTTTCCGTGTACGCTGTAACTGGATTTCCTGGAAAATGCCGCCATTATCGTTTGCAGTGTACAGGAATTCAATTAATACAACGAGTATGCGTGTACACAGAAGCAGCGTACAGGGGCCAAGAAGGCGAGCAGGTCAAATAGAATCGAACAAACAAACCAATGAATCATGTTGAAGACTTATCATCTATGTTATACCTCCCATAAAGAGGTGATGTATCGGAATCTGGAAGATATGAACCGATCTTTCAATGGCTTATGTTCTGCGTTGAAGAAGACGGGCAGCCGCTGCCTGGCGGAGAACGATATTCCCAACCATCACCACGGTTGCTACGAAACGGAGTGCCCGGGAGAGTTCATCCAGATCAAGCGACAGGCCTATACCCACTATTTCAACGAAAAGTACGGCCGAAAGGGTCCCTTGGGAGACCCTGACTATTTCGTGATGGAACTCGAAGGCTTGCAGCATAAGTTGACTGCCATCTCCTATACCGTCAGGAATACCGTCCATCATGGCATAACCTCCACGCCGTTCGAGTGGCCGTTCTGTTCGGCCAATGCCTATTTCCGGAAAGAGCTTGGAAAGCTGTATGTGCCGGATTTGCTGTTGACGCCCGCCCAGATCAAGGCGGCCTTGCCTCGCCGGGCGAGATTCAACCCTGAGTGGAAGATGGGGGTGGAGGGGGTGTTCCTGCGGGAATCGGTCATTGAGACGGAAGTGGTCGAGAATCTGTATGCCACGCCGAAAGCGTTCAACTACCTGATCACCCGCCTGAGCGGTGAAGATTGGAGTCAGGAGCAGGAGGCCGATAACAACGGCCGCCCGCCCATCACCCTGGAGAGTTTCGAGGATCTGGTTCTCCAGCGCGCGGCTTCTCGCGAAAAGACAATCGCCGACATGCTCCGCAACGAGAAGAACCGCGGCACCCCGCTGGGATTCAATGACTTGCAACTCTGTGAGCTGATTGACAATCAATATGTTCCTCGGTATCGGGCACGGTCGGTCTATCATCTGTCTTCCCGCGAGAAAAACAACATCGCCAGCGAACTCTTTCGCCGCCGCCTGGCCGGCGAGGCGCAGATTCGTCGATGCCTGATTCTTTAAACGAGTACGCAGGCCCCATCGGCCTGTACGCTGCCGCGGTGTACAGAAATAAGGTGATTAGTGCTCGCTTTGATGTACGCTGCTCAAAGAAAAAGAGTGAAAACGGGGGCGTGTTTGAATGAGTGTGCAGTAAAATTACGCTTTAGTGCTGTTTTGCTGTACACAGGAGCAGCGTACAGTAGCATACAGTCTGTTGACGAGAAGGGTAATAGCACTAAGGGGAGGTGTAAGGGCGGGAATAAAGGATAAGAGTTATGGGGAAGGGACGAGGTAGGAGGGTGAAGGACAAAGGGAAAAGGGTGAAGAAGGAGGATGAAGAAGGTGGATGAAGAAGGAGGGTGAAGAAGGAGGATGAAGAAGGAGGGTAGGGTCAAACGCTGGCGGCAAAGGAAGGAAAAGCATGCGGATACGGGGTCGTCATCAAGAAACTCCGAAAAAAATACGGAATACTCCTAAAAAAATTAGGAGTTTGGATTTTTTTGTCTATTTTTGCACCATGAGACAGAAATTGACAGCCAAGGAGGAGCAGCTGATGACCCTTTTCTGGGAGCATGGCGACCTCTTCATCCGCGACCTGGTGGCGCTGCTGCCGGAGCCGCGGCCCCATTACAACACCGTGGCCACCCTCGTGAAGTTCCTGGAAGAGAAGGGTTTCCTGGAGCGTGAGCCGATGGCGAACACCTTCCGCTATCACGTGAAGGTCACCGAGAAGCAGTACCGCGGGGAGACCGTGGGCGAGATGGTGGCCCAGTATTATAACAATTCCTACGCGAGCCTGGTCTCGCAGTTCGTGGAGGAGGACCGGATGGACCTCCAGGAGCTGAAGGACTTGATCGCGCGGATCGAAAGCGCCCGGAAATGACCCCGTTCCTCCTTTATATCGGCCGAAGCAGCCTGTACCTGGCCTTGTTCTACGCATTCTTCCTGCTGGTGATGCGCAGGACGACCTTCTTCCGCTTGAACCGCATCCTGCTGCTGGTGGGCACCGTGGCGTGCTTCCTGCTGCCGTTGCTGCGGCTCCGGACGGTGGAAGTTCCGTTGCTGATGGTCGGGTCGCTGACCGAGGCGGCTTCCGAGCCCGCCCTGACGGCCGGCCCGTCCGCCTCCTCCCCTTTCCCCTACCTGGAACTCCTCTACATCCTCGGCTTCCTCGCCGTACTGGCCTGGACCGCCGTGGCGATGGTCCGAATGTATCGGACCATCCGGAAAGGTGCCACCACACGCCTGGAGGACGGCACCCGGCTCGTATTGACCGAGGCCGATGTCCCCTCCTTCAGTTGGGGCCGGACCATCGTCATGAGCCGGAAGGATGCGGAAGTGAATCCGGTGATCCGCCTCCACGAGGAGGCTCATATCCGCAAGGCCCATACCCTGGATATCCTCCTGTTTACGGCCGTCACGCTGGTCCATTGGTTCAATCCCCTCGTCTGGATCACCCTCAGCGAACTCAAGCTCCTGCACGAGTACGAGGCCGATGACGCCGTTCTCAACCATGGCATCGATGCTACCCAATATCAACTTCTTCTGGTGCGGAAAGCCGTCGGGGACAAGCGCTTCACCCTGGCGAACGGCTTCCAGCACGCCAAACTCAAAAACCGAATCGACATGATGCTCCAAGCCCCCTCCTCCGGGTGGAAACGCCTCTCCTGGCTCGCCATCCTCCCCTTCCTCGCCGGGACCATGTTCCTGTGCAATCCCGTCCGCGCCAAGGTCGTCTCCGCCGACCAGCCCGAGACGGTCCTCTCCGAAACGGCTCTCACCACCCTCCCCGACACGACCAAGGTGATTCCTTTTGCGACCGTCGAGGTAAAGCCGATGTTCAACGGCGGCGACGCCATCGAATTCTCCAAATGGGTCAATGAGAACCTCAAGTACCCGCAGGCCGCCAAAGACGCGGGCGTTCAGGGGCGCGTGACGTTGCAATTCACCGTCTATCCCGATGGCTCTGTCCGCGACACAAAAGTCCTCCGCGGCGTAAACCCTGACCTGGACGCCGAGGCGCTCCGCGTCGTCTCCGCCTCCCCGAACTGGACGCCCGGCTATGTAAAGGGCGAACCCGTCAAGGTCACCTACACCTTCCCGGTCATCTTTAAGCTGAGCGGCGAAAAGACCGAGCCGAAAACCGCGTCCATCCACGTGACGGGCGAGGCCAATGAAGTCTTTATCCGGGGCGCCCTGGCAGATTCCGTACTCTTCGTTCTGGACGGAAAACCCGTCAACCGGAAAGACGTCAACCTGGAGACCATAGAGTCCATCCAAGTCCTGAAAGACGAAAAGGCCATCGAGAAATATGGCGAGAAAGCACGCTACGGAGTCGTAGAGTTCACTTCCAAGAAACAACAATGAAACGCCACCTGCTGACAGCCGCCCTGCTGGTCTGCGCCGCGTTCCTGCAGGCGCAGACCACGCACCGCGACTCCGTGCTGGCCGAGGCGCGGTATCTCAAGAGCATCTACCGGACGGACGATGCGATCGAGAAACTGTCGGCCTTGGTGCAGCCAGGCGCGATGGACGAGGGTTTGCTGGCCGAGCTGGCGGACTGCCATTTCCAGAGCGGAGCCTACGAGGATGCCGCCGGGACCTATTTCCTTCTGTCGTCCAAGTCTCCGGACAACATTCTCTACCACATCCGCCTGATGCAGGCCTATTCCCGGCTGAAGGCCTATTCCCAGAGCATCCAGGCGGGGCGGGCGGTCCTGCAGCGGGATTCCATCCCGGCGGTCCTGAGCGTCGTGGGGGACTCCTTCCGGCAGCTGGAACAGGCCGATTCGGCCCTCTGGTACTACCGCCGTTCCCTGGCCTTGAAGCCGAGGAATGAAACCGTCCTGTCCAAGGCCGTGGGCATCCTCATCGACAAGGAAAAGTACGACGAGGCAATCGCCCAAAGCGAGCCCTTCCTGGCGGAAGATCCTGACAATGTGACGATTGCGCCGCTGAAAGGCTTGGCACTTTACCGGAAGGGCGATTACGAGGGCGCCAGCAAGATCTTCCAACGGCAGGAAGACATCGGCAACGACTCATATCCCATCCATTACTATCTGGGGCAGAGCTATTGGCATACTCTGGTAATCTATCGGGCGGAGCAGGAACTCCAGAAAGCCTGGCAGATCGACTCCAGCGACGTGAACCTGGCCTACTCCATCGCCGCCGTGAAAAAGGAGGCGATGCGCCCGTTCGACCGGGAAGTCAAGCCCTGGCTGGACAAGGCCCTGGAGATGCTGGAACCGGATCCGGCGGTAATGTCCCGCATCCACCAGCAATACGCCCTGGGCTATTACGGCCGGGAGGACGCCTGGGACCTGGCCATCGCCCATTACAAGGAGGCCTACCGCTACAACCCCAAGCTCATATCGGCCCTTTCCACCATCGCCTACTGCTACCAGCAGAAAAAAGAATACAAGGCGGCCATCGAATGGTACGAAAAGTACCTGAAAGTCGCCCGGCCCGGCTCCCGGGGCTACGAGTTCGCCGCCGACAACCTGAAGTACATCCGGGCCGAAAAATTCATGGAAGAGCCCTGAGGCTCAATTCTTGTAGCGAAATCCGCCACTATGAAGAAGGTTATCTCCACGCTGTTCTTGTGCCTATTCGTGTGCCTTGGCGCACGGGCGCAGGTGTTTATCCTCAATGACAACATTTTCCAGGGCCGGATGAGCGACATCAAGGCCACCGTGCTGGATTCGCTCACCAACGAGCCTGTCGCATTCGCGTCCGTGTATGTCATTCCGGCCAAGGACACGACCATCACCAATTTCACCCTGACGGACACCCTGGGCGTAGCCACGCTGGAGGAAGTCCCCTATGGGAACTATGTCTTCCACGTGGAGATGATGGGGTACAAACCTTTCGTGAAGGAAAGGTACTTCCGCAACGAGGAAGTGGACATGGGCACCATCCGGATGCAGGTCGACGAGCACTTCCTGCAGGCGGCCACGGTCACGGACGTGGGCAACCCGATCGTCGTCAAGAAGGACACGGTCGAGTTCAACGCCTCCTCCTTCCGGGTCGGGGCCAATGCGATGCTGAAGGACCTGCTGAAGCGGATGCCGGGCATGGAAATCACCGAGGACGGCAAGGTCAAGTTCAACGGCGAGGAGATCGACAAGCTCACCGTGGGCGGCCGCACCTTCTTCTTCAACGACCAGAGCACGGCCCTGAACAACCTGCCGGCGGCCGTCGTGGACAAGGTCCGCGTGATCGACCGGGAAAGCGAGCAGACGCGCGCTTCCGGCCTCCAGGACGGCAACCGGGAAAAGGTGCTGGACGTCGGCCTGAAGAAAGAATACGAGAAGGGCTGGTTCGGCAATGTGGGCCTCAAGGGCGGTACGACGGCCGGTTCTCCGGAGGGCGAAGACCCGCTCCGGGACAACCGCGGCTTCCTGTACAACGCCAACGCCCTGGTATCGGCCTATTCCGAGAAGGACCAGGTGACGGTGATTGGTAACACGCAGAATATCAGCGACTCCGACATTGTCGTGATGGTCATGCGAGGGGATGACGACGACGTGCTCTCTTCTCTGGACCAGGGCCTCGTCACCGCCGCGCAGCTGGGCGTGAATGCCAATACCACCCGCATCAAGGATGTGGAAACCACGGTCAGCGTCAATTACAAATACACCGACTCGGATACCGGCACCCGCGCCGACCGGACTACCTACCAGCAGGAGGGAAACCTGGCCTCCAGAACGGAGAACACGGGAAAACAATATGCCAATTCCGTGAACGCCGACGTCGAGTTCCAGAAAGAAACGGGGAAGGTCTGGTTCCATGTCCGCCCGGGATTCCGATATGGGCGGACCAACTCGTTCGGCGGCAGTTCCTCGGAAACCCGCCGGGGAGAGAACCTGATGAACCGCTCCGAAAACACGACCCGGAGCCTGTCGGATTCCAAGGATGCGGAGGTGGACGCGGATCTTACCTTCCGGGAAGTGGGCGGAAAGACGGGGCGGACCATCGGCCTGAGCGGGGGCACCTCCTATGAGAAAACCGGAGGGGAGAGCGCGGAAAACACCATCCTGACCCTGTCGGGCGTCCAGGATGTCCGCTCCATGACCTACCAGTCCGACGGGAAATCTTCCACGCTGAACGGCCGAATCCAATATACGGAGCCGCTCGGCAAGAAATGGACGCTGTCCACCTCGGCGAATTACACCTGGTCCCGGCGGGACCGGGTGCGGGACGCCTTCGATTCGGCAGGACGGAATGACTATTACTCGTCAATCAGCAAGTCCGACTACCTGAGACAGCAATATGACGTCACGGCCCAGTACAAGTTCGGGACGGGCAGCTGGATCACGGTCGGCGCCCGCGCGATCGGCACCCTGAACGAAACCTTCTCCAAGAGTTATGGAATCGAGGAAACCACCGGCAAGGACCTGTGGTCCTGGTATGTGGCCCCGTCTCTCAATTTCCAGTACAACAAAGGAATCAACCGGCTGATCGTCAGTTCCTCCGCTTTCAGCCAGCGGCCTTCCGCGGACCGGATGCTGCCCGTGCTGAACATCGCGAACCCGTCCCGGCTGACCCTCGGCAACGTGTATCTGAAGCCTTATTCCTACAACTATTTCTCAGCGAACTGGACGCGGAACAACCGGGAGAAATTCTCCAACTTGATGGCCTATTTCAGCGGGCAGGTGAATGCGAAGCCGATTACCCAGGCGCAATGGTACGACGCGGGCGGAATCCTGTATTCCATTCCCGTCAACGCCCGGAAACCGAGCCTGTCGTTCTCCGGCTTCGTGAACTACAACACGCCGCTGGACGCGAAGAAAAACTGGTTCCTGACGATCAGCGGATCGATCAGCTACAATATTTCCCTCAGCTACCAGACCCGGAAGTCGCTTCCGGGGCTGGACAAGGACCATTTCGACTATTCGGCCTTCTTGGATGATTTCTGGGGAGACGCGGAAGGCAGCCGGTTCTACAGCGGCGCAAGCGGCTTCGAAGAGAGCCGTACGCGCACATTCTCGCCGTATGCCACGATGACCATCCGGTACAACCAGGAACGCTGGTCCTTCTCCGCAAACGCCGGCGTGAATGGCCGGATCGCCCGCTATTCGCTGGATCCGAGCGTCAATATGAACACGCTGGACACCCGCTTCGGGGGAGAGGTTTCCTATACGACCAAGCACGAGTTCGAGATCGAAACCGACCTGGACTACGTCTTCTACAAAGGCTATGCGGCGGGCTACGGCCTCCCGGAATGGCAGTGGAACGCCGAAATCACCAAGAGCATCGGCGCCTTCAACCTGAGCCTCAGCGTCCATGACATCCTGAACCAGACCCGCAACCTCACCCACACGGTGACCGCCAACTACGAGGAGGATTCCTACCGCCTCGTGATGGGCCGATACGTCTTGTTCGGTGTCAAGTGGAACTTCGGCAAGATGAACGCCGGCCACAGCGCCCGCGCGCAGCAGGCTGCCATGAACATGGTCTTCTAGGCGGGCGTTCCAAGAGCCGTAAATTATTCGTAACTTCGCACCAAATGATGCGAAGATGAAAAAGAGCGATAAATCCATCCTTTCCGCCCTGTTGCTGGTCGTGATCTTTGCCGCGTGGCTGATTGTGCAGCGCACGGGGCTGCTCGGCGGCGGGGCCGCCACGCCCCTGGTCGAACTTTCGGACGACCAGCTGGAGCTTCCGGCCAGCCGCGCTGGCGACCGGATCATGACCTACAAAGGCTATGTAAGCTCCTATAATCCAGAGACTTTAATTCCCGACTGGGTCGCCTACGAACTCACGGAGGAGGAAACCCACGGCGATGCGACGCGGGAGGACAAAGGCTTCTCGATGGACATGAACTACCGGGGGAAGCAGGCGATGCGGGAGGATTATAATGGCAGCGGCTGGACCCGCGGGCACATGGCTCCGGCAGGGGATTTCATGTGGGACGACGAGGCGATGGCGGAGACGTTCTATTTCATGAACATCTGCCCGCAGCGGGAGGAACTGAACAATAAGGACTGGCAGTACCTGGAGAAGCAGGTGCGCGCCTGGGCCCGCAAGTACGGCAAGGTCTGGGTGGTGTCCGGGCCCATCGTCGGGGACAACATCTACGGCACCATCGGCCAGGACCACGTGGTCGTGCCGGACGCCTTCTACAAGGTGGTGCTGGTCCACGACGGCAAGCGGTACCAGTCCATCGCCTTCGTGATGGGCAACGACGCCGAAAGGTACTGGCTGAACGACTGCGCCCTGACGGTCGACGAGCTCGAAAAGCGCACGGGCCTCGACTTCTACCCCGCCCTCCCCGACGACATCGAGGACGACACCGAATCCCGCTACGATTTCTCGGTCTGGGGCATCCGTAGCCGGTAAAAATTGCGTATCTTTGTGAATTGACACTAAACAAGACAATCGATATGAAAACGAAAATCCAGGAAAAGTTCCAGACCCTCTTCGGCGAACCCGGCGACCTGTACGCCTCCGCCGGCCGTATCAACCTCATCGGCGAGCACACCGACTACAACGGCGGTTACGTGTTCCCCGGCGCCATCGACTGCGGCATCATGGCCGAGATCAAGGTCAACGGCACCCAGAAGGTCCGGGCCTATTCCATCGACTTCGACGAGTTCGTGGAATTCGGCCTCCAGGAGGAGGATGCGCCCGGCCAGCAGTGGGCCCGCTACATCTTCGGCGTGTGCCGCGAGACGGTCAAGCGCGGCGGCAAGGTCGAGGGCTTTGACACCGTGTTCGCGGGCGACGTGCCCCTGGGCGCCGGCCTGAGCTCCAGCGCGGCCCTCGAGAGCACCTTCGCCTTCGCCCTGAACGACATCTTCGGCAACGGCATCGACAAGTTCGACCTCGCGAAGATCGGCCAGAGCACCGAGCACAACTACTGCGGCGTCAAGTGCGGCATCATGGACCAGTTCGCCTCCATCTTCGGCAAGGCCGGCTCCCTCATCCGCCTGAACTGCAAGACCTTGGAATACAAGTACTTCCCCTTCAAGCCGGAAGGCTACCGCCTCGTTCTGGTCGATTCTTGCGTGAAGCACGAACTCGCCTCCAGCGCGTACAACAAGCGTCGCGCGTCCTGCGAGAACGCCGCGGCCGCCATCCGCAAGAACCATCCCGAGGTGGAATTCCTCTCCGACGCCAAGCGCGTGTGGCTGGACGAGGTCCGCGCCGAGATTCCCGAGGAGGACTTCCTCCGCGCGGAGTACGTGATCGGCGAGGTCCAGCGCGTCCTGGACGTCTGCGACGCCCTGGAGCGCGGCGACTACGAGACCGTGGGCGAAATGATGTACCAGACGCACTTCGGCATGAGCCGCCTGTACGAGGTGTCCTGCGAGGAGCTCGACTTCCTGAACAAGCTGGCCCGCAAGATGGACGTCACCGGTTCCCGCGTGATGGGCGGCGGCTTCGGCGGCTGCACCATCAACCTGGTGAAGGACGAGCTGTACGACGCCTTCATCGAGGAGGCCGTGAAGCAGTTCACCGAGAAGTTCGGCCACGCGCCGAAGGTCTACCCGGTGGTCATCTCCGACGGCGCCCGCAAGCTTTAAATCGATGAAACGTCACGTCATGGCGGCCCTCGTGGCCGCCATTCTGCCCCTTGGCGCCCACGCGCAGATCCAGCTCTTCTCCTCCACGGGCGACGACCCGGGGCGCCTCCGCTGGTCCACGTTCCAGACCGGAGATTATCAGCTGATCTATCCCCGCGGGCTCGACTCGCTGGCCACCGTTTACGGGACGCTGCTGCAGCAGTACAGCGTCCCGCTTTCGGCCTCCTCCGGCTTCCGGCCGAACGAGAAGTTCAACCGGCCGATGCCCGTCATCCTGCACCCCTATGCGGGCATTTCCAACGGCCTCGTCGCTTGGGCGCCCCGGCGGATGGACCTTTTCACCCTGCCGGACGTGTCCGGGATGACCCCGGTTCCTTGGGCGAAGCTCCTCGCCATCCACGAGGGCCGGCATGTCGCCCAGAAGCAGTTCCTCCGGACCGGCTTCTGGACGGGGTTCCACTATCCCTTCGGCGAACTGGCGGAAATGATCATCGGGATGGTGCCGAACTCCTCGCTGCTGGAAGGCGACGCCGTGGTGGCCGAGACGGCCCTGACCCGGGCCGGACGCGGCCGGAGCGGCGACTTCCTGAGCGAAATGCGGATGTACTTCGACACCGGTGACCTCCGCAGCTGGTACCAGTGGCGCTACGGGTCCATCAAGAAGCACACGCCGGACATCTACCGGCTGGGCTACCTGACCGTCGCGGGCTACCGTTACGTGTACGAGGATCCGTATTATACGACGAAATTCCTGAAGGTGGCCTCCACCCTCGGCGGCGCCTTCTCCGCGATGAATTCGGCCTCGAAGCAGTCCTCCGGCAAGAAACTGCCGGAAGCCTGGAGCGAAATGATGGGCACCTACCGGACGCTTTGGGCCCAGGACGACAGCCGCCGCGGTCCTTTCTCCGGGACGGAGCCGCAGGTGCGCCTGCCCCGGTCCTATACGGTCTACGCCGGCTCCGTGGCCGGGGGTGGCGCCGTGTATGCGGAAAAAGCGGGCATGGACCTTCCTGCCGTCCTGGTCCGGGTGGGTCCGGACGGGAAGGAGACGACGTTGTCGGCCTTCGGCGGCGATGGAAAACTCGCCTGGTCGGAATCCCTGCAACGAATCTTTTGGTCCGAGGCCGTTCCTGATGTCCGCTGGACGTTGAAGCAGGATGCCCGGATCCGCTATTATGACGTGCAGACGGGCCACGAGGGCTCCCTGGTGCGCAAGGGGCGTTATCTGAGCCCCGCGGTTTCTCCGGACGGGGCTTCCGTCGCGGCCGTGGAATATCCCGTGGACGGTTCCGCCGCCGTGGTCGTCCTGGACGCCCGCAACGGTGATGTTCTCCGTCGATGGAAGACTCCGGACGGTTTCCAGCCGACGGAGGTGGTCTTCCAGGACGCCGGACTCGTTTTCGCGGCCATCACGGACGAGGGCACGGGCCTGTATCGGGTGCCCCGGAACGGCGGCCGCCCCGAAACCCTGCTCGCGCCGCAGCCGGTGACGATCAAGGACATCTCCGCCGTGGACGGGAACACGATTCTCCTGGTCAGCGACCGGACGGGAACGAGCGAGGCCTATACCTTCTCCGGGGGGACCTTGAAGCAACTCTCCGTTACGAAATATGGCCTGGGATCTCCCTTCTTCGCTGACGGGAACCTCTACGCTTCGGTTCTCCAGCCGGAAGGCCGGATCCTTTCCCGGGTTGAGGCCGCCCCCAAGGTGGTGGATTTCAAGGACATCTACCGCGACCCCGTCGCCGAGGTCCTCTCCGCCCAGGAGGCGCAGCTCGCGGCCTCCCTGCCGGAGCCGACCGTCGAACTGACCCCTGCAAAGCCCTTCCGGAAGATTTCGGACGCCTTCCATTTCCATTCCTGGGCGCCGGTCTATGTCGACCTTGGCCGCTCCGCCATCTCTTTCCGGGATTACTATTTCCAGACGGCCTCCTTGGGCGCGACGGGCTTCTTCACGAACCGGCTCGGCACGGTGAACGGCTCCGTGGGCCTGTCCGTCCACGAAAAGGTGGCTCCCGAGGAAAAGACCCCGAGCGTCGGGGCCCATTTCCGGTTGTCGTACAGCGGCCTGTATCCGGTCTTCGATTTCGCCCTGGACGTGGGCGACCGCGACGCCGCCCTGCAGATGCCGTATCTGGACACGGCGAAGGATTCCCTGTTCGTCCGCTCCTCTTCCTACAAGAAGATGTATGTGGGCGGAATGGCTTCCGTCGCCCTGCCGTTGGACTTCTCTTCCGGCGGCTGGGAGCGCAGAATCGAGCCTTCGCTGGCAGTTTCGCTCAGCAACGACGACCTGTACGGCCCCTTCTATCCCGTCAAGGCCGATCCGGCCGCGGAAGGGGGCTATTCCGAGGATAAGTCTTACGAGTTGCCCTGGACCTCCCGGTCCACGGCGTACCGGACGGCGGCCGTCCTACGCGGCAGTTTCCTCCGTCCCGCCGCCCACTCGCAGATGATGTCCTCCAAGGGCTTCGGGTTCGAGGTGGGAGCGACGAGCGTCGACCTCAACTGGTCGGAGTACGGAAAGGTGTATGCCTATCTCCCGGGCTTCCACCCGTGGCACGGCCTGAAGGTTTCCGGCGCCGTGCGGCACTATACGATGGACACGTTCTCCACCTGGTTCACGGATCCCTGCCCGCCGGCCCCCCGCGGACTGGCCAAGAACGGAGCCGTCGAGGCGCTTCTCCTCACGGCCTCCCCGCTGGCGGGAAAGGTTTCCCTGGACTATGCGATGCCCATTTTCCCGATGGATTTCTCCATCGGCAACCTCTTCTATTTCAGGAATTTCGAGGTGGTGCCCTTTGCGGACCTGACCTTCCTCCAGCCGGCCGAAGGCGTCCATATGCCAGGCCGGGAGCTCTGGAGCGCCGGCGCGGACATCGCCGTGAACATCCAGCGCCTCATCCTCGTCTCCGGCAACTTCAGCATCGGCGCCCGGATCGCCTATAGCGGCGGCTCGGCCTTCCCGTACCTGCAGGAGCAGGTGCCCGGCCTCAAGCCCCTCTACATCGGCGCCGTGTTCAATACCAAACTCTGATGAACGCAATCTGCAGCCGCTGCGGCGAAAGCCACGCCGTCACGACCTGTCCGAGCATCAACGTCGCCCAGGACCCGGACCTCAAGGCCCGGGTCCGGGACGGCTCGCTTTTCGTGTGGGAATGCCCCCATTGCGGGGCCCGGAATCTCCTCAAGTACCAGACCCTGTACCACGACCCGGCCGAGAAGCTGATGGTCTGGCTCCTGCCCGGCGACGCGGAGCCGCCGAAGGCCGTGGCGGAGGCCGTCAAAGAGCTGGACGGCTACACCCTCCGCCTCGTGCGGGAGGTGGGCGACCTGGTGGAAAAGGTCAATATCCACGCCTGCGGCTTGGACGACGTCCTGGTGGAGCTGTGCAAGTATGTCACCCGCCTGGAGATGGCGGACCAGCAGAAACGCCCTGAAATCCAGGACGTTCCGCTCAAATTCTTCAAGATGGACGGGCCCGACAACGACCTCTGGTTCTCCTTCCCGCTGGACGGGGAGATGAAGGTCGTGAATGTGGGCTTCCACGTATACGAAGACGCCCGAGGAATCCTCGGGCGCCATCCGGATGTTCGTCCCGAACCCGGCTTCGCGCTCGTCGACGCGGCCTGGCTGGGACGGTATTTCCGTTAGAACTTCGGGATCTCGAAGATCGCGGCGTCCACCGGGGCTTCCTTGACCTCGGTCACCTTCTGGGACATCGAGAAGCCGCCCGCATCGGCGACGGTCTTCATCGCGATGCCGTTCCACACGGAAACGGTCGTCTTGACCGTCTGGCCCATCTGGCTGACCTCGACCGTGTAGGTGGTGCATTCCTTGCCTGCGACGGTCTCCTTGCCGACTTCCTTGATCTTGTACTTGGCCTTGACCTCGTCGGTCAGGTTCAGGTAGTTGATCTGCTCCTGCTGCTGCGGCATCTCCTGGACGGACTTCTCGCCCTTGTTCACGAGGTACATCTTGCCATCCTTGTTGATCTGGGTCATTTCCATGCCCATCATGTTGATCGAGGTGGCCTGCTTGGCGCCGAAGTCGTCAAAGTAGATCGTGCTGGGGATGGTCTGGCCCATCATGTCCATTTCGACCTTGATGGTACCGGACTTGATGCCGTAGTACTTGGTCCCGTTCTGGGCCATCGCCGCCACCGCTACCAGCAGCACGGCGCAAAGGGAAAAGAATTTCTTCATATCAGTGTGTTTATTGGTGTATTCCGTTCCGGACAAAGATAGAGATTTTTGTCCAAGGTACAAAAACCCTTACCGGGTTTTAGACGAAAGGCCCTTTTTTGACGACGAATCCCGGACGGCCTCTTCCTTCGCGCCCTCCTGTCGTTCCGCCTTCCGGGCGGCCTTTTCCGCTTCGCGGGCGGCTTTCTCCTTTTCGCGGACGGCCTGTTCCTCGGCACGTATGCGCTCTTTTTCCAGGTAGCGCTCGAAGATGCGACGCTCCTTCTGGGCTTTCTTTTCCAGCTTCTTCAGGGCGCGGAGTTTCTTCTTGCGCTCCTTGTCCAGCGCTTTCTGCCGCTTGGCTTCCTGCTTTTCCTGGTATTTCCGGTCCTGCTCCGCCTGCTTGGCGTCCCTTTCCGCCTTCTTTTCGGCGGCGATCCGGGCCTTCTCGGCGTCCCGGGCGGCCTTTTCCTCGGCCTTCCGGGCCTTTTCAAGGTTTTTGGCCGACAGCTCGGGCTCCTTCGGCGCGGCCTGTTCCGGCTTCGTGTCCTTCTCTTCCTCTTCCACTTCGGGCGTCGTCGCCAGGGAATCCAAGGGCGTCGTCAGTTGCAGCGAATCCATCGGCGCCATCTTTTTCAGCGAATCCAGGGACGGCGGTGCGACGGCCAGCGAATCCAGCTCGCCCAGCAGGGCCTTGTCCGTCTCGGAAAGGGCCGGCGGCGTGGCGATTGAATCGACAGGCGCTGCGGTCGTGTCGACCGGTGTGGTGACCGCGTCTTCCGGCTTCGGCGGGGCGGGCTTCTCCTTGGGCTGGCGCGCCTTGACGACCGCCATCGAATCCCGATAGGCGATGTCCTTGTAGATCTGCTTGATATGGCCCGGGAAGTAGATGTCTGTCTCCTTGAACTCGGCGTGCGGGCGCGCCAGGTAGGAGGTCCGCTGGCTCGTTCGGGGCACCAGCGGCGTGATGTCGAAGCCGCCCTTCGGCTGACGCTCCGGTTCCCAGCGGAAACCCTTCATATAGCGTTCTTCCGCCGGCAGCTGGACCACTGGGTAGGCGTCGTTCTTGGGGTTGTCGAAGTAGTAGATCTTGTCCAGGTTGCCCTTCTCGAAGGTGGCGTACAGCATCTTGGATTCCACCTTGTTCACCGTGGCGAGCGCGTCGTTCTCCGTCAGGAAGAACAGCGCCGTCGCTCCGCCCAGGGCGTCGAAGCGCCGGAGGGTGCGGGTGGTGTCGAAATAGGCCATCATCTCGGCGCCCTTGATCTGGTCGTAGCAGACGGTGTCCTCCTTCGTGGTGATGAAAGCGTTGGACATCAGCCGCGCCCGATCCGCCTTGCGGTCCTTGATGACGAGGTAGATGCTGTCGGCCGCGTACTGGCGGTTGCCGTCGCTGAACACGAGCGGATCGCGGTACAGCCGGACCAGGGAATCCAGGTCGTAATACACGAGGGAGTCGCACGACATCTGCATGTCGCGACGGAACAGTTTGACACGGCTCGTCGCCCAGATGAACGAGAGCTGGCTCGTGTCGGGCGGCGCAGGAATCGTGTCCACGGGAGGCTGCGGTTTCGTGGCCAGAGAATCGAGCGGGTTCGGAATCTTGGCCGCGGTGGTGTCCGCGGGCGGCTCCGTTCCGCCGGTCGGCGCCGGCGCGACCTCGGAAGGCTTCGGGCCTTCGTTCTTCTTGCCGACGGGCGCATCCTTCTTGCCGACGGGCGCCCCCTCCGGCCCTCGGTCGCGCCCCGCCGCGTTCGGGTTGTTCTTCTCGGCTTCCGCAGCCGCCTTGGCGGCCGCTTCCGCGGCCTTGCGGCGGTATTCGGTCACCGGGTCGCCCGCGAGGTCCTTGAGTCGCCTGTCGGCATCGACTTTCCACAGGGAGTCCACCAGGTGCCGCTTGATGCCGCGGTATACGATGGTGTCGGCCCCGAACCAGACGGTGTCCTTCTGGGCCGTTATCTCGTCCTCTTCGATGCTCATCACCGCCGGGGTGACGGTCATTTTCACCCGGGAGAGCGAGTCGGTGTATTCCACGCGTCCCGCCAGGGCGAAGACATTCCGTGTCGTGTCCATCACTTCCACCTGCCCCAGCAGCTCCACGTCGTTCAATTTCCGGTGGTAGTACAGCGTGTCGGACCACGTTTCCTGGTCCTTCGTGAGCAGGTGGACGTTCCGCCGGAAGAAGAACAGCTCCCGGTCGCGGTCGTACCAGCCGTCGTTGGCGGAAAGCATGTTGTCGTCCTGCCACATATCCGTCGCGTAGCCGAAGTACGCGGTGTTGATGTCGCTGCGGTACTCCAGGCGGGACGTCTTCACGAAGGTGGTGTCCATATACATGTTCACCTGGTCGTTGAACACGAACAGGCGGGCTTTCGAGTCATAGGAGCCGTACAGGCTCTCGATGATCTGCCCGTCCTTGTCGCGCATCGACGCGCCGTTCTGGAAGATGGCGACGGAGTCCTTGGTGTTGTAGTCCAGGTAGCGGGTGCGCAGGGTGTTCTTGTCCTTGTCCTCCAGCTGGACGAGGCCGCCGCGGAATTTCGCGAGGTCGTCGTCCACCACATACTGCAGGGAGCCGGAGCTCAGGCGGGTGCGGTCCTGGATGATCTGGACGTGGCCGATGGCGTCGATGACGTTCGTCGTCACGTTCCAGAGGGCCGAGTCGCACAGGAGGTAGGTGTTGTTGTGCAGGAAGCGGGCCGGGCCCGTGACTTTACGGAAGCTCTCCCCGTTCCGCTCGATGAGCTGGGCGGATTTCGCGCTCACCAGGGTCACCAGCGAGTCCTTGTCCTCCTGGGCCCGCGCGGAAACGGCCGCCGCCCCCAGGGACAGCGCCGTCAGGAAGAGATATGCGAGCTTCCGCCGCACGTTCCGGTCAGAACTTTTCGCTCCAGACGTCCCGGCTGAAGGAGCACTCCTTGTACATCGGGTCGATCACGATGTAGGTCTCCTTGATCTTCTTTTCCAGGAATTCGTCGATCGCCTGCATCTGCCGCTGCATCCGCACGCGGCCCTGCAACTCGGTGTAGTCGTTCGTGAACGAGGCGGGGTGGGCGGGGACGATCTTGTCCACGCGGATGATCTTGTACACGGTGTTGCCGTTGCGGCCCTGCTGGTACCCCTCGTTGTCGGTGGACTCCACGGGCTCGGAGATCTCGCCCTCCTTCAGCTCCCGGATGGCCGCGTAGTCGGCCGGCTTGAGCTGGTCGATCTCGAAGTAGGAGGAGCCGGTGGACGGGTCGGCCATCTGGCCGCCGTTGGTGCGGGTGGCCGGGTCCTCGGAGAAGAAGCGCGCGGCCAGGTTGAACTTGATTTCGCCGTCCAGGATCTTGGTGCGGAGGCTGTCCAGGCGGGAGAACGCCTTCTCGCGGTCCTCGGCCGTGTACTGCGGCTTGAGGAGGATGTGCCGGGCGTTGAACATGTCGCCCTTCTTCTCGATGACGTCGATGATGTGGAAGCCGTCCGGGGTCTCCACGATCTGGGAGATCACGCCCGGGCGGAGGGCCATCGCGGCGTCGGAGAAGGCCGGCCAGAAGATGGACTTGGACGCCATGCCCAGCTCGCCGCCGCGGCGGGCGCTGCCGGGATCCTCTGAGTAGATGCGGGCGAGGGTGGCGAACTTCTCGCCGTGGATGATGCGCTCGCGCAGGGACAGGAGGCGCTCCTTGACGGCCATCGCCGCCGCCTCGCGGTCGGGATAGATGCAGATCTGGCTCAGCTGGTACTTGATCGGGACGACGGGCAGGTCCTCCACCGACACGGTGTCCAGGAACTGCTGGACGTCGTAGGGCGTCACCTCCGGGATGCGTCCCGCGATCTCGCTCTGCTCCGTCTGGATCAGGCTCTGCTCCTCGAACAGCTGCCGCCACTCCTGGCGCAGCTTGTAGAGGGGCTTGCCGAAGTATTTCTCCAGCTCCTCGTCGCCGCCCAGGTAGGTGCGGTACTGGTCGATGCGGTTGCTGAGCTCGCCGTCCACCATGTCGTAATTGACGGTCAGGGAGTCGATGCGGGCCTGCATCAGGAAAATCTTGTTCTCCATCATCCGTTCCAGGATGGAGCAGCGCATGTCGCGGTCGGAGGACCGGCCCTGGGCCTGCATCTGCTGCACTTCGCTCTCGATGTCCGAGACCAGGATCACTTCGTTGCCGACGACGGCGACGGTCTTGTCCACGAGCCCGCCGGAGTACTTCTGGGCGGAAAGGCCCGTCGACACGAACAGGGCCGCTGCGAAGACGATAAATCTGAACTTCATATCAACAAATTACCAAATTCAATAGATGACAAACTTTCCTTTGCCAAGCGCATCTTTAAGCAAGTCTTGTTCCAAACCGGACACCAATTCGTGTTTCCGGGCGCTCAAGAGCACATCTTTGATGCGTTCGGCGCAATAATCCAGCGGCGCGGGGCTCCCCTTCTGCACGATGTCCACCACCCAGGCGACCCGGAGGTTGCCGTCGTCGCCCTTCAGTTCGATGGACCGGCCTTTCAGGGCCTTCATCATCGACACTTCGTCCGTGCCCAGCTCCCGCGCCAGCAGGATGGCGTCCATCCAGCTGTCGGAGCTGTCCACATACCGCAGCGCGGCCGTGAAGGCCAGGCTGTCGGCGGCGATCGCGTCCATCGCGTCGTCCGAGCTCATCAGCTCCTTGATCTTCTTGAGGCTGCGGGAGTCCGCCGGGATGATCATATAGCGCGTTTTCAGCAGGGGACGGTCCACGAGGAACTTGTCCGTGTGCGCCTGGTAGTAGTTGCGGACGTCCTCGTCGGAGATGAGGGTGTCCAGCCGCTCGTTGATGTAACGCTCCTCATAGCGGTATTTCAGCAGCGTGCGGCGGTATTCCTCCAATTCCTTGGACACGTCCTGTTCTTCCTCGGACAGGCGGGATTCCGCCATGTCCAGGAACAGGAGCTCCTCCGCCCAGGACTTGATATACTGCTGCGCGAGCGCCAGGCTGTCCTCGGAAGAGACGCCGGCGGGGATGTATTCCGCCAGTTCCGACCGCATCAGCCGATGGTCGCCCACCCGCGCGACGACGCCGTCGCCGAACAGCTCGGCGGCCGTGTCCGTCACCCGGTGCACCATCTGGCACGACACGGCCAGGAGGGCGATGAGAAGCGCGCATCTTTTCATAGCCTACAAATATAGGAATAATTTTCCGGAAATATCAGAAGTCGATGCTGAAGACAAGTCCTACGTAGTAGGGCTTGCGGCCTTCCTCGGCGCTTTCCGCCAGGGTTTCGAAGTACGGTCCGCCAAGCCAGGAGGCGGAGACGCCCAGCGAGCAGGGGTAGGGAATCCAGGCCAAGTTGCCCGTCTCCACGGTGAAATCCGCGCCGGCGCTCACGAGGGAGGTGTGCTTCGGGCCGCCCTTGCCGCCGTTCGTGACTTGGAAGCCGGTCCAGTCCACGTGCGGGATCAGGAGGAAGTTCCGGATGTAGGCGACGGGGGAGAACCAGGAGATGTCGCCCACGTAGATGGGAATCGCGTAATCGGCCGTCAGGCGGAGCTGGCTGTGCGAGGCGCGGGCGACCGCGCGGCCTTCGGCCGACGTGAACCCGCGCGGCATCACCTGCACGGTGTTCTCGCCGAACGGCGCGTCCGTGGGCAGCTGGACCTGGGCCAGGGCGGTGAGCCGGAGGCCCTGGGTCCGGGTGAATCCGGGCAGATAGCCGTACAGATAGCCGTAGGCGAGCGGGGTGTAGATGTTCGTGAGGCCGGGGCGGAAGCTGGCGCCCGCCTCGGCGCCGATGCCCCAGCGGGGATAGACCTGGCTGTCGGCCGTCGGAAGCGTCATATACCCCCGGACGGAGCTGCGGAAGGTTTGCATCAGCACGTTGTCCCCGGGAAGGATGCCCACGAGGGCGGCGTGCGAGCCGTCCCGGACGAAGTCCTTGATCATCTTCAGTTCCGTCGTCCCGTTGTCGAAACGGTTGTTCGAGATGCTCCAGCTGATCTGCGGCACCCAGCCGCGCTGGATGCCGCTCCTGTTGTGGCGGAACGGAATGTAGGCGGTGAGGTGGCCGTTCCAGTAAGGGCCGCCGATGTCCGTGCGGGAAGCGGCGTAGCCGATTCTGTCGTCGTACAGGCGGCGCTGGAAGCCGTATTGGCCGGTCCCCTTGTCGTAGATGTCGAACCCGGCCTCCAGGACGGGGTACAGGCCCGTGTAGGTGAACTGGACGTGGCCGGAATGCCGCCACTCCGACGGCTTGTCCGCATCCGGATGGGTGGAATAGCCCACGGTGCCCCAGGCGGTCCCCAGGTCGTTCTGGAACAGGCCGATGAGGCCCGGCGAGGCCGTGTCGAAGGAAAAGTCGCCGCTCAGGGACTCGATGGCGTCATAGTCGAAATACAGCGGCGCCCACGAGTGGAACTTCACGAGGTGCGGCACCTTGTGGTACGGCTTGGGTTCGCTGACGGAACCCTCATTCCGGGCACCCTTTCCCTCATTCCGGGCTTGACCCGGAATCTCCCCGAGCATCGCCCTTTCCTGCTCCGCCAGCTTTTCCGCCACCCGGTACTTGTGGACCTCGCGGATGTCCACTTCCACCGGTTCCGGCGGCGTGGCCTTGAAGATGGCGCTGCCCTCCGGCGTGATGGAATTGAACCAGAGCACGCCGTCGTGCCAGAAGTAGTCCGTGCCGCCGTAGCGCGAGTTCGTCAGCTGCCAGGCGCGCCCCGTGGCCGGGTCGTACCGGTACAGCTCCTTCACGCCGTTCCGGTCGCTCACGAAGTCCAGCACATGGTTCTCCCCTTCCAGGTTCTCGATTTCCTGGAGCGTCGGCTCCAGGACGCAGGTCCATTCGCGTTCATCCAGCCTCCAGATGCTGTAGCCGGCGTCGTTCACGGCCAGGCAGTAGATGGTGCTGTCCACCCAGGCCGGGTCCGCGAGCTCGACGCCCGCCGGGGAAGGGATGCGCGTGCGCAGTTTCCCGTCGAACTCGCCGATGATGACGAGGTTGCTGCCGCCCTCGACGGGGTATTCGACCGTGGCGATCCCGCCCGGGCCCGGCTGCGGATTGTACAGCCGGCCCTCGGTCGTGAGGTTCCGCCGCCGTCCGCTGTGCTCCAGCGACCGGATGATCGACTTTCCGTCCAGGGTCCAGCGCTTTCCGGGGACGGTCTCGCTCCAGAACAGGCGATGCTCGCCCGGGTTGAGGGAGCTGGTGTTGGACGCGAAGGGGCCCAGGTCGTCTTCGGAGCCGTCCACATTGATCCGGACCAGCCGCGGCGCCAGGTCTTTCCCCTCCTTGATGGCGAGGTATTCATTGTCGACCCAGGAGCCGTTCGAATAATCGGTGGCAAATGCGTGCGTCTGCGTGACCCGCTCCATTTCCATGAAGGGCGCGCGGGCGTCCTCTTCCTGCTCCCAGATTTCGTGGAAGCCCTCCATGATGCCTTTCCAGGTTTTCTTGAATGACTGGCCGGAAACGCGCTTGACGTAGTGTTGAAGCCGGGTGACGGGGAAGGGGTGACGGGTGACGTAATCGAAATAATCGGCCGTGAACGAAGGCTGGTCGTAGAAATACCGCATCCCGGCGACGGTCATATAGCCGACGGCGTAGTAGTCGGGCGCGGCCTTCTTGAACGAGCCGTAGACCCATTGGTACCAGTCGCGCCAGTCGCCGTTGTCGAAGGCGAGGTGGTAGTAGTTGAGGAAGTCGGAGTTGCGCCCGCGGCCGGCGGCCGTGAGGGCGGTTTCCGCGACGACGGCGTCGCCTTCCAGGAACACCGGCGGAGTATAGAAGGCGCTTACGGCGCCGCTCCACATTTCGCCCACCAGATAGTTCACCCACTTGAACGGACGCCGATAAGACAGCTGCATCTGCGCTACGTGGCGGGATTCGTGGGTGGTGAGCTGCGTCATCCAGGACTGGGGGTAGGGGCCGTAGGCTTCCGGGTGCGTGTACAGGTCCATCCGCTTCGGGGCCCAGGCCACGGAGCCGTTGGAATACGGGTTCCAGGGGTGCAGGACGACGGGCATCCGGCCCCAGTGCAGGCTGCCGGGCGCCATCCCGGCGCTCGCCCCCACCACGGGCTGCCATTTTTCCAGGTCCACGACATAGGCGCGCGCCAGGGAATCCAAGCCCCGCGGATAGATGATGCGGTAATGCTCCGTGCCCATCTCGGACCAGCGGCTGAACGGGTCCGATCCGGCCTGGAAGAACTGGGCCGAGGCGGCGGTCCCGGCCAGGAGGCCAGCGGCGAGGAGGAGTGTCCGGAGAAGCTTCATACCACAAAACTAACCATTTTTTCGTAACTTTGCGAGACTAATTGTCTCGGTAATGCGTAAGTTTTTGATATTCTTGTCGTTCGCAATCCTCTGCGCCTGCGGGCCCCGGAGCGGAAAATCCGCCTCCGACGCCCCGGCCAAGCGGGAGTTCCCGCAGGTGGAGGTTCCGTCGATGTATACGGACCCGCTCGAGCGCGCCGGCTTCGCGGCCGGCCACTTCTGGGACAACTTCACGGATACGGCGAAAGTGTACGCCTGCGACTCGGCCACCGTCAACGGCGTGCCGCTGCCGGCGCTGGAGTCCCAGATGGGCCTGTTCGCGTCGCTCCTCGGCGAGCTGCCGGCGGATGCGGGCGCCCAGGCCGTCGTCCGCCTCTATGACCGGGTCGACGCCTTCGAGCGGAAGTTCCCAGACTCCAACGTGTTCGAGGAGCTGGGCCGCCTGACGAAGCATTACCTGTACGACCCCAATTCCCCGGTCCGCAACGAGGACCTGTATTTCTACTTCGTGGACCGGCTGGGCAAGTCGGACCTCATCGACAACGGCTACCGGATGGGCTATGAATGGGACGCCCGGATGTGCAGCCTGAACCGCGTGGGAACGCCGGCGGCGGATTTCTCCTTCACCGACACCCGCGGCCGCGTCCGGACGCTTTACGGCGTGAAGGCGGAGTACACCGTGCTCATTTTCGGCAATCCCGGCTGCCAGGCCTGCCAGGAGATCATGACCGACATGGAATCGACCCCCGAAGTCTCGACCCTGATCGACTCGGGCCGCCTGCAGGTCGTGGACGTCTACATCGACCAGGAGATTGACGATTGGCGGGCCCACATTCCCGAATATCCCGCCCGGTGGATCAACGGGTACGACCACAACTACACCATCCGCACGGACCTCATCTACAATGTCCGCGGGATTCCGTCCATCTATCTGCTGGATGCGGAGAAGACCGTCCTGATGAAAGACGCAACGCCGGAGCGGGTGCTCACGGCGTTGGCGAATCTTTGATGTCAGCGGGCCATTAAGCGGTAAATACCCAGATGATCGCCTCCTCGAGGGCTTCGCCGGGGCGGAGGACCGTCGTGGGGAAGCCGGGCTGGTTGGGGGCGTCGGGCGTGTGCTGGCACTCGATGGCGATGGCGTCGTAGTCCTCGAACTCGCGGCCGTATTTGCCCGTCGGGCTGCCCTTGAGCCAGTTTCCGGTGTACACCTGCACGGCCGGTTGGGTGGTGAGAATCTCCACCTTGCGGCCGGACTTCGCGGCCCAGAGCTCCGCGCACGTGGACAGCTGGCCGGGCATCGCGCCGTCGATGAGCCAGCAGTGGTCGTAGCCCTTGCCGATCTTCAGCGCCTCGAAATCCGCGTGGATGTCCTGGCCGACCGGCTTCGCCTCGACGAAGTCCATCGGGGTGCCGGCGACGTCCGCAGGCTCGCCCAGCGGGATTTGCGTCGGGTCCGTCGGCAGGTACTGGGAGGCGTTCAGCTCCAGCTTGTGGTCCAGGACGGAGCCGGAGGCCTCGCCGTCCAGGTTGAAATACACGTGGCTTGTGAGGTTCACGACCGTGGGGGCGTCGGTTTCCGCCGTGAGGATGAGCTTGAGCTCGTTGTCCTCGCTCCACTCGTAGTGCGCGACAGCCTTCAGGTTGCCGGGATAGCCGGCTTCGCCGTCCTCGGAAAAGTACATGAACTCCACGGCGTCACCTTCGATGCGGCTGTCCCAAATCTGGTTCGCAAAGCCGTTGGGACCGCCGTGCAGGTGGTTGGGGCCGTTGTTGATGGGGAGGTTGTACTCCTTGCCGTCCAGCGTGAACTTGCCGTCCTTGACGCGGTTCGCGAAGCGGCCGGGCACCTTTCCGCAGCAAGGGCCGTCGCCGATGTAGTCCAGGGGATTCTTATAGCCCAGCACCACGTCGTCCAGCTTGCCGTCCTTGTCCGGGACGACGACCGAGACGATGGCCGCGCCGATGCTGGCCAGCTGCACATAGGCGCCGGAGGCGTTCTTGAGGGTATAACGGAAGATTTCCTTTCCGTCCGGGGCGGTCGCCCACAGTTCTTTCGTAATTTCCATATCTTTTTGCTTTAGATTTCTCGACTTCTCTCGAAATGACAAGGGCCGTTTCGTGTCTTACAAATATAAGGATTTTTAGGAATTATCCGTATATTTGCAACCTATGAAACAATACCTGGATTTGCTGCGACATATCCGCGCCCACGGCGTGATGAAGGACGACCGGACCGGCACCGGCACACAGAGCGTGTTCGGCTACCAGATGCGGTTCGACCTGTCGGAGGGCTTCCCCCTCCTGACCACCAAGAAGGTCCATCTGAAGTCCATCATCTACGAGCTGCTGTGGTTCATCGCCGGGGATACGAACGTCAAGTATCTCCAGGACCACGGCGTCACGATCTGGGACGAATGGGCCGATGCCGACGGCAATCTGGGCCCGGTCTACGGCCACCAGTGGCGCTCCTGGCCGGCTCCGGATGGACGGGCCATCGACCAACTTTCGATGGTCATCGACACGATTAAGCGGAATCCGGACTCTCGGCGGATGCTGGTGAGCGCCTGGAACCCGGCGGAGGTGGACCAGATGGCCCTGCCCCCCTGCCACTGCCTGTTCCAGTTCTATGTGGCGGACGGGAAGCTCTCCTGCCAGCTGTACCAGCGGAGCGCCGACGTCTTTCTGGGCGTCCCGTTCAACATCGCCTCCTATGCGCTCCTCACGATGATGATCGCCCAGGTGTGCGGTCTCCAGCCGGGCGAGTTCGTCCACACCACGGGCGACACGCACATCTACCGGAACCACTTCGAGCAGGTGGCCACCCAGCTCTCCCGCGAGCCGCGTCCGCTCCCCCGGATGCGCCTCAACCCGGAGGTCAAGTCCATCTTTGATTTCAAGTACGAAGATTTCACCCTGGAAGGCTACGACCCGTGGCCGGCCATCAAAGCCCCCGTTGCCGTCTAGCCATGGAAAAGTGCCTCATCGTCGCAATCGCCGACAATTACGCCATCGGCCGCAAGAACGCCCTGTTGTGGAACCTCCCAGGCGATATGAAATACTTCCGGCAGCAGACCACCGGAAACGCCGTCATCATGGGCTGGATGACCTTCCAGTCCATCGGCCGCCCGCTCCCCAAGCGCCACAACATCGTCATCTCCCTCTTCCCCTGGCCGGACGCCCCGGAAGGCGTGACGGTCGTCGACAGCCTGGACGCGGCTTTCGCCGCGGCGGAGATTTCTCCGCTCGCTGCGCTCGGTCGAAATGACAGTGCTGTCATTCCGAGCGAAGCGAAGGAATCTCCCAAGGCCTTCGTCATCGGCGGGGCGTACACCTACGCCGAGGCGATGGAAGTGGTTGACACTATGTATATTACTCACGTGCACGACGCGCCGGAGGACGCCGACGCCTTCTTCCCTGTCATCGATCCGGAGATCTGGCGGGAGGACAGTCGCAGCGAACTGCAGGTGGACCCCGCCACCGGCATTTCCTACGAATTCGTCGTGTACCGCCGCCGGTAACCCGGAAAAGAACGAACTTGACAAATGAAGCAACGTGAGAATTTCGGCAGCCGGATGGCTGTCATCATGGCCTTTGCCGGCAGTGCCATCGGCCTCGGCAACATCTGGCGTTTCCCGTATCTGGTGGGCCAGGACGGCGGCGCGGCCTTCGTCATCATCTACGTCATCGCCACGCTGGTCATCTCCCTGCCCATCTTTTTCGCCGAGTCGGTCGTCGGCCGGCGCACCGGCGCGAACTGCCGGGGCGCGTTCATCGAGCTGGGCAAGGGCACCGCGTGGCCGTACCTGGGCTTTTTGATGGTGTTCACCCCCCTGTGGATCGTCTCCTACTACAGCGTCGTGGGCGGCTGGTCGCTGGAGTACCTGGTCCAGGCGCTCCGGCTGGACTTCATCCACACGTCGCCGGAAGCGATGAGCGGGTCGTTCGAGCGCTTCATCTCCCGGACCTGGGCCCCGCTGGGCTTTCACCTGGCTTTCTTGGCCGTCACCGTCGCCATCGTCGCCCTGGGCGTGAAGTCCGGCATCGAGAAGTTCAGCAAGATCTGCCTGCCCGTCCTGTTCACGCTGGTGGTGGTCATCGCGGTGTACTCCCTCACCCTCCCGGGCGCGCAGAAAGGCGTTGCATACCTGTTCAAGCCCGATTTTTCGAAATTGACCATCGGCACCTGCCTGGACGCGCTGGGACAGTCGTTCTATTCCCTGTCGCTGGGAATGGGCATCATCATCACCTATTCCTCCTACGTGAGCAAGAAGGAGAACCTGATGGTCTCCGGCGCGGGAACGGCCGTTTCCGACCTGCTGTTCGCCATCCTGGCGGGCGTCGCCATCATGCCGGCCGTGTTCGCCGCCGGCATCGAGCCGGGCAGCGGCCCCGGCCTGATCTTCGACACGCTGCCGTACATTTTCGCCCAGATGGGCCTGCAGATGCCCTGGATCAGCTCCATCGCCGCCATCCTGTTCTTCCTGACCATCCTGTTCGCGGCCCTCACCTCGTCCATTTCCCTGATCGAGGTGGGCGTGGCGTATCTGACGGAGGAGCGGGGCTTCAAGCGGGGCTGGGCCTGCGTGTTCCTGTTCGTCGTCACCGGCGTCCTCGGCGGCTTGTGCAGCCTGTCCTTCGGTCCGCTCGCGGACGTGAAGGTGTTCGGGATGGGCTTTTTCGACCTGTTCGACACCGTCGCCTCCAATGTCCTCCTCACGGTCGGCGGTCTCCTGGTGGTGCTGTTCGTGGGCTGGAAGATGCCCAAGGCCGATGTCTTCGATGAGCTGACCAACGGCGGGACCAAGCGCCGCAACGTCCGTCTGTTCAATTTCTTCTACTTCCTGATCCGGTACGTCGCGCCCGTGGGTGTGGCCGTCCTCATCCTGTCCAACCTGCTATGACGCCCCGGGAAAACTTCGGCAGCCGCTTTGCGGTGGTGATGGCGATGGCCGGCAGCGCCGTGGGCCTCGGCAACATCTGGCGTTTCCCCTATATGGTGGGGGAGCACGGCGGCGCGGCCTTCATCATCCTGTACGCGCTGGCGAGTTTCATCCTGGTCCTTCCCATCTTCTTCGCGGAGACCATCATCGGCCGCCGCAGCCGCCAGGGCACCTTCGGGGCGATGGAAAAGCTCGCGCCCGGCTCCCGCTGGAAGTGGCTGGGCCTGCTGACGGTCTTTGCGCCCATCATCATCCTGAGCTACTACAGCGTCGTGGGCGGCTGGTCGGTGGAATACCTGTTCAAGGCGGTGTGCCTGGACTTCACGAATACGCCCCCGGAGCAGATCCAGGGCTTCTTCGGCGCGTTCATCTCCTCCACGGGCGCCCCCATCGCGGTCCATACCATCTTTATGCTGCTGGTCGCGGGCATCGTCCTGGCGGGTGTCAAGAGGGGTATCGAAGGCTTCACGAAGATTACGATGCCGGTCCTGTTCGTGCTCATCGTCGCCCTCGCCATCTACTCCGTGACGCTGCCGGGCGCCTCCGAAGGCGTCGCCTACCTCGTCAAGCCCGATTTTTCCAAGGTCGATGCGCGCGCCGTCGCGGCCGCCATGGGCCAGGCCTTCTTCTCGCTGTCGCTGGGCGTGGGTACGATCCTGACCTATGCGTCCTATATGCGGAAGGAGGAGAATATCCTGGCTTCGGGCGTCGGCACGGCCGTTTCGGACCTGCTGTTCGCCATCATCGCGGGTTTCGCCGTGATGCCGGCCGTGTTCGCCGCGGGCATCGCGCCCGGCGCCGGCCCCGGCCTCGTCTTCGACACCCTGCCCTACATCTTCAACCAGATGGGCGCGAACATTCCCTGGCTGAGCGCCGCGATCGCCATCATTTTCTTCGTGACCATCCTCGTGGCGGCCCTCACCTCGGCCATCTCGATGATGGAGGTGGGCGTGGCCTATCTGACGGAGGAAAAGGGGATGCGCCGGCCGACGGCGGTCCTCATCATCACGGCTTTCGCCTGGACCGTGGGCGTGCTGTGCAGCCTGTCCTTCGGTCCGCTTTCGGAAGTTAAACTCCTGGGTAACAGCATCTTCGACTTCCTGGACAAGCTCTGCTCCGACTGGCTCCTGCCCGCCGGCGGCCTGCTCTTCACGCTGTTCGTAGGCTGGAAGATGTCCCGGCCCGATGTCTATGCGGAATTCACCAACGACGGCACGCTCAAGGCGAACGTCCGGATATTCAACGTCATCTGGTTCCTGATCCGGTACGTCGCCCCCGTGGGCATTGTCGTGGTGTTCCTGACGAATCTGATTCTCTAAGAGCTACACCCCCAGCTCGTCCTTCATCGCCCTGAGCGCGTCGAACGCTTGGAGCGGGGTCATGTTGTTGAGGTCCAGGGACTTGAGCCGATCGCGAAGGGATTCCAGAAGCGGGTCGTCCAGCTGGAACATCGACAGCTGGATGGAGCCGTCCTTTTCCACGCGGCCTTCCTTGGTGTTGTGCGGCTTGACGGGCGTGAGGGCGCCGATGCGCTCGAGGGCCTGGGAGTTCTCCAGGGCCTTGAGCGTGCGCTCGGCGCTTTCCAGCACCGGCGCGGGCATCCCGGCCATCCGGGCGACGTGGATACCGAAGCTGTGGGCCGTGCCACCTTCCTTGATCTTGCGGAGGAAGATGACCTCCTTCCCCACCTCCTTCACCGTCACGTGGAAGTTCTTCACGCGCGGGAAAACGCCTTCCAGGTCGTTCAGCTCGTGATAATGGGTGGCGAAGAGGGTCTTCGCTCCCTTGCCATACTCGTGGATGTACTCCACGATGCCGCGGGCGATGGACATGCCATCGTAGGTCGATGTGCCGCGGCCGATTTCGTCCAGCAGGACCAACGACCGGGCGCTGAGGTTGTGGAGGATCATCGCCGTCTCCAGCATTTCCACCATAAAGGTGGATTCGCCGCGGGAGATGTTGTCCGTCGCGCCCACCCGGGTGAAGATCTTGTCGAAATAGCCGATCCGGGCCGACGCCGCCGGCACGAAGGAGCCCGTCTGCGCGAGCAGGACGATGAGCGCCGTCTGCCGCAGGAGGGCGGACTTACCGGCCATGTTCGGACCGGTCAAGATGATGATCTGCTGGGTCTTGGAGTCCAGGAAGACGTCGTTCGGGACGTATTCCTCTCCCGCGGGCATCAGCGTTTCGATGACCGGATGGCGGCCCGCCTTGATGTCCAGCGACAGGGAGTCGTCCATCACGGGCCGGCAGTAGTGCCGGTCCTCGGCCTGCTCCGCGAAGCCCGCGAGCACATCCAGCTTCGCCAGGATGCGGCTGTTCTTCTGGATGGCGACGATGCAGTCCTGGACGTGGGCGATGAGGTTGGCGTACAGGCGGGTTTCGATCTCGTAGATGCGGCTTTCCGCCGTGACGATCTTCTCCTCGTATTCCTTCAGCTCCTCGGTGATGTAGCGCTCCGCATTGACCAGGGTCTGCTTGCGGATCCACTCCGGGGGGACCTTGTCCTTGAAGGTGTTGCGGACTTCGATATAGTAGCCGAAAACGTTGTTGTAGGCGATTCGGAGCGAGGGGATGCCGGTGCGCTCGGCCTCCCGTTGCTGCATTTCCAGCAGGTAGTCCTTGCCGCTGCCGGACAGCCCGCGCAGCTCGTCCAGGTCCTCGTTCACGCCTTCGGCGATGACCGGGCCCTTGCCGATCTGGGCGGCCGGCTCCGGGTCCAGGGTGTTGACAATCTCCTTGTAGATCTTCTCGCAGCCCACGAGCCCGCGCATCAGCTTGTCCAGGGCGTCGCAGCCCTTGCCGGTGCAGTTTTCGCGCAGCGGGCCGAGCTGGGCGAGGCCGCGGCTGAGCTGCAGGACCTCGCGCGGGAGGGCCTTGCCGTTCGCGACGCGCCCTAGGATGCGGTCCAGGTCGCCGAGCTTGCCCAGCTCCTCCTGCACCTGCACCAGGGTGTCGGGGTTGTCGACAAAGAACTGCACGATGTCGTAGCGGTTGTCCAGCTCTTTCCGGTCCAGGACCGGCATCGCGAGCCAGTTGCGGAGCAGGCGCGCGCCCATCGGCGAGGAGCACTTGTCGATGGTTTCCACCAGCGACACGCCCTCGCGGCCCGACGCGGCCTGGAAGACCTCCAGGTTGCGGAGGGTGAACGGGTCCATCCACACGAACTTGGCCTCGTCGATGCGGCCGAGGGTGGAAATGTTCCGCAGGCCCACGTGCTGGGTCTGCTCGAGATAGACCATCAAGGCGCCGGCCGCGCACAGCCCGAGCGGCATCGTGTCCACCGCGAAGCCCTTGAGGCTGTCCACGCGGAGCTGCCGCTTGAGTTTCTCCACCGCCGCGTCATACACGAAGGCCCATTCGTCCAGCGACGTCGTGTAATAGTCGCCGAAACGGTCCTTGACGCCCTTCTCGTAGCTCCGGGGAACGACGAGCTCCTTGGGGGAGAGCGAGCCCATCAGCGTGCCGATGTAGTCCAGCGAGCCCTGCGCCACCTGGAACTGTCCCGTGGACACGTCCAGGAAGGCGGCGCCGCACTGGTCGCGCTCGAAGGCGAGGCCGCAGAGGTAGTTGTTCTCCTTGATTTCCAGCATGTTCTCGCCGAAGGAGATGCCCGGCGTGACGATTTCCGTCACCCCGCGCTTGACGAGTTTCTTCGCGAACTTCGGGTCCTCCAGCTGGTCGCAGATGGCCACCTTGAAGCCGGCGCGGACCAGTTTCGTGAGGTAGTTCTCGATGGCGTGGTGCGGGAAGCCGGCCATCGGGATGGGCCCCTTGTCGCCGTTGGATTTCTTTGTCTGCACGAGGCCCAGCACCCGGGACGCCGTCACGGCGTCGTCCGAGTAGGTCTCGTAGAAGTCTCCCACGCGGTACAGCAGCAGCGCCTCGGGGTGCTGTGCCTTCACCTCGAAAAACTGCCTGATCAGGGGGGTGTCTTCCGCCATCTTCGCCATACTGTCTGCTTTTTCGGAACATACAAAGATACGATTTTTTAGTTAACTTTGTAGTCTTATGAAACGCGTCCTCGTCATCACTTACTACTGGCCGCCGTCCGGCGGTTCGGGGGTCCAGCGGTGGGTGAAATTCGCCAAATACCTGCCCCAGGAAGGGTGGCAGCCGGTCATTTATACGCCTGAGAATCCGGAATATACGGCCATCGACCATACCCTGGAGGCGGAGATTCCGCGCGAGGCGGAAATCCTCCGCCGTCCCATCACCGAGCCGTACGACATCTACCGCAAGCTGATGGGCAAGGGCGCATCGACGGACATGAAGACGCTCACGGCCGGCGCGTCCAAGGGCGAGGTCACGGAAATCTCGTCCGGGAAGAAGACGTTCAAGCAGCGCCTGTCGCTGTGGATCCGCGGCAACCTGTTCGTGCCGGATCCCCGCGTGGGCTGGGTGCGGCCGAGCGTGCGTTTCCTGAAGAAATACCTGGCGGAGCATCCGGTCGACGCGATCGTCACGACCGGTCCGCCGCACTCGATGCATCTGATCGGCCAGCGGCTGCACAAGGAGCTCGGGATTCCCTGGATTCCCGATTTCCGCGACCCGTGGAGCCGGATGTACTACCTCAAGCACCTGCCGATGACGCCCCGCACCTGGCGCCGGCTCCGGGCGATGGAGCAGTCCGTGCTGGACGAATGCTCCACCGTGCTGGCCGTCACGCCGCTCGTGCAGGAAGAGTTCCAGGCGCAGACGAAAACGCCCGTGGCGATGATCACGAACGGCTTCGACGGCGGCGATTTCAACCAGCCGGTCGAGCCGGACGGCCTTTTCAACATCGTCCACACGGGCCTGTTCGCCGCCGACGGCAATCCGCTGAACCTCTGGAAAGTCCTGGGTGTCAAGGCCTGGGCCGATGCGGCGTTCAAGAAGGCGCTCCGGCTCCGGCTGGTGGGCAGGGTGGACCGCGAGGTGTACGCCGCCATCGAGGAGGCGGGGCTCCTCGACAATGTCGTGGACCTCGGCTACTGCGACCACCTCACGGCGGTCCGCGAGCAGCTCGCCGCCTCGGTCCTCATCCTTCCGCTGCGCAACGATCCGGAATATCGGCCCATCCTGCCGGGCAAGCTGTTCGAGTACCTCGCCTCGCGGCGGCCCGTGCTCGGCATCGGCCAGGAGGACGGGGCGATGGCCCGCGTCCTCGCCGACACCGGTGCCGGCGTCACCGCCGACTGGGACAACCTGGAGGCGATGCGCGATTTCATTGACCAGGCCTGGGAGCGGCACAAGGCCGGCGGCGTGCCGCCCGTCACGGGCGACATCGACCGCTTCTCCCGCCGCAACCTCACCCGCGAGCTCGCCGCCCTGCTGGAGCGGGTCTCCACCGAAAACAAGTAAGATATGGACAAGAAATTCTTGAAGAACATCCTCATCGCCCTCGGCGCCGTCGTCTTTTTCCTCGGGCTCAGCTACGGTTTCGTACCGCAGGTGCTGAGTAACAAGGTCGTGAACCAGACCGACATCTCCGGCTATTATGGAATGTCCAACGAGATGTCGGAATGGAACAAGGCGCACCCGGACGACCCGACCTACTGGACGGACGCGATGTTCGGCGGCATGCCCACGGCGGCCATCTCCACGAAGAACGGCGGAGATGCCACGCAGGCCATCTACGACCTGCTGATGACGGGCAAGCGGCCCGCGACGTACCTTTTCATCGCCTTGCTGGGCTCGTTCCTGCTGATGCTGTCGCTCGGCGTCAGCTGGCCGCTGGCCATCGGCGGCGCCGTCGCCATCGCTTTCTGCTCGTACAACTTCCAGATCATCCAGGTGGGCCATAACACGAAGATGCAGGCGATCGCCTTCTTCCCGTGGGTGATGGCCGCGCTCGTCTATACCTACCGGAGCACCGAATCCAAGCGCCGCTGGCTCGCGAAAGTCATCATCGGCGCCGTCCTGTTCGGCCTCGCGCTGAGCATGCAGGTCAAGGCCAACCACCAGCAGATCACCTATTACCTGGCGATTCTGGTGATGCTGTATGCCCTGGTCTTCTTCATCGACATCTTGGTTCGCAAGGAGAAGGACTCCCTGACGACGAAAACGGTGCGCAAGACGCGCATCTCGCGCTTTTTCATCGCGTCGGCCCTGCTGCTGGGCGTGGGCCTCGTGGGCATCGCCACGAACGTGAACAAGCTGCTTCCGGTCGCGAAGTACACGCCGAACACGATGCGCGGAGGCTCGGAACTGACGCAGGACGCCGCGGTCAAGGGCAAGAGCGAGAGCAAGAGCACGGGCAAGAGTCGCCGCGGCCTGGACTTGGAATACGCCACGGCGTGGTCCTACGGCTGGAATGAACTGCCCAACCTGCTGATCCCGAACTTCAACGGCGGCGCGTCGTCGCAGCCGATGGACCCGGACAAGTCCGAGACCGTCAAGCTCCTCAAGCAAGCCGGCCAGACGGGAACGCGCGAAATCGCGAAGGCCCTGCCCCTGTACTGGGGGCCGCAGCCATATACGGCCGGACCGATGTACATGGGCGCCATCACCGTGTTCCTGTTCGTCCTGGGCCTGTTCCTGTACAAGGGGAAGGACAAGTGGTGGATCATCGCAGCCACGGTGCTCGCCATCCTGATGGCGGTGGGCAACCATTTTATGGTTTTTACGAAGCTCTGTTTCAAGATTTTGCCGCTGTACAACAAGTTCCGGACAGTGTCGATGGCGCTCGTCATCCTGCAGGTGACGCTGCCCGTGCTGGGCTTCCTCACCCTGGACCGGATCGTCAAGGACGGCTATGACCGGAAGGCGTTCCTGAGAAAGAGCGGCCTCGCTTTCGCCCTCACGGGCGGTTTCTGCCTCCTGTTCTTCCTGATTCCGACGCTTGCCGGCGATTTCACGTCGATGGCCGACGCGGGCCAGCAGGAGGTCGTCATCGAGGCCTTCCAAGCGGACCGCATCGCCCTGTTGCGCCAGGATGCCCTGATTTCCTTTCTCCTTATCCTCGGCGCCTGGGGCATCCTGCTTTGGGCCTGCCTGCCGGAAGAGAAGAACCCCATCCGCAAGGTCGTCGCCAGCCTCGCCCTCTGCGCGCTGATTCTCGTGAATCTCTTCGTCACGGGCAAGCGCTACCTGAACGACGACCACTTCACTACGATGAAGGACTTCCGGAAACCCTTCGCCGTGCGGGTCGTGGACAATCTCATCATGGCCGATCCGGACCCGTCCTATCGCGTCCTGGACCTCTCCGTCAGCGTGTTCAATTCGGCGGTGCCGTCCTTCCACCACAAGAGCATCGGCGGGTATTCCCCCGCCAAGCTCCAGCGCTACCAGGACCTCATCGACCACTATCTGGTGGACGAAATCAACCAGCTTTACGCGACTCTCCAGCGCTCTGAAACCTTCGAGGAATTGAAACAGAACCTGCCGGAGATACCGGTCCTGAGTGCCCTGAACACGAAGTATATCGTCATCTATGGCGATTTCATGCCGGTGGTGAACCCGAACGCTTTCGGCACCGCCTGGTTCGTGGACGAGGTCGTCCCGGCCGCGACGCCGGACGAGGAGATCGCCTTCCTGGGCAGTGTCGACCTGCGGCGCCAGGCCGTCGTCGGCAAGGACATGCCGTCGGTGACCGCCGCGCCGGCCGATACCACGGACACCATCGTGATGACCTCCTACGCCCCGAACGAGCTCCATTATCATTACACCGCGTCGACCGACCGTCTCGCCGTCTTCAGCGAGATCTATTATCCCAACGGTTGGAGAGCGAAGGTCGACGGCGCTCCCGTCGATATCTTCCGTGCGGACTGGACGCTTCGCGCCGCGCAGCTCCCGGCGGGCGAGCACGACCTCGTGATGCGCTTCGACCCCGATTCCTACCGCATCGGCGCGAACGTTTCCCGCGCCTCTTCCATCACCCTGATTCTCCTGCTTCTCCTCTCCATCGCCAGCTTGTTCCTGCCTGCCCGGAAGAAATGAAACGCTTAGTTTTTGTCCTTTTAGCCCTTGCTGCCGGTATTCCCGCCGCCGCGCAGGGCGTCCGCAAGACCGCGGACGAGTTCAACAAGATGTCCGGCAGCGACACGTCGCTGGTTGAACTGCACGGTGTGGTGAGCCGGCTGAGAAGCAATCCGCGCGGCGTCTTCTGGCTGAAGGACGAAACGGGAGAGGCCTACATTTACGGCCTCGTGGACGGTCGGCCGGGATCGGACGTGAGCTTCGTGCAGATGCAGGTCGTCGTCGGCGACACCTTGACGGTCGTCGGCCGCCGTACGGTGTATAACGGCACGACGATTGAGATGGCCGGCGGGCACCTCGTCCGCAAGGCGAACGGCCCCCGGCACGCGGAAGAATGGGCCCGGGCGCAGGCGCCGGACCAGTGGCCCACCTTCAAGGGAAAAGGCACTGACGCCTTCTCCGCCTGGGTCACGGCCCATCTGAAGTACCCGAAGGACGCCAAGGCCGCCCACATCGACGGTCCGGTCCGGGTCAAGTTCGTGATCGGCACGAACGGCGGCGTGCAGGAAGTGGAGGTGGAGAAGGGCGTGTTCCCGTCCCTGGACGCCGAAGCCGTGCGTGTCGTCAAGAGCTCCCCGAAGTGGAAACCCGGCATCAAGGACGGCAAGCCCGTCCGCGTCACCTACACCCTTCCCGTCATCTTCATCCTTCCGGATTAGCGTCCCACCCAACAGGTTGCTCTCCAACGTGTTACGAAAAACTCCCTGGTACATTTGCACCAGGGAGTTTTCTGTAAATGGCTGAAAGCCAGGTAGATGGGCGGGACGCTATTTCAGCGCCTTCTCGATCATCTGGGAGAGTTCGGTCCAGTGGGCCTGGGTGGCGGCGTCGGAGGACTTTGCCTTGGCGGCCTTCTTCTGGATTTCGGTGACCTTGCCGAGGAGGAGGGTGCGGGCGTCGGTGCCTTCCGCTAGGCGGCTCGCGATGACCTCCAGGGCGGAAGAGACGTAGGTGCGCTGGAGATAGCGGCGCCAGCTGTCGGTCGCGCGGCCCTTGTAGAGCTCCTCGAAGATCATGCCTGTGAAGTCGTCCAGGAACTCCTCGGGGGCGTAGTTGCCGGAACCGTACTCCGCGAACTGGCCCATGCGCTCGAGCTTCTGGACGTTCAGCAGGCCGGAGATGGCGGTCTTCGCGTACGGGGTGATCTGGGTGTCCGGGCGGTCGGTGATCTCGAAGATGTAGGGGACGTCCACGAGCCAGATGGGCTTGCGGAACAGGTTGTCATTCAGCCAGTTCAGGGCCCGCTTCTGACGGTCCTTCGGGACGGGGGCGTACTTGACGGCGTTGGGCTGCTCGATGCTGTGGTTCGTGACGAAGCGGCCGCCGATGTTGGCCGCCACGTGGCCCACGTAGCGGTTGTACTGGCCCAGGAGAGCCTTGTACATCCGGGAGACGTTGTCGAACTGGTCGGCTTCCTCCGCGTTCCACTCCGGCAGCTGGCCGATGATGCGCTTGAGGTTCTTGATGCCGTAGTCGCTGGCCGCGACGGCGTCGTCGCTGAGGTCCTCGCGCTGGGCGCGCGGGTCGGAGTCGGAGCCTTCGCCGCCGAACCAGAGTTCGGGCTGGGCTGCGAGCCGGTCGATGATGACCTTGTTCCAGTACAGGTGGTCTTCCTTCGCGGTCTTGAAGGGCGTGGGCTTGTAGCCGTATTCGATGGCCCACTTGTCATAGGTGTTGATGCGCGGATACAGGCCGTCCTTGCCGATGCCGTCCTCCGGCTGCGCCACGTAGTTGAAGCGGGCGTAGTCCATGATGGACACGGTGTGGCCGTGCTTTTCCACCCACTCCTTGTCGCGGAGCTTCTCCACCGGAGTCTGGCTGCTGGAGCCCATGTTGTGGCGCAGGCCCAGGGTGTGGCCCACCTCGTGGGAGGAGACGAAGCGGATGAGGTCGCCCATCAGCTCGTCGTCATATTTCATCTTGCGGGCGCGCGGATCCACGGCGCCCACCTGCACCTGGTACCAGTCGTGCACGAGCGTCATCACATTGTGATACCAGCCGATGTGGCTTTCGAGGATTTCGCCGGAGCGCGGGTCGTGGACATTGGGTCCATAGGCGTTCGCCGTGGAGGAGGCGAGGTAGCGGATCACGGAGAACCGGGCATCCTCCAGGCTCATGTCGGGGTTGTCCTCGGGCCATTCCTCGGCGTGGATGGCATTCTTCCAGCCGGCCTGCTCGAAGGCCTTCTGCCAGTCGTTCACGCCGGCGATCAGGTACGGACGCCACTGCTTCGGGGTGGCCGGGTCGATGTAATAGACAATCGGCTTGATCGGCTCCACGAGCTCGCCCCGCTTCTGCTTCTCCACGTCCTCCGGACGGGCTTCCAGGCGCCAGCGGGTGATGAAGCGGATGCGCTCCACTTCCTGCTGCTCGTCGGTGAACTCCGTGTAGCCGTCGGCGAAGTAACCGACGCGGGCGTCGAACCAGCGCGGCTGCATGGGCTTTTCGGGCAGGAGGATCATCGAGGTGTTGAGCACGAGCGTCACGACGCCGGCCTGGGTGCCGGCCGACAGCGTGTTGGCCCGGGCGGCCGGACCGTTCGCGGTGGGCGTGGGCGCGTTATAGGTGAAGGTCTTGGTGGTCGTCACCTCGGTGTTGATAGGGTAGGTGCGGATGCTCTGGATGAAGGAGGCGTCGCCCTTGATGCCACCCAGGTTGTAGGACCGCTTGGTGGCCGGGGTCAGCGAGAAGGGCTGGTTGTCGCCCTCGAACAGGGAGGTCACCTTCACGCGGGTGCAGCCGGCGGAAGCCGTCTTCTCGGGCTTCAGCGAGGCCACGATCGGGTTCTCCGAGCTGGCCTTCACGGCGAGGTCGATCTCGTCGCCTTCTTCGGAGTGGATGACGTTCGGGTCGATGCGCAGGAGGAGGTTGCCGTTGGGGGCTTTCTCCCAGTAGATCATGCGGTTGGCGATCATTTCACCGCCGTACTCGGAGGCGCCGGGGGTGTGCTTCACGAAACGCGTGACGGCGAGGATGCGGCGGCCGAGGAGGCTGTCCGGAATGTCGAAGTACCAGTCTTTTTCGTGCTGGGCGACGCCGAACAGGCCGGCGGTCACTTTCAGTTCGGGCGCCGGTTTCTCGGCTTCTTCCTTGTCTTTCTTTTCGGTGTCGGGTTTGGCGCCCGGGCGGGGGCCGGGACGCTGGGCCAGGGAAGCCGGGGCGAACGCAATCACGAGGGCCACAGCGGCGACGAGGATCTTTTTCATCGGTATCGGATTGTTGTTGATTCTTACGAAGATAGTCATTTTTCCCGAAAGACGGCTTCCGCCCGTTTGTTTTCCGAATGAAAATCCGTATTTTTGAATGATTATCCCATTGACCTATGCGTTTTTCCAAGATTCTCCTCCTTGCGACGGCCGTCGCGCTCCTTCCCCTCTCCTGCGGTCCGAAGGATTATTCCGTGAAAGGCAACACCGTGACCGTGAAGCTCCAGGCGCCGGTCCTTCGACAGGCTCAGGAACCGGCTGGTGAGCTTGTCGAACCACCGGTTCAGGTCCGGCTCCAGGTGCTGGGCGAGAAGCTCGTCCGCGTTTCCGCGACCCCGGACAAGAAGTTCAACGACCGGAAGAGCCTCGTAGTGCTTCCCGTGAAGGAAAAGACGCCCTTCACCGTGACGGCGGAAGGCGGCCTGGTGAAGGTGGCGACATCGGCCTTGGCCGTCACCGTGGACCCGGCCACCGGGAAGCTGGACTTTACGGATGCGGAGGGCAAGACGCTCTTGAGCTCCGGCGAGGGTGGCAAGATGGCTTTCGCGCCCATCGAGGTGGAAGGCAAGAAGGCCTTCTCCACGCAGGTGGTCTTCGACTCTCCCGCCGACGAAGCATTCTACGGCCTCGGCCAGCAGCAGACGGGCGAGTTCGACCACAAGGGCCTCAATGAGGAACTCTACCAATACAATACCAAGATCAGCATCCCGTTCGTGGTCTCTTCCAAGGGCTACGGCCTCCTGTTCGACGCCTACTCCTGGAGCCGTTGGGGCAATCCCAACCCCTTCCAGCAGCTGGGCCGGGTGTTCAAGCTCTATGACAAGGACGGCGTCGAAGGCGCATTGACGGGAACCTACGTCACCCGCCGCCAGACGCTCGTCCAGCGTGAGGAAGCGCTGGAGTACGACAATGAGCGGCTGATCGGCAACCTGCCCAAGCTGCCGCTCCAGGGCGCCATCGTGACCTACGAAGGCGAGATCGAGGCGCCGGTGGAGGGCGACTACTATTTCTCCCAGTACTACGCCGGCTTCCAGGCCACGGAAATCGGCGGCGAGGAAATGATGTCCCGCCGCTGGCGTCCGGCCTGGAACCCCAACAGCTTCCGCTATAAGGTCCATTTCAACGCGGGCGAAAGGAAGCCCGTCAAGGTGACCTGGGAGCCCGACGGCGGCGTTTCCTACTTCAGCCTGAAGGTCGCCGTGCCCCAGAGCGCGGAGGACCAGGCTCGCCTGAGCTTCTGGTCGGAATTCGAGCCCGAGCTGGATTTCTACTTCATGGCGGGCGACGACTATGACGAAGTCATCAGCGGTTACCGCACCCTTACGGGCAAGGCCTCCCTGTACCCGAAGTGGTCCTTCGGCTTCTGGCAGAGCCGCGAGCGCTATACCACGCAGGACGAGCTCGTGAGCACGCTCGCGGAGTTCCGCAAGCGGGAGATTCCGGTCGACAACATCGTCCAGGACTGGCATTACTGGAAGGAGGACCAGTGGGGGAGCCACGAGTTCGAGGCCTCCCGCTATCCGGATCCGGAAAAGATGCTCGACGACGTCCATGCGATGCACGGCCGCTTCATGATCAGCGTCTGGCCCAAGTTCTACACGAATACGGACCATTATAAAGAGCTCAAGGAAGCAGGCTTTGCCTACACGCATGCCGAGGACACCGGCCTCGTGGACTGGCTCAACCACCCGCAGACCTTCTACGATGCCTATGCCGAAGGCGGCCGCAAGATGTTCTGGCGCCAGATGGACGAGACCCTCTATTCCAAGTATGGCAAGAAGATCGACGCGTGGTGGATGGATGCTTCGGAACCGAACCTCCGCGACTGCCTCCCTTGGGACTATTTCAAGTGGCTCCTCACCCCGACGGCCCTCGGTCCGTCCACGGAATACTTCACGGCCTATTCCCTCGTGAATGCCGACGCCATCTACACCGGCCAGCGCGAGGTCAATCCCAATACCCGCGTGTTCCTCCTTACCCGCAACGGCTTTGCGGGCCTCCAGCGCTATTCCACGGCCTCCTGGAGCGGTGACATCGGCACGTCCTGGGAGGATATGCGGATGCAGATGGCCGCGGGCCTCGGCTACTCGATGGCCGGTCTGCCGATGTGGGGCATGGACATCGGCGGTTTCTCGGTGATGAGCAAGTTCTACAACCCGGCGAACCTCCCCGAATGGCGGGAGCTCCAGACCCGCTGGCACCAGTTCGGCACGTTCGTCCCGCTGTTCCGCACCCACGGGCAGGCGCCGGCGCGCGAGCTCTGGAACATCGCCGAGGAAGGCTCGGAAACATACGAGTCCATCCTCTGGTACATGCGCCTGCGCTACCGCCTGATGCCGTATATCTATTCCCTCGCGGGCGCCGTCCATTTCGATGACTACACAATCATGCGCGGCCTGCCGATGGACTTCCCGGGCGATCCGGAGGTCCGCGACCTGTCCGACCAGTGGCTCTTCGGCCCGGCCCTGATGCCGTGCCCGGTGTACGAGTACCAGGCCCGCAGCCGCAGTGTCTATTTCCCGGCCGGCGGCTGGTATGACTTCTATACGGGCCGGTATATCGATCCGGAATCCCGCCCGCTGAAGGAAAGCGGCGGCTGGGCGGAGGTCGACGCCCCCTACTCTCGCATGCCGCTCTACGTACGCGCCGGCTCCATCATCCCCTTCGGCCCTGCCATGCAGTGGTCCGACGAGAAGCCCGCGGACGACATTCTCCTCGCCGTCTATGCCGGCAAGGACGCCTGCTTCAACCTCTACGAGGACGAGAACGTGAACTACAACTACGAGAAGGGCTTCTTCGCCAACATCCCCATCACCTGGGACGAAGCCGCCCGCACCCTCACCATCGGCGAGCGCAAAGGCTCCTTCGATGGCATGCTCCAGACCCGCACCTTCCGCGTAGTCGTGGTCGACCCGGCCACCCCGTGGCCCTACGACCCCGACGCCCCCGGCGTGGCGGTCTCCTATGATGGTAAACCCGTCGAGGTGAAGTTTGACCCGTCCTGATTTTTGTTTACAGTTTTTAGTCTGTTTTCTCTTTCACGGTTTCAATAAGTTGCAGTTGTCCTGCATCCGCTTGTCAGTTCTGCAATGATCGTGGCCACTTCTTCAGGCTTATTCGACTTGTAGTAGTT
>JAFRPH010000094.1 GCA_017429205.1 Bacteroidales bacterium
TCATGCCCGGCGACAACATCGACATGGAGATCACCCTGATCACCCCCATCGCCATGGAGCAGGGCCTGCGCTTCGCCATCCGCGAGGGCGGCCGTACCGTTGGTTCCGGCGTCGTGGCCAAGGTCATCGAATAATCGAAACGCAGGAGGTGTCCAAGCATGGCGAAAGGCGTTCGTCAGAAGGTTTGCCTGGCCTGCACGGAGTGCAAGCAGCGCAACTACAACAACATGAAGAACAAGAAGAACACCCCGGACCGCGTGGAGCTGAAGAAGTATTGCCCCTTCTGCAGGAAGCATACTGTGCACCGCGAGACCCGGTAAGATCGTGAGGATGTGAAAACGATGGCTGACGAGAAGAAAACGCCCGTCAAGGCGAAGGAGCCCAAGGACCAGAATCAGGGCGGCAACAAGTTCCTGAACTGGATCAAGGCCCTTCCCCAGCGGATCGCGACCCCCTTCCGGAACATGGTTCACGAGCTCAAGCGCGTGACCTGGCCGAGCAAGCAGAAGACCATCACCTACTCGATCATCGTCCTGGTGTTCATCGTGGTGATGATGGTGATCATCGGCCTGTTCGACCTCGGCTCTTCCGCGCTGATCGGTCTCAAGCCCGCTCAGGTGACCCCGACCCCCGCGCCGGCGGTCATCACCACTGCCGAGGCCGCCGACACCGTTGAGGCGCCCGCCGCCGCGACCGTCGAGGCTAATGCAACCGTCGAGGCCGCCCCCGCCGCAACGGACGAGGCTCCGGCGACGGATGTGCCCGCCGAAGCGCCCGCTTCCGGCGAGGCAGCCGAGTAATCTCCCCATTCCAGGACCAAGCGTCACAGGAGCACACATGAGCGACAACAGCAACAAAATCCAGGACTCCATGGTGCCGCAGGAGCAGGCGGGCAAGCTCTGCTGGTATGTGGTGCACACCTACTCGGGGTACGAGAACAAGGTCCTCGACACCCTGCGCAAGAGTGTGGACAACAGCCCCGAGATGTCCAAGCTGATCCGCGATATCCGGATTCCGATGGAAGAGGTTGAGGAGATCCGCAACGGCAAGCGCATCAAGGTGCAGCGCAAGATCTACCCCGGCTACGTGATGGTGCAGATGATCTGGACCACCGAGAGCTGGTATCTGGTGCGCAACACCCGCGGCGTCACCGGCTTTGTGGGTCCCGAGAGCAAGCCTGTCCCGCTTTCCGACGAGGAAGTGGACAACATGCTCAACCCGGTCGCGGCGGAGGTCAAGACAGACATCGCCATCGGCCAGGATGTCCGCGTGCTCTCCGGCACGCTGGAAAACCTGATCGTCCCGGTGGAGGACATCGACCCGATGCTTGGCACCGTCAAGGTGAAGGTCATGATGTTCGCCGGCCGCGAGCAGCTGGTCGAGCTGCCCATGGATCAGGTGCAGCGGGTGGACTGAGGTCCGCCCGGCAGAAAGGCTCTTGCGCCCCCTTCGCGGGGGGCGAGGCAGCCTGCGCCCTTGACAGCGCAGGCGTGGGAGGAAGCGTGAGCTTCCGCATCACCACACACGTTTAGGAGGTGCCATCAACATGGCAAAGAAAGTCGCCGCATTCATCAAGCTGCAGGTTCCCGCGGGCAAGGCCAATCCGGCTCCGCCCATCGGCCCGGCGCTCGGCCAGCACGGCGTGAACATCCCCGGCTTCTGCAAGGAGTTCAACGAGCGCACCAAGAACGAAATGGGCATGATCATCCCGGTGGTGATCACTGTCTACTCTGACCGTTCCTTCACCTTCATCACCAAGACGCCTCCGGTGCCGGTGCTGATCAAGAAGGAGCTGGGCATCGAGACCGCTTCCGCCCGTCCCAACAAGGACAAGGTGGGTCAGCTGACCAAGGAGCAGGTCAACAAGATCGCGAAGATCAAGATGCCCGACCTGAACGCCGCGAGCATCGAAGCCGCCGAGAGCATGGTGGCCGGCACGGCCCGCAGCATGGGTGTCACTGTCGAACAGTAATCATCAGAGAAATGTGGGAGGACAGAGCGCCGTTATCACCACATGGGAGGAATTGAAATGAAGCATGGCAAGAAGTATGTCGAGAGCGCGAAGCTGATCGACTCCACCACGCAGTATGATCCCGATCAGGCCTGTGATCTGGCCATCAAGACCGGCAAGGCCAAGTTCGACGAGACCGTCGAAGTGTCCGTCCGCCTGGGCGTCGACCCCCGTCACGCTGACCAGCAGGTCCGCGGCGCGGTCGTGCTGCCCAACGGCACCGGCAAGGTGACCCGCGTCCTGGTTTTCGCCAAGGGCCCCAAGGCTCAGGAAGCCCAGGCCGCCGGCGCCGACTATGTGGGCGCTGAGGATATGGTCGCCAAGATCCAGCAGGAGAACTGGTTCGACTTCGACGTCTGCGTGGCCACCCCGGACATGATGGGCGTTGTCGGCCGCATCGGCCGTGTGCTGGGCCCGAAGGGCCTGATGCCGAACCCCAAGTCCGGCACCGTCACCATGGACGTGACCAAGGCTGTCCACGACATCAAGGCCGGTAAAGTCGAGTATCGTCTGGACAAGACCGCCATCATCCACTGCCCCATCGGCAAGGTTTCCTTCGGCGTCGAGAAGCTGAACGAGAACCTGACCACCCTGATGGAAGCGATCATCAAGGCGAAGCCCGCCACCGCGAAGGGCACCTACATCCGCTCGATCTATCTGAGCAGCACCATGGGCCCGGCTGTGCGCGTGAACCCGCTGAAGTTCTGATCGCCGGCTGACGACAAAGGCACCGCGAAGTCTCTCACGAGGCATCGCGGTGCTTTTGTCATGCGTTCATTGTGGGTTCTTCACGGAAAGTTCGGGAAACGCTTTGGGGAAAGGGGATACGCGCTCTGCGGAGCGCGCCAGGGGCTTTCCGATCGCCCCTGGACCCTTCGGGGCCGTCTCGTTGAGCATAGTGATCTGTACAGTATGCATGGAGAACCTCTCCACCGCTGCGGCGGTCCCCCTCCCCTTTCAGGGGAGGTTTGGGTAACTTACTGCCCCTGTCTCCCCTGAAAGGGGAGATGTCACCGCAGTGACAGAGAGGTTTTCACGCCTGCGGTTCCCAAAGCCTATCATTACCGTGTCGGCCCCGAAGGAGTCCAGATGGCGATCGGAAAGCCCTCTGGTGCGCCCGCAGGCGCATTCCCTTATCAACGGAATGATCTGTCAAAGTAAACAA
>JAFRPH010000095.1 GCA_017429205.1 Bacteroidales bacterium
CTCTCATTGCGTCGGTCTCCTTCCACGGCATTTCCGGCACCCCCCTCGTGCCAATTATACCGTGAAGTCTTACCGATGTCCTGACACAAACCCTTACCGATGTCCTGAAACTTTCTGTTACCGATGTCCTGAAACCGTACAGGCAAGGCACCCCTAAAACAGAGTTTCAGATATATTGTGAAGAATTGGGCGATGGATGGTTCTACTATATTGATGACTATGAAGAATACCGTGCACATCCCTCAAAATATGAGACGAACCAGCCATGGAGTGAGTAAACCACGACCTGGATGTACCTAAAGGTTTTGATGCCAGGCACAAACAATACCGGAAGCAAGCAATATGATGGCGTTTCGAGTACATTATTTCGCTAAAAGATGGTTTCATATACCATCGATTCTTTAAAAGAGAATAAGAATATGTGATGATAGAGGGTATGTATCATGACCCAAAGAGACCTGTTCGTTCGGCTACATGTCGGCCGTATACGCACACTTACCGGGGAATATTTTTTGACCTATGATGAGTGTCAACTCGTTATCACTTATATCAGGGAAAACAAACTGACAATAATATTGGGCGGCGATGTTTTCTACAAAAATGATATGGACATTTACGCACTTTGGTGCTATCAATCAGATAATACATTATCGTATGAAGATAATACTATACAGAGTTGCGATAAGGCTCTATCATATATATCTTCCTTGGTCAACAAGGAAATGCTAACCTATATACTTGTCCTAGACGTTAAGCAACTACATAATAATGATTGAAAGCTCTTGAGCAAGTAACGAATAATGAAGCAGGTGACCCCATGCCCACAATCAAGAAGTTGTCAGTTACAACTATCATTCTTGGAGATAGAAGATGAACAAACAAGAACGTGCGGATTTCAGAGAGATTGTGGAGCCAGTTCTGCTGAACAGTGGTTTTATCCGTAAGTACAGCAGTTACTTTCGGTTTGATCTCAAGAACCTATGGCTGGTGGATATCCATCCATCATCAAGAAAAGACTTTGATGTATACTATGAGTTTTTCCCTTTGACGTATCCTATTGGTCTTTCTCGTATAAAGCAAGCAAGTCAAGTAAATTACTGCCCAATCATTGGCCGTTATAGCGGCAGACGGTTACCCAATCACGAAGCAAGTATCGACAACTTTCAACAAGCACGCATCGCAATCGAGCGCTTTCTATCTGAGGATCTGTCAAGAGTAAGCAGTATACAAAGAGCAGTTGAATTCAGAGAAGAATTTGATCGAAAACTAGTGGATGATAGTTTTCCATACTATCCGACCAATGAAGGCTTTTACCAGGTATTATCTTATGCATATGTTGAAGACTATAAGAATGCCATACGCGTTGCAGAAGAGATGATTGCCCGTTCCATTGCGCACCAGGACGCATTGAAAAGAAACATCGCAGAGTACGAAAGATACAGAATAAAAAGTAGAAGTAAAGACGTATTTGATGCTGCGATTAAATCATCTCAACGAAAAATCCTATATGCACAAAGTGAAATTGATGAATTGCAAAGCATCATACAACAGTTGAACGCTAATGAAATAGAGAACATAAGGGCGATGGCGGAAAAGAATATCGAGATATCACTAAGTGTGATCCATGAATGCTTCAAGTGTGGTAATTCTTCATGAGATAAGCGGATTTACCCCACCTGATGCGCAGCGGAAAAACTCCGCCCCCGAAAAACTCTCCGCCCTCTTCGCCCACCATCCATGGCGAACTCCCGAAGGTCTATGCTTTGCGCTTAGGCCCTCGAGGCTTCGTCAGCACTCCCCGCCGTCAAGGCCATTCATACCTCGGCGGCGGGTTTTCATGTCACTCCATCATCCGGATGTACTTATATGCCGTGGGCCGTGAAATGCCGCACATCCGGGCTGGCTCCGCAAAGCGCGGAACCTCTCCGCCCCTCCAGGAGAAAACAAGCAGGAAAACCGGTTCACGCAAAAACCGCGGGGCGTTCCCGCGGTCATATGGCATACATGGCCGCCCCGAGGACTGCGGCGATCAGGATCAGGCCGATGGGGGAAGCCTTCTTTTTCAGCTTCAACTTCATCGCGATCCAGATCGCGGCGAGGACGGCGGTGAGGATCACCGGGCGGACATCCGGCTCCGCCGCGAACAGCGGGCGGAACCCGTTCTGGTACACCATCCATCCGCCGGTGACCAGGATCACCCCGGTGACGCAGGCCGTCAGGCCCTTCATCACCGCCTGCACATACCGGTTTTTGATCGTCCGCTTCATCACCGCCATGATCAGCAGGATGATCACGAACGCCGGGAGCACCACCGCCGAGGTGGCCAGCAGCGCGCCCGCGAAGCCCGCCCGGCTGCTGCCGATGTAGGTGGCCAGGTTGACCATGATCGGCCCCGGCGTGCTCTCGCTGACGGCGATCATGTCGGTCAGCGCCTCCTCCGTCAGCCAGCCGGCGGAGAGGACGACGTCCCGGATCAGCGGGATCGCCGCGTAGGCCCCGCCGAAGGAGAAGCACCCGACCTTCAGAAAGCCGATGAGCAGTTCCGCATAGATCACGGGGCGTCACCGCCCTTCCGTGCGCCGCGCAGCAGGAAGAAGGCGAGGCTGACCGCGCCGGAGGCCAGCAGCAGGGTGATCGTCGAGATCTTCCAGGCGAAGAGATTGATCAGCAGCATCGCCGCGGAGGCACAGACGAGGATCGCGACGCGCAGGGGGTCCTTCGGCATGGTGCGGATCATGCGGACGGCCACGTCGACGATCAGGATGCCGACGGCCGCGCGGATGCCGCGGAAGGCGTGGGCCACCCAGGCGATCTCCAGAAAGCGGTCCAGGAAGAGGGAGATCAGGAAGATGATGACGAAGGAGGGCAGGACCACGCCGACGGTCGCGGCGACGGCGCCCGCGATGCCCTTCTGCCGGTATCCGACGAAGGTGGCGCAGTTGATGGCCACGGGCCCGGGGGTGGATTCCGCGATGACGGTGATATTGCGGAGGTCTTCGAGCGTGATCCATTGCTTCTCGGTCACGCAGACGTGCTCGATCACCGCGATCATCGCGTACCCGCCGCCGAAGGTCACCAGCCCGATCTTCGCGAAGGTCAGAAACAGCGTGAGCAGCATACAACCCTCCGTCTTCAGGGCTCAAACTCGATCCTCACCGCGCGGCCCATGCAGGTCATCTCGCTGATCTGCAGGTTCTCGGCCTCGTACTCCCGGTTGTAGCTCTGCAGGAGGAAGGTGGTGGCATCGAGTTTTTTCACCTTGCGGAGATTCCGGCGGCCGTTGTACTCGATGAGCATCACCGCGCCGTCGATCGGGCTCTGGGCCGGGACGATCAGCGCGAGGTCGTTCTGGTGGATGCGGAAGCCGCGCATGGAGTCGTCGGGCACCTTGAAGTAGAAGACCTTGTCGGGGTTCGCGCCCTCGATGCGGCCCTGGAGGATCGGGAACAGGCGGTGATCCACGGGCTGCATGACCGCGTTGATCACCGGCACGTTCTTCAGCACGCTCTTGAGCGCGTCGAGCCAGATGGAGCCCTGGACGCCCTCGTCCTTCTTCTCCGGCTCGGTGGAGGCCACCTTGACGGCCTCCGGCTGCTTCGGCTTGGCGGCGACGGCCTGGGCCAGGGAGGGCCTGGCCTGCGCGAGGTCGACCGTTGCGGCGATGTCGTCGAGGGTGAAGTCGGCCTCGTTCTGCTGCTTCAGGCCGATCGAGCGCAGGATCCGCCGGGCCTGCTCATCCTGGATGATGCGGGTCCCGGCCTCCACGGCCATGATATAACTCTCGCTGACGCCGCACTTGCGCGCCACCTGCTTCGGGGTCATTTTCTGACGGATCCGCTCGGTGCGGATCAGATCGCCCAGTCTGGACATGTTTTTTGCTTCCTTTCAGTTGATGGGATTATTTCCCGCAGAGCTTCCGCACCTTTTCGGCGAGCTCCTCCGGGAGGGGGCCGTCTGCGCAGGCGGTGAAGCGCTCCGGGTGCTCCGGGGGACGGGCGGCGAACCGGGCCTCCAGGGCCTCCGCCTTCTGCGTCCTCCCGAAGAGGGAATACCACACATACCAGTCCTCGAGATAGCCCGCGCGGACCGGGACGCCGAGGACGGTCTCCTCGCGCTCGCAGCTCGTCTCGTCGAGGACGGCGTGCAGGCCGCCTCCGAGATCCATGCCGGCGCACAGGTCGATATCCGCCCCGTCAAAGTGATAGGAGGCGCGGAAAGTCTTTTCGCCCTCCCGGACCTCCCCGCGCATGCCGAGCTTCGTCAGCACGCGGTCGGCTACCTCCGCCTGCGCGAAGGGCACCAGGACGTCGAAATCGTGGAAGGTGTCGGTGACGCCGCGGACGCAGAGCAGCCAGCCCGCGCCGACGGTGTAGGCGATGCCCGCGCGGTTCAGCTTCTCCGCCATCCGTTTGAGGGCCTTGTCCTTGAATGCCATCGCTTTTACGCCTCCTTGCCGCACCCGGCGATCCGCCTCGCCACAAAGACGCCGCTGGCCGAGGCGTGGGAGAGGGAGTGGGTGACGCCGCTGCCGTCGCCGATCATGTACAGGCCCGGGAGGGGCGTCTCGAGGTTCTCGTCCACGGCGACCTCCATGTTGTAGAACTTGACCTCCACGCCGTAGAGCAGGGTGTCGTCGTTGGCGGTGCCGGGGGCGATCTTGTCCAGGGCGAAGATCATCTCCATGATGCCGTCGAGGATCCGCTTGGGCAGGACGAGGCTCAGGTCGCCGGGAGTGGCGGCGAGGGTCGGGGTGACGAAGCCCTCCTCGATGCGCGTGGGCGTGGAGCGCCGCCCGCGGATCAGGTCGCCGAAGCGCTGCATGATCACCCCGCCGCCGAGCATGTTGCTCAGCCGGGCGATCGACTCGCCGTAGCCGTTGGAGTCCTTGAACGGCTTGGAAAAATGCTTGCTGACCAGCAGGGCGAAGTTCGTGTTCTCCGTCCGCAGGTCGGGGCTCTCGAAACTGTGGCCGTTGACGGTCACGATGCCGTTGGTGTTCTCGTTGACGACGACCCCGTGCGGGTTCATGCAGAAGGTGCGCACCTGGTCCTCGAACTTCTCGGTCCGGTAGACGATCTTGCTCTCGTAGAGCTCGTCGGTCAGGTGCTCGAAGATGACCGCCGGCAGTTCGACGCGCACGCCGAGGTCGACGCGGTTGGAGAGGGTGGGGATGCCGAGCTCACGGCAGACGGTCTCCATCCACTTGCTCCCGCTGCGGCCGACGCTGACGACGCACTTGTCGCAGGAGAAGGACTCCTTCGCCGTGTGCGCCACATAGCCCTTCCCCTCTGGCAGGACCTCGATCCGCTCCACCGGGCTGTGGAAGACGAAGTCGATGTGCGAGGCCAGGGCGGCGTAGATCTCCCCGAGGACCTGATAGTTGATGTCGGTGCCGAGGTGGCGGACCGAGGCGTCGAGGAGCTTGAGCTTGTTCTGCATGCAGAGCTTCTTGAACTGCGTGCCGGCGGTGGAGAACATGCGCGTCCCCCGGCCGCCGTGGGCGACATTGATCCCGTCCACGTAGTGCATCAGCTCGAGGGCCTGCGCCCGGCCGATGTGCTCCCAGAGCGTGCCGCCGAAGTCGTTGGTGATGTTGTATTTCCCGTCGGAGAAGGCCCCGGCCCCGCCGAAGCCCGACATGATCGAGCAGGTCTTGCAGCCGACGCAGGTCCTGATCCGGTCCCCGTCGATGGGGCAGCGGCGTTCGCTCAGCGGGCCGCCGGCCTCGAGCACGGCCACCTTGAGTGCGGGGGCCTTGTCGTGCAGTTCCCAGGCCGCGAAGATGCCGCCCGGTCCCGCACCGATGATCACGACGTCATAGTGTTTCATGCATGTCACTCCGTTCAGCAGATGAATGGATGCCGTTCAGCCGACCATCGGGTATTCGTAGCTGTGGTCGTACATGTATTCCGGCGCGCAGTCGATTTCCCCGTCCAGCCAGGTAACAATGCCGTGGCTGATCTCCGGGCGTGCCAGGATTTCCTGATCGCGCAGGGGTTCATAGACGGCTCCCTGCAGCAGGGTCGTGTCAAACAGCCGGGTCTCCCCGTTGTTGAAGCGGATCAGCATCATCCGGTCCGGCAGGACTTTTACCTGTTCCACTTTGATGGGGAGATGGGGACTGCTGCCATAGACAATGCCATTGCTGATAAACATATTCTTTCCTCCTGATTCACCGCAGCGGTTCGATCTTCTCAAACGCGATGCTTCTCACGGCACGATTCCAGGCTTCGTACAGTTCGTCTTCATGGATAGCCATCCATCCGGCCAGCATCCGGTACTGCTTGACCGGGAGCCTTCCGTCGAGGACTTCTCCGTCCAGTCCGACGCTGGCCTCGTATTCTCCGTAATAAACGTGAACATGCGGCTTATGATGCTTGTCGCTGTCATTGAAGATCATCTTCACGATCAAACCGTAAAACCTGCTGATCTCCGGCATGCTTTCATCTCCTGCTTTCTATTTCTTCCTTTGATACATCTGGGCAAGCCCGCCGTGGGCCGTCTCGCGGTACTTTTCGTTCATGTCGCGGCCGGTCTGGTACATGGTGTCGAGGACCACGTCGAAGGAGATCTTCCGCGTCTGATAGAGGAAGCGGGAGAGATCCACCGCGTGGATGGCGCGCAGGGCCGCCACGGCGTTGCGCTCGATGCAGGGGATCTGCACCAGGCCGCCGACCGGGTCGCAGGTGAGGCCCAGGTGATGCTCCATCGCGATCTCCGCCGCGTACTCGATCTGGTCGAGGTTCAGCCGGTAGAGAGCGGCGAGGCCCGCCGCGGCCATCGAGCAGGCGCTCCCGATCTCCGCCTGGCAGCCGCACTCCGCGCCGGAGATGCTGGCGTTGGTGCGGATCACGTTGCCGATCAGGCCCGCCACGGCCAGGGCGTCGAGGATCTCCGCCTCCGGGAAGCCGCGGTCCTCCTGCATATAGAAGAAGACCGCCGGGATCACCCCGCAGCTGCCGCAGGTCGGGGCCGTGACCACGATGTTCTCCGCCGCGTTCTCCTCGCTGACCGCGTAGGCGTAGGAGGCGATCGTGCGGCTCATCGTGACGTCGGGGCTCTCGTTGTAGCAGCGCTGCAGGCGGAGGAGCTTTGCCTTCCGGCTGACCTCGAGGCCGCCGGGGAGGATGCCCTCGGTGTTCAGCCCCCGCGCGATCGCCGCGCGCATGGCCTGCCAGACCTCCCGCAGCCAGGCGTCGAGATCCTCGCCCTCCCGCTCCCGGATGAAGGCCGGCAGGGGGAGACCCTCCCGGCGGCAGGCGCCGAGGATCTCCGTCAGGTTCTTCTCCGGATAGACCTCGGGCGGCTGCTGCCCGCGCTCGTGCTCAAAGACGACGCTGCCCCCGCCCACGGAGAAGGCGTGCACCTCGCGCAGGACCTGCCCGCCGCGCAGGGCGGTGAAGCGCATCGTGTTGGGGTGCGGGAGGCCGGCGGCGTCGGGGTCGCAGGTGACCTGCGCGCCGGGGATCGCTGAGCGGACGGCCTTCATCGTGCCGTGGCCCTCGCCCGTCAAGGCGAGGGAGCCGTAGAGCGTGACCGCGAAGGCGTCGGCCTCCGGGCACTCGGCGCGGAACCGCAGGGCGGCGTTGTACGGTCCGACCGTGTGGGAGCTCGACGGGCCGTGGCCGATCTTGTAGAGACTGCGGATGCTGCGCAAGCGGATCACTTCCCGGGTTTTCTCTTCATTGAATATGATAGCATATCGACCCCGGAAATCAAGAGGGAAAAGCGCTTCACAAGCCGCGCCGCCTGTGCTATAATGGAACGGCCTGCCGTCATCCCGGCGGGGCATCAAGCATCAAAGGACGGAACCTCATGCACTATATCGTCATCGACCTGGAGTGGAACCAGCCGCTGAATCATCAGAACCGCGTCTACCGCGAGGTGGGCGACCGGCTGATTTTTGAGATGCTGCAGATCGGCGCGGTGAAGCTCGACGCCGAAAGGAATATCGTGGACAGCATCTCCGTGCTGATCCATCCGACCTGCTATCAGCGCATCCATCCGCGCATCGAGCGCATGACCCACATCGACGAGGAGGCCGTGGCCGACGCCCCGCTCTTCGGCGAGGCGATGGCGCGCTTTGTGGAGTGGTGCGAGCGCGAGGGGGACGAGTACCTGCTCCTGACCTGGGGCTGCGACGACGTCAGCGTGCTCCAGCAGAACCTCGACTTCTTCGACTGCCATCCGAGCCTGCCGCCGATGTGCGATATCCAGCACCAGTTCTCCGATGCCTTCAAGCTCCCCAACCGCATGGGCCTCCAGCCCGCGATGGAGCGCATGGAGATCCGGCCGGAGGAGAACAGGGAGTTCCACAACGCCGTCCACGACGCCTATTACACCGCCCTGCTCTTCCAGCGGATGCCCGATCCGGAGGACGCGGTGAAGTACGCCCGCACGCCCAAGCAGCTGATCCACCCGGACCAGCACCGGCACGGGAAGGCGCGGGGCGAGGTCTTCCCCTCCCTGGCGGACGCCCTGGCCAGCGAGCTGGCGAACCAGCCCAAGTGCCCCACCTGCGGCAAGGCCTGCCAGGTGGAGGAGGCCGGGTATGTGCCGCAGGCCGCGGACAAGTATATCGGACTGGCGAAGTGCCGCCAGCACGGTCCGATCCTGTGCAGACTGCGTCTGCGGGCCTCGCAGTCGGGGAGTGTGACCCTGAGCGTGACCACGGCGAAGGCGACGAAGCCGAATGTGGCGTATATCCATACCAAGCAGCTGCAGTTCCGCCGCCGCGAGGAGGCCGGGTATCGGTTCAATGCCGAGGCGGCGCTGCTCAATGCCGATCGGTCGAGTGTCCCGTTTGAGGACTGAGACGCGGGGTTCGTTCTCTGTTTGTGAAACCATGTTGAAGAGGGTATGCGCCTGCGGGCGCACCAAAGGGCTTTCCGATCGCCCTTTGGAAACCTTCGGGGCCGATTCGTTGGGTTGATTGCTGGGCGATGAAAGCCAAAGGGTTCCGTGCCTGCGGGCGCGGCCAAAGGGCTTTCCGATCGCCCTTTGGAAACCTTCGGGGCCGACCCGTTGGGTTGGGTTGCTGGGTGAGATGACCAAAGGGTTCCGTGCCTGCGGGCACGGCCAAAGGGCTTTCCGATCGCCCTTTGGAAACCTTCGGGGCCGCCCCGTTGGGTTGGGTTGCTGGGTGAGATGACCAAAGGGTTCCGTGCCTGCGGGCACGGCCAAA